>CAKPYV010000064.1 GCA_934203205.1 uncultured Anaerovibrio sp. | reverse complement strand
TGTTTGAAATGACCGATTTTTTACGAAGGTAGCAGAATTATCGAAGATTGGCAATACCGATAAGCCTTGATGATTCGGCAACAGCCGGAGGGGCATGACACTTTTTCGCCTGGCCCATTAAGTTGGACAGAGCAAAAGTCGTTATGACCGCAGGCTGTATTTCGAGAAATTTAGACATAGGGAATTATATTTGCGATACTAGAGAGATTGCATCTCGGTAAATCAGAATTTAGTTAGGAAGTGAAAATATGTCTGATACATTAGTAAAAGCTATAACCAAGGGCGTTCGTGTCTATGCGGCAGTTACTACGGATCTGGTTAATGAAGCCATCAAGCGCCATGATTGCTATCCAGTAGCAGCAGCAGCCTTGGGTAGAACCATGACGGGCGCCCTGCTTATGGCAGCTAATTTGAAAAACAAGGAAGCTATTACCATAAACATTAGAGGTAATGGCCCCTTGGCCAATATAACAGCAGATGCTGTACCAGAGGGTTATGTCCGGGGCTATGTGGCCAACCCTCATGTAGAGCTTCCTCTGAATGCTCAGGGCAAGCTGGATGTAGGCGGCGGTGTAGGTCAGGGACTGGTAACTGTTACCAGATTTACTGGTCTGAGAGAGCCAATGCGAGGCAGCAGTGAGATTGTTAGCGGTGAAATCGCTGAGGATTTAACCAACTATCTCTATGTTTCTGAGCAGACTCCTTCCAGCATTGGTTTAGGTGTTTTGGTGGATACTGATTACACTGCCAAGGCGGCAGGTGGCTTTATGATTCAGCCTATGCCAGATGCAGACGAGGAGATTATTACCAAATTGGAAGAAAATCTTAAAAATCTGCGTCCCGTAACCACCATGATTGCCGAGGGCAAAGGCCCCAAGGAAATTATAGAGGAAATTATGACAGGCTTCCAGATGGAGTTCCTTACCACAACAGAGTTGGGCTTCAAATGCCAGTGCTCCAAGGAACGCCTGGAGGATGTACTGCTAAATCTCAATAGAGATGATATGCTGTCTTTGATAGAGGACGGTCAGGCAGAGGTTTGCTGTCAGTTCTGTGGAGCGAAATATAACTTTACCAAGGCAGAATTAGAGCACCTTTTAAAATTAGCCGACTCTGTAAAGTAAAAATACTTTACAAGAATATTTTTTTCTGCTATAATGACTAACGCAATGTGTAAATAGATGTTATCAGTCCACTGGGTAATTTTTATTTGGATTGTTGCAATTGATAATGAGCGTGTGTTATAATATTCATATTGTGTGTGAAGAGCGTACACACTCATAGATACTACAAGGAGGTGTGTTACATGGCAAGTGTATGTGAAGTATGCGGTAAGGGCGAGCTGAGCGGTAACAATGTCAGCCATTCTCATCTGAAGACTAAGCGTTCTTGGAAGCCAAACATCCAGCGCGTTCGCGCCAATGTTGAGGGCGAAGTTAAGCGCGTTAATGTTTGCACCCGTTGCCTGCGTTCTGGCAAGGTTGAGAGAGCTATCTAATTTGCGCAAAATATCTCAAATGATATATCATAAGAAAAGCTGGTTATTGTAATAACCAGCTTCAGACTGTAGACAAATATGGCAGCGAGTGATCCACACTCGCTGCCATATTTTTGCCTTATAAAGTAGTTTGTATTT
>CAKPYV010000063.1 GCA_934203205.1 uncultured Anaerovibrio sp. | reverse complement strand
TACAAAAAGTATAGTTTGGGCTACAAAAAGTATAGTTTGGGCTACAAAAAGTATAGTTTGGGCTACAAAAAGTATAGTTTGGGCTACAAAAAGTATAGAACTTATGGTAAAATCTTAGGGAGAAAAATAATACTTTTACTAGTATTGGGGCAATATGAGTGATATTTTTTCCAAAATTGCCAGAAAACTATACGAAAACTAGGATTTAAAGAGGATGTTGGTATGGACGAAATAATGCTGCAAACAAAGTATAAGGGTGCATCTGTATATCAGTCTAAGCCTTTAATCGAAGCGTGCAAGAAATTTGACATAAATGAGGGACGATTGTTCTATTTGGGACTATTGGAACTGCGGCCTCAGCTAGCTAGTGGACAAGGACAAGAAAAATTTACAGAGGTAGTTATTCCAACAACGGACGTGATAAAACTTTTTGGTGGCAATCTTGGCTATTACAGCAAATTAAAAAATGTGGCCAAAAAATTAATCAATCATTCCATTGCTGTGCGTGATGATGACAATTCATTCAAGTATATAAGTATTTTTGATATGCTGTACTTTGATTAAATGGGAGCCGCATACTCGTGACTTTAGTCGTGAGTTAGGCGACCAAGCCAGTCAGCGCATATAGAAATATGTGCGTAGAGATAGATGCTCTAAATCTATCCAATACTACTCGAACTGCTGGAAACTCCTAAAGATAGCAGAACTACAACGCAAGGATGAAACAAGCCTAGACGTGAATGTGGCGAAAGCGGAAAAAATCTGCTATATGGCATAAGGTTAAAGCCTAAGTGCTAAAGAATGGACAATCAGCAACTAAGCTCCGAATAGGAGAAAGCTCAACGACTATTCCTCCTGAGGGAAGTACCGCCAAGCGGCGGGAAGTGGGTAGACCGTAACAGGCAAGGCTGACGGACAAGATATAGTCTGTGCTTGCGTGAAAATGCAAGAAGTTCATAAGAGAACTGCCGAGAGTGTAGCGGCTTTCGGTGAACGACAATCTCCCAAATACGACTAAAATAGAATCCTATGATTCTTACATATGTTATTGCCAAATCCATGAAAATCACGGATTGAAATTGAATCTACCGATTGTATGTGCTATAATTATAGACATAGAGTCGGTGTTGCATTCAAGGACAGAAAAGAAGTGATTTGACATGGAAAAGGCATTTAAATTTAGAATATATCCGAATAAGACTCAACAGGTTTTATTGCAAAAGACCTTTGGTTGCACTAGATACATCTATAATCATTTTCTTGCTAAGAGGATTGAGCTGTACAAGCAGGATAAATCCAGTATGTCATACAACCAATGCTCCAAGGAGCTTACAACCCTAAAACAGGAACTTACATGGCTAAAAGAACCTGACAAGGATGCCTTGCAAAAGTCCTTGAAGGATTTGGATGTGGCGTACAAGAATTTTTTTGCTCGTCCCGAAGTTGGCTTTCCAAGGTTTAAGAGCAAGCACGACAGGCACAAGTCCTATCGCACAAGCTACACGAATGGAAATATTAAGTTCTTGGGAAAGAAGATCCAGCTTCCCAAGCTGGGCAAGGTCAAGACAAAGGACAAACGAAGGCAGCTTGAAGGCAGGATTCTCAATGCGACAGTTTCGCAAGAGCCTAATGGCGAATATTATGTTTCCATCTGTTGTACTGATGTCCTAATGGTGGCCTTAGAGCCAGTAAATCATAATGCTGGCATAGACCTAGGACTGAAGGAGTTTGCCATAGCCTCTGATGGCACGAAGTATGCAAATCCTAAATATTTGGCTAAATCCTTAAAACGGTTAAAGTTTTTGCAAAAGAGCCTGTCCCGAAAAACAAAGGGCAGCTCAAACAGGAACAAGGTTAGAATCAAGGTAGCAAGATTGTATGCAAGGATTGCCAATCAGAGAAGGGATTTTTTGCAGAAGCTGTCTACAGAGCTTATAAGAAACAATGATGTGATATGCCTTGAAGATTTGCAGGTCAAGAATATGGTCAAGAACCATAAGCTGGCACAGGCGATTTCGGATGTTTCATGGTCTGAGTTTATCAGGATGCTTAGCTACAAGGCAGAATGGTATGGGAGGAAGATTGTCAAAATAGACAAGTTCTTTCCATCAAGCCAAATTTG
>CAKPYV010000062.1 GCA_934203205.1 uncultured Anaerovibrio sp. | reverse complement strand
TTCCTCATCAGAGGTATTTCGCATCCGTTTTTGTCGCTGCAAGCAGCAGACTACTTACGTTTGATATAATGCTCCAGAGGCTTAAACTCCCGACTAACGAACCGGTACACATCTGCATTGACTTTTCCTCTGTCAACTTGCAGATTTTGATAGCTTAGCGTCTCCATAGCGTTTTAGATTCAACGCTGCCTGAAAATCACGGTCTATCACATTGCCACAATGCGGGCAGATATATGTCCTGTCGGAAAGTTTAAGGTCTTTCTTCACATAGCCGCATCCAATACAGGTCTTGGAACTTGGATACCATCTGTCCGCAATGACAACCTTTACCCTTGCCCAATGTGCCTTGTATTCGATTTGTCTGCGAAACTCGTAAAAATTCTGCTCCTGAACTTTCTCAGCCAGATGCTTATTCTTCATCATGCCCTGCACATTCAGGTCTTCAAGACAGATAAAGCTTGGTTTTCGCTTTATGATTGCCGCTGTAGCCTGATGTACATGATTGCTCCTGATATTTGCCAGCCTGTGATTGATTCGTAAAAGTCTTTTCTCGCTTTTTACAAGATTGCTTGTCTTACAGTAACTTTCTCCTTTCTTATTCATCTGGTATTTTCGAGATACCTGGCGCTGCAATCTGCGCCTTTTCTTTTTGAGTTTCTTTATTACATTGGTCTTGTTGATATTTCTAATTTTATCAGAGTCAGATGTTATCGCCAAGTCCTTGATGCCTAAATCAATGCCGATTCCCTCACTAAAAAGCTGTTTAGACTGTTTGCAGGAAAATTTCAATCCCCGCATTGGCTTTATCTTCCTAGCTATCCTAATCCCGATGGAAAGCCACCAATTTTCACCATCGAATGTTATTCGTGGATTGGTGTATTTTCCATCAATAGGGATTCTGCCTTTTTCGGCCAGCCTTACCCAGTTTGCTCTCTGACGATTCCTGCGTTTGCTGTCAGCAATACTTTCAAGCTTTACATGAGTGTTCATGAACTGAATTTTCATGTTATCCTGATAGAAACTGAAATCGCCATTCTTCTTGCTTCGGAATTTAGGATGGCCGTTCATATCGTAAACAGTCAGCTTTTTACCAATACTGGCACAGTGTGCCATCTTCTTCGGTGAAAATTTTACATATCCTGCTTTCTTTTGCTTACGAAAGAAATTTCTGTAGGCTATGCACAAATCCTTTATAGCCTGCTTGGTGACGTTGTTTGATACTTCTAATAGCCAAGGCGCCTCACCTGAATTGCGAAATTCTGTAAATTCCCTTCGCAATTCGCAGTCACTCTGCAGCTTACGGCCCGCATAATAATTCGCCATCTGCCTATCCAGTGCCCAGTTATAAGCAAATCGGGAAGCTCCGGCAAATTGAAACAGCTTGGTACGCTGCTTGTTATTGGGTAGAAGCTTTACCCTGATCGACCTTATCATCATTCTTTCCTCCCACTAACTCTTGAATCATCTTCTTCGCTTTATTTGCCCATTTTCCTTGCAGCTTGCAGCTGAATACTGTAATTATCTGTACCAAATCCTCAACCAGTTCCTGCTGTTCGATTTTTTGAGTAGTGTCTACTATCTCAATCTTACAGTTATGGATTGCGGCAATAGTTTCGATAAGGTCAAAGCCAAAACTTAAAAGCCTGTCCTTATATAGAATAACCACTTTTTCAGCCTGATTGGATTCAATTTTTCGGATAAGGTCTTGCAAACCTTTCTTCCTATAATCAATTCCAGAACCTATATCTGTGATGATTTCAAATGGCCGTCCTTGGGCATACAAATATGTTTTGATATTTTCAACCTGTCGCTCCAAATCATCTTTCTGTTTGGGGCTTGATACTCTGCAATAGCCAAAGACTTTTCTAGGCTTTTCGATAATACCTGTTACGGAATTTAGCTGTTCTTCCGAATAGTACCTGTAGCCATTTGAAGAAGTATGGTGTGGGTGAAGCTTGCCGCTTCTGTCCCAATTTCTAAGCGTTTGCGGGGTGACACCGATGATTTTGGAAAATTTGTTTATGGTATAGTAATTCAAGTTCATCACCTCGATATTATCATACCATAAAATTGTAATTTGAACAGTATTTATTTATAAATTTTTATAAGTTTATTTTAACTGTTGCTTACC
>CAKPYV010000061.1 GCA_934203205.1 uncultured Anaerovibrio sp. | reverse complement strand
ATGTATTCGGCAAATCAGAATTTATTGCACACTATTGAGGTTTGTAGTATAATAAATATAAAGAAAGTGCTACCGATGGACGGTTAGCCATCAAACTTTAATGGTAGAAAATAACCGCTCAAGATTAGGACTCATGGGACGGTTATTTTTTTGTGAATATCCTTGCCGAGTTGGTAGGCAAAAGTTATATTTAAGAAAAAATATCAGGTTGATATCATGTCTATAATTAAGGATAAAAATACCATAAATTTATTTCAGAACTCTATTTTGGCACAGGGGCTGGATAGGGAAAAAATAGAGGAATTTCTCAAATCTAGCAAGGTAGATTATAAGAAATATCATGAAGGGGAATTTATTTTTCATGAGGGAGATGTGCCAAGAAAATTGTATATGCTCATAGAAGGGCAAATAAAAATTGCTAAAGATACATATCTGGGGCGGCAATTAGTTTTGGGGGAGATTACAAGGCCTGGAGATATTTTCGGAGAGGTATATCTGTTTTTGGGACACAAAGCATATGATATGTATACAATGGCTTTGGAAGATAGTTCAATATTAGAAATCAGCAGCAGTTTTTTTAGAGATACCAATCAGGATGTTATGCCACTGACCATACAGATACAGCAGAATTTACTACGAATTATAGCAGGCAAGGCATATATAATGCATAATAGATTAAAAATTCTTGGCAGCGGTTCTCTTAGGGAAAAGATAGCGAGGTATATTTTTCAACAGCCAAGTAAAAATGGCTGCTGTCAATTGTCCTGTAGTAGAGAACAACTGGCAGAACAACTATCTGTAGCAAGGCCATCCTTGTCAAGAGAATTAGGTCAAATGCAGCGGGATGGTATTTTGGACATACAGGGGAATAGGATAAGTATAGTGGATTTAAAAGCTTTTGAATCATATTTATAACGATTTATCTGATATTCTCAACCTTTGCAGATGGTGGTAAAAATTTTAAATTTGTAACAAATGTTACAGCATAAAACGGACTTATTTGGCATAATATATATGAAATCGGTTATGTAAAGAAGGGATGTGCTTTTATGGATAATAAAATGTTTTGCTTTCAATGTCAGGAAACTGCGGGCTGTAAAGGTTGTACCGTAATGGGGATTTGTGGCAAAAAGCCAGAGGTTGCCGCGGTGCAGGATTTATTGGTTTATGTTACCAAGGGACTAGGGGCTGTGGCTGCTGCATGGCAGTCAGCAGGAAAAATTGTCCCATCTGAAATTGGTCATTTGATAACAGAAAATTTATTTATTACTATTACCAATGCTAATTTTGATGAAGAGGCTATAAAAGTACAGATTGATAAAACACTTATAGTCAAATCTGAACTTTTGAAAGCCATGTCTGAAGTAAAAAACTTACCAGAGGCTGCTCTTTGGCAGGGGAGTAGGGCGGATTACTTGTCCAAGGCTTCTACCGTAGGTGTTTTATCTACACCTAACGAGGATATACGTAGTCTAAGCGAACTGGCATTATATGGCTTGAAAGGGCTATGTGCCTATCTGAAGCATGCTAATGCCTTGGGATATAGTAGTGATGAAATAGACGCTTTCGTGCAAAGGGCTCTTGCCAAGCTGGTAGAGGATAATCTGGATGGAGAAAATCTAACTGCTCTGGTGCTAGAAATAGGCAAATGGGGCGTAGATGCTATGTCTCTTTTAGATAAAGCCAATACCGAATCCTATGGGCACCCTGAAATTACCAAGGTAAAGTTGGGCACAGGCAAAAGACCTGGTATCTTGATTTCTGGCCATGATTTGCGGGATTTGGAAATGCTGTTAGAGCAAAGCAAAGATAGTGGGGTAGATGTTTATACTCATGGAGAGATGCTGCCAGCTCATTATTATCCTGCTTTCAAGAAGTATGACCATTTTGTGGGAAATTACGGCAATGCTTGGTGGAAGCAGAAAGAGGAGTTTGAAGCTTTTAATGGGCCTATAGTTATGACGACTAACTGTCTGGTGCCACCAAAGGATTCTTACAAAGACCGGGTATTTACAGCTAATGCTGTAGGTTTTCCTGATTGTAAGCATATAAAGACAGATGCTAATGGTCATAAGGATTTTTCATCTGTCATCCAAATGGCTAAGCAATGTTCAGCGCCTACTCAGTTGGAGCAGGGCGAAATAGTAGGGGGCTTTGCCCATGAGCAGGTATTCGCCTTGGCTGATAAGGTGGTAGAGGCTGTAAAATCTGGGGCTATTCGCAAGTTTGTGGTTATGGCTGGCTGTGATGGCCGTATGAAATCTAGAGATTATTATACTGAATTTGCCAAGGCTTTGCCTAAGGATACCGTTATTCTTACTGCTGGTTGTGCCAAATATAAATATATCAAGCTTGACCTAGGAGATATTGGCGGTATTCCACGGGTATTGGATGCGGGACAGTGCAATGATTCCTATTCCTTGGCTTTGATTGCCTTGAAGCTGAAAGAAGCTTTTGGGTTAGCTGATATTAATGAATTGCCTGTAGTATATAATATTGCTTGGTATGAGCAGAAAGCAGTTATTGTTTTATTGGCTCTACTGCATCTGGGAGTTAAGAATATACATCTGGGCCCAACTCTGCCAGCATTTTTATCTCCTAATGTGGCTAAAGTTTTGGTAGATAATTTTGGTATAGCCGGCATTAGCAATGTGGAAGATGATATAAAGAACCTTATTGGGTAAATTCTGATTTGCAGAATTACCTATATCCTTAAATATTGTAAATGAAAGTCGTTATGTCAGTGGGTTCTCGAAATACAGCCTGCGGTCATAACGACTTTTGCTCTGTCCGACTTAATGGCCCTATCTGAGAGGGCACCCTAACGCAGTAATACAGCTTGTCGCTGAGCCATTTCACAGAGGCCGTAATGATAGAGAGTGCCACCGGGGCCACTTTTGCTACGCAAAAGCAGGAGCCTCCCGACGCAAAAGTGTCATGCCCCTCCGGCTGTTGTCGAATCATTCTGCCTTTACTGTACTTAATAGCCACATCA
>CAKPYV010000060.1 GCA_934203205.1 uncultured Anaerovibrio sp. | reverse complement strand
GTTGACTATCTAAAAAACAACCAAAAGGAGGTTATCGATATGTTCGGATTTGAGTGGAATGAAAAAGAAGAACGGGAGACGCTCATCAAAATTGGCGAAGAACGCGGCGAAGCTCGTGGCAGATTGGAAGGTAAGCTGGAGGGTAAACTAGAAGGCAAAATCGAAGGCAAAATCGAAGCCATAAAGGATTTGATGCGCAATCTAAAATGGTCCCCTGAGAAGGCTATGACCGCTCTAGGCATTGCCCCTTCGGAATTTAGTCGTTACCTTACTATGCTATAACTATAATGTACCCCAAAGCGTAGACACATTAAGAAGAAGGGATTTTCAAAAAGTGAATTGTCGCTAAGGTAAGTTGTATATGAAGTTAGGTCTGGAATTTACTGAATGAATCCTATATTGTGGACGCTAATCAATAAAAAGTATCCATAAATGTCAACACAGCCTAAAAAGGTATAAAGAAATATTTATAGACAGTGTTAAGAGGGATAAGTCCAATATAATGGACAGAAATAAAAGGTATTGAATCCTTAATAATGTACACATACTAAGTGCATAAAATCCCAATTTATAGACATGTATATCTTTTTACAATGGCATCGAATACAATAGAGGTAAGATTGGAGAAGATGCGATGAAAGAGTATACAGTAAAGCAAATGAAACTGCTGGCGGCTAATCCTTATACATTCAAGGTCACTAAACACAAGCTGTTTTTTACTACTGAATTTAAGGAGACATTCTGGACATCATATCAGGCAGGTTATGCTCCCAGAAAAATCTTGTCAGATTTAGGATATGACCTGGAAATATTTGGGCAAAAGCAAATTGACAGTATAACCCAAAGAATCAAGTATGAAGCTGGATTGAGAACAGGATTTACGCAAGGAGAAAATCGGTCACGGCGTAAAAAAGAAAATGTAGAAATTCCAGCTGATATATCTGTGGAATCTCATAAAAGTCTGGAATACATTATAAGTGAAGTTAAATATTTGCGACAGGAAGTGGAATTTCTAAAAAAATTGCCAGGGCAGGAAAGAAAAAATCGTAATGAGTGCAGACTGGAAATTTGCAATTATAGAACAGACACTAAACGAAAAAGGAAATTGTCTGAATGTTAGTATGTTGTGCGAAATAGCAGGTGTATCAAGATCTGGTTATTACAGATGGATAAAAGGCGCAGCGAAAAGAGCAGAACGAGAAATGAGGGATAGACAGGATTTTGAACTAGTATTGTCAGCATATAATCAACATGGGTATAGAAAAGGTGCACGCGGAATATATATGTGTATGTTGCATTGGCAAGATCCAGTGGTGATGAATATAAAGAAAATACGACGCCTAATGGATAAATTTGGTCTAGTTTGTCCAATACGTAGAGCAAATCCATATCGTAGGCTTGCAAAGGCAATAAAGACAAGCAATGTAGCAGATAATTTATTGGAACGAAAATTTACTGATTATGGTCTGTGCATGGTGTTATTGACGGATATAAGCTATATTTGCTATAATGGCAAATTTACGTATTTATCTACTATATTGGATGCATACACCAGACAAATACTCTCGTATGTGCTGAGTGATTCGTTGGAGGTAGACTTCGTTTTAGAAACTATTGAAAAGCTAATAAAAAAGCATGGGATAGAATTGACGGCGGAGACTTTGATACATTCAGATCAGGGCTGTCATTATACCAGCACAAGCTTTATTCAGATATTAAATGACAAGCATCTCCGGCAATCGATGTCCAGGCGTGGTAATTGCTGGGATAATGCTCCCCAGGAAAGTTTTTTCGGTCACATGAAGGATGAAATTGATTTCAGTGATTGTAAAAAATATCTAGATGCCAAAGCTAAAATAGATAACTGGATGGATTATTACAATAAAGAGCGATATCAATGGCAGCTTTGCAAATTATCGCCAGATGAATATATAACAACAGGTAATTATCCATTGAGTGGAATTATAAAAGAACAAAATAATGTTCCCTACTACGAAAAGTAAAAAATGTCCTTGACATGGGGTACAGTTTAATTGGAATGACGGAGAAAAGAACATTTTTAAAGTTCATATGTGGGATGTTAACTCGCTTTCTGAACAGGAGTGTGAAAACGAAATTGACAGTAGAATAGAGGCTGCAAGACGTCATTTTGGAATATAAATGATGAGAAAATTCTATGCAAGAATTACTCCGTGGAAAATCCTAAAAATTGATATCATTAGCTTTAGAAGCAACAGCAAAAGTTATTTCTACATTCTGAGCCCTGATGCACCGCATCAGGACTTATTTTTTTACTTTTAGTATACACATGTTATATTTTTAGAATATATATAGTATATACTAAAAATATACTTTTATATACACATAACCCTTGTGGCACAATGGATTTTATTAAAAATCATAAATTTGTATTGAACTTGGAGCAGCATCCTGGGATTTTGGAATGGTCTTTTGACCTGTTGATTTTGACTCGCATATAATCAAAAAACGCTGCCCCCCCTGCCTTTAGATATGTGGAGTGTCAATTGCAGAGATATTCCCTAAAACGCAATATGCCCTAATTTACCCTGAGACGCCCGTAGAGGTGTTATTATATCTAATTTGGTATCTATATACCCCTACAAGATTTTCGTCCATTGTGAGGCCTCTCAGAGACTTCACCGTCCATATGTTCCTTATTTGTGTCGTATTTTGAGTTTTTTGCAAATAGTATTTGTCAATCATTAGTCATCTAACGCTTTGCTGAAGAAGCTGAATAGAAAAATTAACACGGCTAGTCTAAAGGCGAGAAATTGTATACTAAAAGCGAAGTTTTGTATACCTCACCCTGTGGATAACTTTTAAAGCGAGGGATTGTATACCAAAAGCGTTGATTTTCAAGGATTTTGAGGGACTATTGTGGAATTTTAGGAGAAAAAAAGTATACATATCTTCGCATTTTGCGAAAAGTATACGGATTTTCGTATTTAGGGGTGTTAGGATGGAAAACAAGTAGGGATATTCACTTAACCTAGATATGCCCTGATTTGCACTGAGACGCTCATAGAGGTGCCATTATATCTATTTTGGTATCATGATAACTAAAATAGATTTTTAATTATTGTAGAGCCTCTCAGCGAGTTTTTGATTGTATGTTCTTCTGGTGGTGTGGATTTGGGAACGTACTTCCGCCTCCAGAGGCGGGAAATTACTGCTTCAAAGAAGCGTTCATCAGATTGACATGGTTGCAGAAGAAGAGGCATATTTTGCTAAATGCTAGAAATTGTATAGTTTTTTGACTGTCTTTGTGTGTCTTTGTATACTCTTTGTATACTCTTTGTATTCTTTTAGAGATTGCGAGCCCTTGTATTTACTGGGTTTGAAGGCATCGAGGGCTACAAAAAGTATAGTTTGGGCTACAAAAAGTATAGTTTGGGCTACAAAAAGTATAGTTTGGGCTACAAAAAGT
>CAKPYV010000059.1 GCA_934203205.1 uncultured Anaerovibrio sp. | reverse complement strand
ATTCATAACTATATTTTGCCAAAAAAACCGACCTCCAAAAATTAGATTTTAGGTCTAACTTTTTGGGGTCGGTACAAGATTTATGTATTTTGTGTCCATAACTATGAGAAAAAGGATGAAGGACTTAACCCATTAGATATTAAACAGTGGGATTTTTATATTTTGCCTACCGAGAAATTGAATATGGAGGTAAAAGAACAGAAAACCATTTCTTTGCAGAAAATAATAAAGCTGGGAGCAGAAAAATGTAGTTATTCGGAATTATCAGCGAGTATTAATAAATTGAAATGTCTTTGGGATATATGATGAGGTATTCGATACAAAAAACTCTATAGGAGTGGGACAGTTTAGATTTTCAAATTACTTGAAAATAGGTTGTGCAGATAACGTGGAAATGACATCTGCGGAAGAATATGGATTTTGTGTTTTAATTGTGCTATAATCGGTTTGTGTGTTCTAATCACGCAAGCTGATTTTTTTTGAGGAGGTTTGTCTATGCTGCCTAAGCTGAATAATGTAGAATTTAATGAAGACAAGGCTGCGCCTTTTCATGTGGTAGCTCCCTTTGAGCCTATGGGGGATCAGCCGGAGGCTATAGAAGCATTGGCGGCCGGTATTGAAAATGGTCAGGAGGCTCAGGTACTGCTGGGAGCTACTGGTACAGGCAAAACCTTTACTATAGCCAAGCTTATTGAGAAGGTGCAGCGGCCTACCTTGGTGATTGCCCACAACAAGACTTTGGCAGCCCAGCTGGCCAGCGAGTTCAAAGCTTTTTTCCCAGATAATTATGTAGGGTATTTTGTCAGCTATTATGATTATTATCAGCCAGAGGCCTATATTGCCTCTACAGATACCTATATAGAGAAGGATGCTTCCATCAATGACGAAATAGATGAACTGCGGCATTCTGCCACCTGCTCTCTCTTTGAACGGCGGGATGTTATTATTGTGGCCAGTGTTTCCTGCATCTATGGTTTGGGTTCTCCGGAAAGCTATCATGAAATGGTTTTGTCCCTGCACAAGGGGCAGGAAACTGATAGGGATGTAATTCTACGTCGACTGGTGGCCATTCAATATGAGCGCAATGATTTGGTACTGGAGCGTGGCACCTTTAGGGTGAGAGGCGATGTTATCGAGGTATTCCCAGCTGGTTATAGCAACAAAGCAGTGCGGATAGAACTTTTTGGGGATGAAGTAGATAGGATTCTGGAATTTGAGGTGCTTACCGGCAAGGTTATTGGGGAACGGCTTCATTCCATGATTTTTCCAGCTTCCCATTATGTTACAAATCGGGAGGATTTGGAATACGCCATGTCCACCATTCGACAGGAAATGGAGGAACAGGTCAAATTATTTAAATCAGAAAATAAATTGATTGAGGCCCAGCGTATTGAACAGCGAGTAAATTATGATTTGGAAATGATTCAGGAAATGGGTTACTGCTCAGGGATTGAGAATTATTCTCGGCATTTAACCCGCCGTAAAGCAGGAGATGCTCCCTATACCCTGCTGGATTATTTCCCAGAGGATTTTCTCATGGTAATGGATGAGTCCCATGTTACCTTGCCTCAGGTACGGGCTATGTATGCAGGGGACAGGTCCCGGAAGGATTCATTGGTCAATAATGGCTTTCGTCTTCCTTCGGCCTATGATAACCGTCCTTTAAAATTTGAGGAGTTTGAAAAGCGGATTAATCAGATTGTATATGTTTCTGCTACGCCGGCTAAATACGAGCTAGGACAGGCTCAACAGGTGGTACAGCAGATTATTCGTCCTACGGGACTTTTGGATCCAGAAATCGAAATCCGTCCTTTGGAGGGGCAGATGGATGATTTGCTGGGAGAAATTCATAAAAGAACAGCTAAAAATCAGCGGGTTTTGGTAACTACCCTGACCAAGCGTATGGCAGAGAATCTTACAGATTATCTCAAGGAAATGGGTGTGAAGGTGCGGTATCTTCATTCAGATATTGCCACCATTGAAAGAGCCCAGATTATCAAGGAATTGCGACTGGGCAAATTTGATGTGCTGGTAGGTATAAACCTGCTTCGTGAGGGCTTGGATATGCCAGAGGTATCTTTGGTGGCTATTCTGGATGCGGATAAGGAGGGGTTTTTGCGCTCTGATACATCCCTAATTCAGACCATAGGCCGTGCTGCCCGCAATGCCGAGGGACAGGTTATTATGTATGCTGGTGTGATTACGGATTCCATGCAGAGAGCCATAGATGAAACAGCCCGCCGTCGTCAGGTGCAGGAGGCCTATAATCAGGAGCATAATATTGTGCCCAAAACAATTGTCAAGCCAATCAAGGATTTGATTGATTTGACCTTGGTAGCTGAGGAAAGCGGTGAATATAAGGTTGATATAGATGCCAAGGCCAAGGCTGCGGCCAAGAAGCTGCAGCGGCCGGATAAAAAGCTGACCAAAAAGGAAGGGGAGGCACTTTTGAAGGCATTGACTAAAGAAATGCAGATGGCCTCCCGTGCTTTGGAGTTTGAGCGGGCCGCTCAGCTTAGGGATATGATTTTTGAACTGCAGGATACTATGGGGATAAAAAATAAATAGCAGGCATTTTACAGGCTAAAGCCATCATATGTGACGATTTTCTCAATAGTATGCTTAGGGTAAGGATATATGAGGTAGTTTATGGATAAGTATATTCGCATTCGTGGTGCTAGACAGCACAATTTAAAAAATATTAATTTGGATATTCCAAGGGATAAAATGGTGGTCATTACCGGTCTTAGCGGCTCTGGTAAATCCTCTCTGGCCTTTGATACCATCTATGCAGAGGGCCAGCGGCGGTATATGGAGTCTTTATCATCCTATGCCCGACAGTTCCTGGGGCAGATGGACAAGCCTGATGTGGACTATATAGAGGGCTTGTCTCCGGCTATTTCCATCGACCAGAAAACCACCAGCCGCAATCCTCGTTCTACCGTAGGCACAGTTACGGAAATCTATGACTATCTGCGTTTGCTTTTTGCCAGAGTGGGGCACCCTCATTGCCCTAGATGTGGCAAGCCTGTTAATCAGCAGTCCTTGGATCAGATGCTGGATCAGCTGTTGGCTTTACCAGAACGCACCAAGTTGTTGATTATGGCTCAGGCAGTGCGGGGGAAAAAGGGCGAGCACAAAAAGCTGTTAGAGCATATTCGCAAGGAGGGTTATACCCGTCTGCGCATTGATGGTGAAATCCGGGATGCTGGTGAGGAAATTCAGCTGGAAAAAAATAAAAAGCATACCATTGAGGTGGTTATTGACCGGCTGATTATTCGGCCAGATATACGGCCTCGTATGGCAGAATCTATGGAGGTAGCCTTGAAGATGGGGCAGGGTGTGGCCTATGTGCAGATTGTAGATGGAGAACAGCTTATGTTCAGCCAAAATTTTGCCTGTGAGGACTGCGGTATCAGCCTGCCAGAGATTACACCGAGAATGTTTTCCTTTAACAGTCCTTTTGGTGCTTGTCCTGTTTGCAGTGGATTGGGCAGTCAGATGGAGATGGATTTGGAGTTGGTACTGCCAGATATGGCTAAATCCTTGGCTGAGGGGGCCATTGCTCCTATGTCGACCAATGTTAAGGGATATTATATGCGCCAGATGGATGCTTTGGTGCAAAAACATGGTTGCACCTTGGATACTCCTTGGCAGGAGATGCCAGCCAAGCTGCAGCAAAAGCTTCTCTATGGCACTGGGGAGGAGATTTTGGAGTTTGGCTATGAGAATATGTTTGGACAATACAAGATTCATCGTATTCCCTTTGAGGGAGTAATGAATATTCTCAATCGTCGCTACCGGGAATCTGAATCAGATACCATGCGGGAGGAATATGAAAATTATATGAGTGTTAATCTGTGCCCTGAATGTCATGGGGCCAGATTAAAGCCAGAAGTGCTGGCTGTCACTATTGGAGGTAAAAATATTCAGCAGGTAACGGATATGCCTGTGGCTCAGTGTCAGGAGTTTTTTCAGCAGGTGGAGTTTACAGATAGAGAGCTGACTATTGGCCAGCAGGTACTAAAGGAGATTAATGCCAGATTGGGATTTTTGGCTAAGGTTGGTTTGGAGTATCTTACCTTGTCTAGAGCTGCTGGTACTTTATCTGGTGGTGAGGCTCAGCGTATCAGGCTGGCTACCCAGATTGGATCTGGCTTGGTAGGGGTGCTGTATATCTTGGATGAGCCTAGTATTGGTTTGCATCAGCGGGATAATAACAAGCTGCTAGAGGCATTGAAAAATCTGCGGAATATGGGCAATACCCTTCTGGTGGTGGAGCATGATGAGGATACCATGCGGGTGGCAGATCATATTGTGGATATTGGGCCGGGAGCTGGTTCTCAGGGAGGCTATGTGGTGGCCCAGGGGACAGCTGAGGAGATTATGGCTGTGCCGGAGTCAGTAACAGGTCAGTATCTAAGTCACAAAAAATTTATTCCTGTGCCAGAGAAAAGACGGCAGGGAAATGGTAATTTTCTGGAGATTCTGGGGGCAGAGGAGAATAATCTGAAGAAAGTGCATTTGAAACTGCCTTTGGGGGTATTTACGGTTATTACTGGTGTATCTGGTTCTGGTAAAAGTACCTTGATAAATGAAATTCTTTATAAGGCAGTGGCTTCCAAGCTTTATCGCATTAAGGGCAGACCGGGAAAGTTCAAAAAGCTGTTGGGCATGGAGAATGTGGATAAGGTTATTGATATTGACCAAAGCCCTATTGGTAGAACACCTCGTTCTAATCCTGCTACCTACACCGGTGTATTTGATTTGATTAGAACGCTGTTTAGTCAGTGCAGTGAGGCTAAGATGCGCGGGTATAAGCCTGGGCGGTTTAGCTTTAATATTAAGGGAGGCCGATGTGAAACCTGCAAAGGTGATGGCATTATCAAGATAGAGATGCATTTCCTTTCAGATGTATATGTGCCTTGCGAGGTTTGTGGCGGTGCCAGATACAATCAGGAAACCTTGGAGGTTAAATATAAGGGGAAATCTATTGCCGATGTGCTGAACATGACTATTGAGGAAGCAGTGGAGTTCTTTAAGAATGTGCCTCGTATTGCCAATAAGCTGCAGGTACTGCAGGATGTTGGACTGGGTTATGTAAAGCTGGGGCAGTCTGCTACAACTCTGTCTGGTGGCGAGGCTCAGAGGGTAAAGCTGGCTACGGAGCTGTCCCGCCGTTCCACAGGTAAAACGCTGTATATTCTGGATGAGCCTACGACTGGTTTACATACGGCAGATATTCATAAATTGTTGGAGATTCTCCAGCGGTTAGTTGATGGCGGAGATTCTGTGGTGGTTATTGAGCATAATCTGGATGTGATTAAAAGTGCAGATTATATTGTAGATTTAGGCCCTGAAGGAGGAGATAAGGGAGGCACTATTGTGGCCCAGGGCACACCAGAGGAAATTGTTAAGGTCAAGGCTTCTTATACAGGCAAGTTCTTAAAGCCTATGCTGGAGCAATAAATTCTGATTTATCGAGGTGCATTTATTACCTAATATGGCGATATGGGAGTACCCTTTCAGGCACGCTCTCGC
>CAKPYV010000058.1 GCA_934203205.1 uncultured Anaerovibrio sp. | reverse complement strand
TATCATACCATAAAATTGTAATTTGAACAGTATTTATTTATAAATTTTTATAAGTTTATTTTAACTGTTGCTTACCCCTTTTCCTAATACAGTTTATAAATCTTCTCTATATTATCTCCATTAATCCTATAAATAATATGGTAGCATTTTCTTATTTTTGTATTATACATATTGCGAATTTTTCTAGGCTATTCTATAATGTGTTTACTTAGTATTAGGTAGATATATCTATACACAAAGCATTATCAATTCATTTTTCATATTAATTTTTTAAGGGAGAGTGCTAATATGGGAGTTCGTATGAAGCTGGGTTTGAGCTACCTGGCAATGGTTTTGATGATTGTAATTTTAGGCATATTTGCCCTGTGGTCCATGTCCAACATGCAGAAATCTGCTGATAGTGCTGCTGTGGCTGCCCTAAAGTATATGAAGCAGTCTGACAACATGAATGTGCATGTTTCCGACTATCGGGCCGCCATGTACAAGCTGCTTACCGCAGAAACTCCAGAGCAGAAAACAGCCTCCTACGCTGAAATCCGCAAAACCGCCAAGGCCATCGACGATACCTTCGCTGAAATGTCTGATGGCATCTTCTATGTAGATAAGTTCAACGAAGCCAAGGATAATTGGGCCAAAACCCAGAAGCATGGTGAAAAAGCCATTGCTCTGGTAGAAGCAGGAGATACCCCTGCTGCCTCCAGCTATATGCGGGATGAAATGGCCAAGGATTATATTGCCCTGAATACCAATACTGATGAATTGGCTCAACTGGAGCTGGATGAGGCTCAGAACAAGGTAACTACCTCTGGGGAGATTTATAGTACCGCTAGAACCACTACCTTTGTTGTTTTGGCAATTATTGCCTTGATAACCATAGGTATCGGCTATTACTTCTATCGCCTGATTGGCGGCTTCCTGTCTGACTTCCTAGATGTATCCCAGCGAGTATATCGCGGTGATATGACCACCAATCTGGACTATGATACCCCAGATGAATTTGGCAAAATCGCCCATTCCTACAATGATACCCTGGGCAAAATCAGAAATATCACCGCCAAGATACAGGATATTGCCAACGAACTGACAGATTCTGCTGAAACCATGTCCACAGGAGTTAACGAATCTGCTCAGGTTGTTACCTCCATAGCTGATTCTATTAACGGTATTGCAGAGCTGTCTGTATCCCAGAACCAGAATGTAGAAAAAGCATCTTCTGCACTGCACAATATTATCAGCAGTGTTAACGATGTAGCCGAGCTGGCCAAGCAGACTGCCAACCGTGCCAGCCAGGTAGGTACCACTGTAAATCAGGGTATTGAAGGCATCAATGTTATTAGCGAGCATATGGATAGAGTGGAAACTATGGTTAGCACCTCTGCCGACCAGGTAGATACTCTGGGCCATCGCTCCGAGGAAATCGGTCAGATTGTAGAAACCATCGTTAATATTTCTGGTCAAACCAACCTTTTGGCTCTCAACGCTGCTATTGAGGCAGCTAGAGCTGGCGAGCATGGCCGTGGCTTTGCCGTTGTGGCCGAGGAAATCCGCAAGCTGGCTGAGGACTCTCAGGAGGCAGCCCAGCATATTGCCGAGCTGATTGGCACCATTCAGGCTGAAACCAAAAAGGCTGTAGATGCTATGCACCGTGGCAATGATGGTGTTCACCAAGGCTCCGAGGTTGTTAAGGAAGCTATGGATGAATTTAGCCAGGTTGGCGGCATGGTAGACAATATGGTAGATCAGATGGCTCAGGTTGCCAAGCATATTGAACAGGTATCTGCGGAATCTGGTTATGTAGTAGATGCTACCACCAATGTCAGCAAGGATAGTGACAAGATTGCCGGGGAAACCCAACAGGTTTCTGCTGCCTCTGAGGAACAGTCTGCTACCATGCATGAACTGGCCAACGAAAATACCAAGCTGGCCGACATGGCACAGCGCTTGCAAGAACAGTTGAAAGTATTCCGCACCTGATAGATAAAGCATCATCATAAACAAAATTTTCAATTTTACATTATGCAAAAAAATCATGCATTTTTACAAAATATTTCATTTTATGAGTTGATTTTCCCATATTCTTTTGATATTATATAGTCCACGGGGGGGGGGACACTTCCGCTACCTGTACACGACAAAAGGACTAGGTCTTATATCGTACCCAGAATATTATCAAATCATTTTTCATATTAATTTTTAAAGGAGAGTGCTAATATGGGAGTTCGTATGAAGCTAGGTTTGAGCTACCTGGCAATGGTTTTGATGATTGTATTTTTAGGAGTTTTTGCCCTGTGGTCTATGTCCAATATGCAGAAATCTACAGATGATGCTGCTGTGGCTGCCCTCAAGTATATGAAGCAGTCTGACAATATGAATGTGCATGTTTCCGACTATCGGGCCGCCATGTACAAGCTGCTTACCGCAGAAACCCCGGCGCAAAAAACAGCCGCCTACGCTGAAATCCGCAAAACCGCCAAGGCCATCGACGATACCTTCGCCGAAATGTCCGATGGCATCATCTTTGTAGATAAGCTCAACGAAGCCAAGGATAATTGGGCCAAAACCCAGAAGCATGGTGAAAAGGCCATTGCTCTGGTAGAAGCAGGAGATACCCCTGCTGCCTCCATCTATATGCGGGACGAAATGGGCAAGGATTATATTGCTCTGAATACCAATACTGATGAATTGGCTCAGATGGAGCTGGATGAGGCTCAGGGCAAGGTAACTACCTCTGGTGAGATTTATAGTACCGCTAGAACCACCACCTTTGTTATTTTGGCCATTATTGCCTTGATAACCATAGGTATCGGCTACTACTTCTATCGCCTGATTGGCGGCTTCCTGTCTGAGTTCCTAGATGTATCCGATAGGGTATATCACGGTGATATGACCATCAATCTGGACTATGATACCCCAGATGAATTTGGCAAAATCGCCCATTCCTACAATGATACCCTGGGCAAAATCAGAAATATCACCGCAGAAATTCAGAAAATTGCCGATGAGCTAACCAATTCTGCCCAGACCATGTACACCGGTGTCCATGAATCGGCCCAGGTTGTTAATTCCATAGCTGTTTCCATTAATGATATAGCAGAGTTGTCCATTTCCCAGAACAAAAACGTAGATACCGCTGCCTCTGCTTTGGACAATATTGTCAGCGGAGTGAATAATGTAGCTGATTTGGCCAAGCAGACCGCCGAAAAGGCCAGCGATGTAGGCAACACCGTTAGCCAGGGTCTGAATGGTATCAATACCATTGCCCAGCATATGGATCGCATTGAAACCATGGTAAGTTCCTCTGCCCAGCAGGTAGATACTCTAGGTCATCGCTCCGAGGAAATCGGTCAGATTGTAGAAACCATCGTAAATATTTCCGGTCAGACCAACCTCTTGGCTCTCAATGCTGCCATTGAGGCGGCTAGAGCTGGTGAGCATGGCCGTGGCTTTGCCGTAGTTGCGGAGGAAATCCGCAAGCTGGCTGAGGACTCTCAGGAAGCAGCCCAGCATATTGCGGAGCTTATCGGCACCATTCAGGGCGAAACCAAAAAGGCTGTAGAAGCCATGCACAACGGCAACGAAGGAGTTCGTCAGGGCGCCCAGGTTGTCAAGAAAGCCACCGATGAATTTAGCCAGGTTGGCGGCATGGTAGACAATATGGTAGATCAGATGGCTCAGGTTGCCAAGCATATTGAACAGGTATCTGCGGAATCTGGCTATGTAGTAGATGCTACCACCAGTGTCAGCAAGGATAGCGACAAGATATCCAACCAAACCCAGCAGGTTTCTGCTGCCTCTGAGGAGCAGTCCGCCACCATGCACCAGCTGGCAGATGAAAACACCAAGCTGGCAGATATGGCCAAGCGCTTGCAGGATCAGCTGAAGATATTCCGCACCTGATTGTCCCAAGGGATAATAATCCCTAAACTAAAACCACATTTAAAGCCAATGAAAAGACATAGTCATTTTGCATTTTACACGGCAAAAGGGCTATGTCTTTTCTGACTATATAGACTTCCCATTTTTCTGACAAACAAATATATTTACCCCTCATTAATCTCAAAAATTTATATAATCTTTATAAATAATTTAACTTTATAGGTTGATTTGCCCATAAAAAATATAGTATAATTTTAGTGTACAGGGATGGTGGGAGCCATCTGATGTACACAATAAATTTATTATTTTTTGTATATATTACAAGGGAGAGTGCTATTATGGGTGTTCGTATGAAGTTGGGCCTTAGCTATTTGGCTATGGTTCTCATGATTGTTTTTCTGGGTGTTTATGCCCTCTTTTCCATGTCCAATATGCAGCAGGCTGCTGGAGAGGCCGAGGTTAGCGCCCTCAAGTATATGAAGCGGGCTGACAATCTTCATGTAGCTGTTACCGGCTATAAGGCTCATATGTTCAAACTGCTAAGTGCGGATACAGACCAGAAGAAATCCGCCTCCATTGCGGAAATGAAGCAGGCCACTGCTGATGTGGACAAAGCTATGGCTGAGGCAGCTGATGGCATTGCCTTCAAGGATGAGATGAATGAGATTCAGAATAACTGGGCAGATACCAAGCAGCATGGCGACAAGGCCATTGTGATTTTGCAGGAATCCGGCTCTGCTGCTGCCTATGACTATCTTATGGCAGAGGTAGCCGGCCGTTACAAAAAAATGGAAGATAATACTGTCAAGCTGGCTACTATGGAGCTGGAGAAGGCTCAACACGAGGTAGCAGAGGCTCACGAGATTCACGAAAGTGCCAAAACCACCACCATTATTGTACTGATAGTCATTGCTTTGGTAACTGTAGGTATAGGTTATTATTTCTACCTGTTGATTGGTGGCTTCCTGTCCAAATTCCTGGAGGTTTCCCAGCGGGTGTACAGTGGTGATATGACCGTTAATCTGGACTATGATACTCCGGATGAATTTGGCAAGATTGCCCATTCCTACAATAATACTCTGGACAAGATAAGAGGTATCACCGCCGAGATTCAGAAGATTGCCAACGAGCTGACAGGTTCTGCGGAAACCATGTCCACCGGTGTAAACGAATCTGCTCAGGTTGTTACCTCCATTGCCGAGTCCATTAATGATATTGCAGGCCTGTCCCTGTCTCAGAACAAGAATGTAGCCAGAGCCTCCTCTGCTCTGGACAATATTATTACCAGCGTCAATCAGGTGGCAGATTTGGCCAAGCATACTGCGGATAACGCCACCGAGGTTGGCAGTACCGTTACTCAGGGTATCAAAGGTATTAATGTTATTAATCACCACATGGATCGCATTGAAACCATGGTTAGTACCTCTGCCGATCAGGTCAACAATCTAGGCCATAGATCTGAGGAAATTGGCCAGATTGTGGAAACCATTGTGAATATTTCCGGCCAGACCAACCTCTTGGCTCTCAATGCTGCTATTGAAGCGGCTAGAGCCGGTGAACACGGTCGTGGCTTTGCGGTAGTTGCCGAGGAAATCCGCAAGCTGGCAGAGAACTCTCAGGAGGCAGCCCAGCATATTGCCGAGCTTATCGGCACTATTCAGGATGAAACCAAGCAGGCTGTAGAAGCTATGCATCAGGGCAATGAAGGTGTTCGTCAAGGCTCTGAGGCGGTCAAGGAATCCATGACAGGATTTAGTCAGGTAACTGGCATGGTAGACAATATGGTAGCTCAGATGGGCAAGGTTGCTGAGCATATCAAGCAGGTTTCCGCTCAGTCCGATCAGGTTATTGAGGCTGCTACCTGCGTTAGCCAGGATAGCGACAAGATTGCCGGTGAAACCCAGCAGGTTTCCGCCGCCTCTGAGGAACAGTCTGCTACCATGCAGGAACTGACCAACGAAAACCTGAAGCTAACCGATATGGCCAAGCGCCTTCAGGAACAGCTAAAGGTATTCCGCACCTGATAGGCCCCCCGAGGGGGCATTAGTCTTTGAACTAAAATCAATAAAAAGACATAATCCCTTTACATTTTATTGTACCGACCCCAAAAAGTTAGACCTAAAATCTAATTTTTGGAGGTCGGTTTTTTTGGCAAAATATAGTTATGAA
>CAKPYV010000057.1 GCA_934203205.1 uncultured Anaerovibrio sp. | reverse complement strand
CAACACCGATTCTGACCGTCAGACCATCCAGAAGGAACTGGATCAGTCCATCGACCAGATTAACGATAACGCAAATGCAACCTTCAACGGCAAGTATCTGGTTGACGGTTCCAAGAACACTATTGGTAATGCTACCTACACTGCATTGTCTAACCAGAGCCTGAAGGAGGGTACTACAGGTGAGACTGCACTGACTGATTTGGCTTCCCGCAGTGGTGATAGCCTTGAGATCCATTCTACTGATAAGGTTACTCTATCCTATGTACAGGCTGGTAAGACTCATACCACTACTTTCCAGGTAGGCTATAAGGATGGTAATACTGATAAGATTCATACACTGCAGGATATCTTCAATGCTGCTGAGGATATTGATAAGACTTCTACAATTTTTGCAAATGCTTCTAATGACAGTATTTTGGCCGCACAGGGTAAAACAGCTGATGAGATTACTAATACAAAGAAAAGTACAGTGGAAGCACTAGGAAATAAGAAAGACTATGATGATGCTGTAGCTGACGAAGAAAAAAAAGCCAAGGCATTAAGTGATTCCATAACTAGCTTGAAGGCTGCAGTAGAAAAGTTTAATGCTACAGGAGGCCTTGCTGATAATGAAAAACTTAAAGATATTGACTGGGAATCTGGGGATGATTTTGATAAATTGGCAAGCTTTAGTAAAGCAATGGCAGCTGCAAATACTAAAGATAAGTTCTCTACGGATACTAACGGTGGTCAGAAGGCGTTTGGTGATGTAAAAGCAGCATTGTCAGCTTATAATGGTGTAACTCTTACCACAACTGCTACTGCACAGGACAAAACTGCTCTTGATGTTAGAACTGGCGGTGCCACCAAGACAACGGATGAAAAGAAAAATCTTTATACTGATGCTGATAAGAAGTTGGTTCAGGCTAATCTGCTGACTGGTAAGACTGTAGGCTTGGCTGCTTCCAACGATACTGTTGATACTGCTTCCGGTAAGGATGCTATTATCATTACCGCTAATACTGCAGGTGTTGGTGGCCAGATTTCTGGCTTCAACATCAGCATTACCGATTCCAAGGGCAATGTGAAAAAGTCTGCTAATGCAGCTTTGGATGCTTTCTCCGAGACTGTTCGTGCTCAGAATGAGTCTCAGGATAATGCTATTAGTCTGCAGGTTGGTGCAGCTGCTAACCAGTCCATCAAGGTTGGTCTGACTGATATGCGTGCTGAGGCTCTGGGATTGAAGGGTGCTGATGGTACTACTCTGAACATTTCTACTCAGGGTAAGGCTAATGCTGCTATCAATGTTCTGGATAATGCAATTGCCAAGGCTCTTGACCAGCAGACCACCATTGGTTCTGTTGAGTCCCGTTTGGAGTACACCTCCAGCAACCTGACCACTGCATCTGAGAATGTACAGGCTTCCGAGTCCACTATTCGCGATGCTGATATGGCCAAGGAAATGACCAACTACACTAAGAACAATGTTCTGCTGCAGGCTGCACAGTCCATGTTGGCACAGGCTAACCAGTCCAGCTCCAATGTACTGTCCCAGCTCCAGTAAGAGTATAGCTAGAGTAGCTGGTTGATGGAAAATTTATTTCGGTAGATGTGCTGTCAGAATTACTATGATATATTCAGTGATAAGGTTCTGCCTGCCACTGAAATATATAAATTAAATATGCTAATTCCGCACCCCTTCTTGTTGCTAGCCTGAAGGACCAAGGTGTGTTATTAGAACTACCATTGCATATGGGGCGGGAGAGTTGTCACTCCCGTCCCATTACTATTTTTATAATGTTTATATGGGAATGCATATTGATATATGGGGGTTAGTTGTATAATGAACTTGAACAGTTAATCAAAAAATAAAAATCCATAGTGACTTTCTGTGTTAAAATGGTTTTGCTACAAATCATTAACAAAGGAGTAATCACTATGGACAAATCTAATTTTAACACAATCGAGGATGTACGTAAAGCAGGACGTCACCTTTCATTGGAAGAACGTGGCATGATTCAAGTTCTTCATCGTCAAGGTTATTCGTTGCGCAGAATTGCTGACGAAGTTGGATGTGCTCACACAACTGTCTTCTATGAGCTCCGTCGTGGTACACCAGAGAAAAAAGGAAGCCGTGGCCGTGCTCCAAAGTATATCGCAAAACGTGGGCAACAAGTTTATGATGAACATCGTAAGAACTCCAGAAAGCTCTGTAAGATTGATCATGATAATTGTGAACCATTCATCCAATGGATAGTAGAAAAGGTACGCAAGGAACATTGGTCTCTAGATACTTGTGTGGGATTTGCTAAGCTGCATAACCTGTTTAAACTGTAGCAGATTCCCTGCACTAAGACTCTATACAACATGCTTTGGGCTTCCAAACTGCCATTATCTTTGTTCGATGTGCCGCAAGTCTTGAAACGTAAGCATCACCGTAAATGGGTGCGTAAAAATAAACGTATGAAGGGACGAAGCATTTACGAACGCCCTGCTATCGTCAATGCCGGCACAGAGGTAGGTCACTGGGAAGCTGATACAGTTGTTGGCAAGCGAGGTGGCCGTGAAGCTGTTATCTTTACTGCTGTAGAGAAGATAACACGCAACTATGTGGCTATCCTCATCTCTGGACGTACAAGCAATGGCGTTGAAGAAGCGATGTATTTTCTGGAAGAACAGTTTGGCACGGAGCGTTTCAGAGAGGTTTTTAAGACAATAACTGTAGATAACGGCCCGGAGTTTGAACATTTCTCAAAATATGAGCGTCTTGGCACCAAGGTATACTTCACTCATCCATACAGTTCCTGGGAACGACCTCAAAATGAGCGGCATAATAGTTTGCTAAGGGAGTTCATCCCTAAAGGTACGTCGATAGAATGCTTCTCAGCTGAGGATATTCTGAATATGGCAGATGTTTTAAACCAGCGCCCGCACCGCATTTTAGGCTACCATTCACCAGCGGAATTATTCGATGTATTTCTCGATAAAGTCTATGCTATTGATAATATTTCTTGATTAAAAAAGTGTTCAAGTTGCACTTGCAATTTACAATTGATATATGGGAGGGATTTGGATGAATAAAAAACATGTATTAAAATCTGCGTTGGTGGAATGTCTACCAGTGGATACAAATGAATTAATATATAATGAAACCGAAGTTTATGCATATGTAAATAAAACAGATGGTGATTTACTGGATATCTCAATTATTACTGAATCATTGTTGCAATATGATAAAAAAATGCTGACAAAAGATAATTGTGCTAATTATAAGCCGTATTTTTTGGAATTTTTTTGCGATGCAGGTCAGAATGAGAGTGTAAAAAAATTAGTACACAAATATACAGGCAAATGGGTAGAAGCAAAATTACAAAATTGTACAGATGAGGATAATCCTGATGTGATCAATGGAACTCTGCTAATATCTATGAGTCCTTTTAAAAGGCGACGCAAAGGATTAATTTTCAATGAAAACGAATTAGATGCTGAGAAAATAAAACAACTGGAGGAGAAATACGAAATAGACCATAATAGTATATTATTAAAGAATGAGGAAGATGCTAATTATATTAAATTGCGGGAATGTCTAAATATACATAGCTTAAGTGATAACTATAAAATACGCGTATATAATGTTGGACAAGGTAATTGTATATATTTGAGAGATAGTAGTTCAAAAGAGATAACAAGGAGAGTGCTGTTTGATATAGGGGTAACAATAACGCAAGATGTTGATATTGAAGCTATAAAATTAAGAGCGGCATCCTTATCCCAAATAAAGCCTGATATTATGATATTATCCCATTGGGATTTAGATCATTTGCTAGGTGTGTATCTTGTGGAAGAAAAAAGTTATGCCGATATATGGATTGCACCCGATTATGAAGAGCGTAAAATAAATCAATCAATTAAAAGATTGACAAAATATTTGTGTTTAAATGGAAAACTATATTTAATAGGCGATTATTTTAAGGGAAAAATAGTTTATAATGGTGAAAAACTCCAAATATATAAAGGTAAGATTAATGAAAAGGGATATAGTGCTAAAAATCAAATCGCGAATAATCATGGTCTTATATTATTACTAAAAAATAAGCATGGAGTTGATATTCTTCCAGGAGATTGTGAATATGATATGTGGCCTGATGATATATGGAAAAATATAAAAGGTCTACTTAATTTAGTTGTGCCACACCATTGTGGAGGAATGGAAACGGCGAAGATGGAGGATATATGCAAAAAAACAAATCCTGGTAACGCTATTATTTCTGTTGGAGATAACACTTACGGACATCCAAATCCAGAGCATGAATGCGCTTTGTGTACTATGGGCTATCGTATTGTGGAAACAAGGCACAATAAATGGATTGATATATCATCGGGCAAAATAGAAGTTGTTCAAGAGAAACAGTAAGAATTTGGGTAAGGGAGTAAGTTTTTTATGGATAATCAAACTGTAATATTACAGCCAAGATATGTGACGGATTTTCAATGTGATGGTTCTAAGTGCAATGCTAAATGCTGTGGTGAATGGTGCATAGATATTGATATAGAGACTTATAAGAAGTATCAGCGCATTCAAAATCCTGCTATGCGAAAAAAGATATTAGCCAGTATACAACCTTCAACCAGTCAGGCAGGCTTTGAAATTAAATTTAACGAGGAGGGAGCCTGCCCTTTGCTGTGTGAGGATAATTTTTGTTATGTTCAGAAACATCTGGGGGAGGAGGCTTTGTCTAAAACCTGCAAGGGGTATCCTAGAAAGATACAGAAAATTGGTGATTATCAATTTAGACTGTTAAGTCTAACCTGTCCAGTAGCAGCGGAGCAGGCACTGCTTTCAACTCATGGTATGGAATTACAGCAACTTAGCTGTGGAAATGACACAGCTGCATGGAAATTGGCAGTAAAAAATACCAATCCCAGGGAAGTACCAGATGATTTGGCTGCTGTTCATATTATGATGGGAGGCTTAGCCATTTTGCAAAATACTTGTTACACCTTTGAGCAACGCTTGGTACTATTAGGCTTATTTCTGGACAGAGTAGAAGATTGCCAGCAAGATGTAGAAGCTGTAGCAGGTTTGATAGAATATTACAACAGTGATGTATTTTAGCAGGAAATTTCAGGCCTATGGGATGAGTGGCAATATTTTCCCATAGCCCATCAACAATTTATGGAAGGCATTATTACGGTACTGCAAGAAGAAAAAATGCTATTACTAAGCGGGCCTTGGCAAACAATGAATGAACATCATAATAGTATATATGCACAAAGACACAAACTGATACAGGATAAATTGTGAAGTGCATTAGAGAGATATTGGCAGCATGAATGGATTTTTCATGGTTATCCATATTCCTTTAGTGGTGGTTTTCTACACAATTATTTTTCCTATTTGATAGCCTATGAGATGTGCCAATTATTGATTTACAGCGCCTATGCCTTGGATGAGGGCTAGGAGGAAAATAATATATTGGATGTGCTAGGAATGTTCTCAAAAATATTAGATCACAGACGAGATTTTTCCAAAGCCTTAGTTAAGGAAACAGAGATATTTGAAAAAGAGCCATTAAAGTTGATGCAGGTGTTGTTAAGATTGCAGTAGATATTCATTTGGCAAATTCTGATTTGTAGAGCCAACGACTTATTTGCATAATGGCATACATATACTCTTTACTGAGGCATGGCATATACCCTTACAGGCACGCTCGCGCTATATTGATGTGCCTCACGCTGCTAAACTCATTTAATCACATGAAAAGCTTCACGATGTTCATCTTTTCATGGCTTAAATTCGTTAAGAAGCGAGGCACATCGATATACCTGTTAAGGGTATATGTCATGCCTTCTATTTTGTGTATTCATTGCACCTTCCTGCTTTGGCACTGTTTGAAATTTTGGCGTATTGACTGGAATAGAACAGCAGATGATAGTACCCTAAGAAAACCCTTGCTAAGCCTCGGTGCTTAATGAGTTCAAGCCGTAAGGCGCAGAAGGAATTTAGCATCCGCTAGGCTTAGCTAGGAGCGGGCAATATGCCAGCGACATATTGCCCGGAAAAAGGTGACCGCCGTGTCACTTTTTTCTGCGACGATCGATATTTAGTTCATACTATCTCTGATGTGACTATTAAGTACAGTAAAGGCAGAATGATTCGGCAACAGCCGGAGGGGCATGACACTTTTGCGTCGGGAGACTCCTGC
>CAKPYV010000056.1 GCA_934203205.1 uncultured Anaerovibrio sp. | reverse complement strand
TTCATAACTATATTTTGCCAAAAAAACCGACCTCCAAAAATTAGATTTTAGGTCTAACTTTTTGGGGTCGGTACACAAAATGCGTTTAGAGAAGCCTTTTTAGTTTTTCTTATTCTAAATCCTCAACAATAGGTGTGGCATGGTTGTTAATGCAATCAGCAGTAATGGTTACCTTGCGGTGTTTGTCGGATTTTGGAATATCAAACATGATATCTAGCATAACATCCTCAATAATTCCCTTGAGGGAGCGGGCGCCGGTTTTACGCTCAATAGCCTTCTGGGCTACAGCATGAAGGGCATCATCAGAGAATTCCAAATCCACATTATCCATTTCCATCAGCTTCTTGTACTGTCTTACTGGGGCATTGCGAGGTTCAGTGAGAATCCGCAGCAGGGCGTTTTCGTCCAAATCCTCCAAGGTGCAGATAACAGGGAGACGGCCAATGATTTCTGGAATAATACCAAATTTCATTAAATCCTCTGGTCTGGTTTTATGAATCAAATCATTGTATTTTGGCTTTTCATTCTGGCCTTCGATTTTAGCACCAAAGCCAATACCGGTGTCAGTAGCCTTCAACCGCTTGGCAATGATTTTCTCAATGCCTACAAAGGCACCGCCTACAATAAAGAGAATATTTTTGGTATTTACCTTGATGGTAGGAGCCTCTGGATGCTTCCGCTGGCCTCTGGCGGTAAATTCTACCTCGCTGCCTTCCAGCATTTTCAGCAGGGATTGCTGTACACCCTCATGGCCTGGGTCTGCGGTAATAGTGTTGTTCTCTCCGGATTTGCGGGCGATTTTGTCGAACTCGTCCAGATAGATAATACCATGTTCACAGCGGGTAATATTCTTGTCGGCGGCATAGTACAGATTGCGGACAGCTACCTCTACATCAGAGCCTACAAAGCCAGCCTCGGTAAGACTGGAGGAATCGGTTACGGCAAAAGGAATATCCAGCATCTTGGCCAGATGGGATAACAGGGCGGTTTTACCACAGCCAGATGGGCCCAGGATAATCACATTGGATTTCTCGATTTCATCCAGCTCATCCTCCTTGTGATCGAAGCCGTATTTCATTCGCTTGTAGTGATTGTAAACAGCTACAGATAGGATTTTCTTGGCCTGATCCTGATTGATAATGTACTTGTCCAGATATTCCTTAATAAGGTGAGGCTTGATTCTGGACATTTCCTCATCCAGATTGCTCATGGTTTCGGCATCTGTTTCCTTGTTGACCTCTACCTGATGAGCCTCAATGGCCTTGTAAATATCTGTTACGCATCTAGCACACAGGGCAAAGCCACTGCGTGGGTCATATACTGGCAAATCATATTGGGAATGTACTACCACACGGCGCTTGCAAAAGCTGCACTGGATAGTAGGATCTTTTTCGCTCATAAATTATACCTCTCAATAAACAAACATTGTTACTTTTTCAATGTATACATTATGGTGTAAAGTGGGTAAAATTTCAACATTTTTTTCTAATTATTTGTTGCGCCAGAATGGGGGCTATGATATAATATCACAAGTCGGATTTTGAATCCGGGAAGTTGATTTTTTCGGCTTTGTCCCATTTTGGGAAGCTAAGTCGGACCAAGTCTTCGCAGAGAGGACTTGTAATACGCCCAATATGGGAAGAAGCGAGGTGTATATATATGAAGAACGGTATTCATCCAGAATTCTTTGAGGCAAAGGTTATCTGCGGTTGCGGCAATACTTTCACTACTGGCTCCACTAAGGCTGAGCTGAGAGTTGATGTTTGCTCCAAGTGCCATCCTTTCTTCACCGGTCGTCAGCGTGATATCGCAGCTGGTGGTCGTATTGAGAAGTTCAACAAGCGTTACGCAAAATAAGAACTGGGAGAGCAGGACGGATTGTCCTGCTCTTTTTTTGTATGAATAGCCTTTTGAGAAAGGATTTACATAGATATGGAAGAGAAGAAAATTACTATCGGCGGTCAGGCTGTTATTGAAGGAGTTATGATGCGGGGGCCGGAGCTGACAGCTACGGCAGTCCGCACCCCGGAGGGTAAAATTGAAATAAACAGTCGGCCTGTGAATTCTATTAGCGATAGATATCCAGTACTGAAAAAGCCTCTGTTGCGAGGCTGTGTGTCCCTGATAGAATCCTTGGTTATTGGTATTCGTTCCCTGGGTTATTCTGCTCAGATGGCTGGGGAAGAGGAGGAACAGCTTTCTGATAGGGAGCTGGCAGGAACCATTGCTTTTGCCTTTGTGCTGGCAGCTGTTTTGTTTATTGCTATTCCTACTGGGGCAGCCAAGCTTTTTCACAGCATTACAGAGGATCCAGTTTTCCTGAATCTTATGGAGGGGCTGTTACGGCTGTTTATTTTTATAGCCTATATTGTGGGAATTTCCCGCATGAAGGATATTCAGCGAGTGTTCCAATATCATGGGGCAGAGCATAAGACCATTGCCTGCTTTGAGGCGGGAGAGGCATTAACTGTGGAAAATGCCATGAAGCATACCAGATTTCACAAGAGATGTGGTACTTCCTTTTTGCTTATTGTAATGCTAGTAAGTATTTTCGTCTTTGCCTTTCTAGGCTGGCCCAGCCTGATAGAGCGAATTGCAAGCAGAATTGTTTTGCTGCCAGTGGTGGCAGGTATTTCCTATGAGATTATTAGATTTTCGGCAAATTCTGATAGCTGTCTCCTAGGCTGGGCTGTAAAGCCGGGGCTGTGGTTGCAGCGTTTGACCACTAGAGAACCAGAGCCGGATATGCTGGAGGTAGCTATTGAGTCCGCCAAGTCTGTATTGCCTGCTGATAAAATTCCTGCCGGCAGTGGGGATTATAGAGATGGAGTGTATTAATATATGAATATGATGGATAAATTGCAGGCTGTAGAGGACAAATATCTGGAGTTGGAATCCCTGATAAGTGATCCTTCTGTATTGGAAGATATGTCCCGCTGGCAGCGCTACAATCGGGAGCATGCTGGCTTGGAGCCTATTGTTACAGCCTATCGGGAATACAAGCAGGTTTGTACCGGCATTGAGGACGACAAGAATATGCTGTCCGAGGGCATTGATGATAATGAGTTCCGCCATATGGTGGAGGAGGAGCTAGCAGAGCTGAGAGCCCGCAAGGAGGCGCTGGATGAACAGCTGCCTATTTTGCTGCTGCCTAGAGATCCTAATGATGACAAGAATGTTATTGTAGAAATCCGTGGCGGTGTTGGTGGCGAGGAGGCTGCCCTTTTTGCCGGAGATTTGTTTAGAATGTACTCCCGTTATGCTGAGGCCCAGGGCTGGAAGGTCAATATTATGGATGCCAATCCTACCGAAATTGGAGGCTTCAAGGAAATTTCCTTTGCCGTAGAGGGACAGGGAGCTTATAGCAAGCTGAAGTACGAAAGCGGTACCCATAGAGTACAGCGGGTGCCTGTTACAGAATCCGGTGGCCGTATACATACTTCTGCTGTTACGGTGGCTGTATTGCCAGAGGCGGATGAAGTAGACGTGGACATTCGCCCAGAGGAGCTGCGGATTGATACCTATCGAGCTGGTGGTGCTGGTGGTCAGTATGTAAATAAAACTGAATCTGCCATTCGTATTACCCATTTGCCAACAGGTATTGTGGTACAGTGTCAGGATGAAAAATCCCAGTTGAAAAACAAGGAAAAGGCCATGCGTGTGCTGAGAGCCAGAGTGTTGGAGCAGGCACAGCAGCAACAGGCTGATGCCATTGCGGCAGACCGTAAGAGCCAGGTAGGTTCTGGGGACCGTAGTCAGAGAATCAGAACTTATAATTTCCCTCAGGGACGGGTTACTGACCATCGTATTGGCCTTACCCTGCATAAGCTGGAGTCTGTGCTGAATGGTCAGCTGGATGAGCTGATAAATGCCTTGATTACAGCAGATCAGGCAGAAAGACTGAAAAAGGTGCAATAATATGTCAGAAGTTTGGACCATTGGGAAAATTCTAAAATGGACAGAGGAGTATTTTCAGAAGGCTCAGCTGGATTCTCCTCGTCTGGATGCAGAGGTTTTGCTGGCCCATGTGCTCAATCGGCCAGAGCGGATTTACCTTTATGTGCATTTTGATCAGCCCTTGGAGCAATCAGAGCTGGCAGCTTATAGAGAATGTATCAAAAGGCGGGTACAACATGAGCCGGTAGCTTATATTACTGGCCATCGGGATTTTATGGGCTTGGACTTCAAGGTAACAAAGGATACTCTGATACCTCGTCCCGATACGGAGATTCTGGTGGAAGCTGTGTTGCAGAGATTGCCAGCAGCCGGGGAAAATAGTACCTTGGCAGATATTGGCACTGGCACAGGAGCTATTTGCTTATCTCTTTTGAATTATCTGCCTAAGTTAAGAGCTATGGCGGTGGATATTTCGCCGGGAGCATTGGCGGTAGCCAAGGAAAACAGCCTTTCTCTGGGGTTATCCCAGCGGGTGGAATTTTTTCTGGGGGATTTGCTGGCACCTTTGAAGGCCAAGGGAGAGCTGCTGAATGCTATAGTTTCTAACCCACCTTATATTCCCAAGGCAGATATTGCTACTTTAGCTGCCGATGTAAAGGCTTATGAGCCAATGGGAGCACTGGATGGCGGCGAGGATGGTTTGGATTTTTATCGTCGTTTGCTGGCAGAATCCGGTGATTTGCTGAAAGATGGCGGTTTTTTGGCTATGGAAGTTGGCATTCATCAGGCTTGTCAGCTGGAAGCCTTGGCTAAGGATATGAGTCAGTGGGGCAAATGTGAAATTCTGCGGGATTTGGCTGGGATTGAGCGGGTAGTAATCCTGTGGAAGGCCTAAAATGGAGATGGATAAATATGGAAGATATTTTTAATCAGCCTACAGAAATGGTGCACATCAGGGATGTGTCCCGTCAGCAAAGGGAGATTCAAAGGGCTGCTCAGCTTTTGAAAGCTGGTGAGTTGGTGGCTTTTCCTACGGAAACCGTCTATGGTATTGGTGCTTTAGGCTTGAATGCAGAGGCAGTGGAAAGGCTTTATGCGGCCAAGAATCGTCCAGCCGGCAAGGCTTTTTCTTTGCAAGTGGCTAATGTGAATATGATTCAGCAGATAGCTGCTTATGTGCCACTGATGGCGCGGAAATTGTTAGCTAAATTTGCCCCTGGGCCGCTTACGGTAGTGTTGCCCAAGGCAGCTCAGGTGCCAGAGTTGGTGACTGGCGGTAGGGATACAGTAGGGATTCGCATTCCGGATAATCCTGTGGCTTTGGCAGTATTGCAGGCTGTGGGGGCGCCTTTGGCGGTGCCCAGTGCCAATATTTCTGGACATGTAAGCCCCAAGAGTGGGGCAGATGTCTTTGGGGATATGGCTGGGCGGCTGGCTATGATCTTGGATGGTGGCTCTTGCGCCATTGGTAGAGAATCCACTATTGTAGACTGCACTGGCAGTAAACCTGTTATTATTCGCCACGGCGCCATAAGTGATGAAGAAATCTATAAAACAGTGGCAGAAAACTTGAAATAGCACGCAAAAGCCAGGGAATATAGATAAAATTAGTTGAATTTGTTCATGTACGGTATTATAATTAAAAAGAACTGGCAATTGACAAATAAGTATGTTAATTGCTTAAGTAGGAGGAATTTTCAATGAACCATTCATTAAAGTCACGGCTGATGATGCTGTTTGTGCTTTTTTCCTGTGTACCTTTGCTGATTTTATTTGTCATTAATTGTATTACTTTACTTGGCAGTTTGAAAGAAACAACCGTGCAGGCAGATTTGCAGTTCAACCAGCAGATGGCGGCCGCATTCAAGCACAATATTGATGCTTATCGGGGGACTAATATGGCTATTGCAGCTATGCCCTCTGTACGTGCTATGCAGCCTGAGCAGATGTTGCAGGCAATTAAGGATATACAGGCAAAGAATCATCAGTTTGAGTTGATTGCCGTGTTAGACAAGGATGGCAATCAGATTGTACGTTCTAGCGGCAAGCTGGCTAATCGCGCAGAAAAAGAGTATTTCAAGGCAGCTATCAAAGGGGATAGTTTTGCTACGGAGGCCTATGTATCATCCACAACGAAGCATTTATGCCTGACTATTGCCGATCCTATTAGGGGAGCAAACGGTGAAATTGTCGGAGTCGTTGCTTCTGATATATCTCTCAAATCACTATGGGATACTACGGACAGCATAGTCATGGGTGAGACTGGGTATATGGATATTATCGACAAAAATGGCGTATTGATGGCTCATCCTGACAAATCAAGTATCGAAAACCAGGATAGCCTGATGGAGTTGCCTTATGCAGCTGCAGTTACCAAGGGTGAAACAGGTACAATGCAGGGCAATTCCAGTATGGGCGTTGATTCATTGATTGCTTATGCACCTGTTGAAGACTATGGCTGGGGAGTTATTACCTATCAGCCTCTAGCAGATATTTACCGTCATTTTTGGTCAATTGCCTTGATAGATTTAGTGTTGGCAGCTGTAGCCTTTATTATCAGCGTATTGGCAGCCATCCGCTTGTCAGCTGGTATTACCAGTCCGTTGAATGAAGTGCTTGGAGCATTACAGAGAATTTCCAATGGTGATTTGCGTCAGAAAATTGAAACCGATAATGGTTTGGAAGAAATCCGTGCTTTAGGGGAAAGCTTTAATAAGACAGTAGATAGTTTGAAAAAATTGATTTTCAAATCTGCAGAAACTGGCGAGAGCGTGTCAGCGGCTTCTGAAGAACTTTCTGCTACGGTAGAGTCCGTGGTGGATATTGCAACGGAAACCAAAATGCATATGGCAGAGGCTGCAAAGAATACTCAGGCCAAGCTTGCTGTTTCCCATGATTCTATTGTTACGATTACGGATATGGTGGATGCGATTGACTCAACAGTCACTGCAGCAGATGCAGCGGCAGCGGCTGCAGTTGATAGCCAGAAGATAGCAGACGATGGTTCACGTAAGTCAGATTCAGCTGTACAGCAGATACTGACCATTCAGTCGGATGTTAATGCTACGGCCAGCGCAATTGCTGAGCTAGGTGAGAAATCCAATCAGGTTGGTCAGATTGTAGATACCATCAGCGAGATTGCCGAGCAGACCAATTTGCTCTCCTTGAATGCAGCTATTGAGGCAGCTAGGGCAGGTGAGCATGGCCGTGGTTTTGCCGTTGTGGCTGAAGAGGTTTCCAAGTTAGCAAATCAGACAGATGAAGCAGCCAAGGAGATTGCTAAAATTATCACTCAGGTACAAAATGAAACGACTATGGCAATCCGAAATATGGATCGAAGCTGTCAGGGCGTAGAGACTGGCGTGTTGTCTGTACGTCAGACCGTGGATTCCTTTAAAGAAATTTTTGCTTCCATCGAAAATCTTACTAGCAAGATTAACGAAATCAAGATGTTGTCTGATAAACAGCGTGATGGAAGCCAGCAGGTACAGCAGGCAGTACATGATATTTCCGCTTATCTGGAAGAAAATACCAAAGGTATGAAATATATCAGTGATAGAAGTCAGTCACAGCTTGCCTCAATGCAGGAGATACAGACTGCTTCCAATGCCTTGGCTGAACTGTCAACCAAGCTGCAGGGCGAGTTAAACCGCTTCTCTATTTAAACCAGAGAGCTATAGCAACCGTGAAAATTTTACCGGCCTCCAAAAGTTAGAATTATAATCTAATTTTTGGAGGCCGGTTTTCTGTTGGCTGTTTCTATATTGATTTTATGGTTGGCGGCCATAAGAGTTTGGTCCAGGGGTTCCTGGCGCAAATAGAGTGTATATCCTTATGCCAAAGGCAATAAGAGAGCAGACACCGGCCATTATATTCATGGAGCCATTGAATATTAAGGCCATGGTTATCATATCGCAAACAAAAGGTATAATAACCCAATAACCAGGTTTGTCAAGATCATGGAAGCGCGCAATCATAAGTAGTGAGATAAGTATATTCTGCACAAAGGCCGAAACAAACATTCCCTCAGGGGTTTCTAGGGAGTAGCCTAGCAAAGCAAAGATTATGCAAACAGCTCCTTGCCGCAGAAAATATTGCAACCGTCCCAGCCGCCCTTTATAGGAGAAAAAAGATTTTAAATCAGGCATTATAATAAAGTCCTCCTTTTTATGTTTCTATGTAAATCATTCGACATAAAATTGAAAAATCCTGCTTTTGAGTCAAGTTTGCCATGGTATATGATCAGGAGTACGATGTGTTTCTGCCTTTTGTTGATTACGGGGATAAATTCTGATTTGCCGAGTTGCCTATCTCCCTAAATATTGGAAATGAAAGTCGTTATGTCGGTGGGTTCTCGAAATACAGCCTGCGGTCATAACGACTTTTGCTCTGTCCGACTTAATGGCCCTATCTGATGATTTATCCTAACGCACAGATACCGCTTGTCGCTGAGCCAATTCACAGAGGCCGTAATGATAGAAAGTGCCACCGGGGCCACTTTTGCTACGCAAAAGCAGGAGTCTCCCGACGCAAAAGTGTCATGCCCCTCCGGCTGTTGTCGAATCATCGTGATTTTTCGATTCT
>CAKPYV010000055.1 GCA_934203205.1 uncultured Anaerovibrio sp. | reverse complement strand
GTACAGTAAAGGCAGAATGATTCGGCAACAGCCGGAGGGGCATGACACTTTTGCGTCGGGAGACTCTTGCTTTTGCGCAGCAAAAGTGGCCCCGGTGGCACTCTCTATCATTACGGCCTATGTGAAATGGCTCAGCGACAAGCGGTACTGGTACGTAAGGATAAATTATCAGATAGGGCCATTAAGTCGGACAGAGCAAAAGTCGTTATGATCGCAGGCTGTATTTCGAGAACCCACTGACATAACGACTTTCATTTCCAATATTTAGGGGGATGGTCAACTCGATAAATCAGAATTTTTAATCCTGAAAGCCAAAGTCTTTCAAAATATTATCTCTATTGCGCCAGTCTTTCTTTACTTTCACCCACAAATCCAAAAAGACCTTGCACCCCAAAAGCATCTGAATATCTGCTCTGGACTGAGCTCCAATTTCTTTCAGCAAAGAACCTCGTTTACCAATAACAATACCCTTTTGAGACTCCCGCTCCACATAAATAGTAGCCCGGACATACATATCCCCGTTATCTCTAGCCTTCATCTCCTCAATATCCACAGCAATAGCATGAGGGATTTCCTCTCTAGTAAGCAACAGAGCCTTCTCTCGTATCAGCTCCGCCACAATCAACCGCTCTGGCTGATCTGTCACCATATCATCTGGATAATACTGCGGGCCCTTAGGCAAATGCTTCTTTATCTCTGTCAGCAGTCCCTCCAGATTATTTTCCTCCTTGGCAGAAATAGGCACCGTAGCCGCAAAATGATATTTTCCATTATAGCTGGTAATAATAGGCAGCAGCTGCTCCTTGTCCTCCAGCAAATCCAGCTTATTAATGGCCAACACTACAGGCTTGTTAGTAGCCTGCAAACGCTCCAGAATATACTGCTCCCCAGGACCAAACTTCTCCGTAGCATCTACCACAAAAATAATGGCATCCACTTCCTTCAAGGTTCCCTCGGCAGCCTTCACCATATATTCTCCCAGCTTATGCTTTGGCTTATGAATACCAGGCGTATCCAAAAATACCATCTGGGCATCCTGCTGAGTCAGCACACACATAATACGGGTGCGGGTAGTCTGAGGCTTATCAGACATAATGGCAATCTTCTGGCCAATCAGACTGTTAATCAAAGTAGATTTGCCTACATTTGGCCGGCCAATTACAGCCACAAAGCCAGATTTGTGAGTTTTGGGATCAATCTGGAATCTTGGCTCTGGTATCATATCTTCCAGCTTGATTTCCTTACCCTTGGACAGGGCAATCTGAGGCTCCTGAGCCAAAGGCAGAATCATGCCCTTGCCATCTCTGGAAATCCCCAGCTTACCCATAATGTAGCGCTGTTCCTCCTCCATTTCCATTCGCTCTTCCTCTTCCATATGGTCATAACCTAGAAGATGCAGCATACCGTGAATGGTCAAAAAGGACAGCTCCCGTTCCATGCTGTGACCATATTCCTGAGACTGCGCCCAAGCTCTCTCCAAGGAAATAATAATATCTCCCAGCACCTCGGTTTCCGGCCCATCCTCAATCTCTGGCTCCTCACTGTCCACAAAGGCAAAGGAAAGCACATCTGTAGGCCTATCTAATCCCCGATACTCCTTGTTCATCTGATGAATATACTCATCATTGGTCAGAGTAATGCTAACCTCGGAATTTTCCACATCATAAAGAGGCCCCGTAATCTCCACTGCCCGCTTGACGATTTTTTCCAATTCCTCCAAGGTACCCATTTCCTCAGATACCTGCAGATTTTCCGGCTCTCGGCCAATAATAATTTCCATACTTTATTCTGTCTCTCCCTTTCGCTTATTATTTATAGCAATTTCCTTTTTATGTTCAATCTTTTGCTTCTGCTCATAGGCATCATAGGCCTGAACAATTCTAGTCACCACATCATGACGAATAACATCCATAGCCTCCAGCCTCACCACGCCAATTCCCTTGACGCCATCCAGAATCTTGGTAGCCTCCACCAGCCCAGAGGTAACCCCTCGTGGCAAATCAATCTGTCCCGGATCGCCTGTTACCACCATACGGGAGCCAAAGCCCAATCTGGTAAGGAACATCTTCATCTGCTTATCCGTGGTATTCTGAGCCTCATCCAGGATAACAAAGGCATTTTCCAAGGTACGCCCGCGCATATAAGCCAAAGGAGCTACCTCGATTACCCCCTTGGTCATGAGCTTGGCAAATACATCCTGCCCCAGAATATCCTGCAAGGCATCATAAAGAGGCCGCAGATAAGGATCCACCTTTTCCTGCAAATCTCCCGGCAAAAATCCCAGCTTTTCGCCAGCCTCTACAGCAGGGCGGGTGAGAATCAGCTTTTCCACCTCTCGGTTGCGAAGAGCCGCACAAGCCAGCACCACAGCCAAATAGGTTTTACCTGTTCCTGCCGGCCCCACCCCAAAGGTAATAAAGTTGTGTCGGATAGTATCCACATATATACGCTGGCCCAAGGTCTTGGGACGTACATGACGGCCTCTGGAAGTCACCATAATGGTATCACTAAAGAGATTATGAAGAGCCTCTCCCTTGCCGCCCTTAACCAGCCCTACGCTATAGCGTACCTCATGCATGGTAATAGTGGTACCCTGACGATGAAGATACTGCAGCTCCCGTAGGATTTTGGCAGCCGGCTGTACCTGATCCGCCTCGCCGCTGATACTAATGGCATCCCCCCGACTGATAAAACGAGCATCAAAATTGTCCATCAATACCCGAACATATTCATCCCGCTCTCCCAGCAGAGCTTGAGCCTCCTGTCTATCCTGAAATTCAATAATTTCCTCTAATACCTCTCGCAATAAAGCAACCTCGTTTCTATTCCACACTTAACTAATCTGCCGTATAAATTCCAGCGATTTTAACGGTTTTTCAAATATATGATGTAAATATCCCAACAGCAAGGCCTCTGCTGCCAAAAGAGTCTTGCCCTTGACAGTCAAAGCCGGAGGATTTTGCCAATCCAGCTGCAAAAGCTGTACTATCAGCTGTCTAAGCTCCTGGGGATATTCCCCCTGAGCCCCATAACCATGACGGCTGCATTCTGAGCAAAGCCCTCCACCAGCCTCAAAGGAAAAGGTGCCATCTCCCTCCAGCCTTTTGCCACATTCGGCACAATATTGATAGCCTAGCTGCATACCAGAAAACTCCAACAGCTGATAGGCCGCAGCCAAAGCAGCAATCCGAGGATTTCGCTCCCCAAAGGCAGCAAATATTTCTAACAGTCTGTTGTACATATCCTTTTGGGGAAAATTTTCTATAGCCAGCTGACTAGCTGTTTCTGCCACAAAGGCTCCATAGGCCATAGCGGTAAAATCAGTGCTCATTACCCGATAGCTGTGCAAAAGGCTGCAGCCCCGAATGGTGTCCAGCTTGTCACCTTGCTTCAACTGAATCTCCACCTGATTAAACATCTGGAGAGAACCTGCCAAGGCGCTTTTGGTACGGCGGCAGCCAAAGGCGGCAGCCTTAATAAGCCCCTGTTGTGGAGATAAAAGGGTTATGATTTTATCTGCCTCCCCCCAATTCCTAATTCCCAGAATCAGGGCCTCAGTTGAATATTGTCCCATAGAAAATCTCACTTTTTATAAAAAACAGCTATTTTTCCCATAGCTCATCTAAAAATAGTCATATATAGATTATTTTACATCAATATGCCCCAAAAACAAAATTTTTTTACTAAAAAGCCATCAGCTGACAAGAAAAACCCTGTCATACCGATGGCTTCAGCAATTAATATTCCTTTTTCAGACAGCAATTTTTGTATTTTTTGCCACTACCACAAGGACATGGCTCATTACGACCAATCTTACGGCCTGTCCTTACCACAGACTGACGAGGCATATTGGCTACTTCCTCAGGAGTATATCCCTTTAGCACCCACTGTGGCAAGGTATTATTATAGTCGCCAATCAGGGCCACCAATTTATCTGCCTCTGCCCTGTTCTCCATTACCAGATCATGGTCCTTGAGGAAGCCCATAATTTCCTTCATGCCATAACCATTCTGGAGAATCATATTAATGCTGTTGACAGCCTCCGCTGCCTGCAGCACATCCAGCTGTTTTTGCTTCATAAAATACTGAGCCAAAGCCCGATAGGCTTCTGTAGACTCAATATAGCTTTCCTGCCCTGCATCAAACAACTTATCATAAGGAAAATCAGCATAGTTAACCATGCCCCGCTGTCTCTGAGCTGCCTGAAGAGCCTCTGGATTCATTACTGACTCATGCATCAAATCCTTTTCCGTAGTTACCACCTGGGGATACCAACAGCCACCATTGAAAATAATACCCATAAAATCAGCAAAATCCAATTCACCGTCAATCTGGTCACAAACCTTCTGATAGAGCTGGTCATAGTCAATAATGCCATAGTAATAAACCATGCCTGCCGCCAGACGCATAACCTCTGTATTGAGGTTTACGGCATCAGCATAGGCGGCGTTATTGATTTTCTCATATTCAGCCTGAATCTCCTCTGGCATATACCAAAGCATTTCTCCGTCCTGCAGGCCACAGTACAGCACACCTACCCCCCGGAGATAATCCAGACGGTAGTCCTCCTGTTTTAAATCTTTTAACAGCCCTTTATGCTGACAGGCATAGTCAAAAATATCCTTCTGCTCCTGAAAGGCACTAACAAACCAACGGCCCACAAAATTTACCACCTCTGGCTCTATAGCCGCTACCATATCTGCCTTCTTAGTGCGATTCAGATTTCCCATAGGAAGATTCAGATTATACTGAATATCCTCCAACTCCTGCTTGGTCAAAGCCAGTAAAGCATCCTGAAGGCTCAACTTCTCTGGCAGCTTATGACGGCGCAGTGCCTTCATTCGCTCTTTTCTCTGCTCCTCCATCAGCTGATTGTATTCAGCCTCAGAAAAGGTAAAATCTCTTTCCGTCTCAATTGTCTTTCCGTTTATTTCAGCCATTTTTACTTAACTCCATATTTTAATATTTTTACACAAACTCTTCCTTATGTTCATTCATGCCCTTAATACAGCAAGCCATAACATCCCCTAGGTCCATGCCCAAATCTGCTACGCCGTTTTTAATAATCTCACGATTACATTTAGCCGCAAATTTCTTGTCCTTGAATTTTTTCTTCAGACTTTTTACCTCCATGCCTTCCATCCCTTCTGGACGCATCAAAGAATAGGCATGAATAATTCCAGTCAGCTCATCCACCGCAAACAAGGATTTTTGCAAATTGCTGGATGGCTGCACTTCCTCAGTACAAATACCATAGCCATGAGCAATGATATTTTCCATATCTTCCTCATCCACTGGCTCATTGGCCAAAAGCTCCCGGACATGGTGGCAATGCTGCTGAGGAAATTTTTCAAAATCCACATCATGAAGATATCCAATAGCCTCCCAGTAAGCTTTGTCCTCTCCAAAATGCTCTGCCATAGCTCCCATAGCTGCGCTTACGGCTGCTGCATGAACAAAAAGATGCTGTTCCGTCGTATGCTTAGACAAAATCTCTTTGGCCTGTGCCAATGTCAACATACTCATAATATTCTTCCCTTCCAAATTATGTTTGCGTTTATTATACCTTTCCATAAAGCTAATTGCAAATTTTAGATTGTACCTATGCTAAACACACAAAAAGAAGCATACCAGCCTTATAGTACTCGCATGCTCCCTAATTCAAAATCCTCTTGCAATCATATAACTATTATCCCTCTATTGCTAGAGACTTAAAATCATAAATTCTGATTTGCCGAGTTGCCTCTCTCCCTAGAGTTGTAAATATAATTCGGGATGTCAAAGGTTATCGAAATACAGTCTGCGGTCATAACGACTTTTGCTCTGTACGACTTAATGGCCCTATTTGCGCAAAAGTGTCATGCCCCTCCGGCTGTTACCGAATCACTCTACTCCAATCTCAGCAGCATCTGCATTGCCTTTAATGGTTCCTTCTCCAATTCTGTTGCTTTTTCATTTATAATTGGTAAAAACTTCCGTTTATGATCCATAATTCTGCTAAATGTATTTATTGCCAACATAAATACATTCTTTGTAAATATATTGCCCACCTGGTCAATGTAACCATAAATAATTATTTCCCATATCTTATAGCTTAAAATATATACAAGACAATTATGAACAAAACTTCCCTCAAACCTAAAAGGATAGCCGTGATGCAGAAATTCCTGCAACCAAAAATTATCTATAGCCCTTCCATATTGATTCTCCAAAGGCAAACGCCACTTATCATACATCATACCATAATTGTCTATCTGCTTCAAAAGCTCCTGTGTCGCCCCCAATTGATTGTGCTCAGAAACATTTTCTATCAACTCTCTCATTACCTGCTGCCCTTCAGACATATAAAAAGAGAATTTCGACATTATTTTTCTTGCTTCTGACTTAAATCTTTCAGTTTGATATTCCAATGCTATATCGATAATTTCATCAGAAGTATCATCATTTACATTCATATCATCCAATCTGTCAAAAAAGAGACACAACAGTACCATTCTCTCTTCACGTGTGAAGTCCATATTTTGAAGGATTGATATTCCACCTATAATTACGCTATCTATTGCTTTCGTATCGTTAATCCTTCTCTTTTTTAGCGTCTTCAAAACGAGCTCCCAACTAGTTTCAGCCTGAATATTTTTGTTCTCCAATACCATTCCATCAGGACTAAATAATGCTTCCTCCGCAGCTACTGGACAGGTCATACTCAATGAACGCAGCTGGCAATCACCCAATACAACCGCTTTACGAGGATAAATCTGACAAGTTGTTGATAAAGCATCGGCGCCCAGATTACGCTGAATATAGCATAAATTATCTTTACACACCAATGGACATTTTCCATTTTTATCAAGCTTTATGCAATAATTTTTTCCGTCTACTGTTTTAGTAATACTGCTCAAAATTTTATTTCTAACGCTTTGATTCTTAATCCAATGAATTTTTTTATATGCAGCATAATCTATATATATTGTCCAATTTGCACCACAACATTGGGCATTGCATATATTCCCATCGCATTTGAATCTATCTACATACTTAAATTGATATATTCTCACTATATCACCATTTCTTTAATAAATTACACATATTATTCATCCTTACACTATTAACATAAAAGTAATGGGGCGGGAGTGACAACTCTCCCGCCCCATATGCAATGGTAGTTCTAATAACACACCTTGATCCTTCAGGCTAGCAACAAGAAGGGGTGCGGAATTAGCATATTTAATTTATATATTTCAGTGACAGGCATAGTCTTGCCACTGAATATATCATAGTAATTTTGACAACTTATCTAAATAGATTTGCCGTCAACCAGCTATCCTAGCTATGCTCTTACTGGAGCAGGGACAGTACGTTGGAGCTGGACTGGTTAGCCTGAGCCAACATGGACTGTGCTGCCTGCAGCAGAACATTGTTCTTGGTGTAGTTGGTCATTTCCTTAGCCATATCAGCATCACGAATGGTGGACTCGGAAGCCTGTACATTCTCAGATGCAGTGGTCAGGTTGGTTGAGGTGTACTCCAGACGGGACTCAACGGAACCGATGGTGGTCTGCTGGTCAAGAGCCTTCTGAATAGCATTATCCAGAACGTTGATAGCAGCATTTGCCTTAGTCTGAGTAGAGATGTTCAGTTTAGTGCCATCTGCACCCTGCAGACCAAGAGCCTCAGCACGCATATCAGTAAGACCAACCTTGATGGACTGGTTAGCCTTGGCACCAACCTGCAGGCTGATAGCATTGTCATCGGACTTGTTCTGTGCACGAATAGTCTCCTCAAAAGCATCCAAAGCTGCATTAGCAGACTTCTTTACATTGCCCTTGGAATCGGTAATGCTAATGTTGAAACCAGAAATCTGGCCACCAATACCTGCCGTATTAGCGGTAATGGTAATAGCATCCTTACCGGAAGCAGTATCAACAGTATCATTGGAAGCAGCTAAACCTACAGTGCTGCCTGTCAAAAGTTTTGCCTGCAAAGTCTTCTTGTTATCCGCAGTATAATTACCATCAGCTGTCTTCCATTTACCAGTTTCAGTACTTATTTTGTTAACTTCGTCTGTAAGTGCAGTCTTTTCAGCACCTGCTACAGCATTGGTATAGTTTGTATCAGCCTTCAATGCCTCAGTAAACTCTGTTACACTAGCGTAATCATCAGCATTAAGCTTTATCTCTTTACCAGCATTTTTTGCATTATACGCATCTATCTTTGTCTGAAGGGTAGCCTTAGTAACGCCTTCAGCTTTCGCTTTGTCCTCAGCCGCTGTAAATGCCTCATCTGCCGCAACCTTGTTTTTCATAGCAGCATCAACATTAGTCTTTACAGTAGTTGCATCATTACCCTTGATGCCCTGAGCTGCTAAGATGCTATCATTTGCCTGATTTGCAAAAATATCGTTGGTCTTATCAATATCTTCAGCAGCATTGAAAATATCCTGCAGGGTATGAATCTTGTCAGTATTACCATCCTTATAGCCTACCTGGAAAGTAGTGGTATGAGTCTTACCAGCCTGTACATAGGATACAGTAACTTTATCGGTAGAATGGATTTCGAGACTGTCACCACTACGGGAAGCCAAATCAGTCAGTGCAGTATCACCAGTAGTACCTTCTTTCAGGCTCTGGTTAGATAATGCAGTGTAGGTAGCATTACCAATAGTGTTCTTGGAGCCGTCAACCAAATACTTGCCGTTGAAGGTTACATTTGCGTTATCGTTAATCTGGTCGATGGACTGATCCAGTTCCTTCTGGATGGTCTGACGGTCAGAATCGGTGTTGGAATCGTTGGCTGCATTTACAGCCTT
>CAKPYV010000054.1 GCA_934203205.1 uncultured Anaerovibrio sp. | reverse complement strand
CGCCTTACGGCTTGAACTCATTAAGCACCGAGGCTTAGCAAGGGTTTTCTTAGGGTACTATCATCTGCTGTTCTATTCCAGTCAATACGCCAAAATTTCAAACAGTGCCAAAGCAGGAAGGTGCAATGAATACACAAAATAGAAGGCATGACATATACCCTTAACAGGTATATCGATGTGCCTCGCTTCTTAACGAATTTAAGCCATGAAAAGATGAACATCGTGAAGCTTTTCATGTGATTAAATGAGTTTAGCAGCGTGAGGCACATCAATATAGCGCGAGCGTGCCTGTAAGGGTATATGTCATGCCTACAAAAAGTGTATAAATAAATTGCCTCATGGGAGTGCGCCTGAAATGGTACTCCCATATCGCCATTAATAGTGGATAAGATGTATTCGGCAAATCAAAATTTACATAGATTCCGCCTTTTCCTCCAGATATGCCCAGCGATCCATCAGCTTCTCCAGCTCCCCAGACACTCTAGTTTCTTCCTTCGTCAATTCCTGTATCTTATCATAATCCGTAGCAAATTGAGTCATCTGAAGATGTATCATCTTCAGTTCCCCCTCCTTGCTGGCAATCACAGCCTCAATCTCACCATATTCATACTTTTCCGACATAGTAAGACCTTTTTTCCGAACTTTGTCCTGCTGATAATTCTTTTTGCTTCCATCCACACCATCCTTAGCCTTAACATTCGCCCCATCAACCAAAGCACCAGCTCTAGCTTTTTGCTCCGCCTGCAGTCGCTGATGATAATCGCTATAGCCTCCTACATGACATTCAATCTCTCCCGCCTTGCCAGTATAAACAAAAACCTTTTGCGCCATGCGGTCAATAAAAAATCTATCATGGGAAACAAAAATAATGGCCCCATTAAAATCATCAATAAAGCTCTCCAATATTCCCATAGTTTCCAAATCTAAATCATTGGTAGGCTCATCCAAAAGGAGCACATTAGGCGCCTCCATCAGCACCCGCAGAAGATACAACCTTCTTTTCTCACCACCAGACAATCTACTTATCTCCGTATACTGCAAATCCGGCGGAAAGAGAAAACGCTCCATCAACTGACCAGCAGACAGCTTGCTGCCATCCGCCATAGTAATATAATGGGCCGCCTCCTGAATATACTCCTTAGCCCGCAATCTGCCATCCATTTCCACATTTGTCTGGGCAAAATAACCAATTTTTACAGTCTGGCCAATTTCCACTGTACCCTCAGTAGGCTGGAGTCTTCCAGCAATAATATTCAACAGGGTAGACTTTCCTGTACCATTGCCACCAATAATGCCAATTCTATCATTCCGCAATACTGTATAGCTGAAATCCCGAATATACACCTGTCCCTGCCAGCTATAGCCAACATGCTCCAGCTCAATAATCTTTCGGCCCAAGCGACTGCCAGCCAAACCAATTTCCACCTGATTCCGTTCCAAATCCACTTTCTGATTCTTTACTTCCTCATAGCGCTGCAGCCTGGCCTTTTGCTTGGTAGAACGAGCCTGGGCACCACGGCGAATCCAAGCCAGCTCATTCCGCAGGAAATTCTGTCTCTTTCTTTCCCCAGCTTCCTCCTGCTCAATCCGCGCCGCCTTTAGCTCCAAAAACTCCGAATAATTCCCCTGATAACTATAAGTTCTGCCTTTATCGAACTCCAAAATCCCGCTAGCCACTCTATCCAAAAAATAACGGTCATGAGTTACCATCAGCAAGGAGCCTTTCCAGGCTGCCAGATACTCCTCCAGCCAGCCAATGGTTTCACTATCCAAATGGTTAGTAGGCTCATCCAAAAGCAGTAAATCACAAGGCTGTATCAAAGCAGTAGCCAAAGCCAACCGCTTCTGCTGTCCCGCAGACAAAGTATCCACCCTTGCTTCAAAATCTGTAATTCCCAAATGAGTCAAAATGCTTTTAGCCTGGCTCTCCATATTCCAGCCACCCAAAGCATCAATCTGCTCAGAGGCCTTAGCCAGCTGATTTTGCACCTTTTCAGACATATCCCCCTTTTCACTTTTCGCCAAAGCAGACTCATAATTCCGCAGAGCCTGCATCAAGGGGCTATCATCCTTAAAAGCTTCCATTAACACTGTATTCTCTGGCACAAATTCCTTGGACTGCTCCAAATAGCTGATACGCATATTTCGCATAGTTACCATAGAGCCCGTATCTGCCATCAGCTTTCCTGCCACAGTTTTGAGAAAGGTGGATTTACCCGTACCATTAACACCAACGATACCGATTTTATCCCCCTCATTTATATTCAAATTAACGTGGCTGAAGAGAGTTTTTTCTCCATAGCTTTTCCCCAATTCCTCCACTGTTAAAATCATTTATGATTCTCCTCCATTTTTTTTGACTGGATATTATCCACAATCTCCTCATGTTCCTCCTGCAAAGGCTTTGGCAGCTTGGCCAAAATACGGGTAATTCTAAGATTATCCATTTCCTCCACAAAGAAGTCCCGTCCATTCCAGCTAGCTTTCATCCCAATCCGCGGAGGGGACTGCACATTATTGTAGAGCCAGCCGCCAATGGTATCAATATTATCAGCCTCAATATCCATCTCCAGAATATCGCAAACCTCCTCCAGCAACAGCTTGGCATCTATAGAATAAACATATTCACTTCGCTTCTCCACCAAAGGACGTTCCTGGTCAAATTCATCCTGAATCTCTCCAACAATTTCCTCAATAATATCCTCAATGGTAACCATACCAGCAGTACCGCCATATTCATCCACCACAATAGCCAGCTGGGAGCGATCCCGCTGCATCATCTTCAACAGCATACTGATACGCATAGTTTCCGGCACAATCAAAGCCTTCCGCACCAGCTGCCGCAATCTTGGCCGGCGATGCTTATAAAGATACCCCATCAAATCCTTAATATGAAGGAAACCAATAATATCATCCTTATCCTCTCGGCATACAGGATATCTGGTCATATGCTCCGACACTGCCACCTGAATATTCTCGTCAAAGGAATCCTCGGTATAAAGGCAGACCATATCTGTACGAGGAATCATAATCTCCCGTACATTGCGGTCGGAAAAATCAAAAACATTATCCACAAAATCCAGCTCAGTTTTATCAATATAACCCTTTTTGTGACTTTCCTCCATAAGAATGCGGATTTCTTCCTCTGTATGAGCTGTTTCCTCGCTTTCAGTTTCCACCGGTATCCCCAGCTTTTCCGCGGTAAAATTAGCCACATGGTTCAAAAACCAAACAAATGGATACATTACCTTTTGAAAAAGCAGCATGGGCATAGCAATCCCCAAGGTTACTGCCTCAGATTTCTGAATAGCCAAATTCTTGGGAATCAGCTCACCGCAAATAATGTGGAGCGCAGTAATCAAGCCAAAGGCTATGGCAAAGGAAATGGTGGTAGCCAAGGCTCCCTCTAGGCCGCAGTATTCAAATACAGGCTCCAGCATTTTGCTGACTGTAGGCTCACCTAACCAACCTAAGCCTAGAGAAGCCAAGGTAATACCCAGCTGAGTTACAGACAGGGACACATCCAAATGGTCCGTAAGTTTTTTGGCATAAACTGCCCGGCTATTTCCCTCATTTATCAATGTCTCCAACCGTGAGCCGCGTATTTTTACCACCGCAAATTCCGCCGCCACAAAAAAACCATTCATCAGCACCAGCAAAACCACCAGCACCAACTTTATAATATTCATCGTTATATCATCCATATGCAAAACTCCTTATCTCAAATACTCCTTAGTAAAGGCTGCCATTTCTTCCTCACTCATATATGGATTCCCCAGCTCTGCTATCTCATTCATATTCCGGCCGGCTCCATATCGGCTTCCTTGCCCACTGCCATTATTATTAAAACCATTGCCCGGATTTCTATAATTAGCCCGCTGGCGTGCCTCCTCCAGATTGGGCTTTCCCTCCTTGTCATTGCAGGTCATACGACAGCGGGGATAATTGCTGCACCCCCAGAAATCACCATTTTTGCCGTGGCGTTTTTGCAATATACCCAAGCCACAACGAGGACACTTAACCGCATCCTCCACCACTAGGCTGGTCCCCTCTGCCTTGCGACACATATTGGTGGTAAAATCTACCTGGGTTTGCAAAAAAGCCTCCAAGGAGCCATCTCCCTCTGCCATAGAATGAAGCTGGTCCTCCCAGATAGCCGTAAAATCCGGATAGGACAATTCCTCTGGCACTGCATCCACCAGCAAATAACCTGCCTCCGTAGGCTGCAACTGCTTCTTTTTGCCCATTTCCTTTATCAGCTTCCGCTTGTGAATCAACTCATCCAAAATGGTAGCTCTGGTAGCCTCAGTACCAATACCATATACCGCCTTCAGCTGCTTTTTGGCCTCTGGATCCTGCACAAATTTATGAATATCCTTCATGGCTGCAATAAGAGTAGCCTGAGTAAATCTCACCGGCGGTCTGGTAACACTTTTGACCAGCTCCCCAGATACATAGTCAACATTATCGTTTTTCTTCATAGGAGGCAGGTTATTTTCTTCCTGACCATTATCCTCCTTGTCCTGGCCCTCCTCATTATCAGCCTCATTATTTTTCTTGCTGGTATAAAGAGCCTTCCAGCCCAAATCTATTTCTGTTCTACCGCTGGCAGTAAAAAGCTCCTCCTTGTAAGCTACCTCCACCTTGGTTTGGTAATAGGTATGCACTGGATAAAACTGAGCCATATAAGCCTGGGCAATCAGGAAATAAATATTCCGCTCCACTGCATTCATCTTGCTCAAATCTGCCTTTACCCGGGTAGGAATAATGGCATGATGGGCAGAAATTTTCTTGTCATTCCAAGCACGGCTTTTAATTTTGCCATCGGCCCCCTTGGCCCAATTAGCCAAAGTATCATCCCCACAGCTCTGCAGATTAGTCAAAATGCTTTGGCTATCCTTAAACTGATTAGTAGGCAAATACTCGCAATCAGAACGGGGATAGGTAGTCAGCTTACGCTCATAAAGAGCCTGAGCCGTATCCAATACCTGCTGTGGCTCATAACCAAATCGCCTGCCTGCCAAAACCTGCAAGGTGGACAGAGAAAAAGGCAATCTTTGAACCTCCTGCTTTTTAGCCTTGGAATAGCCAGAAATCACTCCCGCCAATGGCTCCTGTCCGAAGAACTTTAGCTTAGCCTCTGCAATCTGCTTATCCACCAGCCTGCCCTCGGAGTCCAGTCCCTGCTGCATTTCATTAGGCTTCCACTGAGCTTGGAACTGTCCATTAGCATGCTGGAAAACCGCCTTAATATTGAAATAATCCACTGGCTTGAAATTCTCAATCTCTCTTTCCCGCCGTACCACCAACGCCAAAGTAGGAGTCTTGACTCTGCCAATAGGCAAAACCAATTTTCTATGACCGCTGCGCTGGGCAGCCATTGTATAGGCTCTGGACAAATTCATGCCAATCAGCCAATCTGCCCTAGCTCGTCCCAAAGCAGACTGTCGCAGGTTAAAAAATTGCGCATTAGGCTTTAGCTGGTCAATTGCCTCTCGGATACTTTTTTCATCCAAAGCATTCAACAAAATACGCTGTACCGGCTTGTTACAGCCTACATATTCCAGCACCTCATCCACCAAAAGCTGACCTTCTCTATCCGGATCCCCTGCATGAACGATTTCATCAGCCTGACTAATCAACTGTTTCACCACCGCAAATTGCTTGGCACTGCTTTCTGATACCATCAGCTTCCAATGCTCCGGAATAATAGGCAAATCCTCTGCCCGCCACACCTTGTATTTGGCATCATATTCCTGAGGCTCCGCCTGCCGCAGTACATGGCCAAAAAGCCAGGTAACTGTGCCAGCCCCTGTTTCAATAAATCCATTGCCCTTTCGCACAGGCCCCGGCAACACCGCTGCAATTTCCCGGCCCATGCTAGGTTTCTCTGCTATATATAAACGCATTTTTGCACCTCATCGGTAAAATAAAAAAACTGTAATACCATATTATACCATGTATGAAGCCAAAGGAAAAATCCTGCAAACCCAAGAAATGTTTTGCAGGATTTTTTAGTGGATATTCAATTACAGCTCTTCGCCATTGGAGGCAATTACTTTTTTAGTCTCAGCTATATTTATCTGAACTATCTTAGTTCCGTATCTCTATCTGACACATTTTCATAGCCGCCAAGGCAGTGGCATGACTCTCTGGTGTTACTCCGGCACAGCAGGAAGCATCTACAGCCAAGGTTACTTCTGGGAAAGCAGCCTTAAGAATCATGGCATTGGAGATAACGCAAATATCTGTGCAAAGACCAACTAATTCTATTTCATCTACCTCAATTTTGCTCACAGCCTGTGGCAAGGCAAGAGAACCAAAGGATGGCTTCTCAATCACTGCCGCAGCCTTATCCACAAACTTCTGCAAATCATCTGCTATCTTCCAGCCATGCTCCGGCTTAATGCAATGAGGTACTGGCAATTTTTTCCCTTCCTGAGTATCCATATAATACTGATTATGGGTATCCAAGGTAAAAATCAGTTCTGCCTCCTTTTCCTGCTCCAGCTTCTTCACCAGCTTCGGCAACATTAACTGAGCCTCCTGTGTGCCCAAGGCACCATCAATAAAATCATTCTGCATATCCACTACAACAATCAATTTTTTCATAACATTCACCTATATCCCAAAACAAAAATATCTAAATTTGAACTATACCCCATTGTATCATCTATCTAGGAATATCACAATTTCTAAAATTTTGAAAACAAAAACCGCCCCCCAAAGGACGGTTTCCATATACTTGCTATTGCAAAAGACTTAACACTGCCTGAGGAGTTTGATTAGCCTGGGCCAGCATGGACTGAGAACCCTGGGACAAAAGATTGCTTTTCGCATATTCCATCATGGTTTTCGCCATATCAGCATCCCGAACGACCGACTCCGCCGAAGTGGTATTTTCATGCATTGTTACAATATTTTCCTGAGTAGAATCCAACTTATTAGATTGTGCACCTAAAGTAGTATTAGCATTAAGTAGGTATTTTATCGCCTGATCTACATTATCCAAAAAAACATTAGCCTTTTCTCTGGTGCTAACACAAGTTCTTATATCTAGAATTACCGTCTCCTTAGGATATTGCCATACCTCATCCTTCCATTTCGCCTTTTTTTGGGCATCTGATAGCATATCATACCCTTTCGGCCATTCTTGTGGATAATCATCATCCTTTGGAAAAATATCCCAGTTTTTGTTATTGTCTGGAAACAGTATAGACAAAGTAGTATTTGGTAACGTTATCTTGGTATTCTGACTCCCTTTATCCGCAGTTTGCAAATACAAACGCTGCTCCGGTTTATAGGCGTCTGTTTCCTTCATTTCACCCATAAGACCGTTCATTAATACAATAGCTGGCCCACTTTTGGTTATAGAAAACTTGCCTGTAGCTGCATAATAATTCAATTCTATATCATGTCTATCAGCAATACCCACAGTTGCATCTGCTGCTGATGGCAATGAAGCACCCCCATTATATTTAGTAACAGAACTTATACCATTAAATATAACCTCTCCCAAGGATGCCTCCAAACTTGGAGTAGTAGTAACATTACTTACGCCAACAACATAGCACAAGGGTGCCGGATTGCCAGTAACTCCTTCATAACGTTTGGTATCACTGGCGTTGGCATCAAACATAACAGTCACAAACTGATCACAGCCACCACAGTCAAAGGAAAACCCCAAGCCATCCAAATCATTTGGTATATTTGCTATACTTCCAGGCAAAGCACTCAAATCCATTTCGGTTATGTATTCACTATTTTGACTATCATCCCAGTAAGATAATTTATTGGTAAATATATCCGTTTTCACATCAAAACTATTTCGGGCTGGATAACTCCCGCTAGTAGTCACCTTATCACCTATATTAGGCACTGCAGTTAACTTGGTTAATTCTGCCTTGCTTACATTAGTACTTGTGGCTGGAGTACTCCCCGGCGGATTGGCCACACCATTAATCTGTATTAAATTGCCAGTTATACTGCCTAAATGCCAGCTATTATCAGTAGCATTATGAAAAACCTGTGCCACATCATTGGCGGCATTATCCCACACCCACATACCAGCAGCAGGCATGGAGGTCAAAGCTGAACCGGCCTGCTTACTATTAGGATCGTACAACACCGTACTAGCATCAATATCCACATAAACTCCATGAGGAACATTATAATCACTCGTTGCTGCTTGCTGTAGCACAGGAGTATTATTAGGATTGGTGCGATATGGTGCATCTGCATCAAACCATTTTGTTACACTGCTTATACACCTTTGATTTAAAAGCTCAATACCATTAAATTTAGTATTCGCTATGTCCTCAGACTGATCTAATAACTGCTCTACTTCTTTTTGCAGATTTTCCCTGTCCTTATCAGTGTAGGTATCATCTGTAGCACGCAAAGCCACAGTTTTTATTTGCTTCATAATATTCACCTGCTGATCTACAGCAGCAGAAGCAGTTTCTATCATATCCTTACCTTTAATGGTATTTTCTTTACATTGCCCCAAGGCTCTCAGCTTCACTCGCATCTTTTCTGAAATTGCATAGCCCGATGCATCATCACCGGCAGAATTAATCTTCATGCCTGATGCAGCCCGCTTCAACATTTTGGCTAAACTTTTTTCGTTGCGGTTATTTTCATGCAACGCCGACATGGCTGTCAAATTATTGTATATAGACATCCCCATACCATATACGCCCCTTACTGAAAATTAATTTATGTTATTCATCCCATTAATCATGTTCATTATACCATTCGTCCTATGCTTTAGCAACAAACCTCTCATTTCGAATTTTTATATTGTGGCTAACTGGAGACTCTTTGATTTGTCAGTGGCTTTTTTCCCAGCTTATACAGCTCAACATTCACCGCATCCACATCAAAAATTCCCTCTTGGATAAAAAACTTCACCACAAGATCCTGTATCAGGGCAGTAGAAAAGGTATAACCTGCCTTAGCCATAAGCTCTTCTGCTTCATCCAAAGGCAGTTTCAAGGCCAGCACCATAGCCATGGTGGCAGATTTGGAGGGCTGGTAATCAACATTGTTTTTGATTTTGGAAAAATGCTCTTTGCTTATACCAGCCTTTTTGTAAAATTCAACCGGCTTCATTTCCTTCTCAGCCAGCAAATCCAGCAGTGATTCCGAAAAAGTCTTCTTGCGTCCTTCAAGAATACCATTCAAAATATCAAACCGACAGGAAAGAAAACCACCACCATAGGCAAAATAGCTTAGCTTGTTGTTAGCAATTAATTCATCTGCGAAAAAATTTTCCCCTTGCAAAGAGTGCCGCCTTGCCCCGTAATATTGTTCGCTCTCCCTCATAGCTGCAATACAGCACACTGCCACTAGTCACAAAAGAGTTCATTCAATGTTTATTGATGAATCGCGATAGACTTAAATAAATTTTGATTTGCCGAATACATCTTATCCACTATTAATGGCGATATGGGAGTACCCTTTCAGGCACGCTCTCGCTACTTTTC
>CAKPYV010000053.1 GCA_934203205.1 uncultured Anaerovibrio sp. | reverse complement strand
AGACCATCCAGAAGGAACTGGATCAGTCCATCGACCAGATTAACGATAACGCAAATGTAACCTTCAACGGCAAGTATCTGGTTGACGGTTCCAAGAACAGCAAGGGTAATGCTACCTATACTGTACTCACTAACCAGAATCTGGGTACTGGAACTTCTGCTTCTACCTTACTGAAAGATTTGACTGCCCGTAATGGTGACAGCTTGGAGATTGTAGATACTGATAAGGTTACTGTATCCTATGTACAGGCTGGCAATACCTATAGCACAACCTTCGATGCCAAGGGAGCAACTCTGCAGGATATTTTCACCAAGGCTGAGAATATTGATGGCAAAAGCAAGATTTTTGCAGACGCAACAAATAAGAGCGTAGCAACTTCTATGGGTGTTGCTGCTGACACTGTTCCAGCTGATATTGTTACCAAGGACAAGGCTCTTTATGGTGATGCTACTCAGGCTAAGATTGCTGCTGGTACCCTTGCAGCTGGTACCGATGATGCATTTAATGATGCTGGCGTAGATGGAGCAGTAAAGGCCTTCGTTGATAAAGCTGATGTAGCTGATGTAACAAAAGGAATTCAGGCATATAATAATGCCCATAAAACTGATGGTAAGGCTATTGATATAGCAGCACTTAGTGATTATCTGGATACTACCGGTACAGACTGGAAGCTGAAGGCAAATTTAAAGAATACCGAAAAAATGGCCTTTGCAGAAGCACTTAAGAGTGATGCCAATTATGCAAATCTTGCTGCAGATACTACAAATGGTGCTAAAGCTAAGGATATGATGACATCATATGATGCCTTGACTACCGCTAAGACTGCTTCTGACAATCTGCACACTGCAGTAGTAGATAGCTCTACTGTAGGTATTGATGCTGCTGGTGACAAGGTTAATACTGCTTCTGGTGATAAGGGTATTAGCATTACAGCTAACAAGGAAGGTATTGGCGGTCAGATTTCTGGTTTGAACATCAGCATTACTGATTCCAAGGGCAATGTAAAGAAGTCTGCTAATGCAGCTTTGGATGCATTCTCCGAAACTATTCGTGCACAGAACAAGTCTGAGGACAATGCCATCAGCCTGCAGGTTGGTGCATCTGCTAACCAGTCCATCAAGGTTGGTCTTACTGATATGCGTGCTGAGTCTCTGGGCTTGAAAGGTGCAGATGGTACTACTCTGAATATTTCTACCCAGGGTAAGGCTAATGCTGCCATCAATGTACTGGACAATGCTATTCAGAAGGCTCTGGATCAGCAGACCACCATTGGTTCCGTTGAGTCCCGTCTGGAGTACACTTCCAGCAACCTGACCACTGCATCTGAGAATGTACAGGCCTCCGAGTCCACCATTCGTGATGCTGATATGGCCAAGGAAATGACCAACTACACCAAGAACAATGTTCTGCTGCAGGCTGCACAGTCCATGTTGGCACAGGCTAATCAGTCCAGCTCCAATGTACTGTCCCTGCTCCAGTAAGAGCATAGCCAGGATAGCTGGTTGATGGCAAATCTATTTAGATAAGCTGTCAAATTATTATGATATATTCAGTTGTAGGCACTAGCCTGTTACTGATATATAAATTAAATATGCTAATTCCGCACCCCTTCTTGTTGCTAGCCTGAAGGACCAAGGTGTGTTATTAGAACTACCATTGCATATGGGGCGGGAGAGTTGTCACTCCCGCCCCATTCTTTTGCGAAAAAAATAAAAAGAAAGGTAGATATTTTCTAATGAGTGATAATACCATAATATTACAACCGAAGTATGTAGCAGATTTTCAATGTGATGGATCAAAATGTAATGCCAAATGCTGTGGGAATAAATGGCGTATTAGGATTGATGCTGATACCTATAAGAAGTATCAGCGTATCAAGAATCCTGTGATGCGAAAAAAGATATTGTCAAGTATCAAGCCATCAACAAATAGAATCGGTTTTGAAATAAATTTTGGTGAGGGAAAATCTTGCCCTTTGCTATGCGAAGATAATCTGTGCTATATTCAACGTAATCTAGGAGAGGACGTTTTATCTAATACCTGTAAGGGGTATCCTAGAAGTGTAAAAAACATTGGAAAATATCAGTTCAGATTATTAAGCATGACCTGTCCAGTAGCAGCAGAAAAGGCATTGTTTTCCTCGGATAGTATGAATATACAACAAGTAGATATTGAAAAAGATACTGCTACATGGAAATTAGTTGCGAATCTAGGGGAAAATGTTAATATAGCTGACGAAATGGTGGCTATTCATATTATTATGGGCGGGTTATCCATATTGCAGAATGTGTCTTATACTTTTGAGCAGCGATTGGTGCTGTTAGGTTTATTCCTAGACAGGGTTGAAGACTGCCAGCAGGATGTAGAAACCGTGGCTGGTTTGATAGATTATTATAACAGTGGCGAATTTCAGCAGGGGATTTCAGGTTTATGGGATAATTGGCAGTATTATCCCGCAGCTCATAAGCAATTTATGGCAGGTATTTTCAAGGTTCTAGAGCGGGAGAACAAATTGAACTCTATTACACCTTGGCTTACTTCAAATTTTAATTATGATGAAATGTACAAAGAGAAGTGTCAGGCCATAAATGAGAGCTTAGGAGTTGTGTTGCAGCGTTATTGGCAGCATGAATGGTTATATAATGTATTTCCATTTTCTATGCAGGGAAGTTTGTTACATAATTATTTTGCATATTTAATATCTTATGAAATATGCAAATTGCTGATTTTTAGAGTATATGATTCTGATAAACCTATGAATAAGGACGATATAGTCAACGCATTGGGATATTTTTCGACAATGTTGGACCATGAACATGGTTTTGCGGAAGCTTTGGTAAAAGAAACAGAGGTATTTGAGCAAGAGCCGTTAAAGCTGATTCAGGTGTTGTTAAGATTGCAGTAGATATTTATTTTGCAAATTCTGATTTGCCGAATACATCTTATCCACTATTAATGGCGATATGGGAGTACCCTTTCAGGCACGCTCTCGCTACTTTTCTCGCCTAGCGGTACTAAAGCTCTCATGAGGCAATTCGTGGCTGACGCCCCGAAAGCTCATGAATCGCTAAGTACCGAGGCGCGAAGAGTACCTGTGCAGGGTACTCCCATACCGCTTATTAGCGTATTCATTGCGCCTTTCTGCTTTGGCACTGTTTGTAATTTTAACGTATTTACTGAAATAGAACAGCAGATGATAGTACCCTAAGAAAACCCTTGCTAAGCCTCGGTGCTTAATGAGTTCAAGCCGTAAGGCGCAGAAGGAATTTAGCATCCGCTAGGCTTAGCTAGGAGCGAGAGCGGGTTTTCGTGGGTACTATCTCTGATGTGGCTATTAAGTACAGTAAAGGCAGAATGATTCGGCAACAGCCGGAGGGGCATGACACTTTTGCGTCGGGAGACTCCTGCTTTTGCGCAGCAAAAGTGGCCCCGGTGGCTATCTCTATCATTACGGCCTCTGTGAATTGGCTCAGCGACAAGCGGTATCTGTGCGTTAGTATAAATCATCAGATAGGGCCATTAAGTCGGACAGAGCAAAAGTCGTTATGACCGCAGGCTGTAATTCGAGAATTTTTGACTTCCCGAATTATATTTACAATCCTAGGGAGATAGGCAATTCGGCAAATCAGAATTTCCCTCATTAGCAAGAAAAATTCAAAAAATGTCTTGACAGGCGGGACAATTAGTTGTATTATATAGAACATCAAAGGGAGCGTAGCTCCTGCTAATCAAATACTCAAACCATTGAATGGGAAATAGTAGCTGATTTTGCTTATCTTCAGCGAGCCGGTGCCGTGAAAGCGGGTAGGTGTGATGACCGGTGGTAAGGTTTTAGTGAATGGTCCCAGGAGGGTTCACCCAAATCCCTTGTGGAAAGTAGGCTGAAACGGTTGCTCCCGTTACAGAGCTGAGGTATCGGAGGATAACTCCCGTACCAAGAGGATATTATATCGAGTGGCACGAACATTTCGTCTCGTTAGAGGTGGATGTTCGTTTTTTGTTTATATAGCCCTTGGATAGATATTGAAATTGGGTGGCACAGCGGAACCATTTCGCCCCATGTACAATCTACACAGTCAAATGTAGGTTGTACATGGAGTGAAATGGTTTTTTATTTTGAGTAAAACCAGAAGGTAACAAGCAGCAAGAAGAAAGGAAGATGCCTTATGTTGAAGCAGTATATAGAAAAAATTATCAGTGGTCAGAATCTCACTCAGCAGGAAGCCGGAGAGGCTATGGACATTATTCTTACCGGTCAGGCCAATGACAGTCAACTGGCCAGCTTCCTATCTGTCCTGAAAATGAAAGGGGAGTCTGTAGACGAAATTGCAGGCTTTGCCAAAACCCTGATAAGTCATGCCGACCATGTACCTCACAGCAAGCCTGTTATGTGCAACTGTGGCACTGGTGGAGATACCAAGAACACCTTCAACATTTCCACCACCGCAGCCTTTGTGCTGGCAGCCGGCGGTGTAACCGTAGCCAAGCATGGCAATCGTGGAGTATCCAGTGCTAGCGGCAGCTCTGATGTTCTAGGGGAGCTGGGAGTTAGATACAATCTTACCCCCGAAAATGCTGGCAAAATCATTGATGATATTGGGGTAGCCTTCCTCTTTGCACCAGCCTTTAACAAGGCCATGAAATACGTAGCCAAAACCCGTCAGGAGCTGGGCTACAGAACAGTATTCAATCTGTTGGGGCCTATTATCAATCCAGCAGGTCTTGACTACCAGATGGTAGGAATTTACGACAAAAACCTTACAGAGCTGATTGCTGGCGTGCTAAAGGAAATCGGTGTGAAGCATGCCCTGGTTATTGCCTCTGAGGATGGCATGGATGAAATCTCCACCAATGCCCCTACCAAGGTTAGCGAGCTAAAGGATGGGGTGGTTCATACCTACGAAATCAATCCAGCAGATTATGGCTTCCAGCCTGGCACCATGGCAGATTATGCAGGTGGTACACCAGCAGAAAATGCGGCAATCACCCTGCGGATTCTCCAAGGTCAGGAGCAGGGCCCCAAGCGGGATATTGTTCTTCTCAATGCAGGTGCGGCCCTTTATGCTGGCAACAAGGCAGAATCAATTGAGGCAGGCATTCAGCTGGCTCAGGAGATGATTGACAGCGGCAAGGCACTGCAAAAGCTGCAGCAGCTGGTGGCAGAAACCCAGGAGCTGGGAGCATGATTATAAAAATATGCGGTATCCGGGATATAGCCACCGCCCAGGCTGTGGCCGCAGGGGCCGATATGATGGGCTTTATTATGAGCAGTAGATACTGGCGGTACACAGAGCCAGCCACAGTCAAGACCATTTGCCAGCAGGTGAAGCCATGCCAGAAGGTAGGGGGTTTTGTAGATGAGCCTGCCTCTCAGGTGGCAGAGCTGGCCAGAGAATGCCATTTGGATATGGTACAGCTCCACGGACATGAAACCGTAGAATACGGTAAGGAGCTAAAAAAACTGTTAGCCCATAGCCCTATAGGCATTATCAAAGCCTTTCGTTATGGTGATGATTTTACCACAGAGCTGGCTAACAGCTATCCCGCAGATATGGTGCTTGTAGACAGCTACAGCAGGAACACCGAAGGGGGCAGCGGCATAGCCTTTGCCTGGACACAGGCGACGGAATCCATCCAACAGGTTAGGAAGCCATACCTGATTGCCGGAGGTATTACCAAGGATAATATACAGGAAGCAGAGAGAATTTTTCATCCCTATGGCTTGGATGTATCCAGTGCCTTAGAGGTAAATAAAAAGAAAAGTCCTGAATTGATTAGAGAATTTTTGACAAAGGCAGGTAAGCTATGAGAGATATATTGGCAGAAATAGTAGAAGTCAAAAAGGATGTGGTGGCCAAGGCCAAGGCGCAGCTACCACTACAGCAGGTGCAAAAGCTGGCCAAAGCCCATGTAGGCTGCTTCCCTATGAATTATAGATTCAAGGCCAATGGCTGGGGGCTGATTGCCGAGTGCAAGCTCCAATCCCCCTCCAAGGGAAATTTTGGCCACCATCATACGGTGGCAGAGTTGGCTCAAGTTTACGAAAAAGCCGGGGCTACCATGCTTTCCGTCCATACAGATGCCCATTTTCTAGGCAGAAATGAGGACATCCCTATGGTAAAGCAGTTGGTATCTATTCCAGTTCTCAGAAAAGAATTTATTATAGATAAATACCAGATATACGAATCCCGGATGCTGGGGGCAGATGCTATTTTGCTTATAGCAAGAATCCTTACCGCCCATCAGCTAAATGAATATCTCCAGCTGGCCTGGAGCCTAGGCATGGATGCCTTGGTGGAGGTACATGATGAGGAGGATATGGCTAAGGCCTTGGCAACTCCTGCCAGATTTATTGGTATCAACAATCGGAATTTGAAATACTTCCAAACCACCATTCAGAATACCTTGGATTTGCTGCCAGTGGCAGATAGAAGCCGGATACTAATCAGCGAAAGCGGTATTCACACCCTAGAGGAAGCCAAAATGCTTCGGGAAGCAGGTTTGCAGGGAATACTGGTAGGAGAGGGCTTGTCCACAGCTCCTGATGTGGAGGCCATGACCAGGGCTATGGCTCAGCTTTAGAGGCCGTCCAGCATCCACCTGATAGAGAATAATTTAGCATAAGTAAGACTTAAAATAGACGGAGGATATTATGATGACAGTAGAGAATAAAAAGGGCAGATTTGGCAAATTTGGCGGACAGTATGTACCAGAAATCGTGATGCCGGTACTGAACCAGCTGGAGGAGGCCTATGAAAAATATAGAAGAGATCCAGATTTCCTGGCAGATTTGCGGAAATACTATGTGGAGTACGCAGGCCGTCCTACCCTTTTGTATTATGCAGATAAGCTCACCAAGCACTATGGTGGCGCCAAAATCTATCTCAAGCGGGAGGATTTGCTCCACACTGGCGCCCACAAGATTAACAATGCTTTGGGACAGGCTCTTTTGGCACAGCGTATGGGCAAGAAGCAGGTAATTGCCGAAACCGGTGCTGGTCAGCATGGTGTGGCCACCGCCACGGTGGCAGCCCTCTTTGGCATGAAATGCAAGGTATTTATGGGAGCTGTAGATATTGAGCGTCAGAAGCTGAATGTATTCCGCATGAAGCTGTTGGGAGCAGAGGTGGTGCCTGTGACCACTGGTACCGGTACCTTGAAGGATGCCACCAGCGAGGCTATCCGCTACTGGGCTGCTCACATTGATGATACCCATTATATTATTGGCTCTGCTGTAGGCCCTCATCCATATCCAACTATGGTAAGAGATTTTCAGTCCGTTATTGGTCAGGAAATCCGCCAGCAGATTCAGCAGGAAACCGGTGGCCGACTGGATTATATGATAGCCTGTGTAGGTGGCGGCTCCAATGCCATTGGCACTTTCTACGAGTTTAAGGATGATGCCCAGGTGAAAAAATTCGGGGTAGAGGCTGCTGGCCGTGGCCCTGCTATGGGAGACAATGCCCAGACCTTGTCCAGCCCTAGCAGTCGTCCCGGTGTCCTGCACGGTGCCTATAGTTATCTGGCTCAGGATGAAGATGGACAGGTTATAGAAGTTTATTCCATTTCTGCCGGTTTGGATTATCCCGGTGTAGGCCCAGAACATTCCATGTTCCATGAACAGGGCGTGGTGGAATACGTAGGCATTAATGACAAGGAAGCTCTGGATGCTTTCCAGCTTCTGTGCCGTACAGAGGGCATTATTCCAGCTGTGGAAAGCTCTCATGCTCTGGCTTATTTGGAAAAGCTTATGCCTTCTACCAAGCCAGAGGAAGTGGTGGTAGTCACCCTGTCTGGCCGTGGTGACAAGGATGTACAGCAGGTAGCAAAGGTACTGGGAGAGGAGATTTGAAAATGACTGGTGTAGAAAACAAATTTGCAGAATTGAAAAAGGCAGGCAAAAAGGGCCTGATTATCTATATAACCGCAGGTATTCCCGATGCAGATTCCACTGTACAGCTGGTGTTGGAGGCAGAAAAAGCCGGGGCAGATATGGTGGAGCTGGGCATTCCCTTTTCTGATCCTATGGCAGATGGCCCAGTGATTCAAAAGGCTTCCTATGATGCTATCCAAAAGGGCATGAATTTGCACCGTGTGCTGGATATTGTCAGGGAGATTCGCAAGAAGTCCCAGATTCCTTTGGTGGGTATGGGCTATATTAACATCATGCTGAATTATGGTTTTGCCAAGCTGGCTCAGGATGCCAAGGAAGCTGGTCTGGATGGCTTTATTATTCCTGATGTGCCTCATGAGGAATCTGGGGAGCTGAAAAAGGCCTGCCGTGACAATGACCTCCATTTGGTGGAATTTGTTACCCCAGGCACCACAGACCAGCGGATTGGGGAAACCTGTACCACTGCTGATGGCTTTATTTATTGTATATCCATTAACGGTGTTACCGGTGTGCGGAAGATAGATTACAGCTCTATTAACAGGGTTATCAGCCATGTGAAGAAACAGACAGCCACCCCTTGTGCTGTAGGCTTTGGCATTGGCACCCCAGAGGCAGCCGTGGAGGCAGCAGCAGAGGCAGATGCCGTTATTGTAGGCTCTGCTGTGGTGAAAAAGATTTTGGAAGGGGCTGACCAGGAGGCTATGAAGCTGATTGCCTCCATGCGTCAGGCCTTGGATAATAGCTATCACAAATAAAGGGAGGGAAAGGATATGAAGCTGACTCCTACACGGGAAGACTTTAAAAAGCTGGCTAAGACTGCTAATCTGGTAGCAGTCAGCACTCAGATAGATACAGATTTGGATACCCCGGTTTCCATGTACTACAAGCTGGTAGGGGAGGAAAAGGGATTTCTGCTGGAATCTGTAGACGCCCATCAGAAATTTGGCCGGTTTTCCTTTATTGGGGCAGAGCCATTTATCAATCTCCAGATTTACAAGAATCGCTTGATGATTCAGGAAGAGGAGCTGATGAAGGCTCTGGATGGCAGTCCTGTGGAAACCATGAATCAGTATATGCAGAAATTCCGGGCAGCGCTGGGGAATCAGCAGCTGCCTCTGGCCAATGGCGGTGCGGTAGGCTATTTCAATTATGAAGCTTCGGCGGTATTTGACCGGGTGCGAGGCACGCACATAGCTGAGGAGGAGCTTTTGGGCCAGTTTATGATTTGTCGTATTCTCATGGTTTTTGATCAGGAAAAAAACGCCTCTCAGCTGATTTATCTGGCAGAAGTTAAGCAGGAGGAGAATCCTGATGAGATTTATGCTAGAGTAGAGCAAAGAATGGAGGCCTTGGCCGCCCAGCTCTACCAGCCTGTATGTACTGGCAATCATGCTGTGCCACCACGGCAGGACAAGCTGGATTTTATGGCTCAATATGGAGAAATGCCAGAGGAATGGGCCAAGACCATTGCCAAATGCAAGGCATATATTAATGCGGGGGATATTTTTCAAGTGGTGCCCTCTCGTCAGTTCCGCACCAGATTAACCAAGCCAGCCTTTCATTTTTATCGTCGTCTACGGCAGATCAATCCCTCTCCCTATATGTTTTATCTAAATTTTGGCAAAAAGAAATTTGTGGCAGCTTCCCCGGAAATGCTGGTTAAGGTGTCCGGTTCCTATGTTTATACCTATCCTATTGCTGGCACCCGCCGTCGGGGAAAGAATGAGGCTGAGGATGCAACCCTGGAGGCAGAGTTGAAGCAGGATGTTAAGGAATGTGCTGAGCATTCCATGTTGGTGGACTTGGCTCGCAACGATATTGGCCGTATCAGTGAGGCTGGCTCTGTAGAGGTTACTAAGCTGCAGCAGGTGGAGAGGTTCTCCCATGTTATGCATATGGTTTCCGAGGTACGGGGCAAGCTGAAGGAGGGCTATACCCCTATGGATGTGCTAAAGGCCTGCTTCCCTGCTGGTACGGTCAGCGGTGCCCCTAAGCTGAGAGCTATGGAGATTATTCACGAGTTGGAGCCAGTAAAGCGGGGGCCTTATGCCGGCACGGTAGGCTATATGGATTTTGATTAAATGGGAGTCACATACTCGTGACTTTAGTCGTGAGTTAGGCGACCAAGCTAGTCAGCGCATATAGAAATATGTGCGTAGAGATAGATGCTCAAAATCTATCCAATACTACTCGAACTGCTGGAAACTCCTAAAGATAGCAGAACTACAACGCAAGGATGAAACAAGCC
>CAKPYV010000052.1 GCA_934203205.1 uncultured Anaerovibrio sp. | reverse complement strand
ATGTGATTAAATGAGTTTAGCAGCGTGAGGCACATCAATATAGCGCGAGCGTGCCTGTAAGGGTATATGCCATGCCTGCAGAAATCGTATATGTATGCCATTGCTAAGATTAGCATTTAGCTCTACAAATCAGAATTTTGCAAGATATTAGAAATTAATGCTTCTTATGCAAATGACTAGCCAGCCAAGCACTGAATATAGTACCTAATATGGTCAGAATTCCTGCACCATAACCAATATAGGCAATATTGATATGATCGCAGATCATACCTCCTACCCAGGTACCGCTGCCAATGCCAAAATTAAAAATACCTGAGTAAATAGACATAGCTACAGGAGCTGCGCTAACAGTGGTAGCCGCCATTAAATCTGCCTGACTAGCCATACCAAAGCAGGTCATACATACCCCCCAGAAAATAAACAGGGCAATCATAGCAAATTCATTAACAGTAGCAGGATATAACAATAAATGACTCACAGCAATACCTGCAATAGACAAGGTCAAAAACACCTTGACATGCTTCTCATAGGTTCTGGCAAAAATAGCACTACCCAAAAGTCCAGCACAGCCCAAAATCATCAAATTAATTGTTACCATGTTGTCTGGCATCTTGGCTACAAACTTCATAAATGGCTCTATATAACTATAGGCCGCATACTGGGCTGTAGGCACCAAGGCTGCGATAGCAAATAATCCCATCAGGGTTTTATTACGAAATAGTTCAGGCAGCTGCTTAAAAGTAAATTTCTCTGTTTTTTCCAGCTTAGGAAAAACAAAACACAAATATGTCATGGTGCAGGCCGCAATAATCGCCATAGTCAAAAAGGACATACGCCAGCCCGCATGCAAACCGATTACTCGTCCCAAGGGCATGCCCAAAATAACTGCCATAGAGGAACCAGCTATCAGCATACTCATGGCAATGGTTTTGAATTGCGGTGCCACCATACGCACCACCGCAGGAGTAGCTATAGACCAGTAGATGGCATGGGCGCAGGCCAGTATCAATCTAGCACCCAGCAAGGTCCAGAAATCTGTAGCAATGGAAGCCAGGCTATTGGACAAAATAAATACGGCCAAGGTACTGAGAATCAAATTTCTCAAGCCATAACGGGAGGCCATAACCATCAAAGGCATGGATAATATCATAACCACCCAGGCATAAATGGAAACTATTCTGCCAATCTCTGCCTCTGTCATGGCAAAATCCTCTGCTATGGTAGATAAAAGACCAATAGGCATAAATTCTGATGTATTAAATAAAAAAGCTGCAAAGGTCATTCCGATTAAGGGCAGCCATTCTTTAATAGTCAGTTTTTCTTTTACATTATCACTCATCTATTACATCTCCTTTCTTTCACAATGCCATAGTATATATCCTATCAAAGAAAATTTCAATACCTAATGGTCCTTTTCTTCAATTTCTGCTTCAATATTTTTTCGCTTTTCTTCCACCATATCCTCATAGCCCGATAGAGCCGCAAAGGAAGCAAATTGAGCCGCCCTATCCCGCATACTCATAGGCTTGTGCTTGCGGGAAGCAGGTCTTTGGTGATTAATAAGATCCTCATATTGCTTCATAGAAAACTACTCCCTTAATGTAATTAGCTTCACCGCCAATAACGCTTGTGAACAGTATCCCCTGGTTACAACTACTGTTACATAGGCCTTTATGCTCTATGTCCCCCAATCTGACGATTCCGTTCCTTGGCAGTGGCTCCCTCCTGTAAATTAGTGCCTTTCAGCAGGGCATTTTTGCCAAATTTCTTTTTGATGGCTATGGTTGTCTCCTGCAACCGTCTTTCCTTTTCCTCCTGAGCCAAAACCTTAGCCTGCTGCTGTTCCTGCGCCTGAGCCAGACCAAATAAATCCAGCTGCTCCACCGTCTGCTTAGGCTGTGGCCTATCCTTTTCCCGAATAACATGATTGGCTGTAAGATTCATCCGCCGAATCAATAGCTCTCTATCTACAATACTATCAAAGAGCCTCTCTGCTCCCTGGCGTATTCTTTTCGTAGATGCAGTATACACCTCCAGATTCCAGCTGCCATGACTATGCTTGGGAATCTGCCGTCCATATCTATCCACAACCACCTCTCCCCCATAGTGGCTTCTTTTATCTGGATTTTGGATATTTTCAATATCATAGCCCACAGTCATAACCAACTGATTGGTTATCAACCCCTTGGACACCAGCTCCAAGGAAAGTCCCTCTGCCATTTCCTGCATAACAATCCTAGCCTTGGCAAAATCATAGGGACTCTGCAACACCTGGCCTGAACCAAGACTATTATTTTCCGGCACATAGGCCTTAATATCTGAAATCTGACATGGCTCAATCCCCCAAGCATGGTCAATTAGAAGCTCTGCCTGCTTACCAAATAGCCTATAAAGCAGCTCCTCATTTTTTTCTGAACAAAGGGCCACATCTCCCATAGTTACCATGCCATAGGCCGCCAATCTTTTGGCATAGCCTGGCCCCACCCGCCAAAAATCCGTAATCGGCTGATGTGCCCACAGCTGACGGCGATAGCTCATTTCGTCCAATTGCGCGATTCTCACACCATTTTCATCAGCAGGAATATGCTTGGCCATAATATCCATAGCAATCTTGGCCAGATATAGATTGGTGCCAATGCCAGCAGTAGCTGTAATGCCTGTATTTCTCAGCACATCCAAAATTATTCTCATGGCCAAATCCTGGGAGGATATTTTATAAGTAGGCAGATAATTGGTAACATCCATAAACACCTCATCTATGGAATAAACCACAATATCCTCTGGCGCTACATATTTCATATAAATACCATAGATTTTGGTGCTGTATTCCATATAGCTGGCCATGGCAGGAGGGGCAATCACAAAATCCACCTGAAGTGATTTATCCTTTTCCAGCTCCGAAGCAAAGGTGGAACTGCCTGATAGCTTTTTATCTGGTGTCTGATATTTGCGCAGAGCATTTACCTCCCGCACCTTTTCCCGCACCTGATAAAGCCTGGCTCGGCCAGGAATACCATAGGATTTCAAGGAGGGAGTTACAGCTAGGCAAATGGTTTTATCTGTACGGCTTTCATCTGCCACCACCAGATTGGTGTCCATTGGATCAAGGCCTCTTTTTTGACATTCCACTGAGGCAAAAAATGATTTTAAATCAATAGCAAGATAAGTTCTCTTCTGCACAATTTACCTCCTAACGGCCGATTAATTCTACAAAAAACAGCTCCCCGAAATTCGGAGAGCTGCCTATGTTTAAGCCAAAATCCAGCTTAGATTATTTTGCCATTGCTTCCTGTACAGCAACTGCTACAGCAACAGACATACCAACCATTGGGTTGTTACCAGCACCAATGAGGCCCATCATGTCAACATGAGCAGGTACGGAAGAAGAACCAGCAAACTGTGCATCAGAATGCATACGGCCGAGAGTATCGGTCATACCATAGGATGCAGGGCCTGCAGCCATGTTATCTGGATGCAGGGTACGGCCAGTACCACCACCGGAAGCTACGGAGAAGTACTTCTTGCCTTCCTCAATGCGCTCCTTCTTGTAGGTACCAGCTACTGGATGCTGGAAGCGGGTAGGATTGGTGGAGTTACCAGTAATGGAGATATCAACGTTCTCCAGGTGCATGATAGCAACACCCTCTGGAACGGAATCAGCACCGTAGCACTTTACCTTGGAACGAGGGCCATCAGAGTAAGCAACTTCCTTAACAACGTTTACCTTGCCAGCCTTGTAGTCATACTGAGTCTGAACGTAAGTAAAGCCATTGATACGGGAAATAATCTGAGCAGCGTCCTTGCCAAGACCGTTCAGGATAACGCGGAGAGGGTTCTTACGAACCTTGTTTGCAGTCTGAGCGATACCAATAGCACCCTCAGCAGCAGCAAAGGACTCGTGACCAGCCAGGAATGCGAAGCAGCCGGAATCCTCGGACAGCAGCATAGCAGCCAGGTTACCATGGCCCAGACCTACCTTACGATGGTCAGCAACGGAACCAGGTACGCAGAAAGCCTGGAGGCCTTCGCCAATAGCCTTAGCAGCGTCTACAGCGCTGGTGCAGCCCTTCTTGATTGCAATAGCTGCACCAAGAGTATAAGCCCACTTTGCGTTCTCGAAGCAGATTGGCTGCAGGTCAGCTACGATAGCTGCAGGGTCAAAGCCCTTCTCCTTGCAGATGTCAGCAGCTGCTTCAATAGATGGAATGTCGTATTTCTTACAAACTTCGTTGATACCGTCAATACGGCGCTCATAGCCTTCAAATAATGCCATTTTCTATTTCAGTCCTTCCTATTATCTCAAATTATTCTTTACGAGGATCGATGTAGCGAGCAGCATCAGCGAAGCGGCCCTTGGTGGAGGTGTTGGCCTTGATTGCCTCATTAGCATCAGTACCAGCCTTAATAGCCTCCATAGCCTTGCCCAGCTGAACAACCTCATAACCGATTACGCGGTCTTCTGCATCAATAGCCAGACGGGTAACATAACCCTCTGCCAATTCGAGGTAACGAGGACCTTTAAGCTTTGTGGAATACAAAGTACCTACCTGGCTGCGGAGACCTTTACCAAGATCGTCCAGACCAGCACCTACTGGCAGACCATTGTCGGAGAACGCAGTCTGGGTACGGCCATAAACAATCTGCAGGAACAGCTCACGCATAGCAGTGTTGATAGCATCGCAAACCAGGTCAGTGTTCAGAGCTTCCAGAATGGTCTTGCCTGGCAGAATCTCTGCAGCCATGGCAGCAGAATGAGTCATACCGGAGCAGCCTACAGTCTCAACCAAGGCTTCCTCAATGATACCCTCTTTTACATTCAGGGTAAGTTTGCAAGCGCCCTGCTGAGGAGCACACCAGCCTACACCATGAGTGAGGCCGCTGATGTCCTTAATCTCCTTGGACTGTACCCACTGGCCCTCTTCTGGAATTGGAGCTGGACCATGGTTTACTTCTTTTGCAATGCAAGTCATGTCTTCAACATGCTTATCATAATAAATCATTTCGTATTCCTCTCTTCACTAAATTATATTACACAAGCCACGCAGGAGCATTCTCCCAGAGGGACAATGTTCCTGCGACAGCCATATATCCCTGCAAGCAGGGATTAATTACTTAACTTTAACCAGACTGCTGCCAGTCATTTCAGCAGGAATATCCATGCCTGCCAAAGTCAGCAGAGTAGGTGCAATGTCACACAGAGCGCCATCGGAAGCAATCCAATTTACTCTATCAGATACCACGATAAATGGTACCGGATTGGTAGTATGAGCAGTAAATGGTGCACCAGTCTCAGGGTCAACCATCTGATCAGCATTGCCGTGGTCAGCAGTAATACATACATCGCCGCCCACCTCACGGATAGCCTCAACAAAACGGCCAACGCAGGTATCAACAGTCTCAACAGCCTTGACAGCTGCAGGAATAACGCCAGTATGACCAACCATATCACCATTTGCATAGTTCAGGATGATAAAGTCATACTTGCCGGACTTGATAGCTTCAACAACCTTGTCAGTAACCTCAATAGCACTCATCTCAGGCTGGAGATCATAGGTAGCAACCTTTGGAGAAGGTACCAGGATACGCTCCTCACCCTCATATGGCTCCTCTACACCGCCATTGAAGAAGAAGGTTACATGAGCATACTTCTCAGTCTCTGCAATACGCAGCTGAGTCATGCCATTCTTGGCAATAACCTGACCAAGGGTATTCTCAATGGTTTCAGGAGGATATGCCACCTGAACATTCAAGCCTTCCTCATACTGAGTCATAGTTGCAAAGGCCAGCTTTGCTTCCTTGCGGTCAAAACCGCTGAACTCTTCATCAGTAAAGGCGTGAGTCAGCTCACGAGCTCTATCAGGACGGAAGTTGAAGAAGATTACTCCATCACCATCGTTTACACCCTGATAGTCACCTACAACAACAGGAACAACAAATTCGTCAGTTACATCATCAGCATAGGATGCATTGACAGCTTCTACAGCGTCAGAAGCCTTGACACCTTCACCACGAGCAATAGCATCATAAGCTTTCTGAACACGCTCCCAGCGATTATCACGATCCATTGCATAGTAACGACCAGACAGAGTGGCAATTGCACCACAGCCGATTTCGTCAATCTTAGCCTGCAGCTCAGCTACATACTCAGCTGCAGAGGAAGGATCTACGTCACGACCATCCAGGAAGGCATGCACGTATACCTTCTGGATACCCTGCTTTTTGGCCAGCTCCAGCAGTCCATACAGATGCTGGCTATGGCTGTGAACACCGCCTGGAGAGACCAGACCCATGAGATGCAAAGCGCCACCGTCTGCCTTTACAGCATCAGTTACGCTGAGCAGGGCCTTGTTCTCAAAGAAATCTCCGTCCTTGATTGCCTTGGTAATACGGGTAAGAGCCTGATAAATAACTCGGCCTGCACCAATATTGGTATGTCCAACCTCGGAGTTACCCATCTGTCCATCAGGCAAACCAACATATTCGCCAGAGGCAAAAATATGAGTAGCAGGGAATTTCTGCTTCAACTCATCAAGAACTGGGGTTTTTGCAATCTGAACAGCGTTGTTGTTATCAGCAGTATTGCCATAACCAACACCATCCATAATAATCAATGCTACAGGAGCATTTTTCAACTTTGCCATTATAAACCTTACTTTCTAGTAAACCGAATTAGAACTTTACGATTGCGCTGAAGTCAGCAGCCTTCAGGGAAGCACCGCCTACCAGAGCACCATCTACGTTTGGCTGAGCCATGAGATCCTTAATGGTAGCTGGCTTTACAGAGCCGCCATACTGAATGCGGATTGCATCTGCAGCAGTCTGGTTGAACTTCTTAGCAACAGCCTCACGGATAGCCTTGCAAACTTCCTCAGCCTGCTCGAAGGTAGCAGTCTTGCCAGTGCCGATAGCCCAGATTGGCTCATAAGCAATAACCAGCTTTGCTACATCATCAGCAGTGAAGCCTTCCAGAGCTGCATTAATCTGACCAACTACATGATCGATGTAGTTGCCAGCCTCACGAATCTCCAGGGACTCGCCGCAGCAGATAATAGGAGTGATACCAGCAGCGAAAGCAGCCTTTGCACGCTTGTTTACGCCCTCATCAGTCTCGCCGAAATAGTCACGACGCTCGGAATGACCAAGTACGCAGTACTCAACGCCGATCTCGTTCAGCATACCAGTGGAAATCTCACCAGTGAAAGCTCCCTTTGGCTCCCAGTGAACATTCTGTGCACCAATGTGAATGTTGGTACCCTTGGCAGCCTCAGCTACAGCAGCCAGTGCAGTAGCAGTTGGGCAAGCAACGATGTCAACGTCCTTTACGTCAGCAACCAATGGTGCCAACTCCTTAATCAGTGCTACACCCTCAGCAATGGTGTTGTTCATCTTCCAGTTACCAGCAATAATAGGTCTACGTGCCATAATAATTTTATCCCCCTATATTCTATATATATGTCAAAATAAAAAACTTATTTGTCAGCAATAGCTGCAATACCTGGCAGAACCTTACCCTCCAGGAATTCCAAAGTAGCACCGCCACCAGTGGAAATATGAGAAATCTGATCAGACAGGCCAGTCTTCTTCAACGCTGCAATGGAGTCGCCACCGCCTACGATGGAGATAGCACCATTCTTGGTCGCCTCTGCAACAGCCTTGGCAACAGCCAAAGTACCCTCAGCAAAAGCATCAAACTCAAATACACCCATAGGGCCGTTCCAAATAACAGTCTTGGCACCCTTCAGAGCCTCAGTGTAAAGCTCAGAGGTCTTAGGGCCGCTATCCAGAGCCTCCCAATCCTCAGGAACCTTGTCTACGTCTACAATCTGTACATTTGCATCTGGAGCAAACTTATCAGCAATACGCAGATCAACAGGCAGAACAACCTTTACGCCCTTCTTCTCTGCCTTGTCCAACTGAGCCAATGCTTCCTCGAACTTATCCTTCTCACAAAGAGATTTACCAATAGGCAGTCCCTTAGCAGCGTCAAAGGTATGAGCCATACCACCGCCGATGATAATAGTATCTACCTTGTCAATCATGTTGGAAATAACGCCGATCTTATCAGAAACCTTAGCGCCACCGATGATAGCAACGAATGGACGCTGAGGAGCCTCCAGAGTCTTGCCGATGAAGTTGATTTCCTTCTCCATCAGGAAGCCAGCAACAGACTCAAGGTACTGTGCAATACCAACATTGGCTGCATGAGCACGATGGGAAACACCAAATGCATCATTTACAGCAATGTCAGCCAAGGATGCCAGCTGCTTTGCAAACTCAGGATCATTCTTCTTCTCTTCCTTGTGGTAACGGAGATTCTCCAGCAACAGAATCTCACCTGGCTTCAGGTCAGCTGCAGCCTTCTCAGCCTCTGGACCTACACAATCAGGTGCCCACTTTACATCCTGCTTGAATACCTCAGAGAGACGCTTCAGAATGTGCTTAGTGGAGAACTTATCCTCACGTGCCTCAGATGGACGGCCGATGTGGCAAGCGAGAATAACAGCTGCACCCTGCTCCAGCAAATAAGTTACAGTAGGAACAGTAGCCAAGATACGGGTATCGTTGGTAATATTCATGTTCTCATCAAATGGAACATTATAGTCTACACGGCAAAATACCTTTTTGCCCTTCAAATCTACATCTTTAATAGTTTTCTTATTCATGTTCATGGAAAAACATACCTCCGCTAAAATAATAGGGAATACCTTTTTCTTCCATTTTTACAAAAGAAGAAAAGGCCCGGCCCAAACTAATTCCCTCCAGGGAATCAAAGGCCGGACCTCAATGGATCTTTAAATTATTGAGTTACTAGACTCAGAGAATCAACCCAACTCAGCGAAGTACTTAATGGTACGAACCATCTGGCTGGTGTAGGAGTTCTCGTTGTCATACCAGGATACAACCTGTACCTGAGTCTGGCCGTTGCCGATAGGGCTAACCATGGTCTGGGTAGCATCGAACAGGGAACCAAATCTCATACCAACGATATCGCTGGATACGATCTCATCCTCGTTGTAACCAAAGGACTCAGTAGCCTGAGCCTTCATAGCTGCATTAACCTCATCAACGGTAACTTCCTTGTCAACTACAGCGAAGAGCAGAGTAGTGGAACCAGTAGGAGTTGGAACGCGCTGTGCAGCACCGATGAGCTTGCCCTTCAGCTCTGGAATTACCAGGCCGATAGCCTTTGCAGCACCAGTGGAGTTAGGAACGATATTAACAGCAGCTGCACGGGAACGACGGAGATCGCCCTTACGCTGAGGACCATCAAGAGTCATCTGATCGCCAGTGTAAGCATGAATGGTAGCCATGATACCGGACTTAATAGGAGCCAAGTCATTCAGAGCCTTAGCCATTGGAGCCAAGCAGTTGGTGGTGCAGGAAGCTGCGGAGATAACCTTGTCTTCCTTGGTCAGAGTCTCGTGGTTTACGTTGTAAACGATAGTAGGGAGGTCGTTGCCTGCTGGAGCAGAGATAACAACCTTCTTTGCGCCTGCCTTCAGATGAGCAGAAGCCTTCTCCTTGGAAGTGTAGAACCCGGTGCACTCCAGAACTACATCAACATCGTGCTTTGCCCAAGGAATCTGGGTAGCATCTGCGCAAGCATAGATCTTGATCTCTTTGCCGTTTACAGTGATGGAATCCTCGCCTGCAGTTACAGCATCAGCGTACTCGTACTTGCCCTGGGAAGAATCATACTTCAGAAGATGTGCAAGCATCTTTGGGCTGGTGAGGTCGTTGATAGCAACAACTTCATAACCCTCTGCATCGAACATCTGACGGAATGCCAAACGACCAATACGACCAAAACCATTAATAGCTACTTTAACTGCCATGTTAAAATTACCCCCTATAATTTGTAAAAGAATTGTGTGAAGCCATACTCTTCGGCAGGAAAATCACCCGCTAATGTGATGTGCAACGGCACATCGGCAATCTTCCAAAGAAGTGCATTTCTTCTCCTTTGATTACCTTAATAATACATTAATTCGAGGCCTATTGTCAATCAATATTCCATAAATTTAACTAATTATAGCATAAGTAATTTCTAACAGTACCCAATTGCATAAAATACGAAAAGAACAATTTTTTCGTACCTTGTAAAAGTCGAAAATGTATTATCAGTCCTTATAATTCTGATTTATCGAGTTGTCTATCTCTCCCTAGAGTTGTAATTATAATTCGATATATCAAAAATTCTCGAAATACAGCCTGCGGTCATGGCGACTTTTGCTCTGTACGACTTAATGGCCCTATCTGAGAGTTTATCCTTACGCACAGATACAGCTTGTCGCTGAGTCAATTCACAGAGGCCGTAATGATAAAAACTGCCACCGGGGCCACTTTTGCTGCGCAAAAGCAAGAGTCTCCCGACGCAAAAGTGTCATGCCCCTCCGGCTGTTGTCGAATCATCAAGGCTTATCGATACTGCTAATCCCAATAATTCTGCTATCCTCGTAGAAAATAGGTCTTTTCACATCTTGCCAAAGCAGGAAGGCGCAATGAATACGCTAATAAGCGGTATGGGAGTACCCTGCACAGGTACTCTTCGCGCCTCGGTACTTAGCGATTCATGAGCTTTCGGGGCGTCAGCCACGAATTGCCTCATGAGAGCTTTAGTACCGCTAGGCGAGAAAAGTAGCGAGAGCGTGCCTGAAAGGGTACTCCCATATCGCCATTAATAGAGATACAGTTTTGCACATCAATGTAGCTCCAGCATGCTTGGAATGGTATATGCCCCTATAAAAAACGCCCATGAAAATACAAATAAATGTAGTGACCCCATAAAGTTAGACCTTATAATCCGGGTAGTTATATACTGCCCGGATATTTTTATGCCACGGAAT
>CAKPYV010000051.1 GCA_934203205.1 uncultured Anaerovibrio sp. | reverse complement strand
GTCAGCCACGAATTGCCTCATGAGAGCTTTAGTACCGCTAGGCGAGAAAAGTAGCGAGAGCGTGCCTGAAAGGGTACGCCCATATCGCCATTAATAGTGATATAGTTTTGCACAGCAATATAGCGAGAGCGTGCCTGTAAGGGTATATGCCATGCCTGCAGAAATTGTATATGTATGCCATTGCTAAGATTAGCATTCAGCTCGATAAATCAGAATTTATTTTTGACTGCCATTCCTGTTCTTTGAAACCAACAAGGACATTGTAATCATTTACAAAAATCGGACGTTTGACCAACATACCGTCTGTGGCTAGGAGTGCATATTGTTCCTCCTCAGTCATGGTTGGCAGTTTATCTTTGAGTTTTAGTTCTTTATATTTAAGTCCACTGGTGTTAAAGAATCGCTTGAGGGGAAGACCGCTCTTTTCATGCCACAAGCGAAGTTCTTGTGCTGTAGGGTTGTCCTCTTTGATGTCTCTAACCTTAACGGCGATGCCATTGTTTGTCAGCCACTTTTCCGCCTTTTGGCAAGTAGTGCAACGGGGATAGCATAGGAAAATTGCTTGCTTCATTTTTTGTACCTTCTTTCTATATCGCCAATCTACGATAACCATATTTTCAATCATAAAAAATATAACCCTTTTACAACTGAAAAACAACCATAAAAATATTTTATAATTGTTTTTTGCAAAATATACGTAAATGCCATAGGGACTTCTATATTTAATACATTTTACATTATAAATGATTAGCTGGGCAATATTGAAAAACACAAAAACATTGGTTAGAATAAGGATAGGAGAATACTAGCTAAAATGGAGGTGTAGGTATATGATTTATCCATTTATTTACACAAAAATGGCAAGAAAGATTCGGTGAAATTAATTACTATTGTTAAAAAATGTTTGGAGGTTGCAGTATGAAAAAGAAAATTGTTTTAATGTTGACTGGGTTGATGGCAATGAGTCAGGTGGCTATGGCGGAGCCGACAGCAAATTATGATCACGAAATCATGCCTATAGAGGATAATTTGCGTATACAAAATCCCTGGCAGGAATATAGTAATCTGAAAACCGCCTGTCAAGCCGCAGATATAAAGCTGCAGGCTCCAGAGGAAATTTTTGGCGGCCACCAGTCTGTCTGGCGCAGTGTACCAGGGGATAGATTGGTGGAAATCATCTATCAGGATGCCAAGGGGCAGGAAATAGCCAGGGTGCGTAAGGCCAAGGCCATAGATGATATTAGCGGTAATTATAAACAGTATGCCAATATTGAAAAATTGGCTGTAGGTAAAGATATTGTGATTGTAGAGGGGGACAATCGCAGTTTTTGCACAGCTATCTGGCACAAAAACGGCTATAGCTATTCTATAACTTTGCAGGATGGAGTATCCCGCCAAGCTATAGGAGCGTTGGTAGCAGATATTTTGTAAATTTTTCAACATCCCTGTTCAGCTTGTTGCTGATTAGGGATGTTTCATTATTTTGTAAAGGATGTTGTTATGCATACTGATATTTTGTTGGTGGCTTTGAATGCCAAGTTTTCCCATACCAATCTGGCTTTGCGATATTTACGGGAGAGTTGCTGTCAGGCGGGGCTGGGAAAGCCGGAACTATTGGAGCTGACTATCAATAATTATATTCCTGAAATGCTGGGACAGATTTTTGAATATCATCCCAGAGTGCTGGGGTTTAGCTGTTATATCTGGAATATTCAGCTGATAAAGCAGCTGCTTCCTTTACTGCGGAAGGTTTTGCCGGAGACTGTTATTATCTGTGGCGGGCCGGAGGTTTCCTATGGCACGGAAGCTTTTCTGCGGGAAGTTCCTGCTGTAGATTTTGTTATTCGAGGTGAGGGAGAGCAGGCCTTTCCTACTTTGCTTCAAAGGCTGTTTTCTCAGCCAATAACTTATAGCCAAAAAAAGCCCCAAGGCGCACTCCATGAAATCGTCTATAATATGAAAGTATTGGATGCCCAATCAAAGGATTTGGCGGGAGTTGCTTATCTGGATAATTCAGGTAATTATCAGGATGGTGGTGTGGTGGATGTGCCTCAGCTGGACGAAGTCTCTCTGCCCTTTGCCTATGAACCAGAGGAAATGGCTGATATTCAGGAGAGGATTCTATACTACGAAACCAGTCGAGGATGTCCATTCCGTTGTGCCTATTGCCTGTCCTGTGCCACGGCAGGGGTGAGGTATCGCAGCTGGCAGTTGGTTCAGCAGGAATTGCAGTTTTTTGTGAACCACAATGTACGCCAAGTAAAATTTGTAGATAGAACCTTCAATGCTAAGAAACAGCATTTTATGCCTATTTTGCAATTTATTCAGGCCCTGCCAGATAGCTGTCGCACGAATTTCCATTTTGAGGTGGCGGTGGACTATCTTGATAACGAAGTTATTTCTTTATTGAAAAGCTTGCCCAAGCACAGGATACAGTTGGAAATTGGCATTCAAAGCACCAATCCAGAGGTTCTAAGGCGGATTCAGCGGGTAAATCACTGGGATAGGATTGCTAATCATATCAAGGCTCTGTTGGCTAAGGGTAATATGCATATTCATACGGATTTGATTATCGGCCTGCCTGGGGAAGATATGGCTTCCTTTAAAAGATCTTTTAATCAGGTGTATACCCTCAATACAGATATGTTGCAGTTAGGCTTTTTGAAATTCCTGAAGGGTGCTGCCATGATGGAGATGGTGGAGCAATATCACTATCAGTATATGGATATTGGCCCCTATGAGGTTTTGTCCAATGACTGCCTTACCTATGAGGAAATCCATTGGCTTCATATTTTTGAAGCTGTTTTTGAGCTGTATCACAATGCAGGCCGTTGTCGTCATAGCTGTAATTATTTGATTGCCACTCAGGAGCAGGGAGATGCCTTTGGCTTTTACAGCAAATTAACGAATTTTTGGCAGGCCAAGGGATATCATCATCAGCCGCATAGTGCCAAGCATCTTTATGGCCTTTTGCAGGAATTTGTTGGGGAAGCCTATGGCGCACAGCTGGCAGATAGCGAGCTTTGGGACAATCTCCTGCGTTTTGATGCCCTGGTGGCAGATAATGGCAAAATTCGTCCAGAGCAGCTGAATTGGAATTTGGAAAAATACCAAAATTTAACTGCAGGTTTCTGGCGTAATCAAGGGGATATTACAGCTGAAAAGCTATTGCCAGGATTTCAATTTTCTACCTGGAGAGAGATTCGCCGGAATTATCAGATTGAATATTTTACCTACCCAGTGCAAAATTTGGCCTACGGTCATGCAGAAAAACAGGACACATGGTTGCTTTTTGATTATACAAAGGGAGATGTTTGTTATCAAAGACTAGACAATTTCAACTAAAATCCATAAAATAAAGAAAAAATTCCGTGAATCTGCAATATATTCCGTGAATAGACATAAATGCATCTTGAAAATGTAGTATAATTAATACAGATGGAGGCAGATGCTATGGATATTTTTTTCTTGTTATTCATGCTGATTCGCCCTGTACTGTTTGTGACTTTGTTTGTGACAGCTTTTCGGGATAAGCTTAGATTGCCTCTAGGCTGGCTTGTAGGCGTGTTAGTGCTTATCCAACTGGGGTTCTGTTTTACCATAACAGCCAGTTATGCTGGAAAAGATCCTTCCGTATTGCTGTATCTCAATTCGTTTATAAATGCGGCAGTGTGTGTGGCCGCAGTAAGGGTGCCTTGGGACATGGCTATTAGCTGTGTGATGCTAACAGGGCCTTGGGTTCTTCTGACACAAAGTGCCAGCCTGCTGTTAGGAGCAATGACGCCAGAAGGTATGTCTCCTTATCTAGTGAATTTTGTTACTTTGGCAGGACTATATGGTATGGTGCTTTACCCAGCCAGATTGCTGGTGAAGCGGGTAAAACAGTACATTTGGATTGATAATCAGGATGTAGTTAACCGTAGGTATTTTTTGCTAGCTATGACCTTGATGCTAATAGCTGCCATTGGACTAAGGGATTTTTCCACAGATAGAAGCTGGCATATGCTGGTAGGAAGAATCTTAATCTTCGGTGCAGTTTTCTATATTTTTTTCCTTTGCTTTTCCTTGGTGGAAAAAGCCAAGGCCAATCAGGAGCTGCACAATGATTTGAAGGTTTTGGATAATATTCGTAAAACTCAAAGGGAATATTATCATAAGCTGGTGGAAAACTGTGAAAGTACTCAGCGGCTGCAGCATGATATTCGCCATCATGGCTTGGCTATGAAGTCCTATCTGGACCAAGGGGAATATGAAAAATTATCCAAATATCTGGATAAATACCTTTTGCTTTTGGATGAACAGCTAAAGCCAGTGCTCCTATGTGGTAATCAGATTGTAGATGGTATTACAGGGTATTGGCAGCAGCGTTTCCGTAGGGAGGGATTGGCCTATACTGGTAAAATTACAGTAGGCAAGCTCTATATCCGGGATATAGATATGGCTATTGTGCTGGGAAATCTATTGGAAAATGCCTTTGAAGCTATGATGGAGCTGTCCCAGCGACAGCCGGAAAAGTCGCTGTCACCGCTGGAGTTAAAGTTGGTTACCAAGGGGGATATGCTGCTGTTGTCGGTAAAAAATCCCTGCCTTGATCATGCGGTTGAGACAGAGGAAGGCTATCTATCTGCTAAAAGAAATTTTGCCACTTTAGGAATGGGCTTGCAAAATGTAAAAATTATCGTAGACAATTATCAGGGGTATTTGAAAGTAAATCAGGAAGAGAGCAGTTTTCAGGTACAGCTGATGTTGAAAAATATTAGTACTCAGTGAAGAGGAGGAATTACTATGTTTAAGAAACTTCGTGTATTGTTGGCCGCCGGTTTATTGATGATGGGGACTCAGTCTGTTGCCTTTGCCGATGAATATTATTACGATGATGAAGGCTATACCTATGTTGTAGACGATGAAGGCTATGTAGGGGTAGCTGATGAGGATGGCAATGTTGCTGTTGTAGATCCAGACGGTGATGTTTGGGTTGAGGACGATGACTATTGATTCCTTAGCTGATTAGCAAAAAAGCAATGTGACAGCCTGTGGCTAAATAGTGCAGGCTGTCTTTTTTGTGAAGAAAATTCTTGCAGATTGTTTTTGGGGAGCATAAAATATTGAGAGAAAAACTATTTGCGGAAGGAAGGGATTCCAATGAAGATACTTATCTATGATGACGATTTGGAGGAGCTGACTAAGCTGTCAGAGCTTTTGGAGTCCCTGTTAAGCAAAAGACATATTCAAGCAGATGTGCAGGGGGTGTCCACTCAGCAGGATTTTCATAATTATCTGGCTCAGGAGGAGCCTGATGTGGTTTTTTTGGATATTTATCTGGATGATGAGGCTATGGGGACAGAGCTGGCCAAGGAGCTGAGAGAGGCTAAAAAGAATTTTAGCTTGATATTTGTCTCCACCAGCAACAGTCATGCTTGGGAAAGCTACGCAGTGGGGGCTGATTATTATCTGTTGAAACCGGTAACAGAGGCTAGCTTGGGGGCTGCGCTGGATAAGCTGGATGTCTTTCATCCTACCCAGTTAATTACGATAGATACTGGTCGTAGATATTTATCATTTAATATAGATAAAATTGTGGCCATAGAAATTCGGGATAAGCTGTGTTATATTCATACCGTTAGTGGTATTGTCCAGGAGTATTGCCCCTTGTATACATTTGAGGAGCTTTTGCAGCATGATTGTTTTTTGAAGGTGAATCGTAGTGTGATTATCAATATGCATTATGTGGAGGGGCTGGAGGAGGATACCTTTGTTATGTTTGATGGCTTGCGGGCTGTGGTGCGCAGTAGAGAGCAAAAGCAAATGCGGGCTTTGTATTTGGATTGGACCTTTAAGAATCTGTAAGCAGATGGGAAAAATAAAAAGCTCCGGGAGGCTGTGCAGCCATAGTGGCGGCAGAAGCTTCTCGGAGCTTTGCTTTTATGGGATTGTTATTTTACTGGGTGAGACTTTTCAATGAAATCAGTCAGGCCATTCAGCCAATCCTGAGTGTCTACATCAAAGATGGCACCCATATCACTGGCAGCAGCCAGCTGAGGGCGGATTGGTAGCTGGGCGGTTGCCTCAATGCCATGCTTGGCAGCCAGCTCATTAATATGGCTCTCACCAAAGATATAATGCTTTTTGTGGCAGTCAGGGCACTCAAAATAAGCCATGTTTTCCACCAGGCCTATGACAGGGGTTTTGGTCAGGCCGGCCATTTTAACAGCCTTTTCCACAATCATAGCTACTAGTTCCTGAGGAGAGGTAACAACGATAATGCCATCTACAGGCAGGGACTGGAATACAGTCAAAGGCACATCGCCAGTTCCTGGAGGCATATCCACAAACATATAATCTACATCACCCCAGCATACATCGGTCCAGAACTGGGTAACAGTGTTGGCAATAATAGGGCCACGCCATACAACTGGATCTGTTTCGTTAGGCAGCAGCAGGTTTACGGACATTACCTTGGTGCCATTCTTGGCAGTAGCAGGAGTCAGACCATTTGGGGTGCCTGTTGGCTTGTGACCACCCAGGCCAAACATTCTTGGAATGGATGGGCCAGTAATATCTGCATCCAGAATGGCTACATTATAGCCCTTTTTCTGCATGGCAGAAGCCAGCAGGGAGGTAACCATAGATTTGCCAACGCCGCCTTTGCCGCTGACTACGCCAATAACCTTTTTGACATGGGAATCAGGATTGGACTGGGCCAACAGGCTCTGAGGCTCGGTGCGGTCGCCGCATTCCTGTCCGCAGGCTGAACAATCATGGGAACATGCTTCACTCATTTTTAAAATCCTCCAATACACAATTTGCCTTACTGAATATCAGAAGCTGATGCTATGTAAAATTTGTCAGCCTAGTTATTTAGTAAGTCTATTAGTCTATTATAACACCTTTTTATCATAAATGGGATTTTTACTGGCGGTATCGTCAAACATTTGGGAAAACTGCCCGATATTATACATAAAATCACCTCATGGTATTGACCTAAAGTTAAGTTTAAGTATTATGATATATTCTATAAAAAACTATATATTGTAAAATGAGACTTATTCAGTGGGAGTTTTAGACTCCCACTGAATTTAGTCGAATAAATCCAGAGCCTTACGGGTGCTTACTCCCTCCTAAGAGGAGGGAGCCTTAGCACCCGTTAGCATGGGGTCAAAAGACAAGTATGGAGATGGTGAGATGACATGGAAAAATGTATTTTCATATTAGAGAGCAAGTGAAGCTTAGAAATGGATTTACCTGTGAAGGAGGACGTTATGAAAAAAAGAATCAATAATTTGTTGTTAATACTCGGTTTATTTGCCCTGCTTATGTTAGTGGCAGGCTGTGGAGACATATTATCAGCTCAGGAAAATACCCAGGAAGAGCTGTCAGGCGTCAAATTTGTTCGGCAGATTGTAGCTCAGGATAATACTTCCAGCAGGGCTATTATGTGGCAAGCTGATGAGCCTATTGCTGATGGAGCAGTGGAGTATAGAAAGGTTGGTGATAATAAGGTAAATAGAGTCGGGTCTAAGGGCGAAATCTATACTGATGATGGGCAGAATCTTATGTTGTATACAGCTAAATTGGAAAATTTGCCAATAGGAGCCAAGTTGGAATATCGCCTTATTGGCAATGGCCAGGTAGGAAAGTGGCACAATCTGTCTACAGATGATGGTGGAGGGTTTACTGCCTTGATTTTCCCAGATTCCCAGTCCAGCGATTATAGTGGCTGGCATGAGTTGGCTCAAAATGCAGCTAAGAGAAATCCAGAGGCCAAATTCTTTGTGAATATGGGAGATTTGGTGGATAATGGAGAGGATCATAGCCAGTGGGAGGCTTGGTTTAACTCCTTGGCAGGGATTATGGACAGAATACCTATGGCACCTATCATGGGTAATCATGAAACCTACGATAGAGATTGGCAGGTGCGGGAGCCAGTGGCTTATTTGAAGGAATTTGCTGTTCCAGATAATGACAGCAGCAAATATGGCAGATATTATTATTCCTATGATTATGGGCCGGTGCATTTTATTGTGCTGAATACCCAGCTGCAGGAGCTAAAGGAAATGAGTCCAGATTTGCGGGAGGAACAGCTTCGCTGGTTTAGGCAGGATGTGGCTAATAGCCAAAAGCCTTGGAAGGTGGTGCTAATGCATCGTGATGCTTTGCAGTACAGAATTAACGGCAGACCAGAGCGTCAGGAAGGTTTTGACGAGGAGGGCTTGGTGTGGATGCCTGTATTTGAGGAAATGGGCGTAGATGTAGTTCTTTCGGCTCATCTTCATACATACAGGAATCGGGGGCATATTAGAAATTTTCAACATGATGCATCAGGGCCTTTATATATTCTCACTGGTGTAGCAGGCAATGTGCGCTATCCAAATCTTTGGATTAATCATGCCTTGGACGAGTATGTGGCACCTCAGCCAGAAACGGCTAACTACATGACTATGCAGGCTACAGAGAACCAGCTGGATTTCTATTGCTATTTGCCTGATGGGACAGAGTTGGATCACGAGGTACTGAAAAAATAATTTTGTAATGGCTTGGCTATAGCTTGTATATAAGACAAAAATACTATATAATCATCATAGTAGAGAATCAAAGGAATTTTGGGAAAGGAAAATTTTGGGGCGATGGCTAAGGGCTTGCCTAGGCCGGGTATGGTGTTGGTATGGAATTTGACTTAGAAAAAAATTTTTCCAGGTATTTGGAAGCTTTGGAAGCAGAAATTTTCATGAAGGATGGAGTGGGACGGTATATTTTTACCAATAGACCTAATCCGGAATGGGCCAAGCCTGGAGTTAGTATTATTGGCAAATTTGATAGTGAGGTTCAGCTGGATGAGAATATGGCCAGACAATGCCGCAGTGAGGATTTGGAGGTTTTGGCCACTGGCAAGAAAATTAAGACTCAGTGCAGTTCAGTTATAGATGGTCACAAGGTATATTATGAGATTGTCAAAACTCCGGTATACGACGATAATGGCAATATTGTGGGTATTACCTGTATTGCCAGCGATGTAACAGAAAAGGTTAATTTGGAGCAGAAGCTGTTGCATTACTATAGGAGAGATGCGCTAACAGGACTTTATAATAGAAATTATATGAAGAAATGGAAAAGTGGGGAAATTGCTAAATTTCCTTTGGCAATACTGGTATTGGATTGTGATCATTTAAAACATATAAATGATAATTATGGACATAAGGCTGGCGATGAACTGTTAGGAATGGTATCAGCGGCTATTGTAGCTAATATGGGAGATAATGATATTGCTTTTCGAGTTGGTGGCGATGAATTTGCTATTATCTGCAATGAGACAGACGAAATCAGAGCCAAGGAATTGGTGCAAAATCTGCATAGAGAGTTAAATGGTTTGCAACTTCATGGAGTAACTCTGTCTGCGTCTATTGGTTATGCTTGTATCAAGGAACATACTAGAGACATACATAAGGTATATGCTGAAGCGGATAAAATGATGTATGAAAACAAAAGAAAATATCATGAGATTTGTGCTAAGCAAAGAGCAGCAGAGGCGGAGCCAAGGGAAATTTCTCGTTAAGCCTTTGGAGATAGTTCTTGACTTAGCTAGGGGATAAACACCTATTTGGCTATTGCTTAGAATGAGATAATTTGATATACTATATCTGCTGCGGTTGTAGCTCAGCTGGATAGAGCATCTGCCTCCTAAGCAGGGGGTCGCGCGTTCGAATCGCGCCAATCGCACCAGATGAAAATAACCTCAGAACTTTGTATAGCAAGAGTTCTGAGGTTTTTTGATGTAGGAAAAAGCGTTATGCTTCTCCAGCTGTTGCTGAATAATCCCAATTTATGTGACACTTGCCGTTCATTGCAAGTGGAAAAATACCAAATATACTTTTGTTTATCATTAGTGTTCGATTGATTATATGTTTGGAAAATGATATAATTATTGTAAAATAAGCATGAGGAAGTGGTGAATTTGGTTGATACCCCGACAGCACTTGCTTCGGATATTGAACGGGAAAAATCTTTTCATTCAATATGACAAGATCATCAAAAAGGTTCTGGCGAATAAGCCTATATTGGCACGGATTCTCAAATTCACGGTTCAAGAGTTGTCTATACTATCATTGCAGCAAATAGAAAACTGTATTGACGGTAATAGTGTTATGATTGGTCAAAACTTTGTGGAGCCTGGGCTGAGTAATCCAAAGATTATTATCAATGTTGAAGCCCAGCGGAAAAGCAATCCTGGATATAGTATTGTCAATCGAGGCATATTTTATATTGCTAGACTGCTTTCGGCACAATTAAACACTGAATTTACCAATAATGGTTCCGATTCAGCTCAATATGACAATATGAAAAAGGTCTATAGCATTTGGATATGCATGGATTGTCCAGAGGATAAAAAGGACTCTATTGTATCATATTCTCTAAAACCAGAAATTCTTTATCAAGGCAATAAGACTCTCAATATTGATTATACCTACGATTATGTAGTCGTGGTTGTTGTCCATCTCAGCGGGAATCCAGAGTGCAGTCATAATCAGCTTATTGGTATGCTGGATACATTGCTGAGTAAAATGGATGTAAAAGCAAAAAACAAAAATTACAGGAAGAGTTTCAGCTTCCTATGACTATGGAAATTGACCAGGAGGTGAGCGATATGTGTAATTTAAGTTTAGGCCTGTGGGAAGAGGCCGTAACTAAAGGCAAACATGAAGGTATGCTATTGGGAGAGGAAAAAGGCAGACTTGAAGGTAGAATTGAGAGTTTAAGAGATATGATTTTAGATGGCTTTACAACCATAGAAAAATTGCGTGCAACAGGTCGCTATACTCCAGAGGAGCTGGATTATGTTGCCAAAAGTCTTAAGCAATAGAAAATAATATGTATATATTAGTCGAGAGTTTTGTAAAAGTTACTAATATTTATAGGAGCATACGATTTCTATAGGGATTGTATGCTCTTTTTGCGTATACAAATTCTGATTTGCCGAATACATCAATTATCTATACATTTCTCGAAGGAATGGCATATACTCTTACAAGTACGCTCGCGCTATATTGATGTGCAAACCTATATCACTATTAATGGCGATATGGGAGTACCCTTTCAGGCACGCTCTC
>CAKPYV010000050.1 GCA_934203205.1 uncultured Anaerovibrio sp. | reverse complement strand
TTCCGTGGCATAAAAATATCCGGGCAGTATATAACTACCCGGATTATAAGGTCTAACTTTATGGGGTCACTACAGTGTGTCAGATAGGCTTTTTTATGTCCTTGTATTGGTGCTGTAAGATTACAAGAGAATGGAATGTAAAACAAAAAGGCTGGAACTATGTTCCAGCCTGAATTATCAATTGGTGACGCGTAAGGGATTCGAACCCTTGAAGCCGCCGTGAGAGGGCGGAGTCTTAACCACTTGACCAACGCGCCAATGACAATAATAATAATACAGCATTATTATTATTATGTCAAGAAAAATTTTATTTTTTACTGAACTTTTTCTAAACCAAGCTGCAGGCGGCGGAAGGATTCCTCACGGCCCAGGATATAAAGCAGCTCAGTTACGCCACCAGGAGTAACCTTCTGGCCAGAAAGAGCGATACGGGCAGGCCACATAAAGGTGCCCATCTTGATACCTGATTCAGCTACACCTGGCTGCAATACGGCGTCAATTCCCTCTGGAGTCCAGTCCTGAACCTTTTCCAGAATCTGTATAACAACTGGGAGAATCTCAGCAGCTTTTTCTGGATTTACCTTGTTACGCTTGTTGGTAAACAGCTCTACATCATAATCAGGCAGCTGGCTGAAGAAGCCAATCTGCTCTGGAACCTGATTGTAACGGCTAACACGGGTGCGGAGCAGGCCAGCCAGATACTGCCATTTGTCCTGACCAAGCTGTTCAGCCAGTTCTCCAGCGAAGCTCTTGGCACCAGCAGCAAAATCCTCATCACTCATGGCCTTGAAATACTCACCATTTACCCAATCCAGCTTGTTGTAGTCAAAAACAGCTGGGGATTTGCTAAGGCCATCCAGAGAGAAACGTTCAATCAGCTCATCCATAGTGAAGATTTCCTGCTCGGATTTTGGACTCCAGCCCAGAAGTGCTACATAGTTGGTAATAGCTTCTGGCAGATAACCCATATCTACCAGCTGGCTAAAGCCGGTGGCACCGTGACGCTTGGACAGCTTGGATACAGAGCCATCCTCATTCTTGCCCATAACAGGTGGCAGATGAATGAAGGCAGGTGGCTCCCAGCCAAAGAACTGATACAGCAGGACATGCTTTGGTGTGGAGGTAATAAATTCTGTACCACGAATAACATGGGTAATATGCATCAGATGGTCGTCAATAACATTGGCGAAATTATAGGTAGGCATACCATCCTGCTTTAGAATAACCTGATCCTCCAGCTCCTCATTCTTGAAGCTGATATGACCATGTACTGCATCAGTAAAGGTGGTTTCCCCAGTCAAAGGCATTTTCTGGCGGATAACATAGGAACGACCTTCAGCTAAATATTTGTCAATGGTTTCCTGTGGCAGATCACGACAGGCTCTGTTGTAGCCACCAAAAGCCTTGGTATCCCCAGCTTCCTGAGCCTCATGCTGCTGTTCACTGCAATCAGTGCAGAAGCAACGGTAAGCGTGTCCCTTGGCAATAAGCTCCTCAGCATACTTTTTGTAGATATCCAGACGCTGGCTCTGGATATATGGACCGCAGTCTCCACCAATATCTGGTCCCTCGTTAGGAACGATATGAGCAGCTGCCAAAGTGCGATTGATAAAGTCTACAGCATCAGCGACAAAACGCTTCTGGTCAGTGTCTTCAATGCGCAGGAGAAAATCTCCCTTGTTGGCTTTGGCAAAAAGATAAGCGTACAAAGCAGTACGCAAATTGCCGATATGCATATAGCCAGTAGGGCTTGGTGCAAAACGGGTACGAATACGGTCTGTCATTTTGACTCTCCTCTTTCTTTTATATGGTAAGTTTCAGTTAATTTCCTTATAAAAGTTTAATCAAAATCCACAGCTATGTCAAGCAACCATCATGGACAAGGTGATTGGATAAGCTATATAGGGAGAAATGGTTGGGAAATTGGAAACTGGCTATATTTTTGACCTTATAAGAAATACATATATTGGCTATTTTGCCTATAGTCAAAAGTGGCTATAATCATAAATAAAAATCAACAAAACAACAGATAGAAAGCAGGTATTAATATGAGTGAAAATCAGGCAAGCAGATATGAATTAAATAAGCAGCTGGCTCAGATGCTGAAAGGTGGCGTCATTATGGATGTTACCACCCCAGAGCAGGCTAAAATTGCCGAGGCAGCCGGTGCTTGCGCTGTTATGGCCTTGGAGAGGATTCCAGCAGATATCAGAGCAGCCGGAGGCGTGTCCCGTATGAGTGATCCCAAGATGATTAAGGGCATTCAGGAGGCTGTTTCCATTCCTGTTATGGCTAAATGCCGTATTGGTCATTTCGTAGAGGCGCAGATTTTGGAGGCCATTGAGATAGATTACATTGATGAGAGCGAGGTTCTCTCTCCAGCAGATAATGTATATCATATTGACAAGCATCAGTTTAAGTTGCCATTTGTCTGCGGAGCTAGGGATTTGGGAGAGGCTCTCCGCCGCATCGCCGAAGGTGCTTCTATGATTCGTACCAAGGGTGAGCCAGGTACTGGTGATGTGGTACAGGCGGTTCAGCATATGCGGAAGATTAATGGCCAGATTGCCAAGGTTGCTTCCTTGCAGACTGATGAGTTGTTTGAAGCTGCCAAGGAGCTGCAGGTGCCATATGATTTGGTACAGTATGTCCATGATAACCGTCGTTTGCCAGTAGTAAACTTTGCCGCTGGCGGTGTAGCCACTCCAGCTGATGCTGCTCTGATGATGCAGTTGGGGGCTGAAGGTGTATTTGTAGGCTCTGGTATTTTCAAATCCGGCAATCCTGAGAAGCGGGCTGCAGCCATTGTTCAGTCTGTAACCAACTATAAGGATGCAGATTTGATTGCCCGTCTGTCTGAGGATTTGGGGGAAGCTATGGTAGGTATCAATGAGGATGAGATTAGCATCCTGATGGCAGAGCGTGGCAAATAAGTTCCACGCAGCTAATTTGGAGGTCTTATTATGAAGATAGGTGTGCTGGCGGTTCAAGGAGCCTTTATTGAGCATGAAAATGTGCTTAGTGAGCTTGGGGCAGAATGTGTAGAGCTGCGGAAGGCTGAGGATTTGCAGGCAGATTTTGACGGCTTGGTATTGCCTGGGGGGGAAAGCACTGTGCAGGGAAAGCTCTTGCGGGATAGCAATATGTTTGCCAATCTGCAGCAGCGGATTGCAGATGGCTTGCCAGTGCTGGCTACCTGTGCTGGTATGATACTTTTGGCCGAAAAGCTGGAGGGGGATACTGTTAGTCATTTTGCTACCATGCCTATAGCGGTTAAAAGAAATGCTTATGGCAGGCAATTAGGAAGCTTTCATAGAGATGAAAACTTTAAGGGGCTTGGCAAAATCCCCATGACCTTTATTCGTGCTCCTTATGTAGTTGAGGCAGGAGAAGGTACAGAGATTTTGGCCAAGGTAGACGGGCATATTGTGGCTGCCCGCTACAAGAATCAGCTGGCTTTGGCCTTTCACCCAGAGCTGGACAAGGACAGACATATTCATAAATTATTCTTGGATATGATAGGCAAAACAGCATAAAATAAAAACTCTTTTTCCCTGCTGACAGGCATGAGAAAAAGAGTTTTTGTTTTATTTTATATCTTCATAGAAGGTGGCGATGGTGCCTACTGTGCGTTTGCTTTCGTACAGAGCCTTATCCGCCTGCTGATACAAATGATCAAATTCTACAGGTGACTCTGGATAGAAAAAGGTTACACCCATACTAATATGGATAGGATGGTCGTAGAGCTGAGGGATATGGATTTTATTTACATTATCGAAAACCTGCTGAATACGGATTTTGGCCTTTGCCTTATTTTCTATATTACTCATAAAGATGGCAAATTCATCTCCACCTAGCCGCAGGGCAATGTCTCCCTTGTGAATACCTTTGGCAATGGCTTCCGCCAAGGCAATCAGTACCTGGTCTCCTACCATATGGCCGTAGGTATCATTAATGGATTTGAAGCGGTCGCAGTCAATCAAGGCAAGGAGCCCTGGTTGACCTTGCTGGAGAAGCTCCTTAACCTTTTGCTCTCCGCTGCCCCGATTGTTCAAGCCTGTTAACATATCAGTTTGAGCCAGATAACGTAGATGGTTTTCCCGCTTTTTAGCCTCGTTGATAATCTCCACCGTATAGATAACATTAAGGATATGGCCTTGGGCATCTCTATCGGCTACAATAAATTGATGACGACACCAACCCTCTGTTTTGCCTACAAATTCATGCTCTATAAAGATACTGCCCTCAAGCCGCTCCTCCAAGGTGGCTAGATTGGTAAAGGCCTTTACCTCTTCAACACAGTCCTCTGTAACTGTGGCATCAGCTATGGCCCAAGCCTGTTGTTGAAAATTAGTGTTGGTAGAGGAAGTTCTGTTGCTTTCAATAATACCGTGGGTTTTGATGGTCTCAAAGGTGTTGGCCTGAATATTTACCCGGTGCATGGATAGATAAATCTGGGCAATGGCCTGATAGCTTTTGATGGCAGCATCCTTTTGCAGTTTGAAAAATGTATTACGGCGTCGCAGCATGGAAACCATAAAGGAGGAAGCCATAGATAAAAAAGCTTTGATTTCCACAGTTTCCTCTATATCAGGATTATCTACCCCGAAGAAGCCAATAATTTGGTTTTTGACTGTGAGAGGATGTACCACCAGACTTTTGATCCCCTGTCTGTGCAGCAATTCATATAATTCAGTTTCGGTATCTCGAATAATTTCTAAATCCTGAATAATAACGGCTTCGTCCTGAGCAAATTTATCGTACCAGGTTTTTAGGGTACTTTTTTCTACTTTTTGGAGGGTGTCTTTTTCGGCAGTAATGCCGGGAGCACACCATTCGTAGGTGTTGGAAGTAAATTCCCCGTGAGTGCTGTCCTCAAAGATATAGAATCTATCGCAATTTTGTGATTTACCAATGTAGGACATAAAGCCGATGATTTCCTCATTGGGAGTATCAAACTCCAAGGAATATTTCATGGCACCGTTCAGCATGGTTTCATATTTTTCTATATATAAAAGTTTATTGAGGGGCATAATATATTCCTCCGTAATACATTCTATCCATAGTCTATGGCTTTTATCGTTATTCATATGCATCATGATAGCACAACTGCCCCCCCCCGCAAGACATCTGGTTCGAAAATCAGGCGGTGACTATAGGCTGTTATTTGATATCCTCATAGAAGGTGGCGATGGTGCCAAGAGTTCGTTTGCTTTCGTACAGAGCCTTATCCGCCTGCTGATACAAATGGTCAAATTCTACAGGTGACTCTGGATAGAAAAAAGTTACACCCATACTAATATGTATAGGATGGTCGTAGATCTGAGGGATATGGATTTTATTTACATTATCGAAAACCTGCTGAATACGGATGTTGGCCTTTTCCTTATTCTCTATATTATTCATAAAGATGGCAAATTCATCTCCACCTAGCCGCAGGGCAATGTCTCCCTTGTGAATACCTTTGGCAATGGCTTCCGCCAAGGCAATCAGTACCTGGTCTCCTACCATATGACCATAGGTATCATTAATGGATTTGAAGCGGTCGCAGTCAATCAAGGCAAATAACCCCTGCTGTCCCTTGGCTAGAAGCTCTTTAACCTTTTGTTCACCACTGCCGCGGTTGCGTAGGCCTGTTAGCATATCCGTCTGAGCTAGATAGCGGAGATGATTTTCCCGTTTTTTGGCATCATTAATGACCTCGGTTGTATAGATAGCGTGGAGGATATGGCCGTGCTCATCTCTATCTACAGCAATGAACTGCTGGCGGCACCAGCCTACGGTTTTGCCCACAAATTCATGTTCAATGAAAATGCTGTCCCCCATGCGCTCATCCATAGTGGAGAGATTGGTAAAGGCCTTAACATTTTCAAGATGCTCCTCGGTAACGGTGGCATCAGCTATAGCCCAGATTTGCTGTTGAAAATCCTTATTTGCTGTAGACGGTCTATTGCCTTCAATAATCTCATGGGTTTTGATTGCTTCAAAGGTGTTGTCCTGAATATTTACTTTGTGCATGGACAGATAAATTTGGGCAATCTGTTGATAACTTTTGATAGCGGTGGCTTTTTGCATTTTTCTAAAAGCATCCCGGCGTCTTAGTAGGGAAACAATAAAGGCGGAGGCCATGGATAAGAAAATTTTTATCTCGGCGTTTTCATCTATACTGGGATTGTCCACACCAAAGCAGCCAATTAATTTCTTTTGGGATATTAGGGGAGCAGCAATCATACTGCGAATGCCTTGCATATGAAGTAATTCATAAAGGGCGGGATTGGAGTCCTGCAGAGCGGCTACACTAGGCACAACAATAGATTGCCCCTTGGCAAAGAAGGCATAATGTTCCTTTAAGGCCTCCTTATCAACTCTTTGTAGGTTGTCCTTTTCGGACTGTATGCCTGGGGCACAATATTCATAGGTATTAACGGTAATATTTTCTGTGAGACTGTCTTCAAAAATATAGAATCTATCGCATTTGTTGGCCTTGCCAATATATGAAATAAAGGCATTTATTTCCTCGTCCGGCATATCAAATTCCATGGAGTACTGCATAGCCTCATTTAAAACTGTCTCATATCGTTCTTTGTGTAATAATTTTTGTAATGGCATAGTGTATCCCCCAAGTATTTTTAGACACGAAAAAACACCGACTGCAATAAACCCTGTAGCATGTTACAATCAGGGTGGCAATGAAGTAACTAAATATGCATAGCAGGTACATATTGATTGTGCTGGCCATGAATATTTAGTTACTGGACGGTGTTGGCATATATGTTAATGGTTGATTTATTTTGTAATATGGCGGAGAGAGAGGGATTCGAACCCTCGGTGGCTATGAACCACACCTGATTTCGAGTCAGGCACCTTCGACCTCTCGGACATCTCTCCATTTTAGATGATAGATTGGTTATAGGCCTCTAAGGCGAATAAGTAAAACAACCTATTAAGGAAAATTATAATATAAAATTAACAAAAATAAAAGCTAAATAGTCAAATTTTACGAATTTTTTCCTTGAATGCTTACTTATATAGTAGGGATTAAGAGAAAATATAGGTCGGTTCTGGGGATTTAGCACCTTTAGAGTGGCAGTGGGGCGTGAGTAATGGTTTTAGATATTGACATTAATTCTCGCTTATTCTATAATATGAACGAAATGTAATATAACAAAAAATACATCATATAATAGTGTTCTATAACGAAAAAGATATAATGGAGGCAGAATTATGAGTGAAAAGACTTTTCCTTTGAACAAGGATCAATTAGAGCAGGTTATTGCCAAGTATCCAACGCCTTTCCATATTTATGATGAAAAGGCAATTCGCAACAACATCCGCAAGTTGCAGCAGGCTTTTAGCTGGGCACCTAGCTTCAAGGAGCATTTTGCGGTTAAGGCTACCCCGAATCCTCGCTTGATTCAGCTTTTGGCCGAGGAGGGCGCTGGTACAGATTGCAGCTCTTTGCCAGAGCTTTTGCTGTCTCAGGCCGCTGGCGTTACTGGGGAGGATATTATGTTGACCTCTAATGATACTCCGGCAGATGAGTTCCAGAAGGCCATTGAGCTGGGAGCGATTATTAATTTGGATGATATTTCTCATATTGAATATTTGGCCAAGCATGCTGGTATGCCACAGTGTCTTTCCTTCCGTTACAATCCAGGCAATCTTATTGAGGGTAATGATATTATTGGCAAGCCTACTGAGGCTAAATATGGTGTTACCTATGATCAGATTTTTGAGGCCTATAAGATGGCTCAGGCCAAGGGCGTGAAGCGTTTTGGCCTCCACACTATGGTTATTTCCAATGAGCGTCGCACGGAGGGCTTTATTTATACAGCCAAACTTATGTTCAATCTGGCTGTGGAAATTAAGAATCGTCTGGGCATTGAGCTGGAGTTTGTAAATCTGGGCGGCGGTGTAGGTATTCCATATCGTCCAGAGGAGGAACCAGTGGATTTGGAGGCTGTAGGTAAGGGAATTCAGCAGGCCTACAAAGATATTCTTGGTCCTGCCGGTTTGACTAATATGGGTATCAAAATGGAAAGCGGCCGTGCTATCACCGGTCCTGCTGGTTGGCTGGTATCTACCGTGCTGCATGAGAAGAAAACCTACAAGGATTACATTGGCCTGGATTCCTGTATGGCAAATCTGATGCGTCCAGCACTCTATGGGGCATATCATCATATTACTATTTCTGGCAAGGAAAATGCTCTTTGCGATCATGTATATGATGTAACTGGTTCTCTCTGTGAGAATAATGATAAGTTTGCCATTGACCGCAAGCTGCCAAAGATTGAGATTGGGGATAGAATTATTATCCACGATGCAGGGGCTCATGGTCATGCTATGGGGTTCCAGTATAACGGCAAGCTGAGAAGTGCAGAGCTGCTGCTGCGTCAGGACGGTTCTGTAGAGCTTATTCGTCGGGCAGAGACTAATGCAGATTACTTTGCTACCCTGACTGGCTTTGCTGGGGCTATAATGAAATAAGGAATACATGAGAGCTGTCAGTTTATGGCAGCTCTTTTTTGATACAAAATTTTAGCTTCCTTCTAGGTGTTTTAGCAGAAGGCTCCTTTGCCACAAGGTTGAAAAAAATGGGCCTTATTTCTGCCTTGAATGTCTTGCAGGGGGGAGGGATAACTATGCTATCATAATGTATATGTGGATAAGTATATATGTATATTGCAATGGTAATTTTTAGAGGGGAGCAGCATTTATGTCAAGGATGAGTTTTGCAAAAAGATTGGCTGTAATGTTGACAGTAGGCGGCTTTTTGCTGGGGACAGCTGGAAACTCCTATGGAGCAAGTAGAGTTAATCTAGATAGAAATGATACTGTTTACAATAATGTGTCAGAGTATTTTGAGCCGGTTAAGTCAGATTATCAGTATTATGATGATGCTATTAAGATAGGGTATATTGTTACAGGCGACGATGAAATGCTATTAGATGACCAGACTATGGGATATATTCGTCGAATGCTGAATGCTAAATTTCCCGGTACAAGATACCCTGCTAAAAGAATTACTGATGAACGCATGAGATATGAAATGGGCCGCAGAAACTTTGGCGATAAGTATGTGGTTACTGAGGCTCATGATGTGCTGATGAAGGAATTTGAGAAGCTGGAAAATATGTATGAGCGTATTCCTGTATACGGTCAAAAAGATACTGAGCAATGGCAGGGTAATTATACCAACTATTACTATTATGGTAGCAATGTATCTACATCTACTGGAGAATATAACGGTAACCATTCAGCAAAAAGCCAGGGAGAAAATGATTCTTTGGGTAATGATAATAGCTATAATTTCACAGAGCATCTTTCTACACTTCCCAAGGAAGATTATGTAAGATTTGCTAGAGAACTACAAGCTCAAGGTACGTCAGATTATGATTATCTTCTGATGTTCAACATTCATTCTGTAAATCAGCAAATAAAGAAAAAATTCATTAGCGCAAGCAGGTGGAGTGATTTCCGGATTACTGTGCGTGCTATAAATGTTAATACTGGTGAATATATAGATAGGGCAGAATATCTCAAACGAGGATATTCTGGTAGTGATAGCTTGTTCAACTCACCTAGCTGGCGCAGAGGTATGCGCAGGGCTATTGTTGATGGCATGGTAGAGTGTTTTGACAATATTCCTATTGGCAAGTATTCTATGTGTGACAATCCTTACTGTCCACGGCGTCAGGAGGAGTTGCATACACAGGAAGTCTTTGGCAAAATTAATCGTCATTGTGTTAAGCATTGTCATGATAAGACAGTATGTTATGAACATATGGTGGACTATACTCACGATGCAGACTTACCAGGTGGATATGTTGACCACTCCCACGAGCATATAGATTAAATTTGAAACAGCAGTCTGCGGACTGCTGTTTTTGGCAAGTAGAATTGTTTATTTAATGCCTGTTATGGCTATGACTCAATGAAAAGTAACTGATTATAGAAATTCTGATTTGTATGGTTAAGTAATTTTTATAAAATATAGTTTTGACTATAAGAAAAACATTTGTTATAATTTGTATATATTGTGGGATTATGCCCACAGAGCGAACACAGTATGAAAATACTGTTATCAATGATACAAATGATGGTCGCCCTGCAAATAAGTAAATGTTCTGCCTAGCAGTTTTGTTTACAGGGAGATGATAGCATGAAAAATGTTATCTGTAGAGGTTTCGATAATAGTGTTCCCAGAAAAGGGAAGCGCCTGTGATGAGGCATTGGCTGTAGCAATATATGCCCTTATATCATTAGTTACTCTTGTAGTGACTGTGATGATGGCTGTGTTGATTTGGCTAACTATCTCAGGTGAACTATCGTTGATTTTATTAAGTTAACGCAGGTCACATATCGACCACATCTTGCAGCAAGCACGAAAAAAGCAGTCCTGGCCGGGACTGCTTCTTCGTAAGATGTTGTGACCATCAGTGTTGTCCGCACTGTTTGACGGTCGAATTTTAGTAAACCTAAAAACATGTAGTGGCGACCATCGTTGTGGTTCGCTCTTTTTTTATACGTTTATTTTAGCTCACATGAACATCTTAGTCAAGTTCTGATTTGCCGAATACATCTTATCCACTATTAATGGCGATATGGGAGTACCCTTTCAGGCACGCTCGCGCTATATTGATGTGCCTCACGCTGCTAAACTCATTTAATCGCATGAAAAGCTTCACGATGTTCATCTTTTCATGGCTTAAATTCGTTAAGAAGCGAGGCACATCGATATACCTGTTAAGGGTATATGTCATGCCTTCTATTTTGTGTATTCATTGCACCTTCCTGCTTTGGCACAATTTGGGACGACATATTTTTTATGAAGATAGCAGGATTATTGGGATTGACAATATCGATAAGCCTTGATGATTCGACAACAGCCGGAGGGGCATGACACTTTTGCGTCGGGAGACTCTTGCTTTTGCGCAGCAAAAGTGGTCCCGGTGGCACTCTCTATCATTACGGCCTATGTGAATTGGCTCAGCGACAAGCGGTATTACTGCGTTAGAATAAATCATCAGATAGGGCCATTAAGTCGGACAGAGCAAAAGTCGTTATGACCGCAGGCTGTATTTCGATAACCTTTGACATCCCGAATTATATTTACAACTCTAGGGAGAGAGGTAACTCGATAAATCAGAATTTGCAGGGCTATGATAATATGAGATGTTTACGCAGGAATATTTTTATTAATTTTGTTGACAAACAGTTCAGTTTCCTATATAATCATTGCTTGTGAGTGCGAGTTACAACTCGCAAGGTGAATGGGCGCTTAGCTCAGCTGGGAGAGCGTCTGCCTTACAAGCAGAATGTCAGCGGTTCGATCCCGTTAGCGCCCACC
>CAKPYV010000049.1 GCA_934203205.1 uncultured Anaerovibrio sp. | reverse complement strand
AAGTAGCGAGAGCGTGCCTGAAAGGGTACTCCCATATCGCCATTAATAGGGGATAGTTTTGCACATCAATATAGCGCGAGCGTGCCTGGAAGGGTATATGCCATGCCTACAGAAATCGTATTATGATTTTACATTACTTACTGTCAGTTTTGTAGGATTTATTTCAAAAACAGGATATACTCGGCAAATCAGAATTTACATAAGAGAAAAGAGCACACACACCATGCAGGTCTTGTATGCTCCTAGCTTCTAAGCACTATTAATTTTAACAAATATTTGCCTGAGGTCTACATATTATTACCTATTGGCAAAAAGCCGCAGCGCCTTGGCCACATCCCCCGCCATAGCATCCTTGGCTGCAATAGCCAGTTCATGGAAATATTTTACATTTTTTTCCGCTAACAGTGCCTTAACTCCCTCAACTCCTGCCTTGGCCATATAGGAATAATAATTAACCTTGCGGATTCCTAGATTGATGGCCTTGTGATAGTCCTCATCACTAACTCCAGAACCACCATGCATAACCAAAGGCAAACCTGTTTTTCTGTGAATCTCCTCAATACGCCTAAAATCTATTTTAGGTGCTTCTGTGTAAAATCCATGAGCCGTACCAATAGATGCAGCCAAAGAATTAACACCTGTAGCTTGAACAAACTCAACCGCCTCATATATATCAGTTAATTTGCTCTCTGTATCGCCAGAGGATATACCTGCCTCATCTCCGGCAATTCCTCCCAACTCGGCCTCCACATCTGCCTGATATTTTCTTGCCAGTTTCACCACAGCCTGAGTATTGCGGATATTTTCTGCCAAGGACAGCTTGCTGCCATCATACATCACAGAATTGAATCCCAACCGCAGAGCCTCCTCCACATAGGCCACGCTGCTGCCGTGATCCAAATGAACGCAAACTGGCACCTTTGCATCCCTAGCCGCCTGCAAAAGAATAGGGCCTATAACCTTGAGAGGCACAGTCTTTTCGTGGACCTGAGGAAAACTGAGAATTACCGGCACCTGTTCCTTTTCCGCTGCTTGCATAACTCCGTAGACATTTTCCAAAGTAGGACAATTAAAGCCCCCCACAGCATAATTATTCTTTTCAGCATCTGCCAAAAGCTCTCTCATTGAAACTAACATATTTATTCCTCCTAAGATGAAGGCGTGCCAACCATCGCCAGCACGCCTTTTATCATCATTATTTACCCTGCAAAATTTCTACAGCTTCCTTCAAAGTTGTTTCTTCTCCTACATTACCGGGGAATATTACATAAGGAATCCCAGGAAATTTGCTTTCAGCACCTGTCTGCCAAACTGGTATGCCAGGCTTTATCTGTCCTAGTACATTGGCCCTTTTTACTGCTAAAGCCTTGGTGCCCACATCGCTGGAGGTGATTCCTCCTTTGGCAATAACAAAGGCTGGTACAATCTGCAAACGGCCAACTAGAGACTGAACTCCATAAGAAATCTTCACAGAGCGGACAAGAGCCGCTTCCTTGGTATCTCCCTCTACAGTCAACAGCTTGCGGTTAGTATAGCAGACTGGAGTAATACCCTGGGCAATCAGCTTTTCACTTTCCGCTACCACCCGGTCAATCTCTGCCTCAAAGGCTTCATCTCCATCCATAACCAGATTGGAATTGAACTCTATACCCTGAGTACCTGCCACAGTCAAAAGCTGCTTCAGCTGGGCTGTGGTCTTGTTGGTGTGAGAACCTACCACCACAATACCGCCATTGGTATTGCTTTCTGCATCCTTGACCATTTCCTTGCGGGTTAAAAGAGGTTTGTCACTAATACCGCCGATACATTTCACAATAGCTGCAGCGGTACGGAACATAAAATGCTTGCCTTTGGCCATAGCCCGATAAAGCGCTACACAAAAGATTTTCACATCCACATAATCTATGGCATTTACGACAATTTTGCCAAAATTCTCCACAGCCTCCAGCTGAGCCTCAATCTTGTCATAATTCAAGCTTCGTAAATCTTCCAGAGAGATGCAGACCACATCTACGGCCTTGTATGCTCCAGCAGTCTTTTCTTCAATATACTCCGGAATACTGGATTTGGTGTACCCAAAGGTTTTATCCTTGGCAAATTCCGTCTCTCCAGCTGGCACCAGCTCCTGACCATAACGAACATAATGTACATTATCAATAGTATAGCGACCTCCTTCCTTAAAGAAAGGACACAGAATTTCGCCATCAGTAATAATGCCAGAGCATTTGGCCATTTCATCTCTCAGCAATGAAGTTTCCAACGGATAATGTCCCCGCAGGGTAGAATCACTGCGGCTGATAATCACATAATCCCTGCCTAGAGATTTTGCCACCTGAGCCACTACATGAGCAATTTCCTTATGGGCTTCAGTGGTTTGCTCCTGTGTAAACCCCCGGGAATTGGTCAGCACATAGAATAATTTGCCTGCTTCTTCAAAACCTGCCTGAATGCTTTCCCTAGTCCAATCGGTATATACAGATATATCATGAACAGTCTGCACACCAGTAGGGTCATCATCAAGCACCACAATCTTTGTATTATTGGCGGCAATCTCTTGAGCTAACAGCTTGTCTACCTCAACTTCATCCACAGCCGGATATTTATTCAAAACAGATATATTTAAATGTTCCATTCCTAACACTCGCTTTCTAAAAAATGAGGGGGAAGTCCGCCGCCTAAGCGACGGACTTATGAAAAACAGATGACTATGCCATCTAAGGGAAGCTTATTTTACAATAATGGCAAACCTACAGCGGAATGGATTGCTGCAATAATCATAACAACAACGAATACCGCTAGGCTGGCCAAAGTGCCACCGACAGACCAGCTCTGGAGAGTTTCCTCTACAGTAATGCCAGAGAATCTTGACAATACCCAAAAGCCGGAATCATTAGGCAAAGAGAAACCAATACCACCAGCGCAGATAGCCAAGCCAACCAATACAGGAGATACGCCTGTCCCTGCAATAGCAGGGCCAAGAATGGAGGATGTGGTTACCAAAGCCACGGTGGCAGAGCCTTGAGATGCTCTCAACAATGCACTAAGCAGAAACCCCAATACAATAGGTGAAATACTCATATCGCTCATGGAAGTAACCAGATAATCACCAATACCGCTGGTACTCAATACCTTGCCAAAAGCACCGCCAGCACCAGTAATCAACAAAATCAATCCAGCTGAATCAGCAGCCTCTACCACCATGGTATTAAAGCTTCTAGCGTAGTATTTACGCAGGCTAGCAAAAGCTACTATACAACCCAGAAACAGAGCAATATCCTTTTCACCAATAAAGGCAAATAACTCATAAAGGAAATCTCCCTTAGGGAAAACAGATACTACTACGTTGGACAACAAAATCAGAATAATAGGAAACAATAAGGTTGCCATAGCCAAGCCAAAGCCAGGCAAATTCTTGGTTTCTTCTATAGCTTCCTCCAGCTCCCCTTCATAAACAGGATAGCTGTTGAAACGCATACCATATAGCCAACCACCTACTGTAATACCGCAGATACCAGCCACCAAGGCATATAATAGGAAACCACCAATGCCGGCATTCATATTAGAAGCTACAGCCAAAGGCCCCGGCGTAGGAATTACCAAACAATGACCTACGATAGTACCAACACCTAGAGCACAAACAAAAACCATAATGCTTTTCTTGGTTTCCTTAGCCACGTATTTGACAATAGGCATCATGATTACAAATGCTGCATCCATAAATACTGGAATGGAAATCAGAAAGCCCGCTGCGGTAACTGCCAGAGCGGCATTTTTTTTGCCAGTCATATTCAAAAGTCCCTTGGCAATGGCCTCAGTTGCCCCTGCTTCATGAAGCAAATTACCAAAGATAATGCCTAAACCTATAACTATACCTATGCCTGTCAGGGTACCACCAAAACCTGCACAAATAATCTTTGGTATTTCTTCCATAGGCATCTGTACGCCAAAAGCTGTTACAATACTTGAAAACAACAGGGCGATAAAGGGATTAACCTTCATTTTGATGATGAGAAATAGCAGTATTGCTACGCTGACCACAAAAGCTATCAGCAGGTAAGGACCTGTAACCATATTCCCATCCTCCCTTATTTTTTGTCAGATTTTACAACAACATCTGCCAACTGCTCAAAATACTGAATAATACCGCCGTGGTCATCATTCATATGACCTCCTACCTTCAGTGCCTGCATGATTTCAAAGAGCTGAGCGCTCATTGGAGCAGGTACATCAATAGCATGAGCAGTGGCCAGTACATTCTTTATATCCTTATGGTTAATAGAAATCTTGCCACCAGGAACAAAATTTCTCTCTACAATCATAGGAATCTTGGCATCCATAACTACACTGCCAGCCAAGCCCCCGCGAATGGCCTGATAAACCTTCCAAGGATCAGCTCCTGCCTTGGTGGCCAACACAAAGGCCTCTGAAACTGCGGCAATAGTGAGATTTACAATAACCTGATTGGCCAGCTTGGTAACAGAGCCGCTGCCGCTGCCACCTACCAACAGGGCACTAGAGCCCATGGCCTCAAAATATTCCTGCAAGGCATCAAAGTCCTTCTGATCACCGCCAGCCATAAAAGCCAAGGTACCATCAATGGCCTTTGGCTCACCACCTGATACAGGAGAATCCACAAAGCCACAGCCCAAAGCCTTGAGCTTTTCATAACATTCCTTGGATTCTACAGGAGTTACAGAGCTAGTATCACATACAATAGTTCCTGGTTTAATCTGAGAGGCAACACCATCAGCCTTGAAGAGAGTATCAATGCTGATAGCACCATTAGGCAAGCTCATAAAAATAGCTGCGCAGCTTTTGCCCATCTCTGCTGGATTGCTTGCCTCTGCTCCCAAAGCAACCAACTCATCTACAGCCTTTTGATTCAGGTCAAAGACCGCTAACTCACAACCGGCTTTGAGCAAATTAATTGCCATTGGCTTGCCCATAATACCTAAACCGATAAATCCTGCCTTTTTCATAATAAATCCTTCTTTCTTTTATAGATACTCATACATAAAATTTACTTGCATCCCCTTGTTGATTTGTATTATACTACATACCAGTATACCGGTCAACTGGTATGTAGGTATTTTTTTAAAAAAAAGAAATTTTTTCTACCTCTAGCTGATAAAAGGCATCAGAACCAGCCCCACCTCCTCCCAAACATCACCAAAAGAAACTGTAAAGACATTTTCTTTCAATGATATAGATGTTATAATAAAAAAAATAGTGCGTACCGGTATGCCGATACGCACTTCAGAAGAAAGTACAGGTGATAATTATGAGATATGTAAAGCCCTTACAATTACAGGCCTATGAGGCACTAAAGGAAAAAATTGCCAATGGTGAGCTGCTGCATAATACCATCTACTCCGAAACCAAAATCTCTCAAGAACTAGGTATATCAAGAACACCTCTCCGTGATGCTGTACAGCGGCTTTCACAAGAAGGATATATTGATGTGATTCCCAGCAAGGGCTTCCGCATCCATGAAATGACAGAAAGAGATTTGATTGAAACCTGCCAGATACGCAGTGCTTTAGAAGGATTTTGTGTAACTGAACTAGCCAAAAATTGCCAAAAACCTGCTTCCATCCGTCTGTTTTTTGAATTGGAAACCCTAATTCAAAGGCAAGAGGAAATCTGCAGCCAAAGTCACTCTGCTGCGGAATTTGCCATCTACGATGATTTATTCCATGAAAAAATTGTTATGTCTCTGGAAAACCAGATGATTGCAGACACCTTTGAAAGCTATCATTACCGCATGAGCAGTCAGACCATTATTTCCTTGGAGGTAAAAGGCCGTATGGAGGAAACCATTGCCGAACATAAGGATATTCTTAATTTCATGAAAATGGGGGCCATTGGCCGAAGCTACAAGGCATCCCTAGCACATTTGGAAAAAGCCAAGAGCTTAATCAAATTGGTAAGCAGTATCTAATCCAAGCCAATGCTTCTAACGGATTTCCAACGATCGTGGAGCCAGAACCAGTCCTCTGGATGGTTCCGTATCTGCTGCTCCAGAATATTCAACAGCTGCTGCATGGTACGACGGATATCCTCCTGCTTGTCCTTGGTTCTTTCCACATAAATTGGTGGAAAAATAGTAATATGGTGTCCCCCATCTGGCCGATGCTGAATCTGTCCCGGAAAAATAGGGGCATTTTGTATCCTTGCCAAAGTTGCTGGCCCTGTAACACAATTGGTCTTCCGGCCAAAGAAATCCAGAATAATGCCGTATTGCAAGCTAGGATCCTGGTCCATAATCAAACCAATCATCCAGCCTTCCTTAATCATCTTCAGCATATCCCGTCCATCAGATTTGTAGGTAATATGCATACCGGACATTTCTCTATATTCCAAAATAAACCGGTTGGCCTGGCTATTCTTCTGCTTCATGGCCACCCCTACTAAAGGTACACCATATTGAGCCAAGGCCGCTCCCATAATCTCCCAGCTATCGCTGTGATTGGTGGCAATAATCCCCCCCTTGCCGGCCCGTACCGCATCCAGCAGATAATCCAGTCCCTCAATGGACACATGCTGATACATTTTGCCATTCTTTATCAGCTCTGGATAACGCAGAACCTCCATAATCATAGGGCCAAACTGCACCCATGAGGCTTTGGCAATCCGCTCCGCTTCCTGCTCATCCACCTGCAAACAGCGGATAATATTTTCTTTAGCCATTTTTTTCCGCTTTTGGGGCACCACCAACCAGGTCAGCTTGCCTAAGAAATTTCCCAGCTTTAAACAGGCTTTCATAGGAAATCTACAGGCCAGCCAGCTAAGCATCTTTAAAATATAGTACATGCCACGCACTCCTTTATATCATCATTCAATGATATTATTTTACACTATTTCACCCAAAGATTAAAGGTGAATAACCTGAGAAAATTTCTTAGTTAGTTCTTCCTCATGAGTGATAACCACCAAGGTTTGCTCCCTTGCTTTCATCCGGTGCCAAAGGGATTCCATCAGCTTTGAAGCTCTTTGCTTATCCAATCCACAGGTAGGCTCATCCAATATAATCAAGGGCGCTGTGCCTGCTATGGCAAGGGCTGTAAGCAAACGACTCCGCTGTCCCCCAGATAAATCACAGGCATCCTGTCCCAAGGGAGTATCAAGTCCCTGAGCCATGGATTTAACAACGGTGTCCAGCTGGGCATCCTGCAAGGCCTGCCACATATCTGCTTCCTCAAGATCCGGACATAAAATACGGAAGTTTTCCCGAATGGATTTAGCAAAAAGTACACTGCCCTGAGGCATGGCACTGATATTTTTTCGAATATTTTCCAAATACATAGCCAGATAGGATTTGCCCTGCCAATAAATACCGCCCTTATCAGGCGGCCAAACGCCTAATAAAAGCTGTGTCAGCGTGGTTTTGCCTGAGCCACTGGCACCAACAATGGCTGTATGCTGCCCCTGCTGTATAGAAAAGGAAATACGAGATAGGAGATTCTGCCCCTGCCCATAGGAAAAGTACAAATCATCAACCCAAAGTAAAGCCTGTTTTTGCTCTGGCGAACATGATTGCTTATGAGCTGTCAATTGCTCCCGTTGCCCCCCATTTGCCTGTTGTTCCTGGGAAGGCCAAAGGGAACAAGCTGCCCTATTACTGCGCTGTATCTGACGCATAGCTTCTGGCAACATGCGAAATTCCAGCAAAAGAGTCTGTAATACCAAAAAATATACTGCAAAATCAATACCTGAAATATCGCCTAATGCCACAGCGGGAATCATACTGGCCATAAGCAATATCACTACAAAAGCATCCAATATATTGAGCAAGGTATCCCCTTTATCATTAACGAGGCGAGCCTTTTTATCCCCCTGCAGCTTCTCTTCTGCCGCTTGTCTGAGAATACCACGGGCCGAAGCTGTGCCTGCCAAATACAATTCATCCAGCCCAGCTCCCATGTCCATTAAAGCACTGCGATAAGCACCATCCAGCTGTCTGCTATCAGGATGACTTTTTTGCCAAATAAGGAAGGGAATTCCTAGGCGTAAAATAAATAATAAGGGCAGGAGCCAAAATAAATCCGTGTGCCTAGCTAACAAATAGGTAATACAAACCGTCAAAATACCTGCTGTCACCGGTGGCAGCATCCCTCGCACAAAAAAGTCCCTTAGCTCGTCAGCTCCAGCCAACAAATCATGCAGCAATTCTCCCTGTTTGGCCATTCCCTTACGCAAGGGCAGCATTAGCGCAGCTTTTTTATAAAGACTTACACGTATCTTGGTTAGGCCATGAAAAGCAAGGCGATGAGAAATATACCTTTCCCCGTAACGAAATACGGCACGAAAAATACCACAGGCGCGAACCCCGGTGATACCTAATGCCAAGGCGGAAAGAGGAGGCAATAAAGCCGCAGAGGCAATCAGCCAAGCAGAGGAGCCCAACAAGCAAATACCTGCCGCTGCCGCCCCAAGGCTTACCAAGCTTGCCAGCAGTAATTCCCAAGGAGATACCAGAGAAAGTAAATGGAGCAATCTCATAAAACTACCTCCTCTTCAGTTTCAATCTGCACCTCTAAATTTTGTTCCACTGGCTCTAGCAAAATAATATTATCCGCTAGAGCCAGTAAATCCTCATCATGGCTAACCAAAAGCAGGGTTCTCCCTTGAGCCAGCTCCCACAGTACCTTTATGATTTCAGCTCTGGTAGCGGAATCAAGGGCTGCCGTAGGCTCATCCAACAAGATCAAATCCCGTTGCTGATAAATGGCTCTAGCCAAGCCCAAACGCTTTCGCTGCCCCTGAGACAAATTCTGTCCCCCTTCTCCCAAAAGAGTCATCATGCCCTGAGGCAGCTGCTCTGCCCAGGAAAGCAATTGAACTTTCTCCAAGGCTTGACGTATTTTGGCCTGCTCCTCTGCACTATAGGAATCAGTCGCAAACACCAAGGTAATATTTTCTGCCAACGTACCATTGAATAGATGAGGCTCCTGAGGCACGTAGCTTAAAGGAACCCTAGACCTTCTTAAGATACCTTTCGTAGGGGAAAGTAATCCTCCACAAAGTCGCAAAAGAGTTGTTTTGCCGCTGCCGCTGCTTCCCCGGATTACGGTAATTTGCTGTTCAGGTACCACAAAGCTCTTATCCTGCAATATCGGCAGAGATCCTGCTCCGTAACCAAAGCTTATATGCTGGCCTATTATTACTCCCATCTCCTGAGTCAAATCATTTGATAGATTTGCTTCTGCCTTAACCTCCCTGGAATGTAAAAATTCTGCCAGGGACGTTTCCGCCGTATAAGCAGTCATACCTCCATGAAAAGCTGTTCCTGCCTGTCGCAATGGCTGATAGAATTCTGGTAGCACCAGCAGGACAAAAAAGGCCGTAAAAAATGTCAGCTGCCCATATAACAACCGCAAACCTATACTCACAGCCACAATGGCTATGGAGAGAGTGGTAATCAACTCCAAGGCAAAAGCTGAAACAAAGGTAATTTGCAGCACCCGTAAGGCAGCTTGAGCAAAATTCTCACTAAGGCTGGCCACCGTCTCTGTCAATCTCCTCTCCTGGCGGAAAAGCTTAACAGTAGGCAAGGTGTGCAAAAGCTCTGCCAAGCCAGTAGAAAGCTCCGTTAGCTTCTGCCATTCTTTTTTGCTGGCAGCACGACTTACACGACCTATAAGATAAAGAAGAAAGGGGGCTATAGGCAGAGTAATCAGCATCAGCAATCCAGTCATCGGATCGGTTACAGCCGAAATAATCAGTAAAATAGGCAGGTGAATAGCCAACCCAAAAATTACCGGCATAACTTTGGTAAACCATAAATCCAATGCATCTACCTGCTCCAAAGCCAGAGGCAGAAGATTATTCATCTGTATGGATTCCTCCCCTGTCTGCCCCTTTATACCTATGGAAGACAAAATTTTTTCATGAAGCTTTTCCCTTACTAAGCTGCGAGCCCTATAGGAAAGCTCCTGTTGCTGATAATTCAGCAGAAAGCCTAGTAAATACAAAAAAATAAGCACAAGAAACAGCACCAGCAAAGCCGGTGCTGCCATCAATAAAACTGGTACCGTTTCACTTGGTGCCATTTCCTGCAAAAATACATCATCCACTACTATAGCTGCCCAAAAGGCAGCAGCTGCAATCAGCAGGGCCCGCCCCGTTTCACACAAGGCATAACCAGCAAGAATGGCTTTGTTGTGAACCATTGTCTGGAAAAAGAAGCATTTTTTCATATCTCGTTGTATCAATAATGTTCTTCAGCGTCCTTAGGAGTAACACGCTTACGGAAAATATAATAACTCCATGCCTGATAAATCAGAACAATAGGTACAAATATGCCAGCAGCTACCGTCATAATAGACAGAGTATATGGGCTGGAGGAAGCATTGGTAATGGTCAGACTATAGGCAGGATTGAGGCTGGAAACCATCAATCTTGGGAAAAGTCCCGCAAAGAAAGCTACTGTAGTAGCTGCTATAGCCAAGGTACTCAGGCAAAAGCTAGCCTTGCCACTGCCCTTTTTCATGCTGCCAAGGGCTACAAGGAAAAATACAGCTGCACCACAAAGTGCCACAGCCGCCACAGGCTTGGTAAACAAATCTGTATACTGCATAGTCAATCCCATGCAAGCCACAAAGAAGATAGTGGCTAAACCGCCAACCTTCATAGCCATGCTCTGACAACGTCCAATCAGCTTTTCTCTAGCTAGACGCAAGGTCAGGAAGGAAGCACCATGATAGAGGAAAACGAACAGGAAAGCCAGTCCTCCTATAATAGAATATGGGCTTAACAGGTCAAAGAAGCCCCCTGTATAAATCATTTTTTCATTGATGGGTATGCCCGCAATCAAATCCGTAACCGCTACACCCCAAAGAAAGGCAGGAACCACACTGCCGAAGCAAATGGCCCCATCCCAAAATTTCTGCCAGCCAACAGACTCATGACGACCTCGCAGATCAAAGGCTACACCTCTCAAAATCAGTGCCACCAGCATCAGAAACAGAGCCAAATAAAAGGCTGAGAACATGGTAGCATAAACATGAGGAAAAGCGGCAAACATGGCACCACCGGCAGTAATCATCCATACCTCATTACCATCCCACACCGGGGTAATCGTACGAAGAATCTCCCCCCGTTCCTTAGTGTCATCAGATAGGAAAGGCATAAGCCCTCCCACACCATAATCAAAGCCTTCCAGAATAAAGAAGCCTGTAAAGAGTACAACTATGAGAATAAACCAAATAACAGTGAGGTCCATCATGCTTTCCTCCCTTCGTCAAAGGCAATGTGGGTTTTCTTTATAAAGCCCACAGCAATCCAAAGGGCTGCTATAGCCAAAACCAGATAGATAAGGGTAAAGCCTACCATGGTCAACCACACATCAGAACTGGTCAGATTTGGCGAAACAGCCTCGCTAGTTTTTTGGAGACCAAAGACAATCCAAGGCTGACGTCCACCTTCTGCAATATACCAGCCAACGCTGTTAGCGATAAATGGCAATGGCAGCAGCCACGGCAAAAGCTTCAAAAATATAGGAAAATTCATAGGACACTTCTTCCAACCCAGGTAGGCCGCCACAAATGCTAAGAGCAACATAAGCCCACCTAAGCCAATCATAATACGGAAGCTCCAGAACATACCTGTCACATCAGGGCGATATTCCCCAGGACCGTACTGGGCAGCATATTCCTCCTGTAGCTGATTAATACCAGTTACAGCGCCTGATGGCTCATTGTACAGCATCATGGAAAACATAGCTGGAATGGTTATCTCCATATCGTTCTTATGCTCTACTTCGTTGATATCAGCTATAATGGCAAAAGGTGCCGGATCCTCTGTTTCCCAGAGAGCTTCAAAGGAAGATAGCTTCATAGGATTGGCCTGGGCCAGATACTGGGTATGCATATGACCACTGCCCATAGCTGCAAACAGACCTAATAGCATAAAGATGCCACCAGCTTTCAGGGTTTGAGTAAAGGCCTGACGGGAAACCTCGTCATGAAGAATCTTCCAGGCTGAAACAGCTATTACAAGGAAGCCTGCTGTTGCAATAGCCGAAAACAGAGTATGTGAATATTCGCCTATAACATAGGGATTGGTAATTAAAGCCAGAAAATCTGTCATTTCTGCCCGACCGTTGCTAATAGCATAGCCTACTGGATGCTGCATAAATGAATTGGCCACCAGAATCCAAAATGCCGAAAGGTTGCTGGCAAACGCCACTATCCAAATACAGATACAATGGGCTTTTTCGGACAGCTTATCCCAGCCAAAAATCCAAATACCAATAAAGGTAGATTCCAGAAAAAATGCTGTCAGTGCTTCCAAGGCCAGCGGAGCGCCAAAAATATCTCCCATGAAGCGAGCATATTCTGACCAGTTCATGCCAAAATGAAATTCCTGCACAATACCAGTTACTACACCCATAGAGAAATTAATAATGAAAAGAGTGCCAAAAAAGCGTACCAGCTTGCGACTAGTTTCCTTCCAAGCTGGGCGTTTCGTGCGAACATAACATGTTTCCAGCAACGCCACGAAGATGGATAATCCCAGCGTAATTGGAACAAATAGAAAATGATATACGGTGGTAATGGCAAACTGCCATCGCGATAACAGCAATGCATCCATAAATTTACCCCTCCTTTTGTATTATTACAACGCATTTTATATGTTATGTTCTTATTATAACCCAAATATCTATTCAACACAAGAATAAAATGTTCGTTTATTTTAGTCAAATAGCGTAGTATGTTCTGCTTGCGCTATAATATTTTAATGGGGGGAAATTCTGATTTGCCGAGTTGGCTATCTCTCCCTAGTATCAAAAATATAAGTCGTTATGTCAGTGGGTTCTCGAAATACAGCCTGCGGTCATAACGACTTTTGCTCTGTCCGACTTAATGGCCCTATCTGATGATTTATCCTAACGCACAGATACCGCTTGTCGCTGAGCCAATTCACAGAGGCCGTAATGATAGAAAGTGCCACCGGGGCCACTTTTGCTACGCAAAAGCAAGAGTCTCCCGACGCAAAAGTGTCATGCCCCTCCGGCTGTTGCCGAATCATTCTGCCTTTACTGTAC
>CAKPYV010000048.1 GCA_934203205.1 uncultured Anaerovibrio sp. | reverse complement strand
ATGCTTAGCTACAAGGCAGAATGGTATGGGAGGAAGATTGTCAAAATAGACAAGTTCTTTCCATCAAGCCAAATTTGCAACTGTTGTGGTCATAAACATGCTGAAACCAAGGACTTGTCAGTGCGAAAATGGGCTTGTCCGCAATGTGGAGCTGTCCATGACAGGGATATAAATGCAGCTATAAATATTCTAAATGAAGGACTCCGAATAGTTGGAGTATAACATATACAAGAACCGTAGGAACTACGGGGATAGCCCAGCGTATCTGAATCCATTAGGATTTTTGGCTGGGAACCCCGCGACTTTAGTCGTGGGAGGTTCAGAAAAAACTAGGGGGCTTGCATCTGAAATTCAACGATACGATGCGGCCATACATCTTAGAACTTGCGGATAAGCCCTATACAAAAATAGCAGTAAAAACAATATTTGCGCTAACTTCTCACTATGCCATTAGATTAATGGAACTTATGTTGGAATATCAAAATATTGTGGAATTTAGGCGAAATAATACGATTAAGCGTCAGATTATGATAGAGGATTTGCGTTTTTACTGTGGCATAGAAGAAAAAAAATATAATAAAACAAACAATTTTACGAAAAATGTAGTTGAACGGCCGTGCAGAGAAATAAACGCTTCCACCCCCTATGAAATTTCATACGAGTATATAAAAAAAGGCCGAACGATTATAGGGTATGACTTTACCTTGAAACTGCCTAAGATGAATGATAATGTTGAAACAATTGAACAACTTGTGGAATCAAACCAAAAAATAAAAATCCAAAAAGTTGTTCAATCTGTTGATAGCGTTACCAGGGGGGATAATACATATTCTGTTTTGCTATCTTGCGGTATTGGCAAAATAGTTGCAAGTAGATTGCTGAAAAAATATAATGAAGAACGTATTTGGAATAATATTGAATATGTGAAACAGTGTAAAAACATAAAAAATTTAGGTGCTTATCTTCGCAAAGCCATAGAAGAAGATTATTATTCCATGAAAAATATTGATGAAACTCCTAGTAATTATATTCAGGATATGCCACCAAAAAACGATGAAAACATTGAAAAAGAGTTAGCAAATCTCGGATTTGGCCCCATTACTGCCAATATGCTCATAGAGTCAGTGAAGCAAAACGGTCGATTTGGCATTACCGAAAAAAATATGTGCAAGCAAGCAGGTATCGAACCAGATAGTCTGTTCGAGGCTATACAAAGCGATGATTTTTCCACTCTGCTTATACTGGAAGAAGAAGCAACGGTAGAAGAAATTCCTGTTGTGAAAGGAACAGAAAATGTAATGACAAATGAAACCCATGACACAGAGGAAATCTTCCTAAACACAATTCTAAGTGGAGAAAAAGTAACTACGGATTTTGTCAAAAAAGCAGCAAAACAAGGAATCAATTTGGCAGATCTTGCCAGCACATTAGGAATGTCGGTAAAAGAATGTATAAAAATAGAACAAAGCTGATATATTTTTGTTTGACATCTACCTGATACTTGATTTCACGGGGTGGAGGAATTGCTATGGTGGAGAAAAAATATGATTATAAAACGTATACTCTGTAAATCGTGAGAAATGTAAAAACAAACAAAAAAGGTATATACTAAAAATATATCTAGCATATACCTTTTCAACATTATATTAGCTGATGAATCCTTGATATAAAAGGTTTCATCAGCTTTTTTTAGACATCGGCAAAAATATCATATTCCAGACCTGACAGTACACCGCCGCCGAAGGTGTCCATATAATCGATGCCCTTGGAGGAGATGGTTTCCTTGGTGGTGATGAAATAATCTGCCTGCTTTAAAAGCTCAAGGACGATGCCATCAGGAGAGCCAAAGAAAATAGACTCCGGCCTGTTGGGGAATTGTCCCATGAATTGCTGGAGATATTTAATTCGAGCTTGATGGTCGGAACCGTCTTGCCTTAGAGCTATCAGCAGGCAGTGACGCTGGCTGCCGTATTTTTGGCAAACCTGTCCCAGCACTGCCGGCCACACAGCATCTTCCCTGGCTGAGCCAAGGTCAGGCACAAAATAAAATATCCTGCCCCCAGCCTGATGACAGGCCTGCAATTTTTTCAGAATATGGGGGGGTACAGGTGTTTGATTTTTTTCTAACTTATCCACAAATCTTGCAATAAACTCTTCCACATTTTCCATATACTGCCGATTGGCCTTTACCTTTGCCAGCGGCCAGTACCACCATTTGATTTTATCCAGAGCCTCTATTATCTCCGGTGAAAACCTATAGCGGATGATTTTGGCCGGATTTCCTCCCACAATGGCGTAGGGGGGCACATCCTTGGTAATGACAGAGCCGCTGCCAATAATGGCTCCGTTGCCGATTTTCACAGCCTTGATGATTCTCACCCCGCTGCCAATCCACACATCATGGCCAATTACCAGCTGCTGTTTGTTGACAGGCGCGCGATGGGCGAAAACATTCTCCTCCCCTAGAACCTGGTCAAAGGGATAGGGGGAAACACCGCTGAAAATGTGATTCTGACCTATCTCAATAACTGTATCATGGGCAATCTGACAATAGTTGCCTATTAGCACATGAGTTTTTTGCGGCAGGTTATAATGGAAATCCGTGCCAGCCATATACGACATATTCCCTAATGAAGCCATAATATAGGCAGGTATATTTTCATTCTTTGTGGCTGAAATTTCAGTATTCTTCATGGCCAGCGAAGTAGGCATATCTCTAAAATCCATATGTCTAAGCAGCATCTTTTCTCCTCCTCTAAAGGTCACAGTTTATCGCCACCTGTATAGGCGGGATACATCGGACATCAATTATATTTTAACACAATCCGCCAGAAGTCCTCCACTTCTTAGGGAGATGGAAGTGCGTTTTTTGGTAGTTGTCTTGTATATGTTTTGAATGTATTTAATAGAAAAAAACTCCTATAACAATTATTATATCTGATATAGTACAATATTATGGTGAATATTATTTTGGAATATATATGGGGTATATTTTGCTTCTGGGATGGCTTTAGGTGGATATTCTCTGGAGTATTTTTTTAGGATTTTTAGGAAGGAATTAATGGAGGGAATTTTTTATGGCAAAAGAAATAAAGTTAGTGACTGTAAAGTCTGCCACAGGCGATGCCGTGGTTCAGTACGATGGCAAAACAAATGTGACTGTGCAGGGAGCTTATAATGGCACTGATACGGTAATTATCCCCGGTTGGGGAACTTTCAAGGCGCGCACTGATGGAAAAACGAACTTTACCGGGGAAGCTGGTCTAAGCGGCGAATTAAAGATAGGTATTGCTTCTGATGCTTCTATTTATGCAAGCCAGAAGTCCATCTTGTACCATGTGGATTTTAGAGCCAGCAGCAGCGGTGTTAAATATTCTGGCGGTGGAAGTAGTGCTGATATTTATGGTGGTACAGGCAATGACACCATTACAGTCACAGGTAATGCCTATGTCGAAGCAGGGGCAGGCAATGATTTTGTAGAAATTAAAGACGGAACCACTAATAGTGTCAGCCTGGGTGCTGGTGCAGATACCTTGAGAATCACCGAAGGCGAGGTTACTGTCAGCGATTACAATTACTATGAAGGAGATGTTATTGAGGCAGACATCAGCGCGCAAACAAAGTTTGAATCTGGTGATTTCGTTGTAAATAACCAGCAAAATGCAGGTACTTCATATAAACTTACGGCTCGTAAAGTTGCTGTACAGGATAACTGGTATGCGGCACGGGTAAATAGACGAGGAGCAAACGATACTATAGATTTCTTTTCTGCTGTAGCAGGCAGCAATGCTACTAGGGACTTCAGCAAATCTACAATTCGTAACTTCATTGATGCTGGTAATGCCAGAAGTGCCAATATTACGCTGGGACATGGCGGTGCATTGGTAACTCTCACTTCTGGTGTTGATACCATCAAGATAGGCAAATCCTCTGGTTCAGACCAACTTATCAATTATAGCACAGATGACATCATGGTTATGGATGGTGTAAAACTGTCAGATCTTTCCTATCATTCGGATAATCCCAAAGGCATTTATATTGATTATGGTGCCACCTATATCAGAATTGCTGACCTAAGTAAAGATAAAGATTTCACAAATATTAACGATGGCAGTCAAACCTACAAGCTGGCCTACGCCTTGACTCAAAAACAGACTCTTGCATATAAGGATTGTTCTGATGCAGATTGGTTCTATGGCGCTTTAGATTACAGCACTACCCTTGAGGTTGGAGCTACCACCCACCTCCATGACAATAGCAAGTACAAGGACATTACCAATATCAGTGTGGCTGCCTCTGCCAATCTGGATGCCCCTATCAGCCTGACTGGTGCCATCGGCAAGGATAACAGCATCGATGCTACCAATGCCAAGGTTGGCGTAGCCACCTGGGGCTTCAGCTCCGGTAATGACTCCATCACCCTTGGTGCTGGTCAGGACACCGTCTGGTTCGGTGCTGGTGATGGTACAGATTCCATTTCAGACTTCCAATATGGCACTGCCAAAGATAGCGACATCCTTTATCTCAAGGACACCCAGAGTTTGAAGGACATTCAGCCTGTATTCGATACCGGTAAAGGTACTGCGGACTTTACTGTAGGCAAGGCCATTGCCAAGGTTGATGCAAGCAATGGCAGCAATGATGTAGCTCAGATCAAGCTGGCTGACGAAAAGACCTACAAGGTTGCAGGCAATTATAATTCACAAAAGACAGTAACAATAAATACAGATGAAACTGACGGTCTGGATTATTATGCTTTCGACAAGTCTCAGAAGCAGACTGTAAACATCAAAGGCAGCAAGGACTGGATTGTTCATTCCCTCTACACTGACTTCTATACCACTGGTGCAACCATCGAGGCTATTGATGCCAGCAAGGCAACCGGCAATGTAACTCTGGCAGCAGCTGCTTCCATCAAGGGCGGTGCAGGTACCAGCAACATCTGGACCTATCAGGCCAATACATCTGCAAATGTTGTAGCCGGTGCTGGTACAGATATTATTTGGTTTGCCGAGAACGCAGACAAGGATGTAAATGTAACTAAATTTGATACTGATAAGGATATTATCAAATTTGCTACAGCCCAGTCCCTCAAGGAAATTGTCCAAGGCTATACCTTTGCTCATAATAGTACTGACGCCGCTATTACTGGTGTAAATAACACTGACAGCGTACTTAACTTGAAGGATATAAGTGGTCACACCCTCAATCTGCTAGATGCCAATGACAAGGCATATAAGGCTTTGCTAAATGCTTCCACGACTGCTTCTACCGCTGAATTTAGCACCGATGTCAATATCTATACTGGTATGACTACCTTGACCGTTGGCGGAGCGGTAGATGGCACTGTATTTGTCCGTGTAGGCAAGGAGAGCCGGGGCCTGTCCTCCGATACCTACTACATTGATAACGGTGTCAAGGAATTCGATGCCAGCAAATCCCTTGCAACTTTCTGGGTTGCAGGCAATGCCAACGAGCAAACCACCATCCGGGGTGGTCTTACTGAGAACTACCTCTATGGTGGCGGCGCCTCCAGCGATGTGCTCCACGGCAGCATTGTAGCCAAGGATACCTTCTACTTTGGTAGTGGCGATGGTGTTGACGAAGTTAAGAGCGGTTTAGATACTAAGGATACCATTGCCCTGTGGAATATAGCAGATGCAGATATTGCCAATGTAAAGGTAACCATGGATACTGACGGTACGGCCAACATCCACCTTGCTGACAGCTCCACTCTCAAGCTCACCGATACCAATGCAGTTTCCGCATTGAAGAACGGCCTGACCTTCACTTCCGCAAGCCAGACTGCATACACCTATGACAGCGAGAGCAAGACTCTGGTAAAGAAGGCATAATCTGCCTAACCGAAAAGGGAGCACTATCTAGGCACTCCCACATAGGTAAATAACAAACACCCATCAGGGGCAGAGGATTTTCCTTTGCCCCTCTTTTTGCGCCATAATAGCCAGAATCTTTTTCTCTTTCCATGTTCTGTACTTTTCATTGACTAAAGCCCATACAGCATATATAATAAGTTTCGTTCCTAATTTTATACCGAATCAAGAAAGGCGGGATAGATATTCAGCCTGTAAACGAAAATATAGAAAAAAACATTGCACCCATTGAGCCACTGCCCTGCCATGAGGAGGACATGGCCTCGGATAGTATGCTGAGCCTGTGCCAGCAGCTCTCCATCAACGAAAGCCGGCTTTTTTACATAGCAATTCAGGCTATGAACGAGCAGCTCAGGCAGGGCATTTGGCAGGAAATTCTCCTGTCCACAGCGGCTATTGTCCAGCTCTTTGGGGGGAACAAAGGCTATTATGACCAGCTGAAGAAGATAGCCGCCAGATTGGTCAAGAAAAAAGTCATGGTCAACCACAAGCTCTGCGACCTTTTTCGGCACATCCGTTTTAACCCGGCTCAGGGAGGACTGTTCATCATGTTCAACCCGGAAATCCGGCAGATATTGGAGGAGATTGTCCATCGTCGAAAGATGCAGATTTCCCTCAAAGAGGTTTTCGAATTCAAAAGCCGCTATACAGTACGGCTTTTGGAGGTTTTTGGCCGTTATATGCACCGTCAGAACGTTCAGGCTCAGGGCTGTCTGCGGCTGGCCATAGAGGTTGAGGACTTGAAGAAGCTTTTAGGCATACCCATGAGCAAAACCTATGAGCAGATTACCAATATTCGTCACAAGGTATTGAATATTGTCGTTGAGGAAATAAACAACAATACCTCTTACAGCGTGGATTATACCACCATCAAGGAGGGAGGACGAGTAAAGGCATTTTTGTTCAACGTAACCAGAGGGCCAAGTTCCTATCAAAATCACATCCATAGCGACCAGGTTTTCGGCGCATAACACACCAAATGGAGGCGAGAAATAAAAATAATGGATAATCAGACATACAATATGGAAGAAAATCTGACCGGGGTCAAATCCCTGGCCAAGATTCTCCAGAACTTCGGCATTATCAACAAGCCTCAGCAGTTTCTGCAGGAAAACAACATCACAGATGACAAGCTTTCCTGGGAACAGCTGACCAAAATCATCCGCAAAAAACACCTGCGTTGCGAGCTCATCCATCCCAGTCAGGATGAGCTGAGAGAACTGCCCCTGCCCCTCATGGCTCGCATGGTCAATGGCAAATACGTGGTAGTAATCACCATCAACGACGAATGTGTTTACCTGATAGATCCGGCAGCTTCCAAGCCGCTGGCACTGCCCCACAAAAAATTTGTCGAGGCCTGGACCGGAGAGGTTATGACCTTCTCCGCAACCTACAACTGGAATTATTTCAAGAAAAAATACAATCTGCCCTGGTTCATGCACGTCATGCAGCACTACAAGCGCTTCTTTGGCGAAGTGCTGATGGCAGCCTTTTTCCTGCAGCTTATGGGCATAGGTATGCCGCTGATTACCCAGGTTATCATAGACAAGGTTATTGGCAACAGCGGCTATTCCACTCTGACCGTTATCGGCTGCAGCATGGTTCTGTTCTTCCTGATCCAATCCCTGCTTACAGGCTTGCGGACATATATTCTCAATCACACCACCGTCAAGCTGGATGCCATTCTAGGCACCAGATTGTTCCGCCATCTTATCAGTCTGCCCCTGCCATACTATCAGAGCCGGCGGGTAGGTGACACCCTGATGCGTGTAGGTGCCCTGAACAGTATTCGGGAATTTATTACCGGCCAGGGACTCATGACCATTCTGGATGTACTATTTTCCGTGGTCTTTATAGCCTTTATGCTCTGGTACAGCGTACCTCTTACCTTGATAGCCCTGCTGGTTGTCCCACTGTATATTGCCCAAAATATCTGGGCCATACCTATCATTAAAAGAAAAATCGAAGCCGTATGGCGCACCGGTGCCGCCAACAATGCCTTCATGGTAGAGGCTGTTACCAATATGGAAACCATCAAGGCACTGGCTGTAGAACCACAGTTCAACCACAAGTGGGAGAATCTGCTGGCTCGCTACGTACACACCACCTTTGACAACGTAAAATTCCGTCTGGTTATCGGCGGTTTTTCCAATATGCTTCAGACCGTAGTCAGCCTCTGTATTCTCTGGTACGGTGGCCATCTGGTTATGAACGGCTACTTTACCCTCGGTCAGCTCATAGCCTTCCAGATGATTGCCGGTCAGGCCATGGGCCCTATGACCAAGCTGTTGACCATGTGGCCTACAGTCCAGCAGACAGGACTGGCCTTGGAGCGTATCGGAGATATTCTCAACACCCCTATAGAGCCGGTGTTGATGCCCAATATCGGCAAGCGTTCCCGCCGTCTCACAGGCAGTATCCAGCTAAAGGACATCAATTTCCGCTATCGCATGGACACCCCTCTGGTGCTCAAGGACATCAATCTGGAAATCCAGCCGGGAGAAAAAATCGGCATTGTAGGCCGATCCGGCTCAGGCAAGAGTACCCTGACCAACGTAGTCCAGTTCATGTATCAGCCGGAATCCGGCGATATTCTCTTTGACGGACTCTCCATCAAGGAAATCAATATTGCCTGGCTCAGAAGCCAGATTGGCGTAGTCATGCAGGAAAACTATCTCTTTGACAGCAGTATCCGCGACAATATCGCCATTAGCAGGCCGGATGCCTCTATGACAGAGATTATCAATGCAGCCAAGATAGCCGGCGCCCATGAATTTATTCTGGAGTTGCAGGACGGCTACGACACCAAGGTAGGTGAGCGAGGTACTGCCCTCTCTGGCGGTCAGCGTCAGCGTATCGCCATAGCCAGAGCCATTCTCTCCAATCCGCCGGTGTTGATTTTTGACGAAGCAACCAGTGCCTTGGACTATGAATCCGAGCGTACCATTATGCACAATATGGATGCCATTGCTGAGAATCGCACCATGCTGATCATAGCCCACCGTCTTTCCACAGTCCGTCGCTGTGACAGGATTATTGTGGTAGAAAAGGGCGAAATCATCGAAAGCGGCAGCCATGATGAGCTGATGGCCCAGCAGGGCAGCTACTACCATCTCTACAACCAACAGGAAGGAGCATAAAGCTAACCATGAATATAAAGAAAATGTGGTCGGATTTTATCCATGGCACAGACGAAAACAAAGAAACAGAGTTTCTTCCAGCCATACTGGAGGTTACCGAAACCCCTCCTTCCCCAACGGGCAGGCTGGTCATGTGGACTCTGGTTATCCTGCTGGTAGTGGGCCTTATCTGGGCCTGCCTTGGCAAAATCAACGAGGTAGCCGTAGCACCAGGCAAGGTTATACCTACTGGTCAGGTCAAAACCGTACAGGTCAAGAACAAAGGTATTATCAAGGAAATCTACGTCAAGGAAGGCCAGCACGTGGAGGAGGGCGAAAAGCTGGTGCTTTTGGATCCAACCTCCACCGATGCAGATTACAACAGCCTCAAGCAGCGGGCAGCCTACTACAAGCTGGATATTGCTCGTCTGGAAGCAGAGCTGAACGGCACCTCCTTCCAGCCCCAAAAGGATAAGGATCTGGAAACCGCCGATCTCATGGCAGAGCAGACTCTCTATCAGAGCCGTGTCAGCCAGTACAAGGCAGAACGCACTGCCGCAGCCACTGCGGTAAGTCAGAAGCAGTCAGCCCTGGCTGCCGATCAGCAGACCTACGAAAAATATGCTGGTATGCTGAACATCGCCGTAGAGAAAGAGCAGCGTCTCCAGCAGCTGGTCAAAGAAAACGCCATTGCTGAATTCCAGCTTTTGGAACAGACCTCCCAGCGCATCAATCTGGAAAAAACCGCTTCTGCCCAGCAGGATGCCATCAATCAGGCCCGCTCTGAGTTGGCAGAGGCCAACGCCAAGCTGGCCAATGTAGATGCCCTTTACAAAAAGGACATTATGACCGCCTTGGTAGAATCCCGCAAGCAGTATCTTTCCTATCAGGAAGAAATCAAAAAAGCTGATGAAAATCAGCGTCTAGCCACTGTAGTAGCCCCTTGCTCCGGCCGGGTTTACAATCTGGCTGTTCACACCGAGGGCGGCGTAGTAACCGATGCCCAGCCTCTTTTGATTATTGTACCTGACGGGGTTGAGCTGGAATTTGAGGTATGGGCTGACAACAAGGATATTGGCTTTATCCAGTACGGTCAGCAGGCCGAGGTCAAGATTGACACCTACAATTTCCAGAAATTTGGCTTTATGAAGGCTGAGGTTGACGAAATCAGTGCAGATGCCTATGACGACAGCAAGGATCCAGAACACTACAAGAAATACCGCCTCTTGTTGAAGCCAACAGATTCCTCCATTAACATCTTTGGCAAGGAAGCAACCCTGACCCCGGGCATGAGCGTCAATGCGGAAATCATCATCAAGGAGAAGCGCATCATAGAATTCTTCCTTGATCCATTCCGTCGTTACACTGGTGAAGCACTGAGGGAGAGATAATCAATGGCAAAAATAGATACAGGCCTGGCCTCTCTGGTGGTTGTGGCAGGCCATTACAAAATCCCTGCAGACCTTCATCAGCTGGAAAGAGCCTACATTACAGAGGAAGGCTCCATTGACACCACTACCCTCATAAGGGCAGCCAGGGAAATGAAGCTCAAGACAAGAGCCTACCAGAATATCCAGCCCTCCCAGCTCTCCCGCATGGTATATCCTGCCATTCTCCGCATGAAGGATGGCAGGTACATAGTAGTAGCAGCTGTCAAGGACAAGCAGATTATCATTGTAGATCCGGCTCACTCCATGGAGGCCATGCCAGCAGATTATCAAAAGCTGATGGCCGCCTGGTCAGGAGAGATTATTCTCTTTACCCGCCGTTTCTCTCTGGAGGAAAAGGCTCGCAAATTTGGCTTCAGCTGGTTTGTCCCTGTAGTGGCCAAATACGGCAGATACCTTAGGACAGTTCTTTTTATGTCCTTCCTGTTGCAGATTTTGGGTTTGGCAACCCCGCTATTTACTCAGGTCATTATTGACAAGGTACTGGTGCATCGCAGCTCCAACGCCTTGGACATCCTTCTCATAGGCATGATCCTCACCGCAGTATTTTCCTGCTGGATGGATGCCCTCCGCAGCTACCTCTTTACCAATATAACCAGCAAGATGGACGTGGTTCTTTCCAGCCATCTGTTCCGTACCATCACCAGGCTGCCCGTCAGCTATTTCAACAAATGGCAGGTTGGCGATGTGGTTTCCCGTGTAGGTGAGCTGGAAAACCTCCGCAGCTTTATTACCGGCTCCTCCCTTACCATACTATTGGACATTGTCTTTGCTGTAGTATATATGGGAGTTATGTTCTACTACAGCTGGGTTCTCAGTCTGGTGGTTATGGTGATTCTGCCATTCTTTGTCATTCTCAATGTAGTAGTAGCACCTATCTACAAAAAGATGATTAATGACAGGTTCCTGATTGGGGCAGAAAACCGTTCATTCCTGATTGAAACCATCACCGGTGTTCACACCGTCAAATCCTCTGGTGTCGAAACCAATTTTATTCAGCGCTATGAGGAGATTCTGGCCCGCTATGTCAAGGCTGTATTCTCCGTTGTCAATCTGGCCAACATAGCAGGCTGTATCGGTATGTTCCTGCAGCAGATATTCAATCTGGCCATTATCTGGGTAGGTGCTGTCTATGTTATGGACAACACCATTACCGTAGGCGAGCTGATTGCTTTCCAGATGATGGCAGGCAGAATGATTGCTCCTGTTATGCGTCTGGTCAATATGTGGCAGTATTTCCAGCAGACTCGCGTTTCCATGGAACGCTTGGGTGATATTATGAATGAGGAAACAGAGCCGGCTTTCAATCCAGGCCGTACCACCCTGCCTAGTCTGACAGGTGCTATTGCCTTGGATGATGTTTCCTTCCGTTACAATCCTGACGGCAAAAACATTCTGGACGGCATGAGCGTCAAGATTGCTCCCGGCATGAAGGTGGGCATTGTAGGCCGTTCCGGTTCAGGCAAAAGTACTCTCACCAAGCTGATTCAGAGGCTTTATCTGCCGGACAAGGGCAGGATTCTGGTGGATGGGGTGGACTTGGCTCAGGTAGAGCCGGCTTGGCTCCGTCGTCAGATTGGTGTGGTTTTGCAGGATAGTATGCTCTTTGGCGGTACTATTGAAGAAAACATCAAGATTGCCTGTCCCAATGCAACCCATGAGGATGTAGTGGAGGCCGCCCGTTTGGCCGGGGCAGATACCTTTATTCAGGAACTGCCTCATGGCTATGACACCTTTGTCGGTGAGCGAGGCAGTTTGCTCTCCGGTGGTCAGCGCCAGCGAATCAGCATTGCCCGGGCCTTGATTCTCGATCCCCGCATTATTATCTTTGATGAGGCCACCAGTGCCCTGGACTATGAGTCCGAAAAAATCATCATGGATAATATAGATGTTATCAGCAAGGGAAGAACCATGCTGATGATAGCCCATCGCCTTTCCACGGTGGAGGGTTGCGATGCCATTATCGTGATAGACCATGGCCGTATTGTAGAGGCAGGCAGTCATGCCCAGCTCATGGAACGGCAGGGAGCCTATTATCAGCTCTACATGGCTCAGCTGAACTAAAGTCCTAAGTTTATGAGGTCCTGGAAGCAGTTTTTCAGTGTCTCCCAGGGGCCAAAAAAAAGATAAAATGCATATATGTTCAGGTAAATTTTGTACATATGAAGAAAAATTTTCGTCATATGTAAAAAGTGTGATTGAAATAAAAGCAATTTTATCGTATAATAGAATTCATCATGTACGCTAATTTTGTTTTGCAGATTAGCATACATTGAGGAAGAGGAAATAAACTCCCATAAGCCGTAGTGATGTGTCGCCCGTCACTACGGCTTATTTTAATGTTTTAGCCAGAACAGGTAAATGCGTCGGCTTTGACCTTGGCTTTGCAGAATTTTTGCAAAAGCTGGAATATGTAGCACATAGGACAGGAACAACTATTATCAAGGTAGATAAATTTTTTTCATCAAGTCAGTTGTGCTCATTATTTTTTTTAAATTTACTTCCCTTTTTTAATTTTTAGTGCTATAATGGGTACAACTTATCTTGGGCGATTTGTTTATTTATTTTTTGTGTCAAAAAATGAGACGAAAGTAAATAGCAGTTAAGGTAAGGATGAGAATCTAAATTATGATTTATGGGAGGAATTTCCGTATGGCAA
>CAKPYV010000047.1 GCA_934203205.1 uncultured Anaerovibrio sp. | reverse complement strand
TACTGCCTCTGCAAATATAGACAAGCAAAAGCTAAAGGTACAGAAAATTCATCATCGTATAGACACAATCCGTGAGGGTTATGAAAATAAAGTTGTCCATGAAATTGTGAAACAAAAACCACGTTTCATAACAATGGAAGATTTAAATGTAAGAGGTATGATGAAGAATAAACATTTAGCAAAAGTTGTGGCAGCACAGAGGTTTAATTTAATATTGACTAAATTAAAACGTAAAGCCCAAATTATCGGTATAGAGTTTAGAACAGTCGATAGATTTTACCCAAGTTCTAAAACCTGTCATACTTGTGGACATACAAATAAAGGTCTGAAACTCAAAGACCGCATATATATTTGTCCTAAGTGCGGTTATACCGAGGATAGGGATTTTAACGCTGCACTTAATTTGCGAGATGCAAAAGAATATCGGGTAGCTTAACGACAAAATTCTCGATATATGTACCGATGGCTAGTCGGGAACAGGCTTGCCTCCTTGTTTAAAATAAGGAGTGTATTGCTAACGCCTTTGGAGTGTACAAGAACTTGCGAGTAGTTGAAGTCTCAGGATTTAACCAAAGCATGCACGATGAATAAGGAACTGCAAATCGTGAGATTGTGGCGAAACATCTAGTGTAGACAGACATGTTTGTCTATATTTTTAGTAGCAGTAAAATTAATGGAGGAAATTTCTTTAAAATGGCGGCAGAACTCTGTCCGTGGTATTTTCTTTTTAGCTGGTCTTGCTGGAGCTACTTGGGCTCCTATGGTGCCTATTGTGAAGCAGCGATTAGGTATAACCGATGATATTATGGGTATGCTGCTTTTGTGTATAGGCATTGGCTCCATGTTTTCCATGCCACTTACCGGAGCAATGGCTAAGAAATATGGTTGTCGCAAGGTGATTACAGTAGCAAGTAGCTTGATGATAGGTATTCTTTTCGGCCTTAGTCAGGTAGATTCTGTTTATATGGTAGCAGCCTTTTTGTTGCTATTCGGCAGTGCTATTGGCATGCTAGATGTAACCATGAATATTAATGCCGTGCTGGTGGAGAAAATCAGTCCCCGCAGTATTATGTCCAATTATCATGGTATGTGGAGCACTGGCTGTTTCGTAGGAGCCGGCCTTTTTGCCCTTTGTCTCTCCAATGGTCTTTCCGTTACAAATGCCACCTGTATTTCTATACTTATAATGGCGGCTATTATTGCTATATTTTCAGGGAAGCTGTTGGAATATGGTGATGATAGCAACTCAGAAGAAAAAGCTCCTTTGATAGCGATTCCCAAGGGCATAGTTGTTTTCTTCAGTATAGTTACAGGTATTTCTTTCTTGGTGGAAGGTGCTGTTATGGACTGGAGCGGTATCTTTATTACAGAGGTACACAATATGGATATTGCTCTGGCTGGCACAGGCTATTCTATCTACTCCGCAGCCATGCTGCTGTGCCGTTTTGGCGGTGATGCGGCCGTGCGTCGTTTAGGCCGTAAGACTGTAGCTCTGGGCGGTATGATTATCAGCTGTTTAGGTTTTTTGCTGTTAATATTATCCCCTTGGGAAGTAGGCACCTTTGCCTCATTCTTTATTATGGGTATCGGCTTGGCCAATGTAGTACCAGTGGTATTTTCCATTATGGGCAGGCAGAAGGATATGCCATCCGCCCAGGCCATTGCCGCAGTAAGCACTGTAGGTTATATGGGTGTCCTAGGCGGCCCCGCAGCAATCGGCTTTATCTCTAACGCCACCAGTCTCAATATAGCTTTCGGTATTATTGCTATCTTGATAGTTATACAGACATTGATTACAAGGTATGTATTCAAAAAAATGAATTAATAGAGTGTAAAATAAAACTCCCCTGCACCAGCATAGTGCAGGGGAGTTGAGGTATACAAGTTAATTCCAGTAATCTAATTTTTCCGTAATTCCAATACTGGAGGCTTTAAAGACAGGATTTTTGCCAGCGTTGCGCTGCTGCTCGTAGTCCTTGAGGCAGGCCATAGCACGACCGCCCAGAATGACGATGACAGGCAGGTTAATAATAGCCATACAGCCCATCAACACATCGGCAGTATCCCACAGCAGGCCCATGCTGGAGCCGGAGCCAATGAAAATCAGCAGGCAGGCTAGCAGGCGATAGCAAATCATAAACATTTTGCCTGGCACAGCCTCATTAATATAGGCCAAGCAGTTATCTACATAGTAGAGATTGCCCAAAAGAGTAGTAAAGGCAAATAACAGCATGGAAACAGTCAGGAAGATACCAGCACCATTGCCCAGGGTCGCATCCAGAGCCGCCTGAACATAAGGGGCACCAGCCATTTCCGCAGTAGGTTCAACACCAGAGCTCATGCACAGGAAGGCTGTGGCTGTACAGATAAGCAGAGTGTCAATAAATACAGAGAACATCTGCACAAGGCCCTGCTTAACAGGGTGGGAAACATCAGCAGAGGCAGCGGCATTTGGAGCGGAACCTACACCGGCCTCATTGGAATAAAGACCTCGCTTGATACCCAGCATAACACAGGAGCCGGTAAAGCCACCGAAGATAGCCTCAAAATCAAAGGCTTCTGCAAAGATGGTTTCAAAAACATGAGGCAACAGGCCGATATTCAGCAGGGTAACCACACCAGCTACCAGCACATAAATCATGCCCATGAAAGGCACCAGAGTGGAGGTAATACGGATAATACGGCGACCGCCACCAAAGATGCACCAGCCAACCATTACAGCCAGAATACCGCCGATTACCCAAGGGGTAGACTGGGCATCATAGAAGCCAAAGCCAGAGAAGGTAGACTGGAGGTTGTAGGCACACAGCATATTAAAGCCTACACCATAGGTGAGAATCAGGGAAAGTGCAAAAATAACCGCAATAAATCTGTTCTTTAGGGCACTTTCAATGTAGTAGGCTGGGCCGCCATAGCTGCTATGAGGACCACGCTTTTTGTAAATTTGTGCCAGAGTACTTTCCACAAAGGCAGAGCCGCCACCAACAATAGCAGCCAGCCACATCCAGAACATGGAACCAAAGCCGCCCAGACACAGGGCAGTAGATACACCGATAATATTACCAGTACCTACCCGGGAGGCTGTGGAAACCATAAGGGCCTGGAAGGAGGAAACGCTATTCTTGTCAGCCTTTTTCTCCGTAATAACCCGCAGGGTTTCCCCTAAAAGACGTAGCTGAATAAATCTGGTGCGGAAGGTGTAGTATAGGCCAACACCTATCAGCATGATAATCAGCAGCTTGCCATACATAAAATTAGATATGGCACCTATCAATTCTGCATACATTTCGAAATCTCCTTTTCTATACGTTATATATACAGATATATTATAATGGCATATAAGAAATAAAACAAGATTATAGGTATAAGCAAAAATTTTATGCTTATGCTAGCATAGGAGGCACAGTAATCTTCTTTACAGAATTAAGCAGGAAAAGATTGGCAAGTGAAATAAATACTGTACTAAAAGGGCTAAATTTGCTATTTTAGGGGATTTCATGGTATAATTAGAGGCTGAATATTGTTTATTATTTGATTGAGGTGAGAGTGTGGAATTTGGTAATGGTAGGATTTTACCGGTAAATCTGGAACAGGAAATGCGTAATTCCTATATTGATTACGCCATGAGCGTTATTGTTTCCAGAGCTTTGCCAGATGTCCGTGATGGCTTGAAGCCAGTTCATAGAAGAATATTATATGCTATGCAGGAGGCAGGTATGACCTCCGGCAAGCCTTACAAGAAATCAGCCCGTATCGTAGGCGAAGTTCTTGGTAAATATCATCCTCATGGTGATAGCTCTGTTTATGATGCTATTGTGCGTATGGCTCAGGATTTCTCCATGCGTTATATGCTGGCTGATGGCCACGGTAACTTTGGTTCTGTGGATGGTGATCCTCCAGCAGCTATGCGTTACACTGAGGTGCGTATGGCCAGAATTGCAGAGTTGATGCTGCAGGATATTGATAAGGACACAGTGGATTTTGTACCAAACTACGATGAATCCCTGAAGGAGCCTTCTGTACTGCCATCCAAGTTCCCAGAGCTGCTGGTTAACGGTACATCCGGTATTGCGGTAGGTATGGCTACCAATATTCCTCCTCATAATATGAGTGAGGTTATTGATGGTGTTCTGATGCTTATTGACAATCCAGATGCTTCCGTAGAGGAGCTGATGACTGTTATTAAGGGACCAGATTTCCCTACTGGCGGTTTGATTATGGGCACCACTGGCATTCGGGATGCTTATACCACTGGTCGTGGCTCTGTTAAGATGCGAGCTAAGGCACATATTGAAACCATGTCCAATGGCAAGCCAAGAATCGTAGTTACAGAGCTGCCTTATCAGGTGAACAAGGCAAGACTGATAGAGAAGATTGCAGAGCTGGCTAGAGACAAGCAGATTGAGGGCATTACTGACCTGCGGGATGAATCTGACCGCAAGGGTATGAGCATTGTTATTGAGCTGCGCAAGGACATTAACCCTGATATTATGCTGAATCAGCTGTACAAGCATACTCAGCTGCAGGATACCTTTGGCGTAATTATGCTGGCCTTGGTGGATAACCAGCCACGCATTTTGACTTTGAAGCAGGTATTGCATTATTACATCCAGCATCAGGAGGATGTTATTACCAGAAGAACCAGATATGAGCTGTCCAAGGCAGAGGCCAGAGCTCATATTTTGGAGGGTTTGACCATTGCTCTGGATCATCTGGATGCAGTAATTACCACTATTCGTGAGTCCCAGACAGCTGATATTGCCCGCAATGCTTTGATGGATGGCTTCAAGTTGTCTGAGAAGCAGGCCCAGGCTATCCTTGATTTGCGTCTCCAGCGTCTTACCGGCTTGGAGCGGGAAAAGATTGAGGAGGAGTATCAGGAAGTTCTGAAGAAAATTGAATGGTTGAAGTCTGTACTGGCTGATGAAAGCAAGATTATGACCATTATCAAGGAAGAGCTGACTGCGGTTAAGGAGAAATATGGTGATGCCCGCCGTACTGCCATTACCTATGATATGTCCGAAATGAGGGAGGAAGATCTTATCGCTGATGAGGATGTGGTACTGACTATCAGTCACAACAACTATATCAAGCGCATGAAGCTGGATACCTATAACAAGCAGAATCGTGGCGGTCAGGGTATTCTGGGTATGTCCACCAAGGAAGGGGACTTTGTGGAGAATATTCTTATCACCACTACCCATCATACTATCCTGTTCTTTACCAGCCGTGGCCGGGTACACTATCTCAAGGCATATCAGATTGCTGAAGCCAGCCGCCAAGCTAGGGGGACAGCTCTGATTAACCTTTTGAAGCTGGACAAGGGAGAGAAGATTACTGCTGTATTGCAGGTACGAGAGTACAATCCTGCCAAATTCCTCTTTATGGCTACTCGCAAGGGTATTGTCAAGAAGGTTCAGCTGTCAGAGTTCAATGCCAGCCGCAAGCTGGGAGTTATTGCTCTGAAGCTGGATGATGATGACGAGCTGATTGGTGTTAAGCAGACTGATGGCCAGAAGCAGATTGTTATCGGTACTCGCAATGGTTATGCCATTATCTTTGACGAGGAGGAAGTACGTTCCATGGGACGTATTGCTAGAGGTGTCAAGGGTATCAAGCTGCGGGATGGCGATGAGGTTGTAGGTATGGATACCATCAAGCGGGATTCTGAGATTTTGACAGTAACTGCTGGTGGCTATGGCAAGCGTACCAAGGTAGAGGAATATACTACTCATCATCGTGGCGCTATGGGTGTTATCAACCTGAGAGTTACCGAGAAAACCGGTGAGGTTATTGGCTTGAAGGTAGTTCGTGATGGTCAGGAGCTGATGCTTATCAGCACCAACGGAATTATTATCCGCACAGGTCTGGATAAGATTTCTGTTATTGGCCGTGCCTCTCAGGGAGTTATCATTATGAAAACTGCTGAGGATGATAAGGTAGCTTCTATGGCTATTCTTACCCAGAAGGCTGAATAAAAATAGAGTTTATACACAGAGAAGATATTGATTTTCTCTGTGTATTTTTTTGCAAAAAAATTCCCCTTCAGGGAGAAGAAATTATCTTCTTTCCTGAAAGGGAATAGTTAATGTTTTAATTTGAGGTTTTGCCAGCTGTTGGCAGGCTCATGCTAGGTGCTGGGGCTGGTTCTCCAGCCTCAGGCAAATTATTCTGCTCTTTGTTTTCTCTTGGCTCTTTGTCTGGAACCTTGCTGCCTTTGGTATCTTCCTCATCCCGATATGGCTCGGAGATGTCTTTTTTGTCCTCGGTGTCCCTTTCCTTGGAAATGCTGTGTTTTTTGTCCTTGCTCTGGGCGGAGTCTATATCCTCATCATAGCGATCCAGTCCCAGCTTGTGGATGGTAGCCTCATCCATAGGAATTTCCTGGGCATCCTCCGGTACGGAGTTTTCGTATTCCAGCATTTCCCGCTGGGTAGCACTGCGCAGGTCAGGACTGATTTTTACATCCAGAGTGTTGGCTACCGTAGCCCGCAGCTTGGACAAATCAGGAATCCAATAGCTAACACCACCAATATACATAGGACGTCCCGGCAGCATTTCTGTTTGGAGGCCATTGGTTTGGGCTTCCTTTAGGGCAGCCATAAACTCAATCATCTGCTTTACGGAAAGGTCTGTATTGATGGAATCTACAACCTCACCGATAATAGCTGGAATGCGAGGAATAATCGATGGTGAAGTAAGCTTATCCATAACAGCCTTCATGAATTTCTGCTGTCTGGTGATACGGCCAATATCTCCCTCCTCATCCCGGTATCTTACATAGGTGATGGCAGTGCTGCCATCCATATGCTGCTGGCCGGGATAAAGATTAATGACTAAGCCACCGTTATCATCCCAAGGGTCCTCATAATACATACGCTTTTCTACGTTAATATCTATACCGCCAATGGCATCAATGATTTTGGTAAAGGCATTAACATTAATAATAACGTAATGCTCCATTTCCACCCCTAACAAATCCTCAATCGTGCTTTGGGTAAGTCTGTGACCGCCGTAGGCGTAGGCAGCGTTGATTTTGTCAAAGCCATGTCCCTTGATTTTCACACGGGTATCTCTAGGTACAGAAAGGATGGCAGCTTTGTGTTTCTTGGCATCCAGTGTAGCAATCATCAGGGTATCAGAACGGCCTACATCCCCTTCCCGCTCATCTACACCCATGAGCATAACCACGGTTTTATCTGGGGAGGCCATGCGGACAGTTTTATTCTCTGTAGGCTTGTCATCAAATAGACTAGAGGAAGCAAAGAGAGCTCCAGCTATAGCTGCCAGGGCAAAGGCGCCAAGCAGTAAGACAATAGGCAGCCAGGAGGTTTTCTTCTTCTTTTGATGCCGCTCCCGTCGAGAACGGTAGATAGGCTGTTTTTCATCATATTGTTTTTTTGGCAATATATTTCATCTCACTTTTTTAGAATAAGCAAGCTGTCGCAGCTATTTTATGCCTTTGCTCTTGGCAAAAGCAGGCTATGCCCTATCGACAAGCATACTACACTACATTATTATACAACCTTTTGTGAAAATTTGCTTGAAGAAATAGAGAAAATCCAGAGGCAAGAAAAAAATAATATTTATACACAGAACAGGGAATAAGTAGAGATTATACAGGAAAATATGTGGATAAAGTGGAATAATAGAGAAAAAGTTATCCACAGGTGTGGATAATAATGGGGATAACTCAAGATATTGTATATATATTAATAGAATAACACAATATCTTGATAGGAAAATCAGAGATAAAAAAATATTCCTGTGAATACCTGTGAATAAGTAGTGAATATCCTTGGTGAACAAATGAGTAAGTATTGGTAATATTAGCGAAAAAAACAGCTGTCCCAGAGAATTTCTCTGTAAACAGCTGCTGTTATCCACTGCTGTGGATAAATTATTCACCATTATAAATAAGTTCTACGTTGTTATTATTAAAGAAGTCAATATATTTCTGAGTTGGTTTTTTGTCCATAATGACAGAATCAAAATCCTTTAGGGCATTGTAAGAAACCAGAGATGGAGAATCCAGTTTGGAGGCATCCATCATTAAATAATGCTTGCCAGGCTTGGTAGCCAAGAGATATTGAATCTCACAATCTAAAGGGGAAGCACTGGTGGCACCATTTTCGATGGAAACACCAATGGTGGACATAAAAAATTTGGAAATATTGTACATGCTAAGGCTGCGGGCTACGCTGGGGCCAACAAAAGCCTTGCTAGGGGGATAAAGAGTGCCACCAGTGGCAATAATGTTGAACTTCTCTGCTTCTACGGCTGCGTTAATGGCATTGATATTGGCGGTAACTACAGTGATGTTCTTTTTCTTTTCGATATATGGCAGCATCAATGCTGTGGTGGTGCCAATATCAATATAGATAACATCCTCGTCATTTACCAAATCTGCCGCCAGCTGGGCAATCTTCATTTTCTCGTCAAGATTGGTAGTATTCATAACCCAGTTATGGCCTGGCCTGTTTTCAGGTTCAGGTTCTTTAGTGTCGTTTAGGACAATACCGCCATAAACTTTTTTTATGTTGCCACTTTTGTCCATTTCAGCAATATCTCGGCGAATGGTGTTCTTGGAAACATTGAAATACTCGCATAAATAGTCAATAGACAAGCTGTGCATATCCATGAGAAGTTCTTCAATTTTGCGGATACGATTAACTTTCATTTACTCACCTGTTCATAATAAATGCTTCTTTTTGTAATGTTTTGGGTAACTTATACAATTATACCCAAAAAATATACAAAATACAAGAATCTTTCCCACAAAAATAGAATTTTGTAGATATTCTTGTTTTATTAAGAAATTTGTGTCAAAATGGGAAAAATGTCAGGAAAAATTTAAAAAATTTTACTGACAATTTTTTAAAAATTCTGCTATACTATTAGTACCATTTGTGGGTAGAAATGTTAAACACTGCCTAGCAAATGGTTTTATTTTTCTGTAAGAAAGGTGCGAGAATATGTATAAAAAACTTATGATAATCTATCTTGGTATTCTGGCGGCTATGGCTCCCCTGGCCACAGATATGTATCTGCCCTCTCTGCCTGAGCTGCAGGCTGATTTTGGCAGCAGTACGGCTTTGATTCAGCTAACCTTGACTATGACTACTCTTGGTATGGCCGCAGGACAGATTTTTGCTGGACCAATTAGTGATTTGCGAGGCCGCAAGGTGCCTCTTTTTGTGGGTATGCTGATTTTTATGGCAGCCTCTCTGATTTGTGCTTTGGTGAATAATATTTATATTTTCCTAGGGGCACGCCTGATACAGGGCTTGGCAGGTGCCTGCGGTATAGTTATTGCCAGAGCTATTGCTAGGGATATGTGTCAAGGCGCAGAGTTGACTACATTTTATGCTATTTTGATGATGGTTAATGGTTTGGCTCCTATTTTGGCTCCAGTAATTGGCGGTCAGCTGCTGGCTTTTGGCAGTTGGCATCTGATTTTTGCCACCTTGGCAGGTATAGGCTTGGTTATGGCTGTAGCTACTCTGTTTTACACAGAAACACTGGCTCCAGAGAAGCGGATAAAAAATATTTCCTCCACTTTGCATGTATTGCCTCAGCTTATGAAGAATCGCTACTTTATGGGCCATTGTCTGGTACAGAGCTTTGTCTTTATGTCCTTCTTTTCCTATATTGGCAGTTCAACCTTTATTTTTCAGGGCATATATGGAGTTAGTGCCCAGGAATTTAGTTATATTTTTGGTGGTATTGGTATCTGTTTGATGTTGTCTGGCACGATTCCTGCCAAGCTGGGAGGCAAGGTACCTGAGTACAAAATGTTGTTTGCTTCTATTGCAATGCAAATTTTAGGTAGTATACTGTTATTGGGCACCTTTGCTTTTGCAGATAATTTCTGGCTGGTACTGCTTTTCTTGGCTATTAGCGTTATGCCTATTCCAATTATTGGTGCCGTAAGCTTTTCTCTGGCTCTCAACGGTCAGGGACGGAATGCAGGCAGTGCTTCCGCTTTGTTGGGATTCTTCTCCATGTTTTTGGGAGCCTTGATGATGCCTGTAGCAGGTTATATTGGCACAGATACTGGTATACCTATGGCAGTAATTATGCTGTGTGGGTTCCTGCTGGCTATGTTTTGCTATTGGACTATGATTCAGCCTGAACATCAAAGGTAAATTTGCCTTAGTTATCCACATATTTCTTGTGTATAAGTCAGTGGAAATGTGGATAACTATTACATATATGTAGATAATTTACATATGAGTTGTGAAAAAATAATGGCGTATTGTTGAAAAATGGAGGTTTTAGAATGAGTTTCAAGGAAATTACACCAGAAAATTTTGAGGAAAGTGTTTTCAAGGTAATTGGTAAGGATTGGCTGCTGCTGGCTGGCACCAAGGATGGTAAAACCAATGCCATGACTGCTTCCTGGGGCGGCATGGGGATTATGTGGGGCAAGCCTGTAGCCTTTGTATTTATTCGTCCTCAGCGGTATACCAAGGAATTTGTGGATAATAGCCAGGGCATGACCATTTCTGTTTTGGAGGATCCAGATCACAAGGTAATGAGTTACTTTGGCAGGGTTTCCGGCCGTGATGAGGATAAGATTGCCAAGACTGGCCTTACTAAGGTAGAGGAGAATGGGCAAGTTTACTTTGAGGAAGCAAGAATTGCTATGGTTTGCCGCAAGCTTTATGCTCAGGAAATGAAGCCTGAATGTTTCTTTGATAAGGAAAGTGATGCTAAATGGTATCCTAATAAGGATTACCACACTATGTATGTTATGGAGATTGAAAAGCTACTGGTAAAGGAGTAATACTATGTATGATTCCGTTAGAAGCCTGCTGGAACTGGTACAGGAAGCTGTTTCTCCTTGGCATACGGTACAGGCAGTCAGCAAAAGATTAAGCAAGGCGGGTTTTCAGCCTTTGGAATTGGAAGAAAAATGGCAGCTGGAGTCAGGGAAAAGTTATTATGTGGAAGCCTTTGATTCCACGGTTTTAGCCTTTACCATAGGCTGTAATGGCTATACAGAGGCCAATAGTCTGCGGATAGCTGCCTCTCATACAGATTTTCCGGGACTTAGAATCAAGCCTCAGGCCAGTGTTATCAAGGATGGCTATGGGGTGCTGAATATTGAGTCCTATGGGGGACTGATTCTGTCTAGCTGGCAGGATAGGCCCCTGTCCATTGCCGGGAAGATTACCTTGAAGGGTCAGGATGCCTTTCATCCTCAGGTAAGGCTGGTGGATTTTGCCAAGCCTCTTTTGACTATTCCTGAGCTGGCTATTCATATGAACCGCAAGGTAAATGAAGGAGTAGCTCTCAAAAAGCAAAAGGAAATGTTACCTTTAATGGCGGTGCTGGGCAAGGATGGGGATAAAAATTTCTTTGACCATTGGCTGGCAAAAGAATTGGGCTGTGAGCCAGAGGAGATTCTTGCCTATGAATTGAATCTTTATCCCTACGAGGCTGGCTGTCAGCTGGGCTTGGCTGGAGAACTGGTTTCGGCTCCTCGCTTGGATAATATTACCTCAGTGGAGGCTTGTTTACAGGGGATTGTTGCTTCCTCTGCCAAGGCTCAGGAGTTATCTGGTATTCGTTTGGCAGCCTTCTTTGACAATGAGGAAATCGGCAGCCGCACCAAGCAGGGTGCTGGTTCAGGCATCCTGCTAGAGGTGTTGGAGCGGATTTATTTGGCTCTTGGCTATGACAGGGAGGCTATGTGGCAGGCTGTTAGCGGTGGCTTTATGCTGTCTGTGGATGTGGCTCATGCTCTGCATCCGAATTATGGGGAAAAATATGATCCTTATACCAGACCTGTACTAAATGGCGGTGTAACTTTGAAGCAAGCTGCTTCTCAGTCCTATGCCGGAGATGCTCAGGCAGTGGCCATAATTAAGGCTCTTTGCCAGCAGGAAGGTATTCCTTGTCAGATGTTTGTGAATCATGCTGACCAGCCTGGTGGCTCTACTCTAGGCTCTATTGCTTCTGCTTTGGTGCCTATGCGAACTATGGATGTAGGCGTGGCTATGCTGTCCATGCATTCTGCAAGGGAAACTATGGGGGCTGCTGATCAGCAGGCTCTTAATGAGTTAATTAGCAAATTCTATACAGTATAATATTCTTTACATATTATGAGAGATAGGAAAATTACCTGAGCTGGGTATTTTTTCTGTCTCTTATTTTTGTGAGCAGATATTGGGGATAATATATATTCAAATTTCTAGTGAAATATTGATATTCTTAATGAGTATGTTTTGGATATGTTTTTATAATCATTGTCCTGTCTGAAAGGAGTAAGTTCCATATAAATCGGAATTGTATACATAAAACTATACTATTGTTAGTAAATATCAGATAATTCTCATAATACATGGGTAGATTCTGTGTGTTCTAGAGATGTACATGGTAAACTTTTGGTTATTTTTTTAAAACAATCATAAAATACCCTTGACATACTCACGGAGGTGTAGTATTATATAACCATCGACAGGGACATAGCACAGAGCGAAAGACAGAATCGGTTAGTCGGAAGCTCAACACCCCTCGCTATGAAACTTCGATATACCCCTTTTACGCGACATTCCCCTGTGTCGCAAACCCCTCTCTTTTAATAGATACTTCTTCTTTTACCTAAAAGAGGAAAAAGGCTGTGAAAACGTCGCCTATCGTTTTTACAGCTTTTTTCTTTGCCTAAATTTATGTTAAATTAGATATGATGATATATTTGCGTTGCCTTATAAATGCTTCAGATGTACGCAGTATTCTCTCAATGCAGATTCATCAGCCGTTGCAATCAAACGGGCTAAGTAATCAGTCATTTTTTTCTTATCGTGCGGAAGATTTCCCCGTACTTGAATTAGATTTGAAGCACCGTCTGTTACAATTCGTGTTTTTATAGTGAGATTTTCAATAAGCGCTTTCAATTCAGCTAATTTCTCAATCTCACTTTCTTCTTTCCAAGTTCCTTTCTGGATTTCTTGATAAAGTTCGGATGTTTTGTAAATGGTCAGCATAGAAGATTCAATAATTTGAGGGTGCAGTTGATTAAAAACTTCTGCGGTTTTCTTTGCTCCATATTCACCATGACCTGCACCGGAAATACCTGTCAGATAGAAAAAATTATAACTTATTCCTGCTTTCTCTAACTTTTTCATTTGCTCAATGGTATCACTTGAACGAAATCCCTTATTCATAAAAGCAAGTGCTTCATCATTTCCTGTTTCTACTCCAAATGTAATTCCGTCGTATCCTAACTTTCGCAGTTCCTTGAGGTCATCAACGGATTTATTATAAACGTCTGTAACTCGTCCAAAACAGCCAATAGTCTCATAGTTTGGATAACACTTCTTTACCATTTGAGCTAAGGTTTTTAGTTTGTCCGTAGTTAAAACAAACGGGTTTGCCCCTGTAAAGAAAATTCGCGGAACATTTTTATAATATCTGCTTGCTTCTGCTAAATCAGATTCAACTTCTGAAAGTGGCGACATACGGAATTTGAATGGCAAGTCCTCATAAAGAGTACAAAATTTACATGAATGATGTGTACAACCTGTGGTTACTTGAACAAGTAAAGAGTATGCTTCGTAGGGTGGTCTCCAAATAGTACCTGTGTAGTGCATAAATTTTCCTCCTAAAAATAATTAGTTTACAATACCTCTAATTTGTGAAAGAAATCCCATCTATTGCAATAATTGACAACCGAACAGCATGATACACTTGATAAACCATTTTTATCGAAGTGTTAATTATTATCATCTCCCTCCTTGTCTTAAATTATATCAATAAATAGTAAAAATAAAAGTACTGTCTTTTTTTGTTTATTGTGCTAAAAATAATACCAGTATCAAAAAATGTAGTACATTGAAAATAAGATATATATGTGCTACAATATCAAAAAGCGAGGAGGAATTGAAATGAGTAATATGAAACCTGCCTTACCACAATGTGCGTCTATGGCAAGAATTCAAAATATTTTAAGTGGCAAATGGAAAATTATGATTTTATGGTATATTGCGGAATACGAAGTACAGCGATTTGGAGAATTGCGACGCCGACTGGGTGACATTACACAATCTACCTTAACAAAACAACTCCGCGAATTAGAGCAGGACGGTTTTGTTTCCAGATATGTATATCAAGAAGTGCCACCTAAAGTGGAATATTCATTGACAGAATTAGGGAAAAGTTTTATTCCGATTTTACAGCAAATGATGTTATGGAGCGAGAAAAACCTTTCACTTAAGAATTTATAAAAGTCCAGATAGTTTATAGTTCATTTTGTATTCCACTTACTAAATGTGTTACGAATATAACTGAAATTAAGGCCAGTGATGGCTTATCTGACCTCAAAGGTGCTATTATCCACTCTGATAGAGGCTCACAATACACCAGCTAGATTTATCGCGACACTATCGCTAAAAAATGTTATAATGAAGACAAGAGGAGCACTGGTAAACGGCTTGCCCCGAATTAGTTAGTAAACTTATAAGATAAGCCGCCTAGCCGTCGGAAGCAGAGGCGGTTTTCTTATGCGTTAAAGTCAAACTTATAGCTTGTCAAAATTCTGATTTATCGAGTCACCTCTATCTAGAGTTGTAAATATAATTCGGGTTGTCAAAAATTTTCGAAATACAGCCTGCGGTCATAACGACTTTTGCTCTGTCCGACTTAATGGCCCTATCTGAGGGTTTATCCTTACGCACAAATACCGCTTGTCGCTGAGCCAATTCACAGAGGCCGTAATGATAGAAAGTGCCACCGGGGCCACTTTTGCTACGCAAAAGCAGGAGTCTCCCGACGCAAAAGTGTCATGCCCCTCCGGCTGTTGTCGAATCATCAAGGCTTATCGGTATT
>CAKPYV010000046.1 GCA_934203205.1 uncultured Anaerovibrio sp. | reverse complement strand
ATGCTTAGCTACAAGGCAGAATGGTATGGGAGGAAGATTGTCAAAATAGACAAGTTCTTTCCATCAAGCCAAATTTGTAACTGTTGTGGTCATAAACATTCTGAAACCAAGGACTTGTCAGTGCGAAAATGGGCTTGTCCGCAATGCGGAGCTGTCCATGACAGGGATGTAAATGCAGCTATAAATATTCTAAATGAAGGACTCCGAATAGTTGGAGTATAACATATACAAGAACCGTAGGACTACGGGGGTAGCCCAGTGTATCTGAATCCTAATGGATTCTTGGCTGGGAACCCCGCGACTTTAGTCGTGGGAGGTTCAGGGCAATATGGATATGTGCATTACACTCCGCACTATGTTTATTGATGGGGATATAGGCCATATTCAGTCTGGAGCAGGCATTGTTTATGATTCTCAGGCAGAGTTTGAATACAAGGAAATCCTGCAAAAATCCAAGGCTATGTTTACTGTGGTAGAGGAGGTGGAAAATGATGTTGTTGCTTTTAGATAATTACGACTCCTTTACCTACAATGTTTATCAGCTTTTATCCTCTCTGGGAGCCTCTGTGGAGGTTATCCGCAATGACCAGATAACTGTAGAGGAGATTGCCCGCCGTGGTTACGAAGCAGTGGTGATTTCTCCAGGTCCGGGAGTACCGGCAGAGGCGGGCATTACTGAGGAGCTTATCTCCCAGTTGAAGGGCAAGCTGCCTATATTAGGAATTTGTCTAGGCCATCAGGCCATTTGCGAGGTATTTGGGGGCAAGGTGGTAGGAGCTGGGGAGATTGTTCATGGCAAAACCTCTCATCTACGGCACAATGGCAAAGGTCTTTATGCCGGCCTGCCCCAGAATATTCCCGTAGGCCGGTATCATTCCCTGATTGTGGACAGAGAAAGCCTGCCAGATTGCTTGGAGATTACTTCAGAGCTGGATAACTGCATGATTATGGGCCTCCGCCATCGGGAATACGATATTGAAGGTATCCAGTTCCATCCGGAATCTATTTTGACTCCCCAGGGAAAGGTAATGCTGGAAAACTTTCTGAATCGTCTTTGAAAATCTTTTCTCAACAAGAAAACATCCCTCTGTAACAAATGAGTATAATTAAATCATCAAAGCGAAATGTTATGCTTAGCAATCAACCAAAGAAAGCTCTGGTGCTGGCCAGCAAGTTTCGAGGGTATTGCTAGCTTGCTATGGATGATAAATTTGAAAGTTTGTTATAGGGGGAATTTTTGGTGATTTTGGTAATAAATCTCAATGCGTCTGTGGACAAGAGATACAAGATGAAAGATTTAATCAAGGGTGAGGTTATGCGGGCTGCTGAGGTGGATAATACTCCCGGCGGCAAGGGTATCCATGTAGCCAGTGTAGCCACCATCCTTGGTGAGGATTGCATTGCCACCGGTTATCTGGGTGGCAAAAGCGGTGAGTTTATCAGCGAAAAGCTGCAGGACTACGGCATAAAGCAGGATTTTGTGCAGGTGGCTGGGGAAACCCGCTCTTGTTTGGTTATTATTACAGAAAGTGGCGCTCAGACCGAGATTTTGGAGCCAGGCCCTACTGTTAACCCAGAGGAGCAGGAAGCCTTTTTGGCTAAATATCAGGAGCTTTTGTCCAAGGCTGCCGTGGTAGCAGCCTCTGGCAGTATGCCCAAGGGACTACTTGGGGATTTTTATGGACAGCTTATTAGCTTGGCCCACTGAGGATGTACTGTCTTTAGGTGCAGCCTGTGGTACCGCCAATGCTATGGAGGATGAAAGCGGTTTCGTCCGTAAGGAAGTAGTGGAGGAGCTTTTCCCTCAGATTAAAATTCAACAAATAGTGTAAAATCCATTTTATTGATATACATTCTCACAAACCCTCTGATTGTTGTAGGAGCAGTCAAAGGGCTTCTTGCCATTTTGGCTACGGTCATTATCAATTTCCTGGTCCAGTTCAGATTTATATTGTGGTATAGGCTCTAAAAGCTCATATCCTATGAACCATCTGTATGCTGTATTTACCTCAATTTCCTTTATGGTTTGATGCATACTTCTTATACCGAATAGATATTGAATGAATATAATTTTAAACAGCGAAACTGGATCTATTCCAGGTCTGCCATCTCTGCCAGAGGCATATAATCCCTCAACCTCATCATATATAAAGCTAAAATCTATAGCATCATCGATTAATCTAAGAATATGATCTGCTGGAACAAGGTCATCCAGCGTTATGAATTGCATCTGATGTTGTTTTGCACGATTCTTTTTCTTATACATAAAAACACTCCAATCATAATAATGTTTTACCATGAATGGAGTGCATTATGCTAGTTTGTCAACAATCTGAGACAGCCTGTATCCCTGCAGGCTGTCTGTATTTTTTTTGCGGGAAAAGCAGTAATTTATAAAAGTTGCCCCTTCAAATACGGAAGCACTTTTGCAGTGCCTTGTACTCACCTAATGCTAAAACCGTTATATCATCGGATAATATCGTATTAGACATGACAGAAACATCAGTTTTTCCTGCCCGTTTAATGCCGAGAATGTTGATTCCGAACCTTCTGCGCACATCCAGCTCGCCAACGCTTTTTCCAATCCACTCTTTCGGTACTTGTACTTCAAATATGGCATGCTGTTCGTCAATCTCTATGTAGTCAAAAATATGGTCTGCGCTGTACCGGATCGCTGCCCATTTTGCCATCTGTTTTTCGGGGTAGACTACATTGTTTGCACCGTTTCGGAGCAGAAACTTCGCCTGCACATCGCGTTCAGCGCGGGATACCACGGATTTTGCCCCCAGCTCTTTCAGCAGCGAGGTGGTTTCCAGGGAATTTTGGAAGTTACTGCTGATGGTTACAAAGCAAACGTCAAAATTTCCAATTCCAAGGGTACGCAGAAACTCCTCATTGGTGCTGTCACCAATCTGCGCATTAGTGACAAAAGGAAGCACATCATTGATTCGCTCCTCATTTATATCGACTGCCATGACTTGATGCCCCAGTTGAGAGAGTTGCATGGCGATATGCCGCCCAAAACGACCTGCTCCAATCAATAAAATATTTTTCATGAGATAGATGCTCCTTTGCTTATCCTATCGTGATTCTTTCCTGTGGCAGTTTTCCATTGCCGTTTTTCTTACTAGACACCGTTGCATAAATGAGCGTAAGTCCACCGACTCTGCCCAAATACATCAGCGCAATTAATACCATTTGCGAGGGAATATGCAAATGTGGTGTAATTCCCAGACTCAACCCCACCGTGCCTACTGCCGACGCGGCTTCATACAGGCAGGAGGACAGAGGAAGATTCTCATATACACTGATAAAAAGACCTCCACCAAAGAACAGCACAAGGTACATCGTTAGAATGGTTGCGGCAGTTTTGACAGCGTCGCAATCTACCCTGCGTCCAAAGAACTGGACACTGTCCCGCTGGCGGAAAGTGGCAACAACATTGCCAAGCAGGACAGTTAGCGTTGTGGTTTTCATACCCCCTGCAGTGGAGCCGGGAGAACCGCCAATGAGCATCAGGAAGATCATCACGGCCAAGGACGAACTGGACATCCCCGGTAGATTGACTGTGTTGAAGCCAGCCGTTCTAGGTGTGACCGACTGGAATAGCGCTGCCTGAATCCGCTCTCCGAGGGGAAGGGTACCAAAGTCTACAAAGAAGAAAAAAAGCGCTGGCAGGACGATCAGTGCCAATGTTGTGACAAGAATCACCTTGCTCTGCATTCGATAACGGTGGAAGTGCAGCTTGTTTTCGCAAATATCATCCCATGTCAAGAATCCGATGCCGCCGGTTATGATCAGCACCATAATCGTAATATTGATTACAGGATTTTGGACATAACCGATAAGGGATGGATACAAATTATCGTTGGTTCCTAGAATGTCAAAACCTGCATTACAAAAGGCAGAGATGGAGTGAAATACCGCCAGCCAAATCCCGTGCCATCCATAGTCATGGCAAAACACCGGCAGCATAGCTAGGGCGCCTATCAGTTCGATTAGGCATGTTCCACGTAGGATGAACAGTGTCAACCGGACGATTCCTCCAACTTTCGGTGCTGAGATGGCATCCTGCATGGTACTGCGCTGCATCAAAGAGATTTTTCGTCCCGACATCAGTGCAAAGGATGCTGCCACGGTGACAACACCAAGTCCGCCTATTTGAATCAGCATCAGAATCACCATCTGACCAAAGGCTGACCAATAGCTGCCGGTATCCTGTACCACAAGCCCTGTCACACAAACAGCGGATGTCGCGGTAAAAAGCGCTTCATTGAATGGAGTTACGCAGCCCTCTGTTGTAGAGATCGGCAACATTAGCATCAGCGTCCCCAGCAGGATGACTCCGGCAAAACCAAGTATGATAATTTGAAAAGAAGAAAGGCGGTGCTTTCTGCAAATCATTTTTTCTGACATCATCTACACTCCTTGTAAATTACGGGATAACTTTGTCTTGCACAGGTCGAGGGCATATTGACAATATTACTCCTTTATGGTGTGCTATATATTATAGCATTTCCTCGGTGTAGATTCGGTAAAGAAACAGGTGCGGTACAGTATTCCCCCTATGAGAAATCTTGAAGCATTTCCCCTTATGCAGTATAATAATGTCGCAATATAACTTAGGAGAAGCATGATGAAGAATAGTCAACGACAAAAGGATATTCTATTTTCAATCCTTATTTTTGGCAATGCCTTCGCTGTTAATCTGCTTATTCAGAAGCTCTGTACCACCCATGCGCTGGTGCCCATGATTTTTGTGTTTGGCGTGTTTCTGATCTCGTTGAAAACTCATGGGTATTGTTATGGCATTACTTCGGCTATCCTCAGCGTGTTTGCAGTGAATTTCGCCTTTACCTATCCCTATTATGTCTTTGATTTTTTCGTAGAAGAAAGCATCTTATCCGCTGTTATCATGCTGGTCGTTGCTGTTTTCACCAGTGCTCTGAACATTCGCATCCGTGATCAGGAGAAGCTGTGCGCAGAAAACGAGAAAGAGAGAATGCGGGGCAATTTACTTCGGGCCATCTCCCATGACCTGCGCACGCCCCTTACCTCCATATACGGGGCATCAGCCACATTGATTTCCAAGTATGATGCCCTGCCAAAGGAGCAACAGCTCAGGCTGTTGGGAGAAATTCAGGAGGACAGCGAATGGCTCATCCGCATGGTTGAGAATCTCCTGTCTGTTACAAGGATCGATGGCGCGAAGGTGGAGTTGGTGAAAACCCCCACCGTTCTAGATGAGCTAATCGACTCAGTTTTGATGAAGTTTTCCAAAAAGCATCCAAATCAGAAGGTTATCACGCAGATACCGGAGGAGTTTGTGGATATTCCTATGGATTCACTTCTTATTGAGCAGGTGCTGCTGAATCTCCTTGAAAACGCCGTGTTCCACGCAAAAGGCATGACAGAGCTGAAGCTTTCTGTTTCGTTGGTGGGAGATAAGACGATATTTGAGGTGGCCGACAACGGCTGCGGCATCCCAGAGGATGTACTTCAAAAGATTTTTACCGGAAGCTACGAAAAGTCCGTTGCGCCGGTGGATGGGACACGCAGCAACATGGGTATAGGACTATCTGTGTGCGCCGCCATAGTCAAGGCCCACGGCAGTGACATTACTGCAGAAAATAGAAGTGGCGGTGGTGCGTTATTTCGCTTTGCTCTGAAAAGAGGGGATGAGAACGATGAGCAATAACAAATTCAAGATCCTGCTCATAGAGGATGAGACTAACATCCGAAGTTTTATCAAAGCCAATCTGGAAACTAGCGACTATCAGGTAATTTGTGCGGAAACCTGTACCCTCGGTATGATGATGCACGCCTCACATCATCCAGACCTCATTGTTCTGGATCTTGGCCTGCCAGATATGGATGGTCTGGAATTGATTCATAAAGTCCGGGAGACGGACACCGTGCCTATTATTGTGCTCTCCGCCCGCTCCAACGAGAGGGACAAGGTGGAGGCCCTGGATCTGGGGGCCAATGATTACATCACGAAGCCCTTTGGCACTGAAGAATTGCTAGCTCGTATCCGCGCTGTTCTCCGCAGTCATAGATACAGCGAAGAGAATGGAAGTATCCTAGGCGGGAAATTCCACCTTCAGGATTTGCTGATTGATTACGATACACGGCAGGTTTTCGTGGAAAAAAAAGAAATCGACCTGACCAAGACGGAATACAATATTATAGCCTTTCTCTCCGTTCACGCCGGAAAGGTGCTGACCTATGCCACCATCATTCAAGGAGTTTGGGGATATTCGGATTATGGAAGCATCAAGAAGCTGCAAGTCAACATGAAGAACATCCGCAAGAAGATGGGCGTGACGCCTGGCGAAAAGCGCTACATTATCAATGAGCTTGGTGTTGGGTATCGTATGCTGGTGGAGGATGAATAGTTGCCCATGTATACCCTCCCATCAGACAGCCTGTATCCCTGCAGGCTGTCTGTATTTTTATTGCGGAAAAAGCAGTAATTTCATAAAATCTTGAGGAAACGACATATTTCGTTATGCTGAGAAATTCGGAAATCATGATTTATGTAAATCATAATTTGAAGGGAGTAAAAAAATATGCGAAGGAAAGATAGAGAGATTACCGACATTGATAAAATCGAGACAATTATTGCGTCAGCAAGATATATGCATTTAGGAATGTTTGACGGTGAATTCCCTTATATTGTACCATTGCATTATGGCTACCAAATGGAAAAGGGAAAGCTGACATTTTATGTGCATTGTGCGAAAAAAGGACACAAGCTGGAGTGCCTCAAAGAAAACAGGAATGTATTTGTAGAAATTGATAGAGGTGAATCTCTTATTACAGCGGATATACCTTGCAAATATGGAGCAGAGTATGAGAGCGTTATGTGTCGAGGTAAAGCAATGATCATTGAAGACATAAAAGAAAAATGTAAAGCACTTGGTGTTCTTATGAAAGTACAGACTAACGAAGAATATGAGTTTGACGATAAGATGGCAAGTGCAGTAAATGTGGTTAAGATTGACATTGAATCCTATACTGCCAAAGCTTGTATCAGATAATAGACAACTTCACGGTTCACGAGCTGTCTACACTATCGTTGCAGCAAATAGAAAGTTGTATTGACAGTAATACTGTTATGCTTGGTCAGACTTTTGTAGAGCCTGGGTTGAGTAATTCAAAGATTATTAGTAAGCAGTTGGAGGATGATATTTCCGGTGAGGGGCGTTTTGTGGTCAATCGAGGTATATTCTATGCAGCCAGATTGCTTTCGGCACAATTAAACACAGAGGAGTGCAGTCAGAATCAGCTTATTGGTATGCTGGATACATTATTGAGTGAAATGGATGTAAAAACAAAGAAACAAAAATTACAGGAAGAAATTCAGCTTCCTATGACTGTAAAAATCGACCAGGAGGTGAGCTATATGTGTAATTTAAGTTTGTCCCTGTGGGAAAAAGCTGCCACAGAAGGCAGGATGCAGGGAGTGCGCAAAGGTAGACTTGATAGTTTAAGAGATATGATCTTAGATGGACTTACTACTATAGATAAGTTGCGTGCTACAGGTCGCTATACTTCGGAGGAGTTGGATTCTGTTGCCAAAAGTCTTAAGCAATAGAAGATAATATGTATATACTAGTCATAAATTTGTTAAAAATTAATAGTGTTTAGAAACTGAGAGCATACGATGTTTATAAGATTGGTATGCTCTTTTTTCATACACAAATTCTGATTTGCCGAGCTAAATGCTAATCTTAGCAATGGCATACATATACGATTTCTGTAGGCATGGCATATACCCTTACAGGCACGCTGGCGCTATATTGATGTGCAAAACTATCCCCTATTAATGGCGATATGGGAGTACACTTTCAGGCACGCTCTCGCTACTTTTCTCGCCTAGCGGTACTAAAGCTCTCATGAGGCAATTCGTGGCTGACGCCCCGAAAGCTCATGAATCGCTAAGTACCGAGGCGCGAAGAGTACCTGTGCGGGGTACTCCCATACCGCTCATTAGTGTATTCATCGCAATTTTCCGCCTTGGCACTGTTTGAAATAACCGATTTTTTACGAAGGTAGTAGAATTATCAAAGATTGGCAATACCGATAAGCCTTGATGATTCGACAACAGCCGGAGGGGCATAACACTTTTGCGTCGGGAGACTCCTGCTTTTGCGCAGCAAAAGTGGCCAGGTAGCACTCTCTACCATTACGGCCTCTGTGAATTGGCTCAGCGACAAGCGGTATTTGTGCGTAAGGATAAACCATCAGATAGGGCCATTAGTCGGACAGAGCAAAAGTCGTTATGACCGCAGGCTGTATATCGATAAACTTTGGCATAAAAAAACAGCCATTGATGAAATTTTCAATGACTGTCGTAGGTGTATTGTTGATAAGACTACTGTTAGATATTATATTAGTATTTTGATTTAGGCAGGACTAAGGGTAAGGTTCAGTCCCAGGGATTGGGTGATTTTTAATAAAGTGTCCAATTTAGGAACAGTTTTATAGCTTTCGATACGGGCTACAGATGATTGAGGCATATGGCATATTTCGGCCAATTCTCTTTGGGATATACCTAAATCATTTCTTCGTTCAATAATGGAGGAAATGATTTTTGATAATGCTTCGATTTCAGAAATCTCCGCTTCTCCCGTAGGGGAAACTTTCTTTATGTGTTCTTTATAATCATATCATGTTTTCATAATGATTTCCTTTCCTTGTAATCAGCTATCTCTCGAAATGCTTTTTCAATTTCAGATTTAGGAGTTTTTTGCCTTATAAAGTAGTTTGTATTTTATTTTTTCAAAAAAACTATTTTTGCCATGTACAGACGGCTTTTGCAGCCTCTTCCTGTGTTTCCATATTGCCAATTTCTTTAAATTCATGCACGCAAAAGTTAGCGTCGCCTGCATTTTTACCTTTTCCAGACCACGCAGCATGGTATACCTTAAACCATGACGTTCCTTAGCATCTGCAAACACCCTCTCAATGGTTTCTCTGCGTTGCTTATAGATTTCCTTGTATTGGAATACATGCCGGTATTCCTCAGCATATTCCATATACTCTGACCATATATGGCGTGTCACAACCTTTGTATGGTTGCGGCTCATTGTACATTTTTCAATATATGGACATTGGCTGCATTCTAATGGATTGCTTTTATACTCACGGTAGCCTTCTCTATTAGTAGTGGAATAATGTAGCAGTTTGTTGGCTGGACATATATAGCAGTCATAGTATTCATCATAGACGTACTCAGTCTTTTTAAAGAAGACCTTCTTGGTCATTGTTTCCATCACGGTCAAAGGGCTTCTTTCCCTTTTGGCTACGGTCAGTATCAATTTCCTGATCCAGTTCAGATTTATACTGTGGTATAGGTTTGGTCACAGTGACCTTCTGAGTCTTATGCTTATTGGCACTAGCTTTTATATGGGTTCCATCAATAAAAACAGCACTGGCATCCACAAAACCGTTGTTTACAGCATCCTGTAGTATATGCTGAAATATTTTCTCAAATATATCTGTATCCTTGAACCGTCTCGTATAGTTCTTGCTGAATGTAGAAAAATGCGGTATAGGCTCTAAAAGCTCATATCCTATGAACCATCTGTATGCTGTATTTACCTCAATTTCCTTTATGGTTTGACGCATACTTCTTATACCGAATAGATATTGAATGAATATAATTTTAAACAGCGAAACTGGATCAATTCCAGGCCTGCCGTCTCTGCCGGAGGCATATAATCCCTCAACCTCATCATATATAAAGCTAAAATCTATAGCATCATCAATCAATCTAAGAATATGATCTGCTGGAACAAGGTCATTCAGCGTTATGAACTGCATCTGATGTTGTTTTGCACGATTCTTTTTCTTATACATAAAAACACCCCAATTATAATAGTATTTTACCATGAATGGAGTGCCTTATGCTAGTTTGTCAACAATCTGAGATACCGGTTGAAAAGCCGGTACTCTATCAAAAGTGTCAGAATTGTAACCAGACAGCTTATCTGAAAGCCAAGGAAAAGTATGATACGCAGAGGGAAAAACTTGCCGGCAGATATAAAACAAAAACAGCCATGTATGAAGCATTGATGTTTCTGCTGATATGGTATTCCACATCAACTACTCTTTTTCAGATGATACAGTCAAAGGTATTCATTTCTGATTGTGGAAGATACTCAGGTGGTATGTAAAAGGCTGGCGGGAAGTCAGAGGATATTAGGTTAGAACAAGAGTGCCACAAAGGTTGAATAAATCTGAAGGCACTCTTATTTTGGAAAAGCATATTGAAGTTGATATTATATTCAGAATTTAATATTTATATACAGAAATAGTGACTACATCCATTATGTATGTTGACATTAAGAATGTTCAGTAAGAGAATTTATATTTAAATTGGAGAATTTATTATGCAAGAGATTAAAAGCAGAAGAAGCATACGAAAATATAAAAAAGAAGCTATTGACAGGAATGATATAGAGCTGATTCTTAAAGCAGGAATATATGCTCCTTCTGCCAAAAATAGACAGCCTTGGAAGTATTACGTTTATACAGAAAATAATAAAGATAAGTTATTAGACTGTATGGAAGCTGGGTTAATGAGGGAAAGCGGAGAAAATAAACTGCTTCCGGATTCACAATATGGATTGCCAGATGCGTTTCACACACTTCAAATAATGAGAGAAGCACCAGTGTTGATTATGATTGAAAATACAAATGGAACTTCTCCATATTTAGAGATAGATACTGACCACAGAGTAACGGAAATCTGTGATACGCTGTCAATCGGTGCCTCTATTCAAAATATATTGCTGACAGCTACTGAACTGGGATATGGCACCTTGTGGATTGCCAATACCTGTTTTGCATACAATGAACTGGTTGACTTTATGAGCATAAAAGGACAGCTTGTTGGAGCAATCTCTTTAGGTATTGCAGATGAAGCACCTGAACAAAGACCAAGAAAAGATTTTTCTGAGGTTGTGGAATTTCGATAATGCTTTCTGTTTTTATGTCATTTTATTCCTGATATTGAAGCTGTAGTTTATGGATCAGCGCATTTCCAATATAAGAATCTTTCAGGCAGATACAGTAATAGTATGTAGCTGCCTCATCATCTAAAATAGGAACTTCAATTCTATTTGGTCGTAAAATATTATATCGGATTCCCACATCTGTATTGAATGAGGCAAAGGAAGAATTTTCGGCAATTGTATTGATTTCTTCGTTTGTGTTTTGTTCAATGAGCTGGGAGTCCGGCATATATTTCTTTACTATATCACGCCAGAAACCGACCTCTGACGGCATAAGCATCGTAATCCCATTGATTTCTGAAAAATATACGCCTTCCTTGCTGGTTGGATGATCCACAGGTGGGAAGCAGTAATATAAACGCTCACTAAAGGTTTTATGACAGATGCAGTTTTCGTCCTCAACTGGTAGGTTTAGTACGATCATCTGGTATTTATTTGCATATAAACCATCAAGCAGTGTCTGCTCATCCCGTATCTCAGACTGGAGTGTTTTACCTACGCAATAGTCTGCAAGCAAGGGAAGAAATTCTCTGATTGGAACAGGGGCGATACTTCCGATAGACAGGATGTGCTTTGACTGCTCCAGACGAAGGACGGCATCTTTCATTTCATTTTCAAGAGAAACAATCTGTCTTGCATATCCGGCAACCAGTTTCCCATTATCGTTTAACTGAATTTTTCTATTAGTTCTGTCAAAAAGAGGTACACCGATTTCAGTTTCCAGTTTATGCATGGATCTGGTTAATGTAGGCTGTGTCAGGTGGATTTTTTTTGCCGCCTCGCTTAGCGTTCCGCAATCATCCAATGAAATCAGTTGTTCCAGTAAATAAATTTCTATCATATCAATCTCCAATATATACGTGATACGTATATTATAATGCAAAATCCGCATTTTACAACATAAGAATTGCCTGTTAAACTTCTGGTGTAAAGAATTGAGGTGGTGAAATGGGAAAAACATTGATTGCTGTCTATTCGCAGACAGGGCAGTCCATGCATATTGCGCATATATTGCAGAAAAAAATTTCAGCAGATATTTATGAGATCATACCGGATCGTAAGTACAATGATGATATGTGGAAAGCATGGGATGAAGCACAGGAAGAAATAAAAAACAATACATATCCTGGACTCACAAATGCCATTCCAGATCTTAGCATCTATGATACAATTATCGTAGGAGGACCGGTATGGGGAATGACGCTAGCAAATCCGGTAGTTACATTTATGCGGAATGTAAAGTTAGAAGGAAAGATCATATCTTCTTTCTGGACATTTTACGATCATGACAAAAAATATAACCATGCAATGCGTGATATGTCAAAAGAAGCACATTATATAACTGGTTTACCACTTCCACGTTTTGTAACTGGCAATAAGAAAAAACTGGAAAACGTGATTGATGAGTGGGTTCAGACAATAACAGGAAAATAGAATTGGAGGAAATGACAATGCAGACAAAAAAATTAAATGATGGTGTAGAAATTCCGGTATATGGTTTTGGAACATTTCAGATTCCGGCAGATGGAAGTACCTATAAGGCTGTAAGAGAGGCTCTTGATCTTGGAATCAGACATATTGATACAGCGGTTGCATATTTTAATGAGCAGGAAGTTGGTCAGGCTATCCGTGAAAGTGGTATTCCAAGAGAAGATATATTCGTTACAAGCAAGCTCTGGTTACAGGATTATGGATATGAACCGGCGAAGAAAGGTATCGAAACATCTCTTAGAAAATTAGGGCTGGACTATATGGACTTGTAACTGATCCATCAGCCATACGGAGATGTGCCGGGGGCTTGGAAAGCGATGGAAGATGCAAAGAAAGAAGGAAAAATCCATTCTATTGGTGTTAGCAATATGACCGTTAAAATCTGGAATAATTTTATTCCGCAGTTTGATACTATGCCATCTGTAAACCAGATTGAGTTTAACCCATATTGTCAGAGAAAAGAAATGAGAAAAATCATGGCTGATGCAGGAGTTGCGCTGGAAGCGTGGGGACCACTTGGACAGGGAAACAAAGATATGCTTGCTGATCCTGTAATCGTAAAAATTGCAGAAGCACATGGCAAAGATGTCGGACAGATTATTCTCCGTTTTGAACATCAGGAAGGAGCAATCATTTTCCCGAAATCTACAAATCCTAAGAGAATGAAGAGCAACATGGAAATCTTTGATTTTGAACTTTCAGAAGAGGAAATGAATGCAATCCGTGCACTTGATACTGGAAAAGGATGCTTTGACCATGATGCTCCGGGTGTTGCTGAATTTTTAATTTCTAATTTTGATGTACATGCCAATGATTAAGGAGGAAGAAAAATATGCCATATATTGCTATTAAAGCGTTCCCGAAAGATAAGGAAACCAAGAAAAAAGTTGTTGAAAAAATCAATCAGGTGTTTTTAGAGGAGTGGGGATGCCCACAGGAAGCACTTACCATTTCACTTGAAGAGATTGTTCCAGATGAATGGGCGGAAAAAGTAGCAAAGCCTGAAATAGAACCTAAAAAGGATTACATGATGATTTTTAATGGTGAGAAAAAGTATTAAATTTGAGAGTATGAGGAGAATCCAATCATGGAATACAGAGAACTATATAATGGCGTAATTGTCAATGGAAAGACTTGGGGTAGAATATATTGATCTGCTACTTCTTCATCAGCCAATGGGTGATTATATCAATGCATGGAAAGGACTTGAGAAGTTATATAAAGATGGCAAGCTAAAAGCTATTGGTATGGCAAACTGTTATCCACATGTGCTTGTAGACCTTTGTGAAACATTTGAAATCAAGCCAATGATAAATCAGGTTGAAATGCATCCATTTTTTCAGCAGCAGTTAAACATAGATACGATGAAGGAGTATGATGTTATTCCAGAAGCATGGGCATCATTTGATGAAGGGCTTCGGGATTTCTTTAATAATCCTACATTGACTGAGATTGGAAAGAAATACGGAAAATCAGCCGCACAGGTTGCACTCCGTTGGAATATTCAACGAGGTGTAGTTGTGATTCCTAAAACTGTACATGCAGACCGTATGGCACAGAACATTGATGTATTCGATTTTTCTTTAGCTGATGAGGACATGGAACAAATCAAACTACTTGATATCGGACATAGCGAAATCGTAAATCACTTTGATCCACAGTGGATAAAATCGTTGCATACATGGCGATTCTAATTGATAACGAAAGAATTCTTTATAACCTTAAAGCAGAGTAATTAGGTAACTACTCTGCCTTAAGGTTGTCTTTTTATATCTCTAAAGAATCTTCTGCATCTACCCACATCTGCAAATTTCCCTCAAGGTACAATCTTGCATATTAAAGTGGTTCATCAATAGCAAGTGCATTTAAAGCACAATCTGATCCGGGTGTAGTTTTTTAATTCTTTTCTGCTTCCCAACAGTCAATGCGGAGCATATAGCCCGCAGATGTGTAAACATCAATACTGTTTCGATGTGGATTATATTCTGCAAATATTGTTCTCATCATATCTCCTTATCCTTCAATCAATCATCAGTTACAAAAATTAGAAGCATTTTAATCAGTTCACCATGTCGTTTTCATTTTGTGTTATACTATTTTATAGGATTTTCTTTCCCTTGTTTTTGCCCTTATCAGAGTTCGTAAACACTCATGGGACAATATAATACAAGGGAAACAATAAGGGAAAGCTCACCTGCGACAAACTTAGTGCTTTCAAGGGATTGAGAGATATTTGATAATAAAATATAACAATTATTAAATTCCTTGGAATATATGAAATCTCAATTCTGATTTGTAGAGCCAAAGAATTATTTGCATAATGGCATACATATACGATTTCTGTAGGCATGGCGTATACCCTTACAGGCACGCTGGCGCTATATTGATGTGCAAAACTATCCCCTATTAATGGCGATATGGGAGTACCCTTTCAGGCACGCTCTCGCTACTTTTCTCGCCTAGCGGTACTAAAGCTCTCATGAGGCAATTCGTGGCTGACGCCCCGAAAGCTCATGAATCGCTAAGTACCGAGGCGCGAAGAGTACCTGTGC
>CAKPYV010000045.1 GCA_934203205.1 uncultured Anaerovibrio sp. | reverse complement strand
TCAGACCATCCAGAAGGAACTGGATCAGTCCATCGACCAGATTAACGATAACGCAAATGTAACCTTCAACGGCAAGTTCTTGGTGGACGGTTCCAAGAATACCATTGGTAATGCTACCTACACTGCCTTGTCCAACCAGAGCCTGAAAGAAGGCACTACTGGTGAGACTGCACTGACAGCTTTGGCTTCCCGCAGTGGCGATAGTCTGGAGATTCATGAAACCGATAAGGTAACTGTATCTTATGTACAGGCTGGCAAGACGTATACTACTACTTTCCAGGTAGGCTATAAGGATGATGCCGGTAATAATAAGATTCATACCTTGCAGGATATCTTCAATGCTGCTGAAGATGTTGATAAGACTTCTCAGATCTTTGCTAATGCATCTAATGATAGCATTATTGCTGCTCAGGGAACAACTGATGCCACAGCTATTAAGAAAATCAAGAATGATACAGCAGATGCAGTACAGAAGAAGGATGCTGTCGATACTGCCGTTACAGCAGAAGAAAAAGCTAGAAAGGACTTGAGTGACAAGGTTGCTGCACTTAAGGTTGCAGTTGACGATTGGAATAAGAATCATGCCACTCTAGCCGCTGGTAAGATTGAAGCAGATTTTGAGGCTGGTGATGATTTTGATAAATTGGCATCATTTACTGGTGCAATTTCAAAAAATACTGAAACTAAGAAGTTTGCAACAGATGCAGGTGCTAATAAAACTGCCTTTGATAATACTGCAACATCACTTAAAACCTATAATAATGTTGCATTGAGTGGTACTGCTGCACAGACTGCTGATGATTTGAAGGCTAGAAATGGTGGTGGTACAACTCAGGATACTGATGATGCTAAGACTGCCTATACTGACAATATGAAGAAGTTGGCTCAGGCTAATCTGTTGACTGGTAAGACTGTAGGTTTAGCTGCTTCTAATGATACTGTTGATACTGCTTCCGGTAAGGATGCTATTACTATTACTGCAAATAACGCTGGTATTGGTGGTCAGATTTCTGGCTTTAACATCAGCATTACCGATTCCAAGGGCAATGTAAAGAAGTCTGCTAATGCCGCTCTGGATGCCTTTGAGGAGACTATTCGTGCTCAGAATAAGTCCGATGATAATGCAATCAGCCTGCAGGTTGGTGCTAAAGCTAACCAGTCCATCAAGGTTGGTCTTACTGATATGCGTGCTGAGGCTCTTGGACTTCAGGGTGCAGATGGCACTAAGCTGAACATCTCCACTCAGACCAAGGCAAATGCTGCTATCAATGTTCTGGACAATGCGATTCAGAAGGCTCTTGACCAGCAGACAACCATTGGTTCCGTTGAGTCTCGTCTGGAGTACACTTCCACTAACTTGACCACTGCATCTGAGAATGTACAGGCTTCCGAGTCCACTATTCGTGATGCTGATATGGCTAAGGAAATGACCAACTACACCAAGAACAATGTTCTGCTGCAGGCTGCACAGTCCATGTTGGCACAGGCTAATCAGTCCAGCTCCAATGTACTGTCCCTGCTTCAGTAAGAGCATAGCTAGGATAGCTGGTTGATGGCAAATCTATTTAGAAAAGCTATCAAAATTGCTATGATATATTCTGTAATGGGCTTTAGCCTGTTGCTGATATATAAACTAAATATACTAATTCCGCACCCCTTCTTGTTGCTAGCCTGAAGGATCAAGGTGTGTTATTAGAACTACCATTGCATATGGGGCGGGAGAGTTGTCACTCCCGCTCCATTACTATTATATTGTAGCATTAAATTGGAGAAAATATGGTATCCATTATAGTGTATGAGTTTTATTTTTTTCGTGGTGGTTGGCGTAGTGGTATTAAACTATATTGCAAAATATTTAAAATGAAAGAGTATTTCTTATGAAAAATACTACTGATAAATCAGAAAAAAATCAAAAGAAACCTAGTAAAGTAGAAAAAATAAAAACTAAAAAAACATATCTACCTCTGCGTAAAGCAATATATATTACGGAATCTGACAAAAATAACTCGGAAAAATGAATATACTAGGTTAAAATTTATTTTGGTTACTAATTTGAAAAATCCAGATATGTTATTTATAGTATTATAGCATATAGGGCGGGAGGGGTGTCACTCCTGCCATATTAATATTTTATGTATAAAGGAGTTTCAGTATGTGTACGATATTGGAAGAACTATCTAATAACTATAAATTTGTAAATGAAAATGCTAATATCAGCTTAGAAAAGGAGATACCTTTACTTTCTAGCGATGATTATAAAGAATTAAAAAAGGTATTCAATGACATTTTTTCAAGGATGTCAAAGGATGAAGCCGTTAAGCTGATTAATGCTCTCTTAGAATCAGAAGGTTTACTGGGATCTATTGTTGTATATATAGATGAAAGTGATGAGCATAAAAGTGAAAACAATGAGAAATTACATACTGCATATGTAGATATAGAGGTGCAAGTTACTGTTGTTGCACCTGATAAGGACATTTTGGATAAGTTTATAAAAAGTATGTTTCCATTTATTAAAGGGTTATTAGAAAAAATAACTGTAGAAGTAATCGTTGATAAAATAAAAGAAAAAATTTCTGATATAGATATGTCTGGTCTTTTTGAGTTACTTGTGATTAAGCATATAAAGGAAAATGAGAATGATTATATTACAGCCTAAATATGTAGCGGATTTTAAATGTGATGGTTCAAAATGTAATGCTAAATGTTGTAGAAGTAATTGGCGTATTGAAATTGATGTAGATACATATAAAAAATATCAGCGCATCAAGAATCCTGTTATGCGTAAAAAGATATTATCAAGTATTCAGCCCTCTACAGATCGAACAGGTTTTGAGATTAGGTTAAATATACTGGGAGATTGTCCATTGCAGTGTGATGGGACTTTGTGTTATGTTCATCGTAGTATGGGAGAAGATGCTTTATCTGTAACCTGTAAAACATATCCTAGAGTGGCATTACAAATTGGTAAGTATCAATTTAGACTATTGAGTATGACTTGTCCTGTAGCAGCAGAGCAAGCTTTATTGTCATCCAATGCCATGGAATTGCAGCAGATTGGTTGTGAAAAGGATACAGCAGCTTGGGCCTTGACTACAAAGTTTTGCAACGCAAAGAATGTATCTGATGATTTAGCTGCCGTCCATATTGTTATGGGCGGCTTAGCTATTTTGCAAAATGCTTCCTATACTTTTGAACAGAGATTGGTGTTATTAGGGTTATTTCTCGACAGAGTTGAGGATTGCCAGCAGGATGTGGAAGCTGTGGCAGGTTTGATAGATTATTACAATAGCGACACATTTCAGCAGGAAATTTCGAATTTATGGAATAATTGGCAATATTATCCAATTGCTCATCAGCAATTTATGAAAGGTATTATTACAGTGCTAGAGCAGCAGAAAGAAAAATTATTGATAGCAAGTGAGCCTTGGCAAATAATGAACCAATATTATAACAATATATATGAGAAAAGACATCATGTGATACAAGACAATTTTGGAAGCGTCTTAGAGCGATATTGGCAGCATGAATGGCTTTTTCATGCTTATCCATATTCCTTTAGCGGAGGTTTTTTGCATAATTATTGTTCCTATTTGATAGCTTATGAAATGTGTCAATTGTTAATTCACAGCACATACGCATTAGATGATGCATTAAAGGAAAAGAATATATTGGATGTGCTAGGTCTATTTTCGAGGGCATTAGATCATAGAAGAAATTTTTCTAAAGCTTTAGTTAAGGAAACAGAGGTATTTGAAAAAGAGCCATTAAAGCTGATGCAAGTGTTGTTGAGATTGCAGTAGATATTTATTTTGCAAATTCTGATTTACCAAGCTAAATACTAATCTCAGCAATGGCATACATATACGATTTCTGTAGGCATGGCATATACCCTTACAGGCACGCTCGCGCTATATTGATGTGCCTCACGCTGCTAAACTCATTTAATCTCATGAAAAGCTTCACGATGTTCACCTTTTCATGGCTTAAATTCGTTAAGAAGCGAGGCACATCGATATACCTGTTAAGGGTATATGTCATGCCTTCTATTTTGTGTATTCATTGCACCTTCCTGCTTTGGCACAATTTGGAACGACCTATTTTCTACGAAGATAGCAGAATTATTGGGATTGGCAGTATCGATAAGCCTTGATGATTCGGCAACAGCCGGAGGGGCATGACACTTTTGCGTCGGGAGACTCCTGCTTTTGCGTAGCAAAAGTGGCCCCGGTGTCCATCTCTACCATTACGGCCTCTGTGAATTGGCTCAGCGACAAGCGGTATCTGTGCGTTAGAATAAATCATCAGATAGGGCCATTAAGTCGGACAGAGCAAAAGTCGTTATGACCGCAGGCTGTCTTTCGAGAACCTTTGACATATCGAATTATATTTACATCCCTAGGGAGATAGGAAACTCGGCAAATCAGAATTTTGGCAAAAAATCTTGACAATTACTGTCAAAGTGGTTACAATGAGAACCAATAAAGTTAAATGCTATGAGCAAGAGAAATCCAGTGGGGGCTTGACAGAGAGCTGTGGGTTGCTGTGACACAGTAGAGGAAGCTGGGAATATACACTTGTGAGCTGCAGGCTGAAGTCATCTTATGGGTGATGGTAGGTTATGCCGGATTGTCTCCGTTATCATGGACTAGGATATGTTAGTATCTGAAAAGAGTGCTTGCGAAAGTAAGCAGGGTGGTACCACGGTTAGCAGCCGTCCCTGTATTCAGGGGCGGTTTTTTTGTATTCAAGTTTAAACATTGTATGATATAATTGGAGGAGATTTTTATGATTATCGTTATGGCACCCCATTCTACTGAGGATGAGTTGAAGAATGTAATTGATAAAATTGAAGAAAAAGGTCTGGGGGTTCACCTGTCCAAGGGAGCCAGCCGTACCATTGTAGGAGTTATTGGGGACAAGGCTGAGATTGGCAAATTGGAAATGCAGCATCTTAGCGGAGTGGAGAAAACAGTGCGGATTACAGAAAAATACAAATTGGTAAGCAGAGAATTTAAGAAAAACAATACCATTGTTAATGTAGATGGAGTGGAAATCGGTGGCAGCAAGCCTGTAGTGATGGCTGGTCCTTGTGCTGTGGAAAGCATGGAACAGCTGCTGGAATCTGCTGAGGCTGTGGCTAGTGCTGGAGCTCAGTTCCTGCGGGGAGGTGCCTTCAAGCCTCGTACCTCTCCTTATGATTTCCAGGGCTTGGCAGAGGAAGGTTTGAAGATGCTGAGAACTGCTGCTGATGCCAACGGTCTGAAGGTTGTTACCGAGGTGGTAGATCAGCGCTCTATTGAGACTGTAGCCCGCTATGCTGATGTATTGCAGATTGGCGCTAGAAATATGCAGAACTTCCAGCTGTTGAAGGAAGTAGGCCGGGCAGGCCGTCCAGTTATGTTGAAGCGGGGCCTTTGCGCTACCATTAAGGAATGGCTCAATGCTGCAGAGTACATTATGAGTGAGGGCTGTGATGATGTTATCTTCTGCGAGCGTGGTATCCGTACCTATGAAACCTACACCCGCAATACCTTGGATTTGAGTGCTGTGGCAGCTATCAAGGAGCTGTCCCATCTGCCAATTATTGTAGATCCAAGTCATGGTACTGGCCGTCGCAGTATGGTTAGACCTATGGCTATGGCAGCTATTGCAGCCGGTGCTGATGGCTTGATTATTGAGGTTCATCCACATCCAGAGATTGCCTTGTCTGATGGAGAGCAGTCCCTGACTCCTGCTGATTTCCGCTCTGTTATGGAGGATGTAAACAAGCTGGCAGCTATGTTGAGAGGTGAGGCTGATGCCTAAGTTAAAGCTTGCGATTATTGGTGTAGGTCTTATTGGCGGTTCTCTAGGAATGTGTCTTAAGGATAGGCTAGGGGATGAAATATACATTACTGGTATGTGTCGGACTCAGGCTTCTATGGACAAAGCCGTGGAGTTGGGGGCAGTGGATTTTGCCTCTAGCGATCCGGAGCAGGTGGTAAAGGAAGCAGATATTATTTTCCTGAGTACCCCTGTATTGCAAATGGTGCCTATGGTGGAGAAGCTGCTGCCCTTTATTAAGCCGGGAGCAGTGATTACAGATGCCGGCAGTACCAAGCAGTATATCTGGAATGAGCTTAAGAAAATCCTGCCAGACAATATTTATTATGTGCCAGGCCATCCGATGACTGGTCGGGAAATGAGCGGTGTGGCTGCGGCCAAGAAAGATTTGTTCCAAAACAAATGCTATGTAATTGTGGAAAAGGATGATGTGCCAGCAGAAATCCACAACAAGGTTTGTGAGCTGGTAAAGCTGACTGGGGCCAATCTTACCACCTTGGATATAGCCAAGCATGACCGTTGTGCTTCGGTTATCAGTCATATTCCTCATGTGGCTGCTGCGGCTTTGGTTACTCTATTGAATCGAAGCCACGGAGATCAGGAGGCCTGCCTAAAGCTGGCAGGAGGCGGCTTCAAGGATACCACCCGTATTGCTTCCTCTAACGCTGATATGTGGGCTGATATCTGCATGACTAATAGTGAAGCTATTATCAATCATATTCATCTTTTGCAGGGCATCTTAGGGGAAGTGGCTCAGGCTATTGCCAGCGGTGATAGACAGGCTGTCCATGATTATTTTGCCCAGTCCAAGGAGCGTCGTGACAGTATTCTGGAGCAGACGAAGAATATGTATGAATTAATCTAGTGCACAAGTCTTTTGTCCTAGATAAAGACATTAATATTATATGAGAATAGGAGCTAGATCGCGTCTCTAGGAGATAGTGGCTGGCTCCTGTTTTTTTGTAGTCATATAGGGAAAGAATTAGTTAGACAAATATTGAGTAATCTTTTTAGCTATGATAAAATATATGCAAGTATTTATTTTGGTTTGATAAACATTGTGGGGCTATCAAACCAAAACAAAACGAATAAATAGTATAATCTGCTTAAAATAAGACAGTGTGCTGATAGGGGGAGAGCAATTTGTATAGATGTGATCTAAATATTCTATTGCTCAATATGGATGAAGCTGTGGTTGTAGCTATTAAAGAGGTGGAACCTCGGGAATGGTTTAGTCATAATTTTATTTGTGAAAATAGTCTCAAAGATGGTTATGAGAAGAAAATAGATATTGTTATCTTTCGGGATAATGGGACAGATTGTATAAATAGAATAAGGCAGGTTCTAGGGGAGGCCTTGTGTATTTATTGTACAGACAGGGCTTCGGAGCTAAGCTGTCAGGAATTGGAACAGCTTCACGATATTTGGCCAGAGAAGCTGGTGCCTGCTACAGCAAAATTGCTTTTTACCCGTTTGCTGGATAATGAAAAGCTGAAAAAGGATGCCTGGCTGTGGAATACGGAGCTGGAGGCGGTTATAGATACCAGTCTGGACTTGATTTGGTTCAAGGGGCGTTTTGGTGAGCATTGGCGTGTAAATAATGCCTTTTGTGATACGGTGAAAAAGACAAAAGAGGATATTCGTGGCAAGCAGCATTATTATATTTGGGATTTGACACCAGAGGAATATGAGGATGGCCAGTATGTCTGCATTGAGACAGAGCAGGATGTAAAGCTGGCTGGTCACACCTGCCGTTATCGGGAGCAGGTAAAGGGCTCTAGCGGCATGAAGGAGCTGTTGACCTACAAGACACCTATTTATGATAAGGGAAACTTTATTGGTACTGTTGGTGTAGCCAAGGATATTACCAAGGAGGAAGCCTATCGGAAAAAGCTTTTGCAGCAGGCTCAGACTGATGAGTTGACAGGTTTGGCTAACCGGCGGTATTTCTACTATAGTATGCAGAAAATGGATACGGATAGTTTGGCGGTTATTTATCTTGATTTGGACAGCTTCAAACAGCTTAATGATGAATATGGCCATCAGGCAGGAGATGCTGCTCTGGCAGGATTTGCTACCCTGCTTCAGGCAAGTTTTGCTGATGGTATTATTGCCCGTATGGGTGGTGATGAATTTGTGGTGGCTCTGCAGGGAGAATATACCAAAGAGGAAATGTGCCAAAAACTGGACGGCTTTATGGAGAAGATGCGGGTTTTCTTTGCTATGAACCATGAGTTCAAAAATCTGTCTGTCAGCATTGGTGTGCTGCTGGAAAAGAATAATGATGGACAGGTAGATGTTCTATTGCACAAAAGTGATGAGGCTATGTACACGGCCAAAAAGAGTGGCAAAAATCGTTATTGCTTCTATGAGGATATTTGACATTGGCTCCCTGTCATGGGGAAAAAATAAAAAAATCCCATGTCCGAAAGGGGACATGGGAGCTGTAGGGGGAGAGAATCCCCCTTTTTATATGCTTTGAAGCAGGATAGGCTGTAATACCTCCTGCTCTGGGGTTACATAGAGAGTGGTCTGGTTGGTGAAGATCACAAAGCCAGGCTTGGCACCAGAAGGTTTTTTGACAAATTTGGCTTTAGTATAGTCCACAGGCACTTTGGAAGAACCCTTGGCCTGAGAGAAGTGAACCGCCAGATAGCTGGCCAGCAAAATGGTATCCTCATCTGGCTCCTGTCCATCACAGCGGAGAATAACATGGGAGCCGGGGATATTCTGGGTATGGAACCAGATATCGTTGGGATTGGCTATTTTGAAGGTTAATCTGTCATTCTGATAATTGTTTTTGCCTACTAAAATGGTGGAGCCATCTGGGGCGGTAAATTTGAAAGGCTGGGATTGCTTTTCCGCAGCATGCTTTTTAGGCTTTTCTCTGAGAATACCACTGGCAATCAGCTCTGCCTTTATTTCATTGATTTCCGCCAGCTCGGAGGAGGATTCCAAAGAAGCCTCAATGGAGGCTAGATAGTCTATTTCCTCCAGACAGTGCTGCAGCTGCTGTTCCAACAGCACCTTGCCTCGCTTTAACTTGTCGTATTTTTTGTAATAGGCCTGGATGTTTTCCATTATAGACAGTCGCTGATCCATGACAATGGTAATTTCACAGCCAGCTTCATCATAGATATTGGGAACTTTGATTTCTGCATCCTGTCTATCCTTGAACTGGTACTGATAGGTCATAAGATTGTCAGCCTTGATACGGTAGTCCTCTGCATTTTCAGCAGCGGCAATATCATTCTCCAGCTTTTGCACCTTGTTCTGGGCTCGATGCAGTTCATTTTTCACCAGCTTTTTGAATCTATCCTGATCCGGCACCTGATAGCTGCCTACCAAATCTGAGGCTTTGCTTAGCATGGCGCTGATGGTGTTAAAGGTAAGGGTATTTTCTTCTGTGAAATAATGGAGAGGGAAGGCGGCAGAGGCCAGCAGTTTGTTGTTTTTGTCCACCACAATAGAGGCTTGACCGCAAGGCTCCTGAAAGCTTTCCTTGATTTCCGCTAGAGAATCTGCTAAAGATTGCCAATCCCCCGGATTCAGTTCTGCTACAGGAATATTGTTAGGCAATCCTGCACCGAAAGCAGTTTCCTTGGCGGTAACAGGGCCAAAGCCTAGACAGGTATCCAAAATGGCCTTGCTTAGCTTTAGCTCTGTTTTGGCCTGCAGGGCAGAGATAATATCTGGTATAGGCACCTCCAGCAGATTCAGTTTGTCCTGCTGAGGGGGCAGAATATATTTATCCCCTGGCAATATGGTGCGGATTCGGCTGGAATTGGCGCCTACCTTGCGAAGGGAGTCAATAATCATGCCATCCTGCACCAGAATAATATTGCTGTATTTGCCCATTAGCTCTACCATAAGGGATTTGGTAATAATCTGGCCTCCGGCAGCCAAAAAGTCAATATCCACAATCAGCAGTCTATCCAGACCGTATTGGCGCACACTGGCAATACGACCGGTTTCCAGATGCTTTCTCAGCACCATGCAGAACATGGGAGGCTCAGGGGGATTCTCTGGTGCCTTGTCCACAATATGCATGGCAGGATTTTGAGGATTGATGCTGATATGCAGCATAATATTTTTGCCCGGCATCCGCAGGGCCATAATAATGGATTGCTTGTTGGGCTGATTTATTTTGTCAATGCGTCCTCCGGCAATGGCTTTATCCAGCTCAATGGAAAGAGGATGCATGGAAATACCGTCTAAGCTCATGGTAATTCCTCCTGTGTTAGTTATTTCTTACAATATAATAGAATAACATTTGCTATGGCAATGGTCAATGCGGAGAGGAAAATGAAATAAATAGGCTTGTACATTCCTTTTCAATTGTGGTAATATATAGGTTAGGATTTTTTAGCAATAGATATGGGAGGTAGATGAATGTCATTAAAGCAAGCTGAGATTCTTGGCGTTAATGTAAATTCATTGACTATGGTTCAGGCTGTTGAAAAAGTTCAGCAGTTTATAGATGAAAGAAAAAATGCCCTGGTGGCTACCGCTAATGCAGAGATGTTGATGCGGGCTACTCAGGATGAGGAATTGAAGCATATTTTGAATAGTGCAGACCTGGTGGTTCCTGATGGAGCTGGTACAGTCTGGGCAGCCAACTATCTAGGGGTGGAAATGCCAGAAAGGGTGGCTGGCTATGATTTGTCTCAGGAGCTGATGCGGGAGGCACCTGGCCGAGGGGATAGGATATATTTCTTCGGTTCTGCTCCTGGGGTAGCGGAAACTGCCAGGGAAAAGGCTATGGAGCTGTATCCAGGTATCAAGGTTGTAGGTACTCGCAATGGTTTTTTCAGTGAGGGAGATGAGCCAGAGATTATTGCTGAAATCAAGGCTGCCAGACCGGATATTCTTTTGGTGGCTCTAGGGGTGCCAAAGCAGGAAAAATGGCTGTATAAATACCGCCAGGAACTGCAGGTTCCTGTAGCCATTGGTGTAGGAGGCACTCTGGATGTTATGGCAGGTGTGATGCAGAGAGCACCACTCTGGATGCAGAAGGCCAAGCTGGAATGGCTTTTCCGTGGCTTGAAGCAGCCTAGCCGTGCTGGCAGATTGCTGGCCTTGCCTAAGTTTGTCATGAAGGTTATGGCTAGTAAGAAATAATTTTAATTAGTGTGTACTTCAGATATTTTTATCTGTGGAGGTGTGGAATAATGAATCGTGGCCCTGTAGTCAGGGAAGGTTATATTTATATTGCAGCTGCTCTCTTCCTGGCAGTGGTAATGTATTTTGGTTTTGGGGTGGCTGTGGCAGTTCCTTTTGTGGTGCTGGCATGCTATTTTACTTATTTTTTTAGAAATCCGGATCGTACTATTCCTACAGACGAGCATCTGGTGGTTTCTCCGGCAGATGGTACTGTGCAGGATGTGGTGGAGTTGGAGGATGATGATTTTGTCAAGGGGCCTTGCACCAAGATTATCATTTTCCTGTCTGTATTTAATGTTCATGTTAACCGCAGTCCTATTGCGGGCGAGATAAAATGCCAGAAATATGTGTGCGGCCGCTTCCGTCCTGCTTACAAGGATGAGGTAGGCTTTGAGAATGAACGGCATATGCTGGGCATTGAGAATGAAAAGGGCTTTCGGGTGACTGTTACCCAGATTGCCGGCATTTTGGCCCGCCGTATTGTTTCCTGGGTTACTCTTGATGATAATATGTCCAAGGGACAGGTTTACGGCCTGATTAAATTTGGCTCCTGTACAGAGCTGGTTGTACCACGGAATGTGGAGGTTCTGGTGAAAAAGGGAGATAAGGTTCGTGGCGGTGAGAGCGTTCTGGGGAGGATTAAATAATGTTTAGTAAATCATGGGTGCCAAATGGTCTAACCTCAATGAATCTGGTTTTTGGTATGTGCTCCATTCTCTTTACCTTTCATGGTGAGCTGGAAAAGGCGGCGATTTGTATTTTGCTGGCTCTGGTAGCAGATGGTCTGGATGGTCGTTCCGCTAGAGCCTTGCATGTTAGCAGTGAGATTGGCAAGGAAATGGATTCTCTTTGCGATTTGGTTTCCTTTGGTGCGGCACCAGCCTTTTTGGCCTATAGTCTCCAGCTGGAGAGCTTTGGTGTTTTGGGCTGGGTGGCAGCTATTTTCTTTGCAGTTTGCGGTATGGGCCGTTTGGCTCGTTTTAATGTTAGCACTGATGTGGTACATGGCTATTTTATGGGCTTGGCTATTCCAGCCGGTGGCTGTTTGATTGCTACATCTACTTTGCTGTTTAAGGGCATTGGCTTTGATTTGAATCAGCTGTCCTATGCTTATCCTGTGCTTGTAATGGTGGTAGGCTATTTGATGGTCAGCACAGTTCATTATCCTAATTTCAAGGGTGATGGGGCTGAGAAGATGAATCTGGTGGCCAAGGCTGTTGCTGCTGTAGTATTTTTGGCAATATTGTACCTGGGTATGGATGCCATTGTTTATGCCTTGCTGTTTGCAGTATTTGCTTCCTACGCTATTTTCGGCATTATCAATCATGCTATCAATCTGGCAGGCGAATAAGCCTAGTCGGGAAAATTTTACAAACCAAAGGAGAAAGCTAGTTCATGAATTTTCCATTTGATATAGTAATGGTGCCACTGCAGATAATTATTTTCCTATTTACAGTGTATTTTTTCTTTATTGGATTTTTCGGTCTGTGGCGTTTCAAGGAAAAGAAAATCACCACCCCGGAGAAAACTATGGCGGTTATTGTGGCTGCCCATAATGAGCAGGCGGTTATTGGCCAGCTGGTAGAGAATCTCAAACAGCTGGAATATCCCAAGGAGCTGTATGATATTTATGTTATTGCAGATAATTGCTCCGATAATACTGCCCAGGTAGCTGGAGAGGCTGGCGCCATTGTTTGTGAGCGTACCCATCCTACCAAGAAGAGCAAGGGCTATGCTCTGGAGTGGATGTTTGAGAAGCTCTTTGCTATGGACAAGAAGTATGATGCTGTGTGTATCTTTGATGCAGATAATCTGGTGCACCCTCGTTTCCTTATGGAGATGAATCATCATCTCTGCAAGGGCGCCAAGATTATTCAGGGTTATTTGGATGCCAAGAATCCTTATGATACCTGGGTAGCGGGCACCTTTGCCATTGCTTTCTGGGTAATCGATCATATTTCCCATTTGGCTAAGACCAATCTGGGCTTGTCTGCTGTATTGGGCGGTACTGGTATGTGTATTACCACTGATGTGTTGAAGCAATATGGCTGGCGGGCTACCTGTCTGGTTGAAGATATGGAATTTACCATGAAGTCTTTGGCTAATGGTATTAAGACTACCTGGGCCCATGATGCTATTGTTTATGATGAAAAGCCTTTGACCTTTATGCAGTCCTGGAATCAGCGTAAACGCTGGGCACAGGGACAGTTTGATGTGGCTCATCGCTTTATTCCGGTTATGTTTAAAGAGGGTATCAAGCGTCGGGATATTCGTATTCTGGATGGCTGTATTTATTTGCTGCAGCCCCATTTCCTGATGATTTCCACCTTCTTCATTATTGCCAGCTATTGTCAGCTGTGGTTTGGCCAGTTCTATACCAGCATCTATACTTTTATGCCTTCTGAGCTGATGACGGCTATTATGATGGGACAGTATATTCTGCCTATGATTATCCTGCTGAAGATTCGTGCCAAGCTGAAGGCTTGGTTCTACTTGCTGTTGTATCCTGTGTTTATTTATTCCTGGATACCTATTGTGTTCATAGGCTTTTTCAAGCGTAATGACCATGAGTGGAGCCATACCAAGCACACCCGGGCTATTAGCTATGACCAGCTGATGAAGAACAAGAAGAAATAACAAGGTGGAGCTAATATCTCCCTTGGTGATTGCCTTGTAGTAAGAAAATGCAGGGGTTATAACAAAGGATATGTTTTTCGGAGGCCTCTCAGGAGGTCTCTTTTCGTCTGAAAGGATGTAAGAAAATGTTTGAGATACATGTAAGTGCGGAATTTGAAGCGGCTCACCGTGTAGCAGGCTATCCTGGCAAATGTGACCGTATTCACGGCCATAGCTGGACAGTGGAGGCTGTAGTTCGGGGTGAAAAGCTGGATAAGCTGGGTATGCTGGTGGATTTTAAGCTGGTAAAGGGAAAGCTGAGAGAACTTTTGGAAACTTTGGATCATCGTATGCTGAACGAATTGCCAGCCTTTGCTGATGGCAAGAATCCTACGGCAGAGAATATTGCTCAGTATGTTTATAAGGAAATGGCCAAGGCGGAGTTTTTCCAGACTATGCCTCATATTGCTCTGCAGCAGATTCAGGTTTGGGAATCGCCAAAATCCTCTGTGATTTATTCTGAGTGAGGTGGACTATGCAGACAAATATTATTGAAATCTTTTCCTCTGTGCAGGGAGAGGGCCGCTATGTAGGCTGTCGTCAGCTTTTTGTGAGATTTGAGGGCTGTAATCTTCACTGCGGTTACTGCGATACGGAGAATGAGGCTGGGGCGCATCTTATGTGCAATGTGGAGATTGCTCCTGGGGCCAGACGCTTTCGGGAGATTATCAATCCATTGGATGCCAATGAAGCTGCTGCCTATATAAATCAGTTTCTTTTGGAGCTGCCTCATCAGGCAGTTAGCCTTACTGGGGGCGAGCCTTTGCTGCAGATTAGATTTTTGCAGGAGCTGCTGCCTATGGTTCAGGGTAAAATCATGTTGGAAACCAATGGTACATTGCCAGAGAGGCTGGCAGAGGTTTTGCCACTGGTGGATATTATCAGCATGGATATTAAGCTGCCTCAGAATACCGGGGTAGATATGTGGTCTAAGCACAAGGAGTTCCTGCAGTTGGCGGTGGACAATCACAAGGATGTTTATGCCAAGCTGGTGCTGCCGGGAGATTTGGTGGAGGAGGATTTTCAGAAGGCTGTGGAAGTAATTGCTTCTGTAGATGATAATACCTTGCTGATACTCCAGCCAGTGACACCTATGAATGGTGTGCCGCCTATTGAGCCTGGCAGGGTTCTGGAGCTGCAGCAGATGGCTCTGGAGCGGCTAAAGGATGTGCGGGTTATTCCTCAGACTCACCGCATGATGGATCAATTGTAAGTCGGTGTCCTGTTAATTCTCTCTATACATGATGGGGAGCTGGCAGGTGGGGGTTCTAATAGTAAGGAGATTGGGTGAATGAAAAACATTCTGGATAGATTTGTGGTTGGAGTATCCCGGCTGCTGCAGCGGCAGGGAGGCTTTTACCTGGCTTTCTTCATTTTCAATTGTCTGCCTATGTGCTGCTATATGGTTATGAAGAAAAATGGTGAGGCTATGTGCAGCTTTGCTGGCTTTATGCTGTTGATAAACCTGCTGTTGGTTTTTCTGCTGGATAAGCTGCCAGTCAGACCGCAGAAATGGTTGAAGAATATATTGTTGGTAGTATTCTTTGTGCCCTTTGTGATTGAGGGAGTAGTGGTATATAATTATACAGCTCTCATTGGAGTGGGGGTAGTTGCTTCTCTGCTGGAAACCAATTTAAAGGAGGCAGGGGAGTTTATTACCATGTATGCAGGGCCTCAAGAGATAGCAGGAGTAATTGCTCTGCTGTGTATTCTGGCTTTGCTGGCTTTGAACAAACCTTGGCGGAAGCTGCATTTTGATGCCGTAGGCAAAAAGGTGCTTACCTCCTGCCTTTTGGCGGTATCCTTAATCTATACAGTGATGCTTTTCAGTCTTCATATTGATGTGCTGTGGGATACCATGTTCCCTATGCAGCGGCTGGTGCTGTCCTCTAAGACAGCTTTTGAGAATATTCAAGCCTATCGGGAGCTGTCTGCCAAGCTGGATACGGATATTCAGCTTACCCGCAATGATGGTAAAATCAAGAATGTGGTATTTATTCTGGGGGAGTCTACCAATCGAAATCATATGCATCTTTATGGCTATTATCTGCCTAATACGCCTAATTTGGATGATATGGCTAATCGAGGAGAAATCAGCGTGTTTAGGGATGTAGTAAGTCCTCATTCCACAACTATTGCTGTGCTGAGCAAGTTGTTTACCTTCTGTCATAATGAGTCAGATAAGCCTTGGTATGAATACAATAATCTGATTGATATTATGAACAGTGCCGGCTACAAAACTCATTGGCTGTCCAATCAGGAAAGCTCTGGTATCTGGGGTAATGTGGCTCAGATTTATGCCGCTCATAGCAAGGTAAGCCATTTTACCAGAATCCGTGATTCTCGTGAGGATGATGGACTAGAGGATGGAGCGCTGTTCCCATTGGTGGATGATGCTATTGCCCAGCGGGCTGGTGACAAGAATTTTTATGTGGTTCATCTGATGGGTGGTCATGGTCTGTATTACAATCGCTTCCCATATATCTTTACCAAATTTACTAAGGATGATATTCGGCTGGATGTAAATGAGGCTCAGAAGGAAGTTATTGCTCAATATGATGATGCTCTGTACTACAATGATTATATTGTCAGCGGTATTATTGACAAGTATCGGGAGCTGCAGGAGGATAGTATCGTTATCTATGTGCCGGATCATGGCGAGGCTGTTTATGATGAAGGTGGCTTCACAGGGCATATTGAGGAAAATCCAAGCCGTCATATGATTGAGATTCCGGTTATTGTTTGGGCTTCTGATAAGTTCAAGGAGCTGCATCCGGAGAAATGGGCTGCTATTCAGCAGGCTGTAAATCGTCCTTATATGACGGATGATATGATTCATACTGTGTTGGATATTGTGGATATTCAGACCTCGGATTATGATGCAACCCGTAGTATTATTAATCCAAATTTTGATGCAACTAGACCGCGGATATTTGATAATAAGGATTATGATAGGGAAATTTTGACAGGGTTGGCAAATTCGGACTAATTATCTCTATTAATAGCTGTATAATAGTACCATTTCAGGCACGCTCTCGCTACTTTTCTCGCCTAGCGGTACTAAAGCTCTCATGAGGCAATTCGTGGCTGACGCCCCGAAAGCTCATGAATCGCTAAGTACCGAGGCGCGAAGAGTACCTGTGCAGGGTACTCCCATATCGCTCATTAGTGTATTCATCGCAATTTTACGCCTTGGCACTGTTTGAAATAACCTATTTTTTACGAAGATAGCAGAATCATTGGGATTGATAGTATCGATAAGCCTTGATGATTCGGCAACAGCCGGAGGGGCATGACACTTTTGCGTCGGGAGACTCTTGCTTTTGCGCAGCAAAAGTGGCCCC
>CAKPYV010000044.1 GCA_934203205.1 uncultured Anaerovibrio sp. | reverse complement strand
GAGGAAGGAGCGAGGAATGAAACGAAAAAGTTATTTTTTTAGAATAATTATAGCTTTTTGTAAGTTTTCAGTAACGGTAGGAGTTATGCAATACAAAATCATGCTCATAGAGCATAATCATCTCCTGCTGGAACAGCTTTCCGGGGTGATTGAAAATGCTCCAGATATGGAGCTGGAAGCCAGATTTCAAAGCGGTGATGATGCTCTAGGTCAAGGCCGGGTATTTAATCCCAATATTATTTTGCTGGATGCAGAGCTGGGTAATGTGGTAGAGCTTTTGCATGAGCTGTTAGGCGTATTTCCAGAAGCTTATATTATCTGCACAGGAGAACGCTGGGAGGCCGAGAGCACCAGTAGGTTTATCAAGTCTGGGGCCAGCGGTTATCTGATTAAGCCCTTTACCTATAAAGGGCTGAAGGAAGCCATTCAGGCATATACAGCCGATGGCATGGAGCAGGATTGCCAGGCCATGACCTTTTTCAGTCCCAAGGGCAAAAGTGGTAAGACTACCTTGATAGCTAATCTGGCTATGGCTTTGGGGAGAACTACCGGCCAGCAGGTAGGCATTATAGATGCAGATTTGCAATTTGGGGATATGGCCGTGTTCTTTAATTTAGAGCCTCAAAGTACCATTGTGGAGGCTGCTAGAGATGCGGGCTTTTTATCTCCCTTGGATTTGCGCTCCTATTATACCAAAGTAAATGACAAGGTATCTGTGCTGTGTGGTACTAGAACCCCCAACCTGATAGACAAGGTAAGCATTGACTCTCTGGAGGCGGTGATCAAAATGAGCCGCAGCCTGTTTAAATATCTGCTTATTGATGTGCCGGCAGGCTTTAATCCTACCTCCATAGCGTCAGCGGAAATGTCCAATACCACCTATGTAATGGCTATGATGAGTGGCGGTTATGAGGTACAGCATGTACAGCGGGCCTTGGAGATTTTTGGTGGCTGGGATGACTGGCAGCACAGGGTAAAAACTATTTTTACCAGAGTGGTGCCTTGTAATGAGGAATCCCGTCGCAAAATGTCAGAGGCTATGGGCTATCCTGTAGAGGCTATTATGCCCAATGCCTATATGATAGTATCCAAGGCTGCGGATAATGGTCAGATGGCTTTGGATTTGGAGCCTGATAGTCCTTTGGCCATGAATATTAACTATTTGGCAGGCCGGATTATTCATCCGTCAGTAGGGGGCTGAGGCCATGATTAATCTACTGATAGGCCTTACCATAACCCTGCTGGTCTTTTGCCTGATGATGATTGCTATAAGCAAAAAGGGCGCTGAGGAAAAACACATCAATGACCGCATGGCATATTTTTCTGGTGTGGAAGCCAGTCTGCGCAATATCAGGTCAAGGAATATCCAACAGGATGATAGTGATAATCTCAGTAATCAGTTGCACAAAGCCGTAAAAACTTTGGGGGCAAGGCTGGAGAAGTTTATCAAATACAGCAGTTTTGATAGAAAGATGCAGCAGGCAGGCTGGTCCTTGCTAGGCTCTGAATTTCAGGTAGTGTTTTTGGGCAGTGGCTTGGCGGGAGGTATTATACTGGGCCTTTTGACCATGACGCCTATCCATGGCCTTGTAGGGATGGCCGCAGGCTGTTTCCTTTGTATGGTCATCGTAGAGATTCGCATTCACCAGCGGCAAAAAGCCTTTGTGAATCAGCTGGCAGATATGCTGACCATGATTTCCAATGCCTTGCGAGCTGGTTTTAGCTTTATGCAGGCTTTGGATCATATTGCCAGTGAAATGGAAGATCCAGTAAAAACCGAGATTCGGAAAGTTATTATGGATGTAAATATTGGCATATCTCTGGAAGAGTCTCTTAATAAAATGACCGACAGGGTAGGAAGTTCAGACTTTCACCTGGTGGTGGCAGCCGTGCTGATTCAAAGACAGGTGGGAGGCAATCTGGCTCAGGTTTTGGATAATATTAGCGAGACCATTAATGAACGAGTGAGAATGAGACAGGAGATTAATACCCTGACGACTCAGGGCAAGATGTCCGGCCTGGTGCTAGGCTGTCTGCCCTTTGCCTTGGCTCTGCTATTTCAGATGGTAAATCCAAATTACCTTAAGCCCTTATGGGAAAATCCTTTAGGGCAAATGGCTGTAGGAGGTGCTCTTATTTTGATGGCTATAGGAGCGGGTATTATTTATAAAATCGTCAATATCAAGATGTAATATTTGTCTTTGAAATATTCAAGGACTTTATTAACTATATATAGTATGTAAAATTAGGAGGAATGAATTATGTTTACTATTATCAAGCACATAATGAATCGTTATCTCAGCCAGAGAGCCCAGGGTATTGTGGAATATGCTTTGCTTTTGGCTTTTGTCGTGGTTCTGGTTGCCTTTATGTATTCCGGCGGTAAAGATAATCTGTCTGGAGCTATCCAGGGAGTATTTGACAGGGTCAAAGGTGAGCTGCAAAAGGCTAAATAATATATTCAATTTGTAAAGGAGGCAATGGTTTTATGTTTACCATTATCAAGCACTTAATGAATCGTTACCTCAGTCAAAGAGGTCAGGGTATTGTGGAATATGCTCTGCTTTTGGCCTTTGTTGTGGTTCTGGTTACCTTTGCTATGCAGCCTGAAACCGGAGGTGGTCTGTCTGGTGCTATTCAGGGTGTATTTGACAGGGTCAAAGGTGAATTGAAAAAGGCTAATTGATATATTCAATTTGTAAAGGTGGCAATGATTTTGTTCAAGCAAAAAGCACAGGGGGTAGTAGAGTTCGCCTTGGTATTGCCTCTTTTTTTGTTGCTGATTATAGGCACCATTTATTTCGGCTTTGCCTTTAGCGATTATCTGGCCCTCAATAACGCTGTGCGCAGTATCGCCCACGAAGCCTCTATGGGGAAGTCGGCAGTTGAATATCGCAAGGCGGTTATCAATAATACCAAGGATATGAAGCTGGTTAGTGATATTTTTACCTGGCAGCCGGATAGTGCTACTGGACATAATAATGTATATCTTACCGTTAATTTTGACAATATGAGCCGCAGCGTGGTGGTAGTAGCTCGTCCATTTTTTAATAAAGATAGTGCCATTGGCAACGCCTTTTGCAATCTAGCAGGGCAGGATATAGGAGATGGCATCGAGATACGCTATAGTATGTATTCCGATATGCGAAGGTAAAGGAAGTGCAGTAAATGACCTTATTGGAAAGGCTGGGCCAAGGAAATAAGCCCAATATACAGGTACAGATTTTTGCTGCTACTGCCAATGATGCAATAGATACAGCCTATCAAAGTGTCAAGAAAACTGTACATCATCGGTTAATAGAGGAAATGAGTCCTCAGGAGCAGATGATATTGACAGCAGTTCATCAGGATGCAGCCCAGGTAGAGCAGGTTATTGGCAGCTATGTAGAGAAGGTTATGGAGGACGCTCCCTTTGTAGTGCCTGTAACGGAAAGAGTTAGAATCGTTTCAGACCTCAAGGATGAAATGCTGGGGTTAGGTCCCATAGAAATTTTGCTCAAGGACCCTTCTGTAACTGAGGTTATGGTGAATGGCCCCAAAAAGATTTTTGTAGAGCGCAATGGACGCTTGCAGTTGACAGATGTACAGTTCCATGACGATACCCATGTGATGAATATCATTGAGCGCATTTTGTCACCTATTGGCCGACATATTGATGAAGCTGTGCCTTTGGTGGATGCCAGACTGGAGGATGGCTCCCGTGTAAATATTATTATTCCTCCCCTGTCCTTAGTCGGTCCTTGTATTACCATTCGCAAATTTGCCAATAGAGCTTTGTCGGTAGAGGATTTGATTAGCTTTGGCACCTTGGACAGAAAAATGGCTGATTTTATCAAAGCCTGTATTCAGGCTAGAATCAATATACTGGTTTCTGGGGGTACTGGCTCAGGTAAAACTACCACCTTGAATGTACTGTCTTCCTTTATACCGGAAAATGAGCGCATTGTTACCATTGAAGATGCCGCGGAGCTAAGGCTGCAGCAGGAGCATGTGGTGACTCTGGAATCCCGGCCGGCCAATATTGAGGGCAGCGGTGAAATAACCATTCGTGATTTGGTGAAGAATGCCCTGCGTATGCGTCCGGATAGAATTATTGTGGGTGAGGTTCGCGGTGGCGAGGCTCTGGATATGCTGCAGGCTATGAACACAGGCCATGATGGTTCCCTGACCACAGCTCACGCTAATAGTCCAAGGGATGCCCTGTCCCGTTTGGAAACCATGGTGTTGATGGCAGGTTTTGAAATGCCTATTAAGGCCATTCGTGAGCAGATATCTTCTGCCATTGAGCTGGTATTGCAGCAAAGCCGTCTCAAGGATGGCTCCCGCAAGATTACCCATATTACTGAGATTCAGCATATGGAGGGGGAGATTATTACCACCCAGGAGTTATTCCGTTTTGAGCAGACAGGTATGGATGAAAATGGCAAGTTGATGGGGCACTTTGTGGCGACAGGTATGCAGCCGGGCTTTATGGAGAAATTCCAGATAAATGGTGTTTCTTTGCCGGATAATTTCTTTATGCCAGAGGAACGAGGTTATTACTAATGATGATAGCATTGCTTTCCTTAGCTGTGGCAGTAAGCTGCTTTGCTTTATGTTATGCATTGATTCGCTATGCAATTAAGCCGCAGCAGGATTTGAATCAGCGCTTAAAAGCTATTGATGTCCAAAAGGAAAATGAAGATAGGCAGGGGGTATCTCAGGGTAGAAGAAACGCCGGACAGCAGGGAGCTACCCCTAGTTTTCATCAGCGGGTAATGATTCCTTTGCGAGATATTTTGGGACGCTGGCTTACCAATTTGGCTCCAGCGGCATGGTCACGAGAGCTGGGACACAAGCTGGTGTTGGCAGGTAAAGGCAAAAGCTGGACGGTACATGGCTATGCTATTTTTTGGGCATTGATGGTGATTATAGGGGCTGTTATGGGCTTCAGGTATATTAGTCAGGCAGAGGATTTGCTGATTGTACAATCAGCTATGGTGGTGATGATTTTTACCGCTATCTTTGCCATGATGCCTTGGGTAATCCTGCGGATGCTGATACAGAAAAGGCAGGAACTGATTCTGCGCAGTTTGCCAGAGGTGTTGGATTTGCTTTGTGTCAGTGTTCAGGCGGGGCTTACCTTTGATGCAGCCCTGCGAAGAATTGTGCCCAAGCTGCAGGGGCCTCTGGTGGAGGAAATGAAGAAAATGTTGGAGGATGTCCGTATGGGACTGCCTCGCAGACAGGCTATGGGGATGCTGGCTGACCGCTGTGATGTACAGGAGCTGACTTTATTCTGTACATCAATAATACAGGCAGAAAGATTGGGCACCAGTATTGGCAAAACCCTTAATAATCAGGCAGCCAATATGAGAGAAAGACATCGTCAGCGCATCAAGGCTCAGGCCATGCGGGCGCCGATAAAAATGATGTTTCCGCTGATTTTGTTTATCTTTCCTGCCATTTTCGTGGTAGTGCTTCTGCCATCCCTGTTGATCATGATGGAATCTTTTGCGAAATAAATAGCTGTAATTTAGGGCAAAAAAATGAGGCATGGAATTAACCTGCCTTGATTTTTATTTAGAAAAGAGGCTGGGCTGTGAAGATAGAAAATCTCGCTATTAATGGCAAGAAAATGAAGGTATATATGGCGGATAGCTTTGGCACCAGGTTACGGGGGCTAATGCTGCGGCCCAGGGATTTTCTGCCTATGGGCACAGGCTTGCTGATAGCTCCCTGCAACAGTATTCATATGATGTTTATGCGCTTCCCCATAGATGTGGTATATATAGATAAAAATTATCAGGTATTGAAGCAGGTGACCAATGTCCGCCCCTGGCTGGGCCTCAGCGCCTGCTGGAACAAAAACACCTGGGCAACTCTGGAATTGCCTGTAGGAAGCATTGAGGCCTATGGGATTCAAGCCGGAGATATCCTTAGATAGATGCTGAAAATTTTAAATTAAAGCTAAAACACCGATGTGGGTAATCACATCGGTGTTTTGAGGTTATAATATTGTTTTCCCGGCTAGGATGATTTTTTGCACATTCAGCTCTTTGTCCAATAGCACAATATCTGCAGTTTTGCCTACTGAGATACTGCCGCAGTGCTGAAAGATGCCAATGGATTTGGCGGGAGTTTCGGTGGCGCTTTCCACAGCCTGCTCCAAAGGAATATGCATATTCTGCACCACATTTTGCAGGCATTTCATCAAATTGGTAACAGAGCCGGCAATGGTGCCATCGGCCAGAGTAGCCCGAGGGCCTTCCACCTTTACAGCCTGTCCTCCAAGAGTATAATCTCCATCCTCAAGACCTGCCGCTCTCATGCTGTCACTAATAAGACAGATATGGTCACTGCCGTAGAGCTTGAACATGGCTCTGACCATAGCTGGATGAATATGCACACCATCACAAATCATTTCTACAAAGGCGCCACTGTCAAAGGCGGCTCCCTGTACCCCCGGCCTGCGATGATGGAAAGGATTCATGGCATTGTAGAGATGGGTTACATGATTGGCTCCCCGCCGGAACGCCTCCATAGCTATATCATAATCTGCTACAGTATGGGCCAGAGATACTACGACTTCATCCTTGACAGCCTCAATAAACTCCATAGCTCCCGGCTCCTCTGGGGCAATATCCACCAGCTTGATTCTCTTTCCAGCTTCCTGATTCAGCTGACGAAAGAGAGAAACAGAGCAAGGAATAACATTGCTTTCCTTTTGGGCGCCCTTATTTTTTTTGCTAATAAAAGGCCCCTCCATATTGATACCAGCCAAATGTGCCGCCTTGTGGGAAGTTGGCTGATAGCTGCCAATATTTTGCATGATTTTGTGCAGCTCTGCTTCAGACATGGTCATGGTGGCTGGGCAAATAGTGGTTATGCCTTGGGAGGCCTCATATTCTGCCATAATAGGCAGGCTATCTGGCTTTGCATCGCAAAGGTCTGCGCCCATACAGCCATGAAAGTGTATATCCACTAGACCGGGAATGGCATAGCAGCCCTGACCATCAATAAATTCCTCATTAGGAGTATTAGTTTCAGAGAAATTCACAGCAGAAATTTTTTCCCCTTGAATCTCAATGCATCCGGGCTGAAATACATGGTTTTCATGGTAAATATTTACATTGGTAATCTTCATTTTTGCATCTCCCCGTGGACTAATCAGTGGAAGCATAAAGCCCCCACTGGATGAGTCTTATTTCACAAGCAGGATAGAGCTTCCTCGTCTGCTATAAGGGTAACATCGTTGTGGAGCTGGAGAATGGAAGCTGGCACCTGTGGTGTAACAGGGCCAAAGAAGGCTTGCTTGATAATAGGCGCCTTTTTGATACCGTTGGCTACCAGCACAATCTTCTTGGCGTGCATAATGGTTTTGATACCCATGGTATAGGCCTGCTTGGGCACATCATCGGCACTGGCAAAGAACCGTTTGTTGGCTTCAATGGTGTCCTGAGTCAAATCTACGCAATGTACATCCTTTTCAAAGGATGTGCCTGGCTCATTAAAACCAATATGGCCATTGTGACCAATGCCCAGAAGCTGCATATCAATGCCCCCTAGGCTCTGAATCAGCTCAGTATAGCGCTGAGTTTCTTTTTTGCTGTCCATTTCCATGCCATTAGGGAGATAAGTTTTATTAGGATTGATATTTACCCGGTCAAACAGGTGCTTATGCATAAAATAGTAATAGCTCTGGTCATTATCCTTGGATAGTCCTTTGTACTCGTCAAGGTTTACGGTAGTAACCTCGGAGAAATCCAAATCTCCCTTTTTATACCATTCCACCAGCTGGTCATAAATCCCAATGGGAGAGGAACCAGTAGCCAATCCTAGAGTACAATCCGGCTTCATAATAATCTGGGCTGACAAAATGTTGGCGGCCTTCCGGCTCATATCCTTGTAATCCTTCGCTTTGTAAATTCTCATATTACTCAAGCTCCCCTCTGTAAAAATATTGTATTACTATTCCTTAGGTTAATTTCTTCCTCCCCTATTGTTGTTTTCATTCCCAGGAGATATTGGGAGGTGGGGTGGTTAGACTAACATTAGTCTTGCTGGCAGCAGCACCCCCACTGTTATCAATGGCAGCAATGGCAGCAGCAGAAATACTAACGGTATCACCTACACCAAAGAGGCGGAGAAAATAAACGGGAATTTCCTTTTCTAGACGGACTCTATAATAGGCAGTGCCATTTTGATCCTCCCGTGCTTGAAGGATTGGTTCAATATTTTTGAGGCTGCCCATATTCTCATAGATGGAAAATAGGGCATAATCATCAGCATTATCATGTCCATAAAGGCCTGGTGCATCACCAAAATCTCTATAGGCACAGGCTCCGGCAATAGCCGCAGCATCCGCCGCATTTTGCAGCTTGGATTTATGGAGATACATATTGCCGAAATCCACAGTAAAGCCACAGGTGGCTATTAACAGTGGCAGCAACAATGCCGTAAATACCAAGATTTGTCCCTTTTGCCGGCATTTATTTCCATGTGCCAGATATTTTCTCCATATACCTGTCATGTAAAAAGCCTCCTTTTGCCAGATATTTTCCCTTAATCCTGTTTTTTCAATTCTGCTATTTTTCTTTCGTGAGCCTTGACGGAAAAATTCAGTCTAGCTCGTTCTTCCTCAGAAACAGTATCATCCTTGGCTGTGGCAGTTAGATAATTCTGAATCCTCTCCTTGCGGGCAGAGAGGGCCTGGATTTCGTCGGCCAGAGGCTTTGGCTCTCTCAGGGCTTCCCCATAGATGGTGTGGATATTATCAATAATGTGCTGGGCATAGCCTCGTTCGGCAGAAGCCTTTTCCAGATAGCGGGCCACCCCATAGATAATCTCATAGGGATCTCTGGCCTCCTGAATCCATTCCAGCAAATCCATTTTAATGCTTTCCTGTACTCCATGAGGGGTTTGAATCAATTCCTGAATATTTTCTTCCTCCGACATCCTGTGTACACGCTCCTTTCCATAATGTATACCTATATACATTATATCAGCAGTTGGTCAAGGAAACAAATTATGTTATAATTAGGCACAGTAACTCTTGATTTATCCACAGAAAACTGTGAGTTGTTCAGGGATAAGTCTAGAGTTATTCACTATTTTATGCACAATGGAGCATTTCCTGTGGATAAGTTATGCAGACTATCCACAGAAAGTCCAAAATATATGTGCATTCTGGAGGAATATTTTATGGAAGAAAAGAAGGAATTGCAGCGGGGGCTAAAGAATCGTCATCTGCAAATGATGGCTTTGGGCAGTGCCATTGGTACAGGGTTGTTCTACGGTTCAGCCTCCACCATTTCCCTCACAGGGCCATCGGTTATGGTGGCCTATCTCATTGGCGGCATTGTAATTTATTTTATCATGCGAATGCTGGGGGAAATGGCTGTGGATGAGCCAGTATCCGGTTCTTTTAGCTATTATGCTACCAAATATTGGGGGCCATTCCCAGGGTTTCTCTCTGGCTGGAATTATTGGTACTGTTACATTATTGTAAGTATGGCGGAGCTAACGGCAGTAGGTATTTATATAAATTATTGGCTGCCTGATGTACCCCAGTGGTTATCGGCTTTGATTTGTCTTTTGGCTATTACAGCCATTAATCTGGTTAATGTAAAGGCCTATGGCGAAATGGAATTTTGGATGGCTTTGATTAAGGTTGTGGCCATTCTCAGCATGATTATCCTAGGGGCTTATTTGATATTTTCCAATCCCGCAGGTTTTCCTGACAATATGAGCAATCTTTGGGCCCATGGGGGTTATATGCCTAACGGAGTTTGGGGCTTGATGATGGCCTGCGTAGTGGTTATGTTTTCCTTTGGTGGTATTGAGCTTTTGGGTATTACAGCTGGAGAGGCAGAGGATCCGGATAAATCCATTCCTCAGGCTATCAATCAGGTTATTTGGCGTATTCTGATTTTCTATGTAGGCACTATGTTTATTCTTATGTGCCTGTGGCCTTGGAATCAGGTTGGCATGGAGGCCAGTCCTTTTGTGCAGATTTTTGATAATGTAGGTATTCCAGCGGCAGCTCATATTCTCAATCTGGTGGTGTTGTCTGCGGCTATTTCCGTGTATAATTCTGCTATTTACAGCAATTCCCGGATGCTTTATGGCCTGTCTGACAAAGGAGATGCACCAGCTGTTCTCCACAGGCTTTCCCATCGGGGAGTACCGGTTACCGGCACCCTGATTTCCTCTGGCATTACCTTTATTATTGTTATTATGAATTATCTGTTTCCTAGTCAGGTATTCATGTATCTTTTTGCGGTGGCAATTATTTCTGCGGTTATTAACTGGGTGTCCATTACTGTTACCCATATGAAATTCCGTCAGCATTGCATCAAAACAGGTCATCCTGTGCCTCATTTTCATTCCTGGCTCTATCCTTGGATGAATTATTTCTGCCTGGCTTTTTTGGCAGGAGTAATCTTTATGATGACACAGATTCCAGATATGCAGATGGCTGTCTGGGCTTTGCCAGTATGGCTGCTGGTGCTGTATGCCGGCTATCGGTTCAAAAAGAGTTAAGAATGTATGCATAAAGCTTAAAATAATGCTATAAGAAAGGGGATATTGTGGAAGGCTATGCTATGGCAAAATTTGGAGGTTTTCTGCAATAAAAGAAGAAATGGAGTCTATTTACAATCGTATTAAAAATGCCATGACGGCAGAGGGGACTATGCCGGAGGATTTTGTCCTGCGGCCTAAGATGCAGGATGGCAGACAGTTTGCTGATGGTGCTATTGATGGCACTATTCGCTATTATATGGGGCCTGCGGGCAATACAGATATTGAAATGCTTACCCAGGCTTTGAAGCTGGCTTCCGCAGATAAATTTGAGGATGCAGCTAATGCCTTGATTACTTATTTTGCTCAGGGAATTGTAATGCTGCCAGTTATGGACAAGGTGCAGGAGTGGATTTATAATCATCCTCAGGAGCTTTCGCCAGAGAATTTGGGACGGTTTGCCATGACCTTGTTGTTGCAAAGTCCAGATGCAGAATCTGTAAAATTTGCTCTGACTATTCTGGAGGTATTGGAGCAGGAGCCTAGTGAGGATTTACAGGAACTGCTGTTAACCTTGGCAGCCTGTGAGGAACTGACCTTGTTCTGTCTCTTTGCTTTGGGAGGTTATGACAATGCCAATGATATTTATTTCCAGTTGGCTCAGAAGCTAAAGGGCTGGGGGAGAATCCACGCTATCAGCATGTTGAAGGCAACTAATGAGGAGATTCGCAGCTGGCTGCTGGCTGAGGGATGGCAGAACAGTATTATGCCGGAGTATTCAGCTATTACCATTATCAAGCGTACCAAGCTGGCAGATTTGCTGCAACAGGTAGAGGCTGGTCAGGATACCCGGCTGGTAAATCAGGCTGGCAATCTTATTGGCTATGCCTTGCAGGAGGAGCCAATTGCAGGCTTGTCCGGTTATAAGCGAGCTGGAGAATTACTGCAGGGCTATCTGTCTAAGGCAGAGCAGGTAGAGCTAAGTGAAGCCAACCGTCAGAAATTGCCAGAAATTAAGACCTTTATAGAAAACAGTCAGCTAGATAACAAATGGCAGTTAGTAGAGATGTGTAACAATATTTTGGGCTAAAGAAATATATAGAAAGGCAAAGAAACTTGTTAGAATAGTGTTCTTTTTGTCAACAAGGACTTGCAAATAACACGATTGAAAGGTATAATTATTATAAAGAAAGTGCTACCGATAGACGGTTGGCCCATTTATCTGTTCAGATTTAACCGCACAGTTTGTGACCTGGGGCGGTTATTTCTGTTTACGGGCATCTTTGCCCATCATGTAGCCTAGGCCAAAAATGGTTGCGGTGTAACCAAGTACACCTAGCAAATCCAAAATAGACATGGCATCACGCCCTCCTATATTTATTCCAGCAAGCTGGTTTCTATATAATCGGAGGGTAACAGTCCCTCCGGAGAGGGCCAACCGCCTACCGTTATGGTAGCACCACTTTCATTATAACATAATTGTCTTGTAAATGTCTTGTATTCCTTGGCTTCTTTGTAGAAAACCCGCAGAAGTTCACATTATGTGAATTTCTGCGGGTTTTTGCGTATCTATATTTATACTCCGAAAAGCAGGACGACGCCGCCCATAGTGCTCATGCCTACAATGCAGAATTTCAGCACTGGGCGGGGGGCCAGATGGGTTAGCTTGGCCCCCAGATAGGCTCCAATAAACTGGCCCACCAGGGTTTGCAGGAAAATAGCCAAGTCCAGCTGGCCCTGGAGAATATATCCCAGCCCTCCAGCTACAGAAATGGGCAATATTACCATCATACAGGTGCCAATGGCCTGTATCAAAGGCACGCCGAAGATAATCAGCAGGGTAAGCTGAATAAAGGCGGCGGCACCAATGCCAAAGGCCCCGGAGATAAAGCCATTAACTGTACCAGCCAAAAGACCATAGAGATACAGCTTTTTGCCATCTAATAAATGGTCGGGAAAATGGAAGCGGGCATTGAGCCAATCGGAGTGATAAACCTTCAAATAAAGTAAAACCGCTGACAAAAGCATAATATAGCTGGTCATATACCGCACCAGCTCAGCATCCAGCATCATGGAAACATTGGCACCAGCAAAAGAGCCTACAACGCCACCGATACCCAGAACAGCACCGGTTTTGACCACTACCTCTCCTTCCTTGAAGTGGCTATAAGCCCCAGAAAGACAGGTAAAAATCATAGCGGTCAGAGCTACAGCCAAAGCCTCATGCATAGGCACATGGAAGCCTACCACCAGCATGGCAATGGTTACACCGGCGCCACCGGCACCCACAAAGCCGATTACAGCTCCTAAAAGCAGCATGGCAAGAAAAAGCATGAAATCATATCCTTTCTATACAGTAAATTACTCCCGCCTATAGAGGCGTGAGCTTACTGCTTAAATCCTTCAAGAGTCAAATTCTCCAGAAGCTGTTGCTAACTGAACTAAATAGTAGTAACAAGCCCTGCTATTATAGCACAAAAAACAACTTCATAGTGTATACAATTTATTTCCATAACATTTTTTGATTTCTTGACAGTCAGGAGGCCAAAGGCTATAATACTAATGCAGTGTAAATGTATAGATGGTGAGTCATTTCATTTATCCAAAGCTAATATATGCTGATATAGCACAGTTGGTAGTGCATCGGATTCGTAACCCGAAGGTCGCCAGTTCGATTCTGGCTATCAGCTCCATAAAAAATAACAGGCTGTCCCGCTGGGGGCAGCCTGTTTTGCATTTAGTGGCTTTGGTTCATATTATCCAACAATACCTGTTTCAGTTGGTTTTCAATATTGGCCAGCTCCTGCTGGGCATTCTGCCGGGCAATTCTGCCCTCCTGCTGGATTTTCAGGGTTTCGGTCAGGGTAGTTACCAAATCTTCATTAACCTTTTTTACGGTTTCCATATCCACAATACTGCGGTTGTTTTCCTTGGCTGTTTCAATGGTATTCAGCTTCAGCATTTCCGCATTTTTTCTTAACAGCTCATTGGTGGTATCAGAAACAGCCTGCTGCATTTTCAGCACGTTCTGCTGTCGGCTAAGGCCCAGGGCAATGACAATTTGATTTTTCCAAAGGGGAATAGCGTTGTAAATAGCTCCCTGTACCCTTTCCACCAGAATCTTGTCGTTATTCTGAATCAGTCGCAGCTGGGGAGCGGTTTGAATAGCAATGGTTTTGCTGATTTTCAAATCATGGATTTTCTTTTCAAACCTGTCCACATTGTTTTCAAAATCACTAACTACCTGGGCTGCCATTGGATCGGTAGAGTTGGCTGCATCCATGCGCAGTTTAGGGAGAACCTGATTCCGCATTTCTGTCAGCTTTTCCTCCCCAGCCTGAATATAAAGCTGCAGCTCCTTGAAATAAGCCAGATTTTTTTGATAAAGATTGTCAAAGAGGACAATATCCTTCATCATGGTAGTTTTGGCCTTTTCCAGCTCAGACTGGATTTTGGCTACCTTGGTAGAAAGCTTTTCATAGGAGCTAAGCATATTTTCTCCCTTGTTTACCAAAGAACCAATGAGAGGGATTTTTTTCACAAAGCTGTCATTTTGGCTTTCGGAAAAATCGTTGATTTTTCCCGAAAGGTCTGTAAGGAGTTCCCCTACCTGACCGCTGTCCTTGGTGCGAACCTGGCTAAGAAGGCTATCAGAAAAGGCCGCCATATCCTTTTGGGCTGTAGAGCCAAATTGCAGAGCATAGCCGGAATCCATCAAATTGATTTTTTCTTTGATTTCCTCTACCTGCTGGCGTTGGGCGGGAGTAAGGGCTTCGGTCTGGGCTGTAACCTGCTGAATTTCCTGCTGTTGATTCATAAGGACTGGCTGGGCAGCAGCTTCGGTTTTTTTGGCCTGCAGCAAATCTTCAAGACTAATATCTGGCATAAATTTCATCCTTTCTATTTTTGAAAACGACCTCTAGGACGGCCATGACAGCCCTGTTTTTTTCCACAACCATCAAAAGGGCGGTCTATACGAAAATCACGGCTATCAGAGTCGGCAGGTTCTTCGCTGGGAATATCTGCCGGTTGGGAACTATGGGTGGCTTTGTTGGAAATTCCTGCATCAGACATAATCTGCCTGGCCACCTGCAGCTCAGATTCCATTTCCATAATCTTGTCCGAAACCATGCGGCTAAACTGAGCTTCATAGGCTTCATCAAAGGATTCCAGAGTGATTTTGGTTTTGGCTTTGAGCTGGTTAATCTCTGGGGTATTTAGATTCATTTCCTCAAATTCCAGAAATTGCTGGGAAAGACTCAAGGCTCTATCCTGATAATAATTAATAAACTGATCTGCCAAGGCCACCTTTTCGGGATGATATTTCATATAATTCAGCATTTTGAAGGCAATAGCCTGCATTTTTTCCAACTGGCCAATCAGCTCTTTGTCAGAAAGCTGACGGATAATTTCATTGAGGCTATTGTAATCAGCTACAGCCTTTTCGTAGCTTTCCTGGGCAAAATCGCTAACAGTATTTCCCTCACTGGTTTCAGACAAGGTGGCAGGTTTTACGGAAGGCAGAGTTTTGGCCTTTGCCTGACTCTCCTGCCATTTGGGAAGCCAAAGCTTGCGGCTGCCAAATATGCAAAGCATCAGACCTATTAATCCCATTATTATGGCAGGCAGAAATTTTCCTGCGAATAAACCGCCTACAAAGCCTATGCATAAAACAAATCCTGTGGTAAACAAGAAAAAATCTAAAGCTGCTGAGCAAATATCTCTAAATACTTTTTTTATAAAATCCCACATAAAAATCCTCGATTCTTTTACCATGTATCTTTTATGTATATTTTAATCTCTCTTATAAAGTAAAGCAAATTTTATTAGTTATTGACATATGCCATAAAAGTTACTATATTATTATTGACATATGTCATAAAAAGGTGCTATATTGGCAGTGATAACAATTTTCAATCAGTATTTTTACGAGGTAGTCTATGCAAAAAGAAAAATATCTTATTACCGGCATGACCTGCTCCGCCTGCTCCGCCAGAGTGCAAAAGGCGGTAGACAAGCTGCCGGGAGTACATGAGGCAGTGGTTAATCTTCTAACTAATAGTATGCAGATAGCCTATGATGAAAAACAGCTTTCTTCCACAGATATTATCCAAGGGGTGGAAAACGCCGGCTATGGAGCGGCTCTTTCAGGCACAGCTGGTCAGGGGGCTCAGAAAAGTTCCCCTACAGCCCCAGAGGGAGAAAATGTGCTGGATAAGGAAGCGGCCAGCATGAAACGGCGGCTTATCTGGTCCATAGTATGTCTGCTTCCTCTTATGTATATAGCCATGCATCATATGCTGTGGGAATGGTTTGGCCTGCCAGTGGCTCCGGCTTTTAAGGCGATATTTCATGGGCCGGAAAATGCCATAACCTTTGCCTTTGCTCAATTCCTGCTGGTTTGTCCGATTTTGCTTCTGAATCGCAAGTATTTTATTAACGGCTTTCGGAATCTTTGGCAGGGTGCCCCCAATATGGACAGTTTGGTAGGCATGGGAGCGGCAGCCTCGGTAATTTTTGGCATATTTGCTATTTTCCGTATGAGCTGGGGACTGGGCCACGGCGATATGGCCCTGGTGGAGGAATACAGCCAAAACCTTTATTTTGAATCTGCTGGTATGATTGTCACCTTGATTACGGTGGGCAAATATCTGGAGGCCAGAGCCAAAAACAGCACCGGTGAGGCCCTGAGAAAGCTGATGCAGCTAATGCCAGCCAAGGCCTTGGTTATTCGACAGGGGCAGGAACTGGAAATTCCCGTTGAGGAGCTGGTGGTAGGCGAAGAAATTGTGGTGAAGCCAGGGGGAACTATTGCCGCAGATGGAGTGGTAATTTCTGGCAGTACCACGGTAGATGAAGCTGCCATTACGGGGGAAAGTATCCCTGTGGTGAAAAATCCCGGGGATAAAGTAGTTTCTGCAACCCTGAATCAGAATGGTTATATTCATTTCCGGGCGGAGCGAGTAGGTAGTGAATCCACAATTAGCCAGATTATTCAGCTGGTGGATGAGGCCAGCAGCTCCAAGGCGCCTATTGCCCAAATTGCCGATAAGGTGGCTGGTGTGTTTGTGCCAACAGTTATAGCCATTGCTATTCTAGCAGGAGGGATTTGGCTGGCTATGGGGGCAACGGTGGAATTTGCCTTTTCCATTGCTATTTCCATACTGGTAATTTCCTGCCCCTGCGCCTTGGGGCTGGCTACACCGGTAGCTATTATGGTAGGTACCGGCAAGGGAGCTCAGCGGGGAATTTTGATTAAATCCGGTGAGGCCTTGGAGCAGGCCCATCATATAGATACAGTAGTATTGGACAAAACCGGCACGATTACAGAGGGGAAGCCTCTGCTGGTGGATATTATTCCTTTGACTGTAGACAAAGAGGAGCTTTTGGCCTTGACTATGGCTTTGGAAAAAGCCAGTCAGCATCCTTTGGCCCAGGCAATTATTGACTATGGCAAAAAGATAAATGTACCTATCTTCGAAGCTGTTGATTTTACCAGTGAAAATGGTCGAGGAATTTCCGGCTTGGTGCAGGGACGAAAAGTATATGTAGGAAATGCTGCTTACATGGAGGCTTTAGGGATAGCTATAGATGAGCAGCAGTCTGCTTTAACAAGGCTTTCCCAGCAGGGAAAAACTGTCTTGCTGGTGGCAGGAGAAAACCAGCTTTTGGGTATGCTGGCAGTAGCTGATAAAGAAAAGTCCTCTAGTCTGGCGGCAGTTCAAGCTATGCAGACTATGGGGCTGGATGTTATTATGTTGACAGGAGACAATCAGCAAACAGCCCAGGCTGTGGCAGATAGGGTAGGTATAACCCAGGTATTTGCCCAGATATTGCCCCAGGATAAGGAAAAAATAGTTCACAAGCTGCAGCAGCAAGGGAAAAAGGTAGCTATGGTAGGAGATGGCATTAATGATGCTCCCGCCTTGGCCAGAGCTGATGTGGGGATAGCCATTGGAGCAGGCACGGATATAGCCTTGGAAAGTGCCGATGTGGTGCTGGTAGGTAATGATCTTTCGGCTGTGGTGGACACCATCAAGCTAAGCGGTGGGGTAATCCGCAATATCAAGGAAAACCTTTTCTGGGCCTTTATCTATAATATTATCGGTATCCCTCTGGCGGCGGGACTACTTTACCCTGGCTTTGGCCTGAAGCTGTCCCCTATGATTGGCGCAGCGGCCATGAGTATGAGCAGTGTCTGCGTGGTGCTGAATGCCCTTAGACTAAAGGGATTTCGGTTTCAACACGGTAATTCTGTCCCTCAGAGCAGGGATTGGAAGGAAATAGAAGCAAATGAAAATTCATTAAATGCAGGAAAGGATGAAGCGAAAATGAAAACAGAATTGAAAATTGAAGGTATGATGTGTCAGCATTGCCAGAAGCATGTTAATGATGCTCTAAGCAAAATGGAGGGAGTAATTTCTGTAGATGTGAATCTGGAGGCCAAAACTGCTACTGTAGAGGCTGACCGTGAAATTTCCCGTGAGGAATTTAAAAAGGTAATTGAAGAAGCTGGCTATGAATTAGTGTAATTACAGTTTTCTTCGGAGGCTTTAAAGACCTGCAAACAGCGGTTAAATTCGTTGTTTGCAGGTTTTTTTAATTTTTTTTAAAAAAGTGTTGACAAAGTTCTTAGAAAAATGTATTATATTCCTTGTCAGTCACGCAGAGCACTGACAAACACAGTAAATATGCGGAAATAGCTCAGTTGGTAGAGCATCACCTTGCCAAGGTGGGGGTCGCGAGTTCGAGTCTCGTTTTCCGCTCCATAT
>CAKPYV010000043.1 GCA_934203205.1 uncultured Anaerovibrio sp. | reverse complement strand
TCTGGCTTGAAATCATGTGTGCATGATTTCCTATTTGCATTGTTTAGTTTTCAAGGAACACTGCTTTCTCACCAGCTCTGTAAAATCTTTATCAGATTTTTGTAAGTTACTTATGTGAGTCAGCTTGTTTATAATATCTCATTTTGTTCAGTTTGTCAAGAACATTCTTGAAATATTTTTTATCGCTTCTTTCAAAGCAACCTCGGCAAGCTTTCCGCTCCAAGGCTTTGCTTTGCTGTATCTCAGCGACAACGATATATATATTACAGTATCCTGAAACAAATGTCAACAACTTTTTTAAAAGTTTTTTGCCAAAAAATTACCTGCTATAAAGTATTACCATAATACTCTATAGCAGGTCAATAAGATACCAGCACATTATTTTGTTTTCAGATGTTCTGTGGAATTCATCAAATCCACGGTGCATTTTCCATCTTCATAAAAGGATATTACATTGATAGCTGTATTATCCTGCCGGATATTCCACATATAGCGCAGGGACAAACCCAAGGCATAACAGAGAATTGTCCTGTTTACGCCACCATGAGCTGCAATTACAAAGTTTTCTCCCTGATGCTTTTCCACCAGCTCCTGCAGCTTGGCTACAACTCTCTTTTGCACATCAGTAAAGCTTTCTCCATTAGGACAATCTGTAATATCTGGTCTGGCAAACAATCCCTTATGGGCATCCGGCCAAGCATTATTAATTTCATCATAGGTCAGCCCTTCCCAATCCCCAAAGGATATTTCCCTCAGCTCATCACAAGGCACAACAGGCAAATCAAATTTTTCCGCCACTGCCTTGCCGGTATCCATAGCCCGTTTCAAAGAACTGGCATATATGCCCTTTACATTCTCAAAAGGAAAATGCTCCTTTAATTTCTCAGCCTGCTCCAATCCTTCCTGAGACAGTTCAATATCTGCCTGTCCCTGATATTTTCCCAGCTTGTTCCACACAGTTTGCCCATGTCTAATCAAAATTAATTTTGTCATTATTTACCACCTAGCCATCTCTACATCAACCCTGAAGGCATTTATTCAAAATATCTGCCACTTCCCTATTAGTCTCTGCATCTCTAATCGCCAGTCGAATGTATTTGTCATTCAGACCTGGATAATTACTGCAATCCCGAATAAGTACCCCATGTTTTTTCATTCTTGTCTGCAGCTCTCTACTAGTTAACTGAAACCGCTCTAGCTTCAGTAAAATAAAATTTACAGCAGGCTCATAGACTTTTATGCCCTTTATTTCCCGAAGTAAATTATACATATCCCTTATATTGTTTTGGGTATTCTCTTTGGTTTTTTCAATATATGCCTTGTCAGCCAAGGCTGCTGCACCTGCCTTTTGGGCCAATAGATTAACATTCCAGGTATCCTTGTGATACTCCATAACCTCCACCCTTTGACTCTGACAAATGCCATAGCCCAGACGCAATCCTGGTATAGCAAACATCTTGGTAAGGGAGCTAATCACCAGCAAATTACCATATTGGCCAGCCAGCTGAACCAAGCTGTATTTATCCCTATCCTGGCGAAAATCCAAGAATGATTCATCCACTATAATATCCACATGGCAGTCAGCAGCCTTTTCTACCAGCTTTACCAAATCATCCTTGCCTATCAACTGACCGGTAGGATTATTAGGATTGCCCAAAATAAGGGTATCACAATCCCTCAAGGCCTTTCCCAATCCCTCTATATCCAACTGAAAATTCTCTGCTTCCTGCAAGTAAAAATATTGTATTTCTGCCCCACAGCATCTAGCTGCTTTTTCATATTCGCTAAAGGATGGCACTGGCAGTAACACCCTCTTAGGGCGCCTGCTATGAAAATAAACATAGAAAAGCTCCGCTGCCCCATTGCCCAAAATTACCTGATTTTCCTTTACACCATAGTGCGCAGAAATAGCCTGCTTCAAATCCCTTCCCTCCGGGTCAGGATAATGAACCAGGCCATCTACATGCTCTAATATGGACTTTTTCACGGATTCAGGCAATCCCAAAGGATTAATATTAGCACTATAATCCAGCCAGCTGCCACGGGGGCTTTTCTCTGCATAGATATTTCCCCCGTGAGTAAAAGCTGGGATATCAGCGCTGTTCAATGTCATAACCACCAGAAATCAAACGCTCCGTCTCAAAATATTCCAATGCTGGGAATTTTTCCCTAATCTTCTCTACAGCCTCCATAACATGCTTCATGGATTCATCGGGAGCAAACAGCACTCCCACCATAGTACCGCTGTGAGCTACATTAACTCCCAGTGCCCCCAAGGTTGCTGCATATTTAATAATTTCCTCTAAATGAGGCTTGGGAACCAGCTTCTGATTGGCCAAGGCGCTAAGAGTAGCTACATGGGCAATCTGTATAGGACTGAAATCCTCATCCAGCTTATCAATAGCTTCCAACAGTTCCTTTGGGCTTTCCTCATGTCCATGATATTCTGAATGGAATTCCACTGTATTGATACTGCCTCCCATATCAAACATGGCAATAATCATTTTTGGGGCATTGCCATAGCTCTTTATCAGCTCTCCAGTCATATAATTCATTTGTACAATGCCAGGATAAAAAATACCATCCGTAGGCTCAATTCCCGCTGCAATTTCAGCAATCTCCTCTGGCTCCAGTTCTTCATCAATAGCAGCGGCCACAGCCTGAATAACAGCTACAATATCCGCTGTGCTGGCGGCCATGCCCTTGCCAGTTGGCAGCTGAGATTCCAGGGACAATCCCAACGGGAAGCTTTCGCAGCCCATATAACTGGTAGTAGTTTTCAGTGCCATATGAGCCTTCTTGCCCATGCCTGTCTTGGCAGAGGTTTTATCGGTAACCAAGGCCTTGGAATACAAGCCTATAGGACAGGTAATCATAAATGGCTGACCGTCTCTCCAACCTTGAGCCAGTTCACCACAAGAGCCTGGTACTAATACTTTTATAATCATAGCGATCCCTCTCTTCTAAGGATTTATCTCTTTATATATTGTCTAATTCGCCATAAGCCACAAAAATCCTGCAAAGAGCACAAATAAATTATCAAAATTACACAAAAAATTATACAAATAAATACACAGCCAAGGTGAGAAGCTCTGTCAAGGTGCAAACAGCACCATAAACATCACCTGTAAGTCCCCCCAGCAATCTGGTTACATAACGGCCAAATAAATACAAAAAAACATAGCCTGCTGCCACCGCTGCCAGACTGAACCAGCCATCTAAAATTGCAAGCAGAAGCAGGGTATACATCACAATAAAAATATAATTTTTCGGCGTAGCATATTTGCCAAAAGCCTTTCCCATACCATCAGGTCTGGCATAAGGAAATAGGGAAATGGCCCCTGTCATCATCAGCCTGCCCACCACAGGCATGACCAACAAGGCCCAGGGTAAATTTTCCTTGGGCATATCCAAAAGCAGGCTATATTGCATTAATAGCAAAATGCCAAAGGCCACCACTCCAAACGAGCCAGTGCGGCTATCCTTCATGATTTCCAACATTCTATCCCGCTCTCTGCCAGAAAAAATGCCGTCCACAGTATCCATAAAGCCGTCACAATGGATTCCTCCGGTAGCCAAAAATGGCACCACCGCCAAAATAACTGCTCGGAAATGCTCTGGTACAGATATGCCCAATATATCCTCTAGGCCCCAGGTCAGCAGCCAGGCCAGAAAGCCATATAACAGTCCCAGCACCAGTCCCACCAAAGGAAAATATCTAACGCTTTTGCCAAAATCCTCCTCAGTCCAAACCGTTTGCTTTACCACCTGTATTCTGGTCAGGAACTGCAAGCCTATCAAAAAAGCCTTCATAGATTATGCCCCTCCCAGAAATTTATATCCCTGCAATGCCAAATGACCCAACAGCAAAAAAAGCACCGTTGCCGTATACATCAATCTGGTACAGCCTAAAATATGCTTAGCCCCCAGCTCCTCATAGGGTTCTCCCATATAGGCCCGAAAGCTTTCCCTGCCGAAATAGGAATTATATCCTCCCAGCCGGATTCTCAGGGCACCAGCCACAGAAGCCTCCGCCCAGCCTCCATTAGGGCTAGGATGTTTGGAGGCATCCCTCCGCAGCATGCGCCAGCTATTATGCCAATCCAGCTTTAAAATCAAAGCTGCCAGCACAAAGAGAAGTCCCGTAATTCTGGCAGGAATATAATTAGCCACATCATCAAGCCGGGCAGAAATCCTACCAAAATACAGATATTTATCGTTTTTGTAGCCTACCATAGAATCCAAGGTATTTACTGCTCTATACATATAAGCCAGAGGCAGTCCACCCAGTAAAAAGAAAAAGAATGGGGCAATTATGCCATCCACTGTATTTTCCGCCACTGTTTCCACCGTAGCTCTGGTAACCTCTCCCGGAGACAGTTTCTCCGTATCACGGCCCACAATCCATCCTACCTTGTAGCGGGCATTCTCCAAATCGTCATTTTCCAAGTAGTTATAAATTTCCCTACCTGCCTCTGCCAAGCTGCGAGGCGAAATAGTAAAGCTAAAAAGAAAGCCCTCCACCAGAATCGTAACCAGTTTATTATCCAGCTGAGAAAGCAAGCCATCTATACCTGCTGCTACCTGATAAACCACCAGCAAAACTGTTATAGCCAATAAGCCTCCAGACATCAGCTTCCGCCTATCGCTATCCCCCTCATGATAAAGGACTGACTCCATCATGGAAATCAGTCGGCCAATTAACACCACAGGATGAAATTTGGAGCGAGGATCTCCCACAACCGTATCAAATAAAAATCCACAAACCGCTGTTAGCATGTTTTCTCTCCCATAATCTGATACAGCTTCTCCATATCCAAGGCGTTTTCTACCACATCTGCCAAATGTTCATAGGCCTGTTGCTTTTCCGCCATAACATTTCTCGTATTGGCCAAGGCTTCCAAGCCCTTGCTATGCCGTATGGCATTCAACACACTGCGGCGGAATACATCATTGTCAAATACACCATGAATATATGTACCAAAAACATTGCCTGCTGCATTGGCGGTGCCCTCCTGGCTGGCACAAGTCTTTCCCCGCCGCTGACATACAGTAAATGGATGATTATCTGCCTCTCTGGTAAAGGCAGTATGTCCCATATGAATCTCATAGCCCTGCAAATTGTCAGCAGAAATAGACTGGCCCATAAAATGCAAATCCTGACACTGAGCCACCACCTGACTGGTCAGCTTTTCACTGGCAAAAACAGTTTCCATGCCTAGAAGTCCCAAGCCGGCTACCTCATCATTTTGAGATTCTGTATGCTGAGGATCTCTAATAACCTCCCCCAGCATCTGATAGCCGCCGCAAATACCTATAACCGCCTTGCCGGCCTTGGCATGAGCCAAAATTTTCTCTCCCAGCCCTGATTTCCGCAGATATAGCATATCCTCAGTAGTGTTTTTACTGCCGGGCAGCATAATAACATCTGGCTCTCCCAAATCCTCTACAGACTTTACATAGTAAAGAGCCACATCCTTTTCATGAGCCAACGCATCAAAATCCGTAAAATTAGAAATCTTTGGTGTCTGAATAACAGCAATCCGTATATCCCCCTCCGTAGGGGCAGCTTGCTTTTCCTCCAAGGAAACAGAATCCTCATCATCTATCCCCATCTGGTCAATATGAGGCACTACCCCCAACACTGGCTTGCCGGTTTTTTCCTCCAGAAAATCAATAGCAGGGGTCAGCAGAGTAACATCCCCACGGAATTTATTAATAACCAAGCCCTTTACCAGCGCTCTTTCTTCCTCATCCAGCAGCTCCAGCGTACCTACCAGAGAAGCCAAAGCTCCTCCCCGGTCAATATCTGCTATAAGCAGTACCGGTGCCTGCAGGTATTTGGCTACCCGCATATTCACAATATCATTAGCCTTGAGATTGATTTCTGCTGGACTGCCAGCTCCCTCAATAACAATGGTATCATATTCCTTATCCAACCGTCCCAGAGCTTCCTTAACTGCATCAAAGGCCTTCAAGGAATAGCCCCGATGATATTCCCGAGCAGACATATTGCCTACAGGCTTACCCATAATAATTACCTGAGAGGCAGCATTGCCTGTGGGCTTCAAAAGCACAGGATTCATATCCACCATAGGCTCCATGCCGGCAGCCTCTGCCTGAGCCACCTGAGCCCGGCCCATTTCATCCCCATCTCTGGTAACATAGGAATTCAGAGCCATATTCTGTGCCTTGAAGGGCACTACCTTTCTACCTTTTCTATAAAGAATCCGACACATAGCTGTAGCCAGAATACTTTTGCCTACATGGGAGCTGGTTCCCATCATCATAATATAATTTGCCATAAAAGCCTCTCCTTACCAATTCTCAGCCAATTTTTTTATATTGACAGGTATACCGGCTACGGTAAAATAAACCTCCTCCGAAGCTGCTGCCAATAGCTGATTGGCCAAGCCTGCCAAATCACGAAATTCTCTTGCCAGATGATTTTCTGGCACAATACCTGCTCCCACTTCATTCGTAACCACTACCATAGTGGCATTACTTTTATTTACGGCATCTATAAGGGACTGGCAAGCCTCCCGCAATAGGCCGTAATTTCTATCTGAATCATCAATATTATCCAAACTGCACAGCAGATTGCTGGTATATACCGTCAAGCAATCAAAGAGAATCATATCACAACCAGCCTGAACCGCTGCCGCCACAGCCTTGTGGGCCTCATAAGGTGCCTCATAGGTATGCCAATCTGCTGGACGTCTCTCCTTGTGCAGTTTCACCCGAAACTCCATTTCCTTATCCCAAATCTGCGCGGTAGCAATATAAGCCACCCTTTTGCCATACCTTGCTGCGTATTTCTCGCCAAAGGAGCTTTTGCCACTGCGGGCACCTCCAGTTACCAAGACCAGCTTTCCCATTTTTCCACCTGCTTTAAACTCTATTTATCCTGACGACTAATGTTATAATTCCAACAGCTGCCTACAAAGGCTGTAGCTGCTTCAACACAGCCGGCAAAATGAATGTGAAGATAGGAACCTAGCACATTTCCCTTGTCACTCACAAAGCCACCGGGATATACAGCGTTATTTCGCATTCTGGTAAAAGAAAAAGCTCTATTGCCTACTACATCACCAGCTCCGGGAATTTCTGCAGAAAAATGAAATTCATGGCCCTTTAGCTTCATACCAGCCTGACCAATACAGCAATCCTGCAAAAGCTCTGCCTCTACATAGCCCACCATTTGCAGCTTTTTGTTCATCTGCACCTGCTGTGGCAATATACCAGTCATGTTGAAAATTCCACCCTCAAAATCCTTTAGGCATTGACCTAGATACATATAGCCGCCACATTCAGCAAAGATAGGCATTCCCTGACTGGCTGCCTTAGCAATAGCAGCCAACATGGACTTATTGGCCTCCAGCTGGCTGGCAAACATCTCTGGGAAACCTCCCCCTATAAGCAAACCATCCACATCAGGCAAAGCCCTATCCTGCAGCGGACTGAAGGGGACAATCTGAGCTCCCAGCCGCTCCAAAACAGCCAGGCTTTCTGGATAGTAAAAGGAAAAGGCCTCATCCTTGGCCAAACCGATTTTTATTTTGCCAAAGTCATCTGGAAAGCTTCTTTTTCTGCCTACAATAACCTTTTGCAAATATTCCTCCGCCTGAGAAGGAATTTTAGCCATAGGAGAAGCATTATGGGCCATCTGCAGCAGGGATGTAAGATTTATTTGTCTAGCCATAGCCTCACCCATAGCATCTACTACCTGACGGTCCTGATTTTCCTCCACAGGCAGCAGGCCTAAATGGCGTTCCGGCATAGTTAGAAGATTATCTCTCCTGACAGCCCCCAGGACAGGCATACCAATGCCTGCCATAGCCTCCTCAATCATTTTCTGATGATTTTCAGAGCCTAAGCGATTGAGAATAACGCCTGCAATATTAACATCCTTGGCATATTCCCGAAAGCCCAGGGCAATGGCTGCAGCAGAGGCTCCCATAGACTTGCAGTCTATGACCAATATTACTGGAGCCTGCAGCAGACGGGCTATCTCTGCCGTAGAGCTGATACCGCCTCGTCCCCCATCATACAACCCCATAACACCCTCTATAATAGCTACATCCATATCCTGAGCCGTATCAATAAAGGTATTTACCATAGTTTCCTTGGACATGAGCCAGGTATCTATATTATGGGCGGGGCGACCACTGGCCAAACGGTGATATCCCGGATCTATATAATCAGGCCCTATTTTGTAGGACTGCACCTTAATACCCTGATTCCGCAAAGCCGATAGCAAGCCTGTTACTACTGTGGTCTTGCCACTGCCGCTGCTGACCGCAGCCATGACCAGTCTTGGAATTTCATAGCTCATAAAAAACACCCTCTGTCCTGAAAACCTTTTAAAAATCAATCCCGATTGTTATCTATAATGTACATAATAGCATTAACTACTGCCGCCGCAATAGGACTGCCGCCCTTGGTGCCCTCAACTGTAGCATAAGGCACAAGGGTATTGGCAGCCAGCTCTGCCTTGGAATCTGCTGCTCCCACAAAGCCTACCGGAATACCAACAATGGCTGCTGGGCGGAGATTTTCCTCCTCCACCATTCTCAACACCTCAAAAAGGGCAGTTGGCGCATTGCCAATGGCAATAATAGCCCCATTCATATCCTGGCCAAAACTGCGCATAGCTGCCATAGAGCGAGTGATTCCCTGCTCCTTGGCCACCTTGGCAATCTCCGGATCTGCCACCTTGCAGAATACCTGGCCTCCAAAGGCTGCAAGCTTCCGCTTGTTAATACCTGTCCGTACCATTTCCACATCAGTATAAATATTACAGCCCTTCTCCAAGGCTTTGCGAGCTGATTCTATCAGCTCAGGATGCAGACGAATAATCGGTGCGTATTCCACATCTCCAGCCGCATGAATAATGCGGGAATATACCTTCACCTGATCCTCATTCAGATTCAACCCCTGCAAATGCGGAGCAATAATTTCCATACTACGATTTTCTATTTCCATTGGCTTTTTTATAAAATCCATAAATCAACCCAGCTCTTTCTTTACAAAATCCAACACCTGCTGAAAGTTTTCAGCCTTTTGACTATAATTCACCTTTGGCCTGTCAATAATTACCAGAGGCAAATCCAACTCTATGGCCGCCTGAAATTTGGTATCCGTACCACCAGTATTACCGCTATTCTTGGTAACTACCACCTGAGCCTGATACTTTTTGAACAGCTCCTTGTTTAGCTCCAGAGAAAAAGGTCCCTGCATAGCTATAATATCTCCCGGCGTAAAACCCAATTCCTGGGCCATAGCCACAATCTCCGGCTCAGGCAGTACCCGGCAGATTACATGCTTATTTGCCATTTCCGGCGCCTTGGCAAAGGCAGCCAAATTGCGACTGCCTGTGGTAAGAAAAATATGCTCCCCCAGCTCCGCGGCCTTGGCTGCTGCCTGCTGATAATTCTCCACATAAAATGCCTTAGCATAATTCAAGGGAGTCTGCTGCCGTTCATAACGTATATAGGGAATCTTGGCCCTTTGGCAGGCCTCCATAGCATTGATAGAGACATTAGCAGCATAGGGGTGGGAAGCATCCACAAAAAGCTTTACCCCATGACTAGCAAAATATGTCACAAAACCATCTGCATCCAAGGCCTGACAATTGATATTCATGCCAGAATAACGCTCCAAAAGGCTTTCCCCATATTGACTAACTACTGAGGCAGTAACCTTATAGCCCTGCTGCAGCAGATAGCCTGCCAGCTCCCTGCCATCCTTAGTGCCAGCTGATACAAAAATCATTTTTCTCACTCCTTGGTGATTTTGTAACCACGAGGAGTAATCATATAGCCGTCCTTAACATAGGTATTGCTGTTGCCAATAATAACCATGGAGAACATACCAATATTTTCCTCGGTAAAATGGCCCAAATCAGACAGCACAATGCTTTCCTTTTCCCGGCTGGCACTGCTGACAATACCTACAGGCACAGTGGCTGCTCTATGCTCTAAAAGAATCTTCTGAATCTCATAGATATAATCAGGACGATGCTTGCTCTTGGGATTGTACAGGGCAATAACAAAATCTCCCTCTCCAGCCAAAGCAGCTCTCTTTTTAATCAGCTCCCAAGGAGTCATCCAGTCACTAAGGCTGATAACAGCAAAATCGTGCATCAAAGGAGCACCTAGCAAGGAAGCTGCCGCATTTACAGCAGAAACGCCAGCTACTACGCCGCCCCATTCAGGTCTTTCTGCCTCTGGCAGCTGCAATACCAGCTCCAACACCAAGCCTGCCATGCCATAAACACCGGAGTCGCCGCTGGATACCACTACTGTATCCTTGCCAGCTGCTGCAGCCTCCACTGCCGCCTTGCACCGGTCAATCTCCTGAGTCATACCAGTGCCAATAACCTCCTTGCCCTCCAGCAAAGGCTCAATCAAATTGATATAAGTCTTGTAGCCAGCTACTACACTGGCATTTTCGATGGCCTTTCTGGCTCTAGGAGTCATATCATCAAAGTTTCCAGGGCCAATGCCCACTACTATTATTTTTGCCATATTAATGCTACCGTCACTTTCTCATATTTATGCTTGCTTAGGGCAATTCTGCCTTGGGGCACACAGCAAAGAGCCGCTGCCTCGCAGATATTCCCTATGCCAATAGTTTTCTTCACAAAATTGGATTCCTTCAGCTGATATTTTTCAATCATCTCTGCCATTTGCTGATTCCCGAAAAATTTTATGGGCACCTGAAGCTCCTCTGCCATAGCCAGCAGACCTGCTTCATCAGCCTTAACCACCGTACTAGCCAGCTGAGAAATCCGCCCGGTGCTCCAGCCTATAGAATCACAGGCCTCAACCAAAGCCTGAGCAATAAGCTCCTTAGGAGTATTTCTGCGACAGCCTACACCAGCAATCAGCCTTCGAGGCTGCAGGTAGAGAATATTTTTCTCAAAGGGTAAATTTTCAGCCTGAGCTGTTATCACCACATAAAGCTTCTCAGAGTCAATCCCCACCAGTGCTTCTGATAGATTTTCCACCAGCCTGTAAGCAATCTGATGCCTTTGCAACACAGCCTCATAATTTTCTCTAGCCTTTAGCTGGCTATCCACCCAGTAAATCAGTCTTTGTCCTGTAAGAAGACTGCCATTAAACAAGGGCAAATTCTTTTTAGGCGTAGGTAGGCATTGCAAATCTGCCGCCACCACATCTGGAGCCAGCAAATTGTTTACATCTGTTGCTGTGGTAATCACAGGATTAGCTTCCAGCTCTCTAGCCAAATAAGCTGTAAGCCTATTAGCCCCTCCAATATGGCCTGAAAGAAGACTGATAATATTCCGGCCTCCATCATCCATAACCAGCACTGCCGGGTCCAAAAGCTTGCTCACCAAATGAGGCGCCAGCGTTCTCACCACAATTCCTGTGGCCATGACAAAAATCAGACCATCATAACTTCCCATTCCCTGGGCAAATACCTCTGACAGCTTCTGATAGCTTTGCCATTTGAGAGGCAAATCCTTTGCCAGCTCCGCCATAACCTTGACTTGCTTGCAATGAACAAAAACCTCTGCCTCACCTTGTAATGATTCGTAAGAATCCTGATACTCCCCAGCAGCCCCATGATTATCCTGCAAGGCCTGCACCAAGCGTAAAGCCTGCTGACAGCCTCTGGGAGTTGCGACAAATACGCCATATTTCATAATTTATTTATCAGCCTGACGGAACATATGACTGAACTCTGGCGCATAAAGGCGGGAAAGCTCATAATCTGCTGCCAGACAGTTGCTTACTACAATCATAGCTGTTCTATCAATACCCTTGTCCGCAATTTCCTCACAAATAGTTGCCAATGTAGCACGAACTATTTTTTCCTCTGGCCAGGATGCCCGCTGTACAATAGCAATAGGAGTTTCTGGCTTGTAGCCCCCAGCAATCAGCTCCTTTACCACATCCTCCAGCATGGTAATGCTGAGGAAAATGCACATGGTAGCCTGATGGGCAGCCAAGGAACGCAGCTTTTCCCTATCAGGTACAGGAGTCCTGCCCTCATTACGGGTAATAATAACAGTCTGAGAAATTCCTGGCAGAGTATATTCCTGCTTCAAAGCCGCCGCTGTAGCCAGGAATGAGCTGACTCCTGGTACAACCTTGTATTCAATGCCCAGCTTATCCAATGCATCCATCTGCTCCTGAATAGCACCATAAATGCTAGGATCTCCTGTATGAAGGCGCACCACCATTTTCCCATGCTTTACCCCATCTTCAATAACATTAATTACCTGAGGCAAGGTCATGGAAGCAGAATTATGGATTTCACAGCCTGCCTTGGCATAATCCAACAAAGCAGGATTTACCAGCGAGCCTGCATAAATAATTACATCTGCCTCGGACAACAGCTTCTGTCCCTTCACAGTAATCAGCTCGGGATCTCCAGGGCCTGCACCCACAATAAATACATTCATTCTTCAACAACCTCCTAGCAACAAACTTACCTCTAACGGCAATCCGCCGTCCTATTTATTTTTGATACAGGTAACGATAAATATAGGATTAGCAGCCTTAGCCATATCATATAGTCCCACCTGCTCCCAATGATTTACCTGTACCTGTATGGTTTCATAACTGTAATTTTCCTTTGTCCGCATATAGTTCAAGCATTGCATCAATGTCTGTACCGTAATGCAGTTCAGAATAATTCTTCCTTCTGGCTTCAACAGCTCATCCAGCTGATCCAAAATAGGTTCCAAATGACTGCCGCTGCCACCAATAATAGCTCTATCCAGCTGTGGCAGCTGCTCCATACCCTGGGGAGCCTCTGCCTGAATAATATGCAGATTCTCTATACTAAACTTTTCCGCATTAGCCTTGATAAGCTCAATGCCCTCAGCCTTTCGTTCAATGGCAAAAACCTTGCCATCTGTGGCCTGCAAAGCCGCCTCGCAGGAAATAGAGCCTGTACCAGCCCCTATATCTGCCACCATATCTTCCCTGCCTATCCTAGCCTTGGCTAGCGTAAGTATGCGGATTTCTTCCTTGGTCATAGGCACCTTGCCCCGAATAAATTCCTCATCAGGTATGCCTACAGTGTATTTTTTCATCCTATCACCACCAATACACAGTTCCCCTGAACAGGCAGATTTCCAGCCTGTCCCAAGGTAGTTTTCACAATGACTTCATCCTCATAGGACAATCTGCTGCAAATAGCCAGTTTGGCCTCTGGCGGCCAGCCCCTTTCCATCAGCAGCTCCGATATGGTATGAGAATTATATTTGCTATCTGTCAGCATCCCCAGCAATCTGCCCTTGCTATAAGTCAATTTGCCCTCTGCCGGCACCCGGCCGTGAAAGCTTAATAGCTCAGCCTCATGCCAAGGCAGAGCCAATCTGGCAAAGGCCAGCTGTAAAGAGCTGATACCGGGAATTACTTGGATTGCTTCCTGGGGAAAACTGCGGCGCAAAGCATCCAGCAGGGAATAATACCCCGGATCACCAGATACCATCACCACCACATCCTGCTGGGATAGATTTTCTCCAATAAAATCCATGACTGCCGGTATATCTCCTCCAATAGCCATAGTTTTCTGCTTCCCCGCCTCAGAAGCTGCAAATTGAGCCAAAGCCCTTTTGCCTCCTACCAGCACCTGGGCCTTTTCAATGGCCTGTACAGCCTCTGGCACCATATAAGCAGGATTCCCCGGCCCGATGCCTGCTACAATTATTTTATGATTTATTATTTTATCTGCCATCCAAAATCCCTGCCTATCTCTTTTGCCTTTTCATCCATGCCTAAAAGCTTTCCCTGTAAGGTTACTAGAACAGTACCAACCTGCAATCGGTTAAAAAGCAGCCGTTCCGCCCGATAGCTGGCCCTGGCTGCAATTACCTGATAAACAGACTGCAAACCGTATTCCTCAATAACTGGCAATGCCTCCTCGGTGGTAACGGCCTGCAAAATCCGCTGTACGCCCTCTGCCGGCATACCCTGAGCAGCACTATAGGCCGCCAAAACCTCCAAACGGGCATCCCCCACCCGATTATGAGTATGAAACACCCCCGCTGCCACCTTGGCCAATTTGCCAATGTGGCCAAAAAGCAAAATCCGCTCCAAACCATGGTCTGCTCCAGCTTCCAGCATAAAGCCAATAAAATTACTGGTTTGCACCATCGCCTCTGTAGGCAGTCCCCAGCTAGTGGCAATTCTTTCCCCAATCTTCCCTGGCACAAAAATCTGCGTTGTAAAGCCTGCTGCCTTAGCCACCTCTATTTGTGGCACTAGAGAGTTTTTAAAGGCCTCCTCCGACATAGGGCGCAAAACCCCTGTGGTGCCAATAACGGAAATGCCTCCTTCAATTCCCAGGACAGGATTCAGGGTTTTGGTGGCCAGCTCTGTGCCTGCTGGAATGTCCACCCGCACCAAACAGGCCTTATCACCAATAATATCCTTGATACTATTGTAAACCAACTGTCTTGGCCCCGGATTTATAGCCGGTTCTCCTACAGCCAGACTTAGTCCCGGCTTGGTAGCATGACCAATGCCCTGCCCCGCCTCAAAAAGAATCTGCTTGTAGAGAATGCTTTGACCGTAAACCGGCTGCAACTGTTCCTGAGTCAAAAAGCTAAAGGTAATAAATACAGAGGTGCCGTTGGTAATATCCGGATCATCCCCTGCATCCTTAATAATTTCAACCTTTACCCCGTGAGCCAACAGCTCCACTGAGGCTATAGGAATCTGCAAAGGAGTACCGTCCAGAGCTACAATATCCACTATATCTCCGGGATCCTCTCCCTGCATAATCATGGCTCCGGCCTTGGCCCCTGCCGCTAGACAGGCTCCTGTTGTATAGCCCCCCTTTAGCTGCTTTGCCATATTTACTACCTGCCTTTCCTCAATCAGGGAATATTTTACTCCCCTTTAACAAACAAGGCCTTGGCAAAATCCTCTGCTACGAAAGGACGCAAATCCTCTACACCCTCACCAACGCCAATCCATTTCACTGGCATGGAAAGCTCTGCCTTGATGCCAATAACCACGCCACCCTTAGCCGTACCATCCAGCTTGGTAAGCACTACACCGGTAATAGGCGCAGCCTTGGTAAAGATATTGGCCTGACTAATGGCATTCTGACCAGTGGTAGCATCCAGCACCAACAATGTCTCATGAGGTGCCTCTGGAATCTCCCGCTGAATAACTCGATTGATTTTCTTTAGCTCCTCCATGAGATTTGCCTTGGTCTGCAACCGTCCTGCTGTGTCAATCAACAGTACATCAATATTTCTAGCCTTGGCAGCCTTTACCGCATCAAAGGCTACGGCAGCTGGATCTGAGCCCTCCTCATGGGCAATAACCTTGGTGCCGGTACGCTCACCCCACACCTGCAGCTGGTCAATAGCAGCAGCCCTAAAGGTATCTGCAGCTGCCAGCATAACGGATTTTCCCTGTCCCTGATAATAAGAAGCCAGCTTGCCAATAGTAGTAGTTTTGCCTACCCCATTAACACCAATAACCAGAATAACAGTAGGCCCATTTTCCGCCACCTTGGTTTCATCAGAGCCAGTAGTCAAAATTTCGCTAATTCTAGCCTGCAGGAATGGCTTCAAGTCTTCTGGCGTATTAATCTCCTTTTTCTTAATACCCTTGCGAACAGCTTCCATCAGCTTGTCTGTGGTGTTAACACCTACATCAGCCATAATCAGGATTTCCTCCAGCTCATCCAGCAAATCATCATCAATATCTGCATAGCCAATAATCAGCTTTTCAATCTTGTTGGTAATATTTTCTCTGGTTTTGCTTAAACCCTTTTTTAATTTATCAAAAAATCCCATCTATAAAATCCTCCTATATATGATTATTATATTAATTTTCTTGCTGATAATCCTCCAGCTTTACGGAAAGTATCTTTGATACTCCTGCATCCTCAATAGTCACTCCGTACATGGTGTCCGCCACCTCCATAGTTCCCTTGCGATGGGTAACCATGATAAACTGAGTCTTTTCCGCATACTCCCGGATAAATTTGCCAAAACGGCCTATATTAGCCTCATCCAAAGGAGCATCTATCTCGTCCAGAACAGAGAAAGGTGCGGGGCGATACTTTAGGAAGGAAAACAGCAAGGCCACTACGGTCAAGGCTCGTTCTCCACCAGATAGTACAGAAAGATTCTGCATTTTCTTTCCCGGTACAGTGACAAAAATATTTACCCCTGCTTCCAGCAGGTTTTCCTTGTCTGTTAGCTGAATCCCAGCCTGACCGCCGCCAAAGAGCTTCACAAAAATTTCACCAAAGTATTCGTTAATCTTCACAAAGGCATCACCAAATTGCTTGCTCATAACCTGCTCCATCTGTTCAATCAGCTGGAGCAAATCTGCCTTGGCCTTTTCCAAATCCTCTGCATTACCTGCCAAAAAGCTGTGTCGCTTCTGCAGCTCCTCATATTCCTGAGGGGCATTAGGATTCACCGGCCCCAACTGCTTCAACTCTCTATCCAAAGCCGCCAGAGATTTTTTCAACTCCCCAGGTGCCAAGTCCTGAACCTTCTCTGCTGCCCGTTCCGGTATCAAACCGTATTCTGACAGCATTTTGTCCTGACTCTGCTCCAGCTCATAATCAATCTTTGAAGCATCCAGCTCCAGCTGATGCAGCTGATTCTGAATAGCCTGCAGCCGACTGCCAGCCTCTCGACTTTCCTTATCATTATTCTTTTTTTCAGCCATACGGCTCAGACGCTGCTGATAAACACTCCGGTGCTCCTCATCCGCCTTGGCATAGACTTTTTGCTGGCGCTGACAAACCTCCATCAGCTCAGCAATTTCCGCCATACTGTCTGACAGCTCCTGCTCCATAACTGCCAGCTCTTTTGTCTGACTGTCAATAGCAGCCTGACAGCGCTGTATCTCTTTCTGGCGCAGGAGAATCTGCTCTCTGGCTCGAATAGCCTGCTGTTCCAGAACGGTTTTATTCATTTCCAGCTGGCTGGTGCTCTGGGATAGCTCCTCAGCCTCATCATCCAGCTTTTCGTATTGCTCCTGCAACTGAGCCAGCTGGGATGCCAATGCCTCTCCCTGACCTTGCTTTTCCTTTAGCTCCTGATGCAGCTGGGCTATTTCCTCCCGACGATTCAGGAAACTGCTTTCCTTATGATGCTGACTGCCACCGGTAAGAGCACCTCCTGGGCTAAGCAGCTCGCCCTCCAGAGTAACAATCCTCAACCGCTGTCCCATATTTTTGTTCAAAGCCAAGGCATTTTCCAAGGTATCTACCACCAGAGTTCTGCCTAACAAAAACTCTGCCACCTTGCTATAGGCATTATCTACCTGCACCACCTGATGCGCCCAGCCCATAATTCCTTTAGCCTGATCTGGCAGCTGCTCTCTATTATGGCGCACCACAATAGAGGACAAAGGCAGGAAAGTAGCTCGTCCCAGCTTATCTGCTTTAAGCATGGCAATTGCGTCCTTGGCAGTGTCTGTATCTTTAGTAACAATATTTTGCAGACTGCCTCCTAGAGCTGTTTCAATGGCCAATACATATTTCCCCGGTACATCCAAAAGCTCTGCCACTGCACCACAAATACCTGCTTTCCAAGGCTGTTGGGTTTTCAACACAGCCTTTACAGCTCGGCCAAAGCCCTCATAGGAGCTTTGCAGCCGTTCCAGCACCTGCACACGCCCCTCAGCTGATTGAATAACAGCTTGGATTTTTTGCTTTTGCTGATTTAAGCCCTGGCCCTGCTGGCGAAGCTCTGTCAAGGATTGGCGCAATTCTTTAGCTCTTTGCCTCTTAACAACAATCTCCTGCTCCACAGCCTGCTTCTTGCTTTGGGCAGATTTTTCTGCCTGCTCCAAGCCTGCCACACCTTCTCCAGCCTCAGACATAGCAGCCTGCTGTTGACGTATCTGCTGTTGATGTCTTTGTCTGTTGGCCTTGCCCTGACGGCGACGCTCCTCCAGAACCTTAATGCGGCTATCTGCTTCCTCCAGACTGTTGTGAATTTCCTGACGCTTCTGAGCCAGCTGTTCCAGATTTTTCTCCAGATTAAGCAATTCCCCATCCAGCTGAGAACTACGGCTTTCTATTAACTGCTTGGCTGTATTGGCTGCCAGCTCTTGATCCTTTTTCTCCTGCAGCTGTTGGTCAAATTCTCCCCGGCGAGCCTGCAAACGCTGATAATGTTGATACAAACCCGTTAATTGCAGGTCTGCCTGTTCCTCCTGCAGCTCTTGATAACGCTTGGCCTTGGCGGCTCCCTCAGCCAGAGGCTCCAGCTGATTCTCAATCTCTCCCAGAATATCATGGACACGCTGTAGATTGTTTTCTGTATCCTCCAGCTTCCGCATAGCTTCCTTTTTACGGCTGCGATATTTGCTAATACCAGCAGCCTCCTCAAAGAAGAGCCTTTTTTCCTCTGGTCTGGCATTCAGGATTTCATCCATTTTATTCTGGCTGATAATCCCCATGCTATCATGGCCAATACCGGAATCTGCAAAAAGATTAACAATATCCTTCAGTCGACAGCGGGATTTGTTTATATAAAATTCACTTTCTCCTGTCCGGAAAAGGCGTCTGGTGACTACTACCTCCCTGAAATCCACCGGCAGGGTGCCATCATTATTATCAAAATACAGGGAAACCTCTGCTACTCCCATAGAGCGCCGGCTTTCACTGCCTGCAAAAATAATATCCTCTGCCTTGACGCCTCGGATATTCCGCACATTTTGCTCTCCCAGCACCCATTTAATGGCATCAGAAATATTGCTTTTGCCACTGCCATTAGGCCCTACAATAGCGGTAATACCTCTATCAAAATCAACCTCTATCTTGTCCGCAAAGGACTTAAATCCATAGGCTTCCAGTTTTTTTAACTGCAAAAAATTCACCAGCCCACTACATATTACAACTATGAATCACTGCTTAAAAAAGATAAGGAAAATAATCCTGCTTTTTCTCTTATCATAACCAAAATTCATAGATATTAAAATCATTCTACAAAGATATATTTTACCATAATTTGTCTAAAAAAAACAGCATAATAAAACACTCCGTCTATAATATGTGGAATTACCTTCCCTACTATATCCAGAGCGTTTTCTGTCCATATTAATTTGTAGCCAGTCAAATTACCTCTGCCAATTTTTTCTTCAATGTATCTACTAGTATCTCCATAGCTGGCAGAAAATTACCTCTGATTAAGGCAATTACTTCATCCGCTTCTTTTTCGTCATATATGTGAACCAATGTGTTACGCTTTTTTAACATCAATAGCCATATTTGTTCATCATTCACAAAGCCATATTGATACCCCTTCTGCAACACCTCACGAGGTAAATCCGAAACCTCTGCACCATGCAGGCGTAACACTTCCTGCAAGGTTTTCCAGGCCAATTCAAATACTAAATTAAACTGACCAAGTACCCCTGTCCTATATATTTCATCTTTTCCTGCCAAATCAAAATCTGCTTTTTGCAAGACAGCAAGACAGCTAACAAAGTTATCTAGCTTTTTCATAGATTGTTACTCCGTATTTTTCAATTTCCGCCTGCAACTCATCTGAAATTCTTTCAGACAAATCAATAATATCAAACATTAATAATGTCCAGGCATTTTCCTTAATATCCCAATAAAATCCGTCAAAATCCCCGCCTAAAACCGCTATATCAATATCACTGCGTTCTCTATGAGTTCCCTTAGCTCGTGAGCCAAATAGAATTATCTTATCTACATTATATTTTTGGGCAAAGATCGTAATATCCTCTAATACCCGTTGAGGAAGATTGTATTCTGTAGCTCCCATCCCACCACTCCTTTTCTCTACTATGGCAAATTGCAGGATTCAAATCAAGGAGATATAGGAAAATTCTGATTTGCCGAGTTGGCTATCACCCCATAGGGATGTAAATATAATTTGGAATGTCAAAGGTTCTCGAAATACAGCCTGCGGTCATAACGACTTTTGCTCTGTCCGACTTAATGGCCCTATCTGGTGGTTTATCCTTACGCACAAATACCGCTTGTCGCTGAGCTAATTCACATAGACCGTAATGATAGAGAGTGCCACCGGGGCCACTTTTGCTGCGCAAAAGCAGGAGTCTCCCGACGCAAAAGTGTCATGCCCCTCCGGCTGTTGTCGAATCATTCTGCCTTTACTGTACTTAATAGCCACATCAGAGATAGTACCCACGAAAACCCGCTCTCGCTCCTAGCT
>CAKPYV010000042.1 GCA_934203205.1 uncultured Anaerovibrio sp. | reverse complement strand
CATTCCGTGGCATAAAAATATCCGGGCAGTATATAACTACCCGGATTATAAGGTCTAACTTTATGGGGTCACTACAGAAAAAGCTAGACTTAGGAGTTTTTATTTGGCCTAGAATTATTTAGTTGAGGTAATACATCATTTTATCTGCTTCCTGAGCGTATTTTTGCAGTTCCTTCAGGGAATGTTTTTTAGGAGGCATGGACTCATAGACATGGAGGCGGTTCTTGACAAACTGAGTATCAATATTGCCAGTGCGATAATAATCATCTTCCAAAATCCGCTGATGGAGGGAAATTGTGGTCTTGACTCCTTCAATCTGGAACTCCTGCAATGCTCGTTCCATAATTTTGATGGCATCGCCGCGGGTTTTGCCATGGGTAATTACCTTGGCGATCAGGGAATCATAATATGGCTCAATGGACAAATCTCCGGTAAAGCCACTGTCGAAGCGAACTCTAGGTCCGCCTGGCTCATGCCATTTAGTAATCTTGCCAGGGGATGGCATGAAATTGTGATTAGGATCCTCGGCGTTGATGCGACATTCAATGGCATGGCCATGGAATTGCACATCCCGTTGTCTGATGTGGAGAGGTTCCCCAGCTGCAATCCTTATCTGGGTACGCACCAAATCAATACCGGTAACAGCCTCCGTAATACCATGCTCTACCTGAACTCTTGGATTGATTTCCATAAAGTAGAATTTGTTATTGGACAAATCCAATAGGAACTCAACCGTACCAATATTAGTATAGTGAACGCTTTTGGCAGCCTTTACCGCCAGCAGGCCTACTTCCTCCCGCATGGCCTCAGTCAAGGCAATGGAAGGGGATTCCTCCAGCAGCTTCTGATTTCGCCGCTGGATGGAGCATTCACGCTCTCCTAGATGAATAATGGAGCCATAGTTGTCGGCTACAATCTGTACCTCAATATGGCGGGAACGCTCAATATAATGTTCAAAATAGAATTTGGTTTTCACTAAATCTACTACTTGAAGAATTTCATGCAGTTCTTTAGAGTTGTGGGCTACATACATGCCCTTGCCACCGCCACCAGAAACAGGCTTGAGGATAACAGGATAGCCTACATCTTTGGCGGCCTCCATAGCCATTTCAATATCGGTAAGAGGGTCGCTGCCCTTGGACATAGGTATGCCGGATGGTTCCATAGCAGCTCTGGCTACATCTTTGTCCCCCACCTGACGGATGGTAACAGCCAAGGGGCCTATCCAGGTCAAGCCGGCACGGGTGACCATATCGGCAAAATCTGCATTTTCTGAGAGAAAACCATAGCCGGGATGAATGGCATCCGCCCGGGATTCAATGGCGGCATTTAAAATGGCCTTCATATTCAGATAGCTTTCACTGGCATCTGCAGGGCCTACATTGTAAGCTAGGTCGGCTAGTTGGACATGCATGGCGTTGGCATCAGCATCAGAGTAGATGGCAACGGTTTCGATATCCATTTCCTTGCAGGCTCGGATGATTCGCACAGCGATTTCGCCACGATTGGCAATAAGAATACGCTTAAACATAAGATGGTTCCCTCCTAAATGTTTATTCTCAAAGTATATTTGTATAACAAATTGACCTTCTAATCAATATTGTACTCTGAATTATGAGTTTAAGCAATAATATTATAGAAAATAAGCATAGTATTTTTCAATCTATTTAGGATGGAACGATAAATATAATTAATAATAAGGGGATGTTATTCTTTTGTATTGTATTATTCTAAGAAAATAGTCCATATCTGCATAAATTGTGTATATATTGAGAAAGTTGTTATGTTATTTGATAGCAAAAAAGCATGATGTCCTTGTTCAAATTCTGACAGGAACAACATGCTGATTTTTATCCTTTGTTAAAATTTTTTATGAATGATATATTGATTCAGAATGAATTTCTGGAAGATAGTGGCAGATTCAGAGAGAGGGGAAGCCGTATTCCAGGCTATGCCAATGGCTCTCTGGCAAACAGGGAAGGATATGGGCAGGAAAACCAGCTCCGGAGAGCAAAGGGCTGGTATCTTAGGCAGCAGGGTAATACCAAGCTTGGCTCTGACCAATCCCGCTACGGAGAATACATCTGCCCCTTCAAAGATAATATTAGGAGTAACGCCAGCCAAATCAAAGAACTGATCTGTTAATACCCGCAGGTTGTATTGAGGCTCTAGCACAATAAATGGCTCCCCATCTATATCCTGTAGACTGATTTCCTGTCGGGCAGCTAAAGGATGCTTGCGGTGCACCACTAGATAAAGCTCCTCGGAGCAAAGGTACATCCAGCCTACCCGCTCTACAGGCACCATAGCAGAGCAAAGGCATAGGTCGGTTTTGCCATCTCGCAGCTGCTCCCCAAGATTCATGGGATCATCCTGATTCAAGGAAAAGGAAATATTGGGATGCTCCTCTCGAAAGGCACAAAGGAGATTGGGCACAAAATATCCTCCCAGGGATTGGATAAAGGAAAGGCGGACAATGCCGCTATCCGGGGAGGAGGAGGTAATGGTACGACGTCCCAAATCTAATTGGTGTAGTCCCTTTTCTACATAAAAAAGAAATTTTTTGCCTTCGGCAGTCAGTTCCAGCTGTTTGTCACTGCGGTCAAAAAGCTGTACTCCTAATTCTAACTCCAGCTTGGCAATGGAACGGCTGAGGGCAGGTTGAGAAACAGCTATGGCCTTAGAGGCATTGGTAAAATGCTTGATATGGGCCAGGGTACGGAAATATTCTAATTGATGTAATTCCATTAAAAAAGGACTCCTTTTTGATGAGGTGAAAATTTTTGTAATTGACTTTAAAATAGAGAATTTTTCAAGAAATGATAACTTATTTCTATAAAGCCATAGTAGATTATAAACAAAGTTATTTGAAAAATCAATAATGCATTCCATGCAAGTTATAAATTGAACCTTATGCATGGTAAACATAATGATGAAAATAGGACCATTTTAGAAAATGGCTCAATAAAATAACAGTTGCGGGATAGCTAAGGATTTCCCAGTCCTTCTACATGCATTTTATGCATAAGGAAAAATGACCATTGACTATTGGACATTTTTTACGCCTGGGTTTACTATATGCAGCGAAAGGAGATAGATTCCCGATGAGACATAATGATATTGGTTTCATGACAGAACTTTCTGAGGAAATGGGCATCACGCAGAGTGAGGCAGAAAGAATTGTTATGACACAGGGATTGGGCCAGCTTAATGAGCTGTGCCAAGAGGATGATATCGCCCAAAGGAAAGGAGTGCACGTAGAAATGTCCGTGGACAAACCGGTATTTAACACTGGTGCAGCTGAGAAAAAGGAAAATAATGCTGTAGCTGCCAGCAACAATGATGGGGAAAAGCTTTGGACCCCAAGCTATATTTTTGATATTATTATTAACTTTTTGGTGTATGTAGTACACTTTCAGCTGATGCTCTGGTCTACCAGCTATGCTATCAGCAATTGGAATGTATCCATCAGCACTGCAGGTGCTGCTTCAGGCCTCTTTATTGTAGGTGCTCTTTTTGCTAGATTGCCAGCAGGCCGCTATATTGACTTGATTGGCCGTCGCAAGCTGTTCTTAGGTGGTACAGCTTCCTACTTCCTGATGCTTCTACTGTATCTGTTGTGCCCTAATGTATATGTGTTTATGGCAGTTCGTTTGCTGCATGGTATGGCCTTTGGTTCTACCTCCACTGCGGCCAGCACCATTGTAGCAGCTTTGGTGCCTATTCACAAAATGGGTACTGGTATAGGTTACTTTACCTTGGGTGTAACTATGGCTTCTGCCGTAGGTCCATTCCTGGCCTTGACCTTTATTAATTCTGGTGATTTCACCATGAGCATTACCTTCTGTAGTGCTTTGACCTTGGTTATTTTTGTACTTTCCTGCCTGATTAAGGTGCCTGAGCGTACTTTGACTGAGCGAGAGGTGGAGCAGTTCCACACCTTTTCTTGGAGAGATTTTATTGCCAAGAATTCCGTAGGTATTTCCCTGGTAGCCTTTATCGGCGGTATCTGCTACTCCACTGTCTTGAGCTATCTGGGTGAATATGCTTCTGCCAAGGGTATGGCAGAGCTGGGCGGTCAGCTTTTCTTTATTGCCTTTGCTGCTACCTCTTTCTTGAGCCGTCCTTTGACAGGTTGGCTCCTGGACAACAAGGGTGGTAATGTAGTGCTTTATCCATCTCTGGTACTGCTGATACTGTCTATGGCAACTATTGCCATTGCTGGTAATGATTATGTACTGTTGGCTGGCGGTCTGCTGCTGGGCGGCGGCTATGGTAGTATTACGGCTGCCTGCCATGCTTTGGCTGTACATTGCGCTCCATCCCGTCAGATTGGTGTAGCTACCTCTACCTACTTCGTACTGTTGGATTTGGGTATTGGTGTAGGCCCATATTGCATGGGTACTCTGGTGCCAGGCTTTGGCTTTGAGGCTGTATATGTATGTGCCGCTGTGGTTTCCATCATTGGCTTGGGAGTATACTTCCTGTCTATGGGGAGATTCCAGCGTTTTTCCAGCAGCCGTATGGACAGAGAGAGACAGATTAAGGCTAACGCAGCTATGCGTCGTGCCGCAACATCTGCAGAGTAAATGCTGCTATAGCCGGCAATATATTCTTTAGCCGTTTCCTTAAATTAATATATATTTGGTGTTCAGTTGGATTTTCCATATATAGATTCAACTGAAAAGCAGAAGGACAGGACTTCCCTTAATCCCAAGGACATAGGCCTGTCCTTTTGTATTGCCTGCAAGAATTATAGAAAAGAATAGTCGTAAAATAGGGGATTTTCTAGGGAATAAAAATTTTTTTGAAATTTTTTCAAAAAAAGCTTGCATTTATTTGCGACTTATCATATAATAACACTTGTCGACGTCATGTGACAAAACACTCCTCGATAGCTCAGTCGGTAGAGCACCTGACTGTTAATCAGGCTGTCGTAGGTTCGAATCCTACTCGAGGAGCCAAATGGCGCGTTGGTCAAGTGGTTAAGACACCGCCCTTTCACGGCGGCTTCACGGGTTCGAATCCCGTACGCGTCACCATCTTGATTTAACGGGGAGTAATCCCCTATATATGGGCGCTTAGCTCAGCTGGGAGAGCGTCTGCCTTACAAGCAGAATGTCAGCGGTTCGATCCCGTTAGCGCCCACCATATATGAAATGTAGAGATTGCGATAGGCAGTCTCTTTTTGCTATATACAAGAAAATACCGAACATGGTATGACGAGGTGTCCGATGTCCCCTATCTCTATAGGTGGCGGAGGTTGTGCTAATGACAGGGTGGAGCTAATATCTTCACCCTCGTCGAAACCCCATTGAAAGAAAATGCAAAAGGCATTTTCTTTGAATAATATAGGGGTTATAATAAATAAAGACTTCGGAAAGGGAGGAATCACTATGGGCTTTTGGGCTAATCTATGGCACAGGATGATTCTGCGGGAGCAAACCTCTACCAAGGAAGGTTATATCAGTGCTCCAGAGCATCCAGATCTGGTTGGCAGACAGGGGATTGTCACCCGTGAGCTGCGTCCTGCCGGAACCATCGTTATAGATAATAATCCGATAGATGTGGTTTCTGAGGGTGATTATATCACCAAGGGCCACAAGGTAGTTGTTACTCAGGTTACAGGTAATCGCGTGGTAGTGCGCCCTGTAACGGAGTAATGTACATAGTTGTTGATAAAGGAAAGGATGAAAAGAATGGAAGAATACGGATTGCTGGATTTGCTAAGCGATATGGGATTTTTCTGGGTTTTGCTGGCCATTGTATTTATTGGTCTGTTTTTGCATTTTGTACCACTGAGATTGTGGATTGCGGCTAGAGCAGCCAATGTATCCCTGAATATTATTACCTTGGTGGGGATGAGAATGCGTCAGGTAGTACCTTCTAAGATTGTTTTGCCTCTGATTAAGGCCAATAAGGCTGGCCTTGATGTGGAGGTAAATCAGCTGGAGGCTCATTTTCTGGCTGGTGGTAATGTGGACAAGGTAGTAGATGCTTTGATTGCAGCTCATAGAGCACAGATTCCCCTGCCTTTTGAGCGTTCTGCCGCTATAGATTTGGCGGGCCGTGATGTGCTGGAAGCAGTGCAGATGAGTGTTAATCCTAAGGTTATAGAAACTCCGGTGGTATCTGCTGTGGCTCGCAATGGTATTGAGCTGAAGATTAAGGCTAGGGTAACTGTCCGTGCCAATATTGACCGTCTGGTAGGCGGTGCAGGAGAGCCTACAATTATTGCCCGTGTTGGTGAGGGTATTGTTACCACTGTTGGTTCCTCTGACAGCCACAATGATGTACTGGCTAACCCAGATGATATTTCCAAGACTGTGTTGGGCAAGGGCCTGGATGCAGGTACTGCCTTTGAGATTTTGTCCATTGATATTGCCGATGTGGATGTAGGCCGTAATATTGGTGCGGAGCTGCAGACAGATCAGGCTGAGGCAGACAAGCGTATTGCCCAGGCCAAGGCTGAGGAGCGTCGTGCTATGGCTGTGGCCAAGGAGCAGGAAATGAAGGCCTATACCCAGGAAATGGAGGCCAAGGTGGTGGAAGCACAGGCCGAGGTGCCTCATGCTATGGCAGAAGCCTTCCGCAAGGGTAATATGGGGGTTATGGACTATTATAATCTGAAGAATATTCAGGCTGATACAGAAATGCGGGACAGCATTAGCAAAAGCACTGGAGATAGTCAGCTGACACCTCCAGCCATCAAGTAAGCTGGTGAGAATATGGATTTATTTGACAAGCTAGGAAGCATAATGCCCTTTCTTATCTTTGCTCTGATTACAATATTAGGCAACCTGGGGGATAAGAAAAAGCCTAAGGTAAAAATGAAAACCAAGCCTTTTCCCAAGGGACAGAAGCTGCCGGATATTAAGCCTCCTACGGCCCAAGGCTCCCAGGTGCCTGCCTCAACACCTATAGAGATTGTACCGCCGCCAATTCCACAGCCAGATTTGCCACGGAAGCATAGAAGCCATCATCCGGCTGAATATGAGGAAGTACACAATACCTATCAGAGCTATCTGGAAAAGAAATATCAGCAAGAGGATTTGGCTCAGGCTGAGACATTGAAGGCGGTTGAGGGGGATACCCAGCTGGGACAGGAAAAAGCCAAGCAGAGTGGCAAGCTCATGGGGCTGGAGAATTTATCTCTGGCACAGGCTATTTTGTCAGCAGAGATATTGGGCCAGCCTCGTTGCCGTCAGCGAAGAATTCGCTAAAAAGGCTGGACTTGTTAATTAAATAAGATAACGCTATAATATACCATGTATAGCGTTATTTTATTGTAAAAAAAGAAAAGACTGGTGTATAAATGAAATTAGTATCTATTGTGGTACCTGTGTTTAATGAGGAAGATAATATCCAGCACTTTTATAAAAGTGTTTGTGAAAACATGGCACCACTACCTTATGATTTTGAATTAGTGTTTGTAGATGATGGCTCCAAGGATAGAAGCCGGGAAATTCTCCGTTCTTTGGAACAAAAGGATAAACGAGTACAATCTATTTTTTTGGCTAGAAATTCTGGTCATCAGCTGGCTCTTACTTGTGGTTTGGATCATGCTGATGGAGATGCTGTTATTACTATGGATGGCGATATGCAGCATCCACCAGAGCTGATACCTGTCCTGCTGAAAAAGTGGGAGGAAGGTTATGAGGTGGTGCAGACCATCCGCAAAACTACTCAGGGTGTTTCAGCCATGAAGAAGCTCACCTCTTATTATTACTACAAGGTGTTGAATATGCTGTCCAATGTGCATATTCAGGAGGGTGGTTCTGATTTCCGCCTGATGGACAAGGTGGTAGTAAAGGCCTTCCGCCGTTATAGAGAGCATGCCAGGTTTATCCGTGGCATGATTGGGGCTATGGGCTTTCGTCAGGTGCAGATTGAGTTTGTGGCTCCCAAGCGGTATGCTGGTGTTTCCAAGTTCTCCCCTCGCAAGATGCTGAACTTTGCTATTGATGGAGTTTTGGCCTATTCTGTTATTCCTTTACGGCTGGGCTTGTATATTGGCACAATTTGCGGTATTATCAGCCTGCTGATGATTATTCATGTGCTGATTGCCAAATTTATCCTCAATGATGCCGTGGCCGGCTGGGCTACCATTACTGCCTGCATTTTGTTCTTCGGCGGTATGCAGATGATGGTACTGGGAATCCTGGGCGAATATTTAGGCCGGGTTTTTGAGGAGGTTAAGCATCGTCCTCTTTATCTTATTGCCAGAGGCAAGCCTAAGGATGAGGATTTTTGAGACACGACTCCTAGGGAATAAATAGCTTTCTTTTTGGCTGTTTTAAAAAAATGAGAAAAATTCTCAAAATCTACTTGAAAATGATTATCAATTGTGGTATATTATATTTGAGCTTGAGGAAAGCTAAAATCCAAAAAGCTAACTCTCCTAAATATAATACACACTAAAAAAGCCTCTCCGCTCATGAGAGGTTTTTTTAGTGCCTGAAATGGGACAGGTATTTTATTTGCGGCCAAAGGCAAAAATCTTCACCATGAGGAAGGTTACAGGTATGCCCAGTACGGCAGCGATAAGATAACTGATTACTGGGGGGAAGTCTAGCATATTGTAGAAAATAAGGACGATGATATTCTGTATTATATAGTTGGGAATATAGGAGATGAAAAATTTTATGTACTTATAGATACTTAGGGGTTCATGGAAAATAATCAGGCTGTTCATCCAGTAGGCGATGATATTGCTGATAATATAGCCAATATTAAAGTTTAGATTGTTGTAGGGGCTAAGATAGGAGCAGAGCCAGGCTATAAAGGTGCCGTTAAAGGTATTGATACAGCCGATAATGAGAAAAAGAAAAAACTCCTTGGTGAGAAAATGATGCTTTGCTTTGTTGAGAATATCCATAGGTAATCATGGTCATAGTGCCTATAGCCTATGACCGCTACTCCTTTCAATTTAAGTATTGCTAGTTCATCATAGCATTTTACAGCCAGAGGGGCAAATCTTTTGGAAATGATGTATACATTGCATATATCATTTGCAAAAAATTTCATTCTTTAATATAATTGTATCTGTATTTTTTTATAGGAGGCATAACACGTGGATAATATCTCAGTAATTATAGCATTTGTCTTGTATCTGGGCCTGATGATGGCCATAGGAATTTATTATTATCGCAAGACCAATAGCATGGATGACTATATTATTGGCAACCGCAAGCTGGGCGCCTGGGTAACGGCTATGAGTGCCGAGGCTTCGGATATGAGTGGTTGGATGATGATGGGTGTACCAGGAGCTGCCTATCTGGCAGGCTTTAGTTCAGCCTGGATAGCTGTAGGCCTTGGCCTTGGCACCTGGGCCAATTGGCATTTTGTAGCGAAGAGATTGCGGCGTTATACAGAAATGGCTAACAATTCCCTTACTTTGCCGGACTTTTTCCAGAACCGCTTTAACGATAGGAGTAATCTTTTGCGGATTGTACCGGCCATATTTATTGTTATTTTCTTCGTTATTTACACTAGTTCTGGTTTTGTCAGCGGTGGCAAGTTATTCAGCACCCTTTTTGGACTGGATTATGCTACAGCAGTGTTGATTGGCGCCTTTGTAGTAGTATTCTATACTTTGACTGGTGGATTTATGGCGGTATGCTGGACTGACTTTATTCAGGGCATTATGATGTTCTTTGCCATTGTTATTGTGCCAGCCTTTGCCATGCACGTAATGGGTGGTGTGGAAACATCCCTGAATGCCATTGATATTGTCAATCCGACCTTTTTCAATCCTTTTATGAATCCTGATGGCAGTACCATTTCCTTTATTGCCTTTATTTCCCTCATGGGTTGGGGCTTAGGCTATTTTGGCCAGCCACATATTCTGGTAAGATTTATGGCTATCAGCTCCACCAGCGAGCTAAAGCGTTCCAAGCAAATTGCCGTAGGTTGGTATTCTATTTCCATGATTGCCGCCGTATTTGTAGGTATGGTAGGTAATGTCTATCTTACAGAGCCATTGAATGGCCCTGATGTGGAAAAGGTTTTGCTGATTATGACAGAGAAGCTTTTTGACCCATTTATGGGAGGTTTGATTCTCTCTGCTGTTTTGGCAGCCATTATGAGCACGGCATCCTCTCAGCTTTTGGTAGCAGCTTCTGCCTTCTCTCAGGACTTTTATCGTTCCGTTATTCGTCAGAATGCCAGCCATACAGAATTGGTATGGGTTAGCCGGGCAGCAGTATTGATTATTTCAGCTATGGCTATTTCCCTGGCCATGAACCCTAATAGCTTTATCCTGGAAATGGTGGCCTATGCCTGGGCGGGCTTTGCGGCCACCTTTGGCCCAGCAGTGCTGATGTCCCTTTTCTGGCGCCGTACCACCCGCAATGGTGTACTGGCTGGTATTGTAGTTGGCGGTGTTACTGTTCTGGTATGGAAGCAGCTGGCTTTGTTTGGCCTTTATGAAATTATTCCAGGCTTTTTCTTTGGCCTTTTGGCTATTTATATTGTCAGCCTATTGGATAAAGAACCTAGCAAAGAAATTACGGATTTGTTTGACGCAGTAGAGCGTTCTAATATATAATATAGGAAAACAGTGATTATTCCCCCTCAACGGCTGTTGGGGGGGATTTTCAAGGTATATGACTTTTTTACCACATAAAAAGGATTTTGCTATTTTGTGGCGAATTTATTAACTAGATGTTATAGAGAGAAAAGTGCAGGTGATTTTTGTGGAAAAAGTTAGGGTTATGGTGGTAGATGACTCCAAGATTAGTCGCATGATGATTAGCTCTATGCTGGCTAAAACAAATTTTGAAGTATGTGCCATGGCGGAAAATGCAGCTGCAGCAATTGATTTGTACGCTAAAACCAGACCAGATGTAGTAACAATGGATATGAACCTTCCGGATGCTGATGGCGTTGAGTGCAGCAGACGGATTCATGCCATAGACTCTAACTGTCGTATTGTCATGATTAGTGCCATGAAGGATGCCAAGCTGATCATGCATGGACGTCTGGCAGGAATTAGTTCCTTTTTGCAGAAGCCTATCAGTACCAATGAACTGTTGGATACGCTGATGATTTTGTGCCAGGACAAGGTTGGAATTAATACAGTATACCGTGATTCCTATGTAACTACCTATGCTAAGGCATTTGCTGATGGCCTGAGCCAGATTGGAGGCTTGGAATCTGAGATTGAAATTCAGGAGGAAGATGTTGCCGCTCTGAATTTGGATGGCGTAGCTGTTATTATTGGTATCGTAGGAGAGCCTCGGGGCAGAGTAGCATTCTATATGGATACAGATACTATGCTAAAATTTGCCGGCAGGATTCTGCAGGAGGATACAGTTTCGGAGTTTGAGGCTCAGGCAGCTGTAGAGGAAACTGGCAATATTATTGCTGGTCATGGTATTTCTCGCATTAATGATGTTATCAAGGACAGGGAAATGCGTCTGACACCGCCGGGTATTATTAGTGGTGTCAACATTAAGCTATCAAATCCAGATTTGATTGCTTTCAACATAAAGGCTAAAACCGAGCTGGGTAATATCTTTATGAATGTCGGTTTTGCAAGGAGTGTGTAAACATGGATGTAAAATTGGTAAATCCATTTATAGATGCCTTTACTACAGTGTTGCCCCAGATGGGTTTTCCCACACCTGAACGCACCGGCATGGGAGTACAGGATAAGCATATCAGCAGCCGTGGTGTAGCCGTGTTGGTAGGCTTTACCAAGGAAATCCGGGGAAATGTAGTATACAATATGGACGAGGAGACCGCAAAATTCATTGCCTCCACCATGATGATGGGCATGCCTGTGGCTGAGTTCGATGAAATGGCCCAGAGTGCCATCTCTGAAATGTCCAATATGCTTACAGCTACAGCTGCTACCAATTTGGCTTCCTTGGGCCGGGAGGTGGATATTTCCACCCCTAGCCTGACCGTAGGTGCAGGTGCTGGTATTCGTATTAGCGGTGGTCAGTTTTTGACTGTTACTATGGATATGGGCGGCCATATTGTAGAGATAGATATTGCTGTAGAATAAAAGCAAGGGAATCGTATTTTGAATTGTACTTCAATGGAAGCTGTCAACAGATTTTTCATTCAGACTGTACCTCAATTACGATTCCTTTTTTATGTTTTTAGCCTGTGGGTGCAGAAAAATTCCTTCCGGGAAACTCCCTACAATAGCATTGACTCCCAATAATTTAGGAGTTATAATAGTGTATAGTTTTGTTCGAAAACAAAATACAGAACATGAGTGTTTTTACATAAGGAGCTTTGCAGGATTGGATCGTGTAGAAATTATCATCAGAGCCAAGCAAAAGGACCTGAGTGGCAAGGTGGAAATTGTGGAGCACAAGGCTCAGGGAAGCTATGGCTGCAAAGGTGGCAAGCATTATATCCGCTATATGGATAAGCATTTATCTCCTCAGGAGCAGGTGCCAACAGTTATTAAATTAGCAGATAGGGAGCTGACCATTATTCGTCAGGGATTGGTTAGCTCAAGACAGAATTTTATTTTGCAGGGAGAAACCAGAGCGGATTATCATACTCCCTATGGTACAATGGAGTTGGTAATGCATACCCATGAGCTAAGCTCAGAGTTTCAGAAAAATCAGGGAAATATTCATCTGGTATATTCTCTGGAGGCCAATGGTGCAGCTGTAGGTCATTATGATTTGGAAATAAGGTTGACTGCCATTTAACAGGGCAGATATAAATAGGGAGGCTTTTCTATTGGATATTAAAGAAACACTATTACATAGTATTGAAGCAGCTGCGGAAGCTGCCATTAAGGATGGAGTTTTTCCAGAGGCTCAGCTGCCGAAAATCATATTGGAAGTTCCGCCTAAGAAGGAATTAGGTGATTTTGCTACTAATGTAGCTATGCAGTCTGCCAAGGCCTTTCATATGAATCCCCGCATGATTGCTCAGGAGCTTCAGAAGCGTATTCAGGGTGAATGGCTGGACAAGATTGAGATTGCAGGACCAGGCTTTATTAATTTTTACTTAAAGTCCAATGTGCTTTACGATGGTCTGGCAGATATTATTGCTAGAGGCGATAGCTTTGGTCAGCTGCCATCCAAGGATGCAGAGCCAGTTCAGATAGAGTATGTTAGTGCGAACCCAACAGGCCCTCTCCATGTGGGGCATGGTCGTGGCGCAGCTGCAGGCAGTGCCTTGGTAAACGTTATGCGTGCTGCTGGTTATAATGTAAGCAGTGAGTATTATATTAATGATGCCGGTAACCAGATTAACAATCTGGCCCGTTCTGTAAATCATCGTTATTTGGAACTTTTGGGCAAGGCTCAGGAAGCGGACTTCCCAGAGGATGGCTACCACGGTGCGGATATTATTGATACTGCTCAGCGGATTATCAATAAGGATGGGGAAAAATACCTGCATATGTCTGAGAATGAAAGAATGGGCATCTTCAAGGAACTGGCTCTTAAGGAGAAGCTGGCAGCCTTGAAGGAGGATTTGGAAGCCTTTAACTGTACCTTTGATGTATGGTTTAGTGAGCGTACCCTTCATCCTGATAAGGTAAAGGCTGCCTGTCAGCAGCTGCAGGATAATGGCAAAATCTATGAGCAGGATGGTGCTTTGTGGCTGAAGTCCACCGATTATGGTGATGATAAGGACAGAGTAGTTATTCGTGATAATGGTGTTCCTACTTATTTGGCTGCTGATATTGCTTACCACAAGGATAAACTGGACAGAGGCTTTGGCCGTTTGATTAATATCTGGGGGGCAGACCATCATGGCTATATCTGCCGTGTTAAGGCTGCTATCAGCGCTATGGGTTATGATGCAGACAAGCTGGATGTTCTGCTTTTGCAGATGGTTCGTCTCCTGCGGGGCGGTCAGATGGTGAAGCTGAGTAAGCGTACTGGTCAGACTGTTACTTTGGCAGAGCTGATTGAAGAAGTAGGTACTGACGCAGCTAGATATTTCTTTATTATGCGTTCCATGGACAGCCAGCTGGATTTCGATTTGGATTTGGCTAAGAGCCGTTCCAACGAAAACCCAGTTTATTATATTCAGTATGCCCATGCGAGAATTTGCAGTATTTTCCGTCAGGCTGCTGAGAATGGTCTGTCTGTAGGAGAGGCGCCAGAGCTTTCCCTGCTGCAGGATGATACTGAAGTAGCTATTATCAATAAGCTGCAGGAGTATGAGGAGGAGATTGATAGAGCAGCGGCAGAGTACGCGCCACAGCGTATTGCCCGCTATGCCTATGAGTTGGCAGGCTGTTTCCATAGCTTCTATAATCAGTGCCGTATTCTGGGCGTTGATGATAAGCTGGCAGAGGCACGTCTGGCCTTGGTTAATGTTACAGCTCATACAATTCGTCATGCTCTGGGAATTCTTGGTGTATCTGCGCCAGAAAAGATGTAAAATAGAAATAGCATAGATGTAATGTGATTTTATATGGCTTTGAGAGGAGATTTACAAGTGGATTTTTTGAAAAGCTCTGATGTAGAGGTTGCAGCTTATATTCTGCACGAAAGCAAGGTTCCTATGTATTACAAGGATCTGATTATGGAGGTGCTGGAGAAGCGCCAGAAGAATATTCAGGCTTTGGCAGAGGCTATTTCTGAGGTTTACACCCAGATAAATATGGATAGCCGTTTCCATTATGCTGGTGATGGCAGATGGGGGTTGACTGAGTGGAATCCTCCAGAGACAAAGCGTTCCTCCCGTGGTGCCCGCTCTGCGTCTACCAACAGGGCTAAGACTGCTCGTCAGCGTGAGGAAAAGCTTTTTGAGGGCATTCAGGAAGACAATTAATAGAGATTGATTATAGACAGTTAAAGCAGGAGGCAGAATATGGCAAAGTATATTTTCGTTACTGGCGGTGTGGTTTCTTCCTTGGGCAAGGGCATTACAGCAGCTTCTCTGGGACGCCTGTTAAAGAATCGTGGCATTAAGGTTACTATTCAGAAGTTTGATCCATATATTAATATTGATCCAGGTACTATGAGCCCTTATCAGCATGGCGAGGTTTTCGTTACTGATGATGGTGCTGAGACTGATTTGGATTTGGGCCATTATGAGCGTTTCATTGATATTAACCTGACCAAGGGCTCCAATATTACCACTGGTAAGGTTTACTGGAATGTTCTTAACAAGGAGCGCCGTGGTGATTATCTGGGCAAGACTGTACAGGTTATTCCTCATATCACCAATGAGATTAAGCAGCGAGTTTATGATGTGGCTGCCAGCGATGGTGCAGATGTAGTTATTACCGAAATCGGCGGTACTGTAGGCGATATTGAATCTCTGCCATTTATGGAAGCTATTCGCCAGGTCAAGAAGGAAGTTGGCCGTAACGATGTGCTTTATATCCATGTTACACTGGTTCCTTATATTTCTGCAGCTGGTGAGCTGAAGACCAAGCCAACCCAGCACAGTGTAAAGGAGCTGCGGGGCATTGGTATCCAGCCAGATATTCTGGTATGCCGTGCTGAGAAGCCTTTGACCAAGGATATGAAGCAGAAGCTGGCTTTGTTCTGCGATGTAGAGGAAAAGGCTGTTATTGAGAATCTGACTGCTGATACCATTTATGAGGTTCCTCTGATGATGCAGGAGGAAGGTCTGGATCGCATTGTTCTGGAGAAGCTGGGTATGGATTATAGTCCTGTAAATATGGAGGACTGGGCTCAGATGGTTAACAAGATTAAGAATCCTCAGAAGAAGGTAAAGGTGGCTGTAGTTGGTAAGTATGTAGAGCTGCCAGATGCTTATATTTCTGTAACTGAGGCTCTCCACCATGCAGGTATTGCCAATGATGCCGCTGTCAAGATTCACTGGGTAAATTCCGAGGAGATTGAAAATTCTGCTTTGGATTTGGATGAGGAATTTGCAGGCTGCAAGGGTATTCTGGTACCTGGCGGCTTTGGTGATCGTGGTGTTGAGGGTAAGATTAAGGCTATTCAGTATGCTCGTGAGCACAAGATTCCATTCCTGGGCCTGTGCCTTGGTATGCAGTGTGCAGTTATTGAATTTGCCCGCCACGTATGCGGCATGACTGATGCTCACAGCACTGAGTTTAATTCCGAGACTGACCATCCAGTTATTGACCTGATGGCTTCTCAGGTAGATGTAGATAAGAAGGGCGGCACCATGCGTCTTGGTGCATATCCTTGCAAGGTTCAGAAGGATACCAATACCTATGCAGCTTATGGCTCTGAGGAGATTAGCGAGCGTCATCGTCATCGTTACGAGTTTAACAATGACTTCCGTCAGCAGCTTTCTGAGGCTGGCATGGTTATTGCTGGTACCCTGCCTGATGACAGTCTGGTAGAGATTGTGGAGGTAAAGGATCATCCTTGGTTCGTGGCTTCCCAGTTCCATCCAGAGCTGAAGTCCCGTCCTAATCATCCACATCCACTGTTTAAGGACTTCGTAACTGCTGCTCTTAACGTAAAGTAATTTTTGGTACTTTCAAAGCTGCTACTTTGTTGTATAATAGACTTATACGATGAAGTGGCGGCTTTTTTGTATATAGACAAACTACTGTTAAGGGGGAGAGGGTTTGGCTAAATTTTTACGGCTAGCTTTATTGCTAATATGTATACTGTGTACAGGATGCGAGACAATGGAGGGGAACATTGATTTTGCAAAATCTCAGGACAGCCGGGTGATAAATCAGGGAATAGGTGCTTTGGAGCAAAAGCCCTTGCGGATAGCCTTTGCGTCCGTAATTTCTCCTATAGAAACCCGTAAGTCTTATCAAGCTATGGTACGGTATATTTCTCAGCAAATGGGACGTCCAGCGGTGTTGATTCAGCGAAAAACCTATGAGGAATTAAATATGCTGCTGGGTGCAGGAGAGGCGGATATAGCATTTATCTCCACTGGGGCCTATACATCCTACAACGGGATGATACCCTTGGAGTTGTTGGCAATGGTGCAGACTGATGATACTGTATTTTATCAGGCTTATATTATTGTTAGGGCAGATAGTGATATTGATAGTGTCAGTCAGCTTCGCAATAAGACATTTGCTTTTACAGATCCGCTAAGTTATTCGGGGAGATTGGCTATTGATTATATGTTGTGGGACGATTTTGGTACTACATCGGCCCAGTTTTTCCACAAATGTTTTTATACCTATAACCATGACAAATCCATTTGGGCGGTGATTAACAAGCTGGCAGATGGAGCAGGTATAGATAGTCAAATTTATTATTTTGCCAAAAAAACAGATCCTGATATAGATAAAAAAATCAGGATAATTAATATTATGCCGCCTACACCTACAGGCCCTGTGGTAATGCGTCAGGATTTGCCTCAGGAAGATAAGGAGAAGCTAAAGACAATTTTCCTGCATATGGATGAAGATTCCAATTTGACAGAAGTTATGCATCAGGCCATTATTGACAAATTTGTGGAGCCAATCCCTGATGCTTATGATGAGCTAAAGCGAAAATATCAGCAGAAGGAAAGATTGCCGGGGGTGTAGCATGAAGAAGGAGCAGGGAATATATTATAAATTTAATGTGCTGATTGTAGGCAGTATTTTCCTGTGTTGTCTGCTGATAGGAGGCATGATGCTTCGCATGGTCATGTCCACCTTGGAAACCAGTTTGATTAGCACAGGCAGAGAGATTGGTACTTATTTGGCTGCTGCTGTCAGCAACGATATTCTGGTAGACAATCAGTTTTCCATTCATGAGCGCATGAGCAAAACTATGGAGGGTAATAAACAGATTCGCTACATTATGGTAACTCATTCTGATGGCAGCTTGATGGCCTCGACTTTTACTGATGGGCTGCCTATGGGCTTGCCTGTACACAGGGTTCCTGATGGGGAAGAGGATATAGACCTGATGAGTTTCAGCAGTAATGAGGGAACCATTAAAGAGATTATGGTGCCTATTGATGATGGCTATATTGGCTATATCCGTCTGGGACTGACAGAGAAATACATGCTTTCCAGTATACAGGAGCGTTTTCTGGCGGTGGTGCTGATGGTAGTTCTGGTCTGTGCTGTGGCAGCCACTATTACTACCAGATATGCCCATGAGTTTTTGCGGCCAGTGGCAAGATTGTCCTTTGCTGTAAAGCAGATGGACAAGGGAAATTATGGTATTCAGGTGCCGGTGGAAAGCAAGGATGAAATAGGCCGCTTGGCTAGCACTTTTAATAAAATGTCTACAGGTCTGCGTAGTGTTGTCGATAAAAACAATCGCCTGTTGGAGGATTTACAGCTCAAGGAACAAAATCGACGCTGGCTTATTGAACAGCTTTTTACCGCCAGAGAGGACGAACAGCGGCGTATATCCAGAGAGCTTCACGATGAAAGCAGCCAATCTATGGCTTCCATTCTTACTTATTTGCGGGTGCTTCATGACAGGCTGACTACAGATGAGCAGCGGGAAATGCTGTTTGAAATCCGGGAGCTGACTTCTACTACCTTGGAGGGGATTAGGCGTTTGGCTGTGGATTTACATCCTCCTCTGTTGGAGGATTTGGGGTTAAGGGCTGCCATAGAGAAATATTTGGAGCCTATTTGTAGAATGCATAGGGATATTGATTTTAGCTGGAAATTTCAGGGGGATTTCAATCGTTTATCCAAGCCAGTGAATCTGATGTGTTATCGCACCGTCCAGGAATCGGTAGCCAATGTGCTGAAATATGCAGAAGCCACTAAGGTGGATATTTTTCTGCGCATAGGGAAGGAAAGTGTCATTTTGACTGTGGCAGATAATGGCATAGGTTTTGATAGGGAAACAGCGGAAAAGGCTAGATTAAACAGGCATTTGGGGTTGGTAAGTATGCGGGAGCGGATTGAGTTGCTGCAGGGAGCCTTTCTTTTGGAGACTGCTCCAGGCAAGGGAACCAAAATTACCATGTTATTGCCAATAGATGAGGGGGATGATTTTGACAATGTGTAAAAGCTTAAATATCTTGTTGGTGGATGATCATCGCGTATTGAGAACTGGTATGAAGCTGCTGCTGAAAACTCAGGAGGGTTTCAATGTGGCAGCGGAGGCTTCTGATGGAAAAGAGGCTTTGCAGATTTTGGCAGGTAAAACGGATATAGATTTGGTGCTGCTGGATTTGTCCATGCCGGGGATGGGAGGCATGGAATGTCTTAAAGAGATACGAAAAAATAAATATCCTGTCAAGGTTTTGATTCTAACCATGTATAGCGAACAGCAATATATTCGTGAGGTTATGCTGTTGGGAGCAGATGGGTATCTTTGCAAGGATTCGGTGGATGGAGAGCTGTTTCGAGCTATTCGCACTGTGTCCTCTGGAGAAAGATATTTAGGGGAGAAAGAGGCTCATGTGCTGTTGGATAGCTTTATTAGCAAAAATGAGGAGGATGTTGAGTTGTCCAAGCGGGAAAAGGAAGTTCTGGCTTTGCTGGCTCATGGTTATTCTCTGTCCGTTATTGCCGAAAAGCTGTATATCTCTATTAAAACTGTTTCTACCTATAAGACAAGACTTATGCAGAAGCTGGGCTTTACCCAGAAGCATGAGCTGGTGGATTATGCCTTGAAGCACAACTTATTGGAAAAATAATAGTAAAACATTTTTCTGCTACAAAGGTCCTGTAGGAAAATTTCTGACAAAAAATCAGAATATTTCCGCTTACATAAAGATTAATAATATGTGATAATACTAATTGTAAGCGCTGAATAAAGCTTTAGGGAGAGCTTTATAACCCCTAATTTATTCAAAGAAAATGCCTTTGCATTTTCTTTCCATGGGGTTTCGACGAGGGTGTAGATATTAGCTCTACTTTGTCATTAGCACAATATCCCGCCACTTATAGAGGTGGGGGATATCGGACACCTCGTTATGGGGATTATTTTAAGTCGATTTATGAAAGGGGTATATTTCGATGAAGATGAAGAAAAGTATTTGTGCAGCTTTGGTTGCGTTGGGGTTGACCTTTGGTGCTGTAGGAGCCGATATTTCTACTGCAGATGCTGCACCGGTTTCTCAGATTCAGGCAATTAATGTTAAGGCTGATGGTTCCAATTTTAAGTATTGGAATGAGAACTCTGAGTCTTTCAAAGCGTTGAAGGCTTATGTTGAGGATGTAACCAATCCTAGAAGCCCTAACTTCATTCCTGTTGAGGATCGTATTGTAGTATCAGATATGGATGGTACCTTCTATGGGGAGTTGGCACCTACCTATTCTGAGTGGTATATGTACTTCCATCGCATCTTTGAGGATCCTACCTACAAGCCAACTGCTACTGAGAAAGCTTATGCTCAGGAGCTGTTGAAGGCTGCTAAGATTGGCAAGCTTTCCGAGGATATGGATGTAGGCGAGGATATGGCTCAGGCTTATTCCTTTGAGGGGATGACTCTAGAGGAGTTTGATAAGTATGTAGTTAATTGGCTGAATACTACTCCATTGGATGGTTTGACCAACTGCACCTTTGCAGAGGCGTATTATATGCCTATGGTTGAGGTCATTACTTATCTCCAGAACAATGGCTTTAATTTCTATGTAGTAACTGGTACTGACCGTCAGCTGGTTCGCAATGCATTGACTGCAATTCCTTCCATTGCTCCTGACCATGTTATTGGTACGGACAGTGTGAATATTGCTCAGCGTCAGGGGTTTGCCGGGTCACAGTATTTCCAGTTTGAGCCAACAGACGTAATGGTTCGTGGTGCTTATCAGGCAACTGATAACAAGATGTCCAAGGTTTCTAACATCTGCCGCGAGATAGGCAAGCGTCCTGTAATGGGTATCGGCAATACCAGCTCTGATGCTTCCATGCTGAACTATGCTAAGTTTAATGACAAGTATAAGGGCTTCGTTCTTTCCGTTCTTTGTGATGATAGTGTTCGTGATTGGGGCTCCACTGAGAAGGCTGCCAAGATGAAGGGACTTAGCGAGAAATATGGTTGGACTGCTATATCTATGGCTAAGGACTGGAAGACCATTTATGGCGAGAATGTAAAGAAGGCTTCTTCCCAGAAGTTCAGAAAGTAATTTTTGTGAAACCGCATAATTACCTTTCACTAGTATAATCTTTCTTCCTTTCAAAATATTGATCTGTTTTGTTTTGCCGCATAAATGCTTAGGTATTTATGCGGTTTTTCTTCTGCCCTAAATCTGAGCAAGTGAATGAGGATAAATTCTGATTTGCCGAGTTAGCTATCTCCTCAAATATTGTAAATGAAAGTCGTTATGTCAGTGGGTTCTCGAAATACAGCCTGCGGTCATAACGACTTTTGCTCTGTCCGACTTAATGGCCCTACTTGATGATTTATCCTTACGCACAGATACCGCTTGTCGCTGAGCCAATTCACAGAGGCCGTAATGATAGAGAGTGCCACCGGGGCCACTTTTGCTGCGCAAAAGCAGGAGTCTCCCGACGCAAAAGTGTCATGCCCCTCCGGCTGTTGTCGAATCATTCTGCCTTTACTGTACTTAATAGCCACATCAGAGATAGTATGAACTAAATATCGCTCGTCGCGGAAAAAAGTGACACGGCGGTCACCTTTTTCCGGGCAATATGTCGCTGGCATATTGCCCGCTCCTAGCTAAGCCTAGC
>CAKPYV010000041.1 GCA_934203205.1 uncultured Anaerovibrio sp. | reverse complement strand
TTCATAACTATATTTTGCCAAAAAAACCGACCTCCAAAAATTAGATTTTAGGTCTAACTTTTTGGGGTCGGTACAATGGAAAACCACGGGGAGCTTTTTATATTTCCTGCCGGCGGACTAATTCGCCAAAGAGCTGGCAAATTTGCCGCAATTCCTCAAAGGTCCCTTGGGCCACAATGGCACCTTTGTCTAAAACTACAATTTTATCTGCCTTACGAATGGTACTCAGCCGATGGGCCACCACAATCCGTGTGGCAGATAATCTTTCCATAGTGCGGGAAACAATTCCCTGAGTTACATTATCCATAGATCTGGTAGCCTCGTCAAAAATAAGTATTTTGGCCTTGCCTACCAAGGAGCGGGCCACCAGAATACGCTGTTTCTGTCCCCCAGATATATTCGTGCCATTTTCACTAATTATAGTGTGCATCCCCATAGGCATATGGCGGATATCCTCTGCTAGACCTACCATTTCTGCCGCCTGCCAGGCATCATCTATGGTAAGTGGCAAGGAGCCAATAATATTGTTGAGAATATTTCCTGCCATAATCCGCCCCTGCTGCATAACAACTCCCATCTGCCGTCTTACCGAGGCCACATCCAGACTATTCAAATCCTGCCCATCATACTGCACCAACCCTCGTTCTGGCCGCTCTAATCCCAGCAAGATGCGCACCAAGGTGGATTTGCCACAGCCGGAACTGCCTACCAGAGCCACAAAGCTGCCTGGCTCAATATGAAGATTTATCTGTTTCAATGCTAGAGGCAAATCTGGCTTATAACGAAAGGACACATCTGTTAAATCTATTTCTCCCTTAAGCTCACCAGCAGAGGGCTTCCGAAAACCATTTTCGTCCGGAGCCTGCAATACAGGACGAATCAGCTCCAAATCCGTCATCATATCCATAATACTGCTGCAGCTGCTCATAAATCCCGCCGCTGCTGCCCCAAAACCACCCATAGCTGCATAAAAGCTAAGGAAATCTGCCTGATTCATCAAGGCTTCCCGATTTTTCACCGCATCATCAAAGATAGTCATAATCAGATAGAAAACAAAGAAATTCAGCACCATAGGCTGGGCTATGTTCACCAGATTCAAAAAATTCTGCAGCCAGGCAATCTTTCGTTTCCACTGCCACTCCTGAGCAAACCTTTCACTCCACATATAGAAGGCCCTAGTTTCAGCACCTCCCAAGCGAAATTTATTCAGTCCGTCTATAATCTGCACCAATATACCTGATACCCCGGCAGCAGCCACTACCTGCCGTCTTTGATATTTCCGCAGCCAGTAGGAAAGCCCAAAGGAAATCAAGCCAAAAACCAGCCAAATAAAACAGCTTAAAAGGGCCAGCTTGGGACTGTACCAAAACATAAGCACAATATTAAAGACACCGAAAATGCCATTTAGAACACCATTGGTAATAACACTGGAAAATTTGGCAGATATACTGGCTATGCCCTGCATCCTTGCAGTCAACACACCTACATTGTATTGGCGAAAGAAATCTATAGGCAACCCTAACAGCTTAATCCAAAGAGCCGGCTCTGCCGCCCAGCGAATGTGATATTTCATTCTAATTAAGCAAATACTCCGCATAAGGGTAATCACGCTGGCAGCCATGGCCGTTACCAGCATAACCTGAATAACCATTACCAAGGCCTGACGATCATAGGAGGGAATAATATCATTAAATACAGTCTGGGTAATCAATGGCGTAGCCAAGGGCAGCAAACCAAGCAAAATACAGCAAAATGCCAAAATTTCATAGTCCTGTGCCCAGCAGATACCAGCTGCCCAGCGGAACCATTGCCATAGGGAATCCACATTATCCGGCATCTGACGAAAAAAGCAATAGGCCTCCTCCCCTATGTGGCTGGCGATTTCCGCCGTTACCTTGTAGCGCCTACCCTGATTAATATCATATATTTCATAGGCTTCAGGACTTACTGGCAGACAGGCCATAGGAACACCATCCATAAAAACCAGCAAAGTGCCCTGATCAGACGTTTCCCAATCCGGCTCTAAAGTCACCCGACGGCCGAACAATTCCGTGTTATTCAAAATATAATCTATGATTTTTTTATCATCATCGTCTTTTTTAAAACGTTCCTGATAGGCAACTATCCTCTGCCTCTTGATGCCCATATGCTGTGCCACAAACTTCAGTGCTGTAATCACAGGCCTTTCTCCGGCAATATCTGTATCTACACAGTCATCCCAACTACTGAGAAGTGTCTGCAACAGACCGTTGTAGGCACTGCGGCGCAGGGCCTTCCGTCTAACCTGCTTGTGAGATAGTCGCTGATCGTATAGCTTTTGCTGAGCTAGAAGCTCTGCTTCATATTTTTCATAGGCTGCCCCAGGATTTGCCAAGGCCACAACATACATTCCTGCCACCATTTCCTCATAGGATAGCTGCTCTAGAACTACTTCCTCCACCGCAATCACCAAAAGGCCCATGCCCTCCCTGGCTCCACCACAGGGCACACTCTGTCCCTTAGAGAGAGACAGCAAAAAACTGCGGGAAATATCCGTATCATCCTTTTTCTTGACTATATATAATTCCGCCTGTCCAGATAATATACCAATGTATCTATCCTCCCCGCCAGGCACCCAGTACCATTGGCCAGGCTTGAGCATTTCCTGCATTCTGCCACCTCCTATTGCTCCATAAGCAGTTTCTTATAATGTCCATCCTTGGCCATTAGACTATCGTGATTGCCTCTCTCCACCACCCGGCCATTACTCAGAACAATAATCTCATCACAATCTCTAATGGTAGACAAGCGATGAGCCACAATCAGACAGCTGCAGCCCCGACGACGAATATTGTCCATAATCTTCTTTTCTGTAACCGCATCTAATTCTGCTGTAGCTTCATCAAAGATCAAGAAACTGGGATTGGTAGCCAAGGCTCTGGCAATTTCTAAACGCTGGCGCTGTCCACCGCTAAAATTAGCTCCTCCCTCTGCCACCAGGAAATCATAGCCACCTCGCAAAACAGCAATTTCCTCGTGAATACAGGCATCCTTAGCTGCCTGTATAATTTCCTGCCGACTGATATTTGCATCAAAGAGGGAGATATTTTCTGCTACAGTTCCTTCCAGCAATACAGGATTCTGTTCCACCACCGACATGGAATTGGCCAGAATATCCTGATTTATCTCTCCCAAAGGTATACCGTCATAATATATCTCCCCCAACCAAGGCTGACACAGACCGCTAACCAGCTTGGCTGTCGTAGATTTGCCACTGCCGGATTTACCTACAATGGCCAAACGGCGTCCGGGCTTAATCTCAAAATTCAGCCTTTTAATCAAAGGCTTCCCTACTCGGCCATAAGCGTAGCTTACATTGCGCATTTCTACATGGCCTTTCAAACGGCTAGGCATAGATGTATCTAGTTTTTTCTCCGGCAAGGCAGTATATCTGCTAATATCCTCCAATTTCAAAATCTGAGCTTCCGTCTGCTGAATGTTTTGCAGCATGGCAGCAATTTTTCCTACCGGTTGCTGAAAATTGGACATAAGGTTCTGAAAGGCTACAAAGATACCTACCGTCATAACTCCGTCCATAATCTCAAAGCCCCCCAGCATCATAATAAGGGCACTGTTAACACCCGCCAGCACACTGGGGATAAAGGACACAAATTGGGCAATATATTCCTGATGCTGCAGCATATCCAGATAGCGGGCGTTTTTATTAACCCACTTAACAAAGAAATCATTTTCTATACCATTAGCCTTCAATGATTCTATAGAAGCAATGCCTACTGCCGCCAAGCCACTCATACGGCCTGCTTCCAGCTGAATTCTCATCTGTTGTTCCTTCAGCCATTGATAAACAAAATAAGTCAAAACCAGATTGCCACAGGTAAATACCACTCCGAAAGCAGTAAGCAGGGGATCATAAATCACTAACAGCACAAGGTACAACACGGCTACCAGAAAATCCAAGGCAACCTGAGCAAAGGGGCCTGTAACAAAGGTAGTGATTTCCTCCCCTAGACGAAGCCTAGACACAATATCTCCCGTAAACCGCTGCTGAAAGAAATCTATAGGCAGTCTCAAAACATGCTCAAAGAACCTGGAACACATACGCAGGGCCAAGGAACCTTGCCACCTAAGCAGACACCAGCTGCGGAAGAAATGCAAGATCATTTGCAAAAACCAAGCAATTGCCATCCCCAGCATGATTTCAAACAGCCATGGCCTGTGTTTCATGGTAAGCACATCATCCATAAAAACCTGGGTAATAATGGGCACATAAATATTCACAATGGACAGGCACAGTCCTAGACTCAACACAAAATAAAGGGCCTTTTTTTCCAGTAACAATTCCTTAAGCAAAATACGCCAAGCTCCCGGTGGCCGCTGCTGCTTTTGAAAATTTTCTCCCGGACGCAAGACCAAGGCTATACCGGTGTAGTTTTCCTCAAACTCCTGCCAGCTAACCTTGCGATGCCCTCTAGCGGGATCATTAAGGTAAACCTGCTTTTTCACCTCATCATAGCCCTCATAAACCAGAAAATGATTAAAACCCCAATGGAGAATTATGGGTGCCTTTTGCTTGACCAGCTCCTCAGGGCTATAGGTAAAACCAGTACCTTGTAAACCTAGGCTTTCAGCTCCCATCAATACATAGGCTGCATTGCTGCCATTACGGGTTATATTGCAAATCTGCCGCAATTCATCCAAGGGCTTGTAGCCTCCGTAATATCCTAGAACTATGCCTAGTGCAGCTGCACCACATTCACTGGCTTCCATCTGCAGCATCAATGGGGTGCGGATTATTTTCTTTTTCATATCAATCACTCCGTACCCACTGAGAAAGCTTGGCAAAGGCCTTTACCACAGGAGCCTCCCGTTTTACCACTGCACTGGCACTGCATACCATGCCTACCTGGACTGCCTCATCGCCCCCTAGGACATTATTCCACAAATAACCAGACTTGGATTCATCATCATCAATAAGCTCTACTTTGACTTCCACAGCAGAACCTCCCAGCTTGTTCACAACCATGGAAGCAAATTCCTTGTTGCCAGTCCAGTAATTGATTCTATCTGAGCCTACAGGCACCTGAGACACCCGTACTACCTTGCCCAGAAGTTGGCCCCGCTCAGCTTCCTCATCCCGATAGGGATTCAGCTCCATAATAGTGCCTGGCTTGATTCTGGCCCCATCAAAGGAGGAAACATAAACCATGGCAATAAGATTGCTAAAGGCATCATCCCGGCGAATATCAAAAATAGGGGTGCCTACACTAACCACATCCCCTTCATCAGCCCTGACATTTACCACTACCCCTGTATAGGGACTTCGCAGCTGACCATCCGTATTCCGTCCCTTCTTCATAGAAGAAAGCTCTGCCACCTGCCGCTTCATTTCCGACTGGCTGGTGCTGTCTGCAGCCACCTCTAGCTGATACATCAGCTGTTGTTCTTCCTTGCCCTGTTCTATATAGGCCAGAATATCTCCTTCCTGAACCCTGTCTCCCAAACTATAATTTTCTTGTACTATCCGGCCACTGGCCATGGTAGAAACGGAATTGATTCCCTCTTTATCTAAAATAATGCCATAGCCTGCCACCTTATCGGCCATAATGCCAAAGAAGGACCAGATAAGGATGGAAAAGATAACAATCATCACCGTGGCCAGCCCTACCCAGCCTAAGGATGGCACCACCCGAAACAATTTGTCATCTCCCTCTGGCTTTTTTAGCTTAGCTAGGGATTTTTCCTGAAACAGCTTTGTATCCATTATTAGTCCTCCATAGAAAGCTTTACCTGTGCTCCTTCCTGGATAAAGCTCCTGGTCGTAAGCAAAACTCTGTCTCCCTGCTGCAAACCATCGAGAATTTCTACATAATTTTCGTTTTTGATACCGCAGACTACCTGCCGTATCATTACCCGGTTGTTATCATCCAGAAGATATACACAATCTCCCTGATTATCCTCAGCCTTTTTCACTGCCTCTCTAGGCACAGACAAAACCTTATGGGTAGCGGAAGAGTAAAGCTTTACCTTGTTATATGTGGTGGGCTCTAAATACTGTCCCCAGTTTTCCACCTCTCCATAAAGGGTATAGCTGGAGGCACCGCTGTCTAAATCTGGTGTCAAGCGCAAATTCTTTATAGAAAAGACATTGTGGGCCTGTTCCTTAACATATTCCTTATCTAAAGGATATATACGATAGCTTAGCAGCTCATCAGGTATTTCCATGGTTAGCTCCTGGGCTCCATGATGCAGCAGCCTTTGTGCCTGCTCTAGGCTAAGGCCAAATCTCACCTGAAGATTATCAGTTTTGCCCAACAAAAGAATGGCTCTCCCCGGTGACAGATAAGTTCCTTCCTTGGTATAAATCCTAATCACTACCCCATTCTGAGGAGCTCTAACCACTAGCTTGTTCTGCTGCTCCATAAGGCCGGCTTTTTTGGTTTCCAGACTGGCAATATGATCCTGCATCGCATCCCTTTGGGCTACAGAGGTGTCATACTCTGCCTGAGATACAGCCTCCTGGGCCAACAGCTGAGTATTTCTATTTACATTTAATTCCAGATTTCGGAGATTGATTCTAGCTTCGGAAATATCTGCCTCAGCTCCGGCTACGCTGATTTCAAGATTCTTGTTTTCCACATAACAAAGAATATCCCCTGCCTTCACAATATCTCCATGCTTAACCAGCATATGAACTACCGTGCCATCTATCTGACTTTGCACATCTACAGACCAGGGCATGGAGGCTGCCATATTCACATTGTCTGCCATACTGTTGATTTCTCTATATTCTGCATAAGCCCCTTTAAGGGTATCGTGATCCTCTGCTATCTTTTGAGCAATATGTCGATTGCTGATAACATTAATCATAATACCAAAAATAGTAAGCAGAACCACCACCAGAATAATGGCCACAAAAAAGAATTTCAGCTTTTTTTCGTGTTCCACATCAGTCACCTATTTCGTATTTTTCCAATAAAATTCCTGCATTGTAAAACTCCTTTAGCCCCCGAATAACATTGGCTGGAGCATAGCCTACATCCATGAGATTGCTGATAATCTCATAGCCTGTCTGAGTGCCTGACACTAACTGCTTGTAAATCTGCTGATGCAGGCCTGGCTGCTCTCCCTCCCCGTCCAGCAGGGAAATCTTAAACTTCTGCAGATTATGGCTGTAAGCTATGCCCTTGTCAATTAATTCAAATTGCAGAGTTGACCGCAATCTGAGCACCTGATTATTATCCAATTCATCTGGCATATATGTTTTGAGCATAGTAGCAAATTTTTCCTGAAAATCCATCGCATCGGTAAAATAAGCCTTGGCTAGGATTCTTTCTCCTGTAGGTTCCTTGGCTGTAGAAAGACAGGGTGTTACCAAACGAAGGCTTTGCTCTGCCATATTAACTACAAAACCAGAAATACAGGAAATAGTACCTGCTTCCTCTTCCGTCACCTTATCCTGATAGCTGTATTCTCTAGCTCGCCCCGTCTTGGCAAAATGACAGGCCGGTGCTTCTGGAAACTGAGGCAAAAGTTCCACATATACCAATTCCTCTGGGGTAAAAGCGGCAAAAATCTTTTTGAGAATATCCAGACTCAGAATAGAAAATCTATGAATATGCTTCTTTTGCCCCAAAACATGAGCGATAATCCTTCTTGTATTCTCTATATTACGGCCAGCAGCAGCAGTGGTAATCTGGGGTATCTGCCCATAGGCTTGCAGAAAATCATCGGAAAAGCTAAGATAATCTGGATTGTCCAAAGGCTCACAAGCATAATAACAGGTACCGCTGCCTGCAGCATCCTTGCCTAGAATTTCAGCGGTATAGTTTAGAATACCCTGCCAAAGTTCCCTGCAATCCTCATACCTAGCCACCTTCTGCAGTTTTTCCGCAGCTACCCCGCAGAAAGGACAACCTACGGAACAGCCCTTGCTTAGCTCAAAAATCAAAGGTGTATGAATCAAAGAAAGATTTCGTGTACCTAGTTCACCCCAGCAGCGGTTTACCTGTCGCTGCCGCCAGATAGCAAAGGCCTTATGTTTAGGCACACAAACCTGTTTTTGCAATTTCTCCCGTTGCTGGATTTTTTCCTTGACAAAAGCCTTATACAGCCTTACAGATAAAGGCCGTTTAGCTTCAGCCATAGCCAAATAAGCCTGGGCAGAAGCATCATCCAGCAGATAGGCCATTTCCTCTGGAACGGCTATGGAAAGACCTGCTTCTGCCAAAGCTGCCTGGGGATTTTCAGTGAAATGCTGCTGAAATCCCGGCACCATGGTACAGTACTCCAGTAAACGCTTAATATGGGCTACCTCCTGAATATAGTCCTTGTCAGGCTGTTCTTCCCCAAAAAAATACTGTATTTCACCCATTTAATCTTCCTCCTCTATAGCCAAGGCCAGATACTCCCTGCCTATCTGCAAAAGCATCCTATCTTCCTGCAAGGCCTCAATAGACTTTGCAATATCTTCAGCCTCATAGCCCATATTCTGCAATTTGCCCAATAATTTACTGCCTTCTATAACCTGCTCTGTTTGTCGATAAACCTCTGCCGTAAGTCCCTGCAATGTATGAAACATTTTTGTACTGCAAGGGCGAAAATCCATAATTTCAATAGTGCCATCTGGACGGCAGGACATATCCAGCCGATCTGGATTCACCACAGATTCTTCCCACTTTCTTACCATGTCTGCCAATTTTGCGTAAGCTGGTCCCCGTCTAGCCACATCCTCATCAAGATAGCGTGCCTCGGCATCTACCTGCTGATATACATAGGCCACATCATTGATAAAATCCTGTCCCAGAGAATATACATATTGATAAGTATGGAGAGGCTCCAGCTGCAAACCGTATTCGGCTCTGTTTCTTTCATAAATACTGCTTTTATGGTAGGCAATGTTAAAAAAAGCCTTGGGGGCTCCTAAATGGCTGATTAAAGGCAGAATTTCTACCATAGCCTCGTAATCCTCATTTTTTTCCCCAGGAAACCCACAAAGCAGATTCCAGGTAAACCATACTCGGCAGCGGCGATAATTCTTCATGGTTTCTATTTGCTTGATAGCTCGACAACCCTTATGCATCAAAGCTAGTACATGGTCATTAAGACTTTCAATACCAGGCTGAAAATAGCAAAAACCTACCTTGGCCAAGGCCCTTATTTCCTCTAAGGCAGCTGCTGACTTAATTTCTGTAAAATATTTGGCTGAGGGGACCTGAGCTTCTACCATAGCTCCAGGCAATTCCTTCATATGCTGATAGCTAAGAATACTGTCCGTAAAAAACACATATCTTATAGCATAGCGTTCCAATAAATATTTCATTTCTGCCACCAGCCGCTGGGTAGATTTCTGGCGATAAACTATACCGCAGCCATTAAGACCGCAAAAGGTACATTGATGCTTTTGTCCCCACCAACAGCCTCTGGAACCTTCTATATGCAGTGCTGGATCCCCTGGAAATACCAAATTAAGCTGCTTCTGAGTAGACACATAATCATCATAATCAGGATATGGAAGCTTGTCCAAATCCTTGGTTAAACGATGCACCGGCAGATCTAAATCACTATATTTGTCAATAATGCCATAGGGCAGCTGCCTGCCATGAGGTCTTTCTCCCCCCAAAAGAGACTGACAAAAATCTGCCATAATTTCATCTGCTTCTCCCTGAAAGATATAATCAATTTCCGGGAAGGATTTTATCAGTGCTCTACCAGCTGTATCATAGCAATTGCAGCCTCCTACAAGAATTACTAATTCTGAAGAACGGCGGCGCAAAGCCTTAAGCAAAGCAAACAGGGCATTATTTTGCTGAAACATGTTGCCTATAGCCACTATTTTGGGGCTGAAAGACATTATCCTCTCTGCTGTATCCTCAATAAAATTTATAGCTTCCTGCTGACATTCCAGCAATTCTTCTTTGTGGAGATATCTGCTTTCAGCAATAGGGGGATTAGCTAAAATATATTGATAATAATCATCCAAATCTATGGATTTGTCAGGAAAGGCCGCTGGCTGAAAAACACACTCTCCCATCATGGTAGCATAATGAGAACCAGTAATAATGGTGTATTTCTCCTTGCCTATCTGCTGATAAAAATGCATATTGGCATAGTCCACTACTGAACTTATACCTCGATTCTTCAACAATGCCTTAAATAGACTCAAGGCCATAGCAGGAAAATTAACCCATGCCATAGGTAGATAAACCAATACTACATCCCTTTGTTCTGCCATTCATCTCACATCCCTCATATATACCTTGACAGTGCTTTGTAGGAACTAATGCCTCTGGATTCAAAATCAAGGGGAACCGTTGCCTGACTATCCACGGCCAAAAACAGCAATTCCTGTCCCATAGCCAGAATCACATTGTCCTCTATTAGTTCTTCCAAGGCCTTGACCACTGCCTCTCTGCTACTTCTTTCTCCTATCTCTTCCAAAAGCCTATCTCTGGTAATAACCCTGCCTGCAGCCAAGCATATATCCTTCTTTATCCCAACTAGCTTCTGAAGAAAACGCTTTGCTCCCTGTCTTAGATCCAATAGCTCCAAGACATTATCCTGCAAGGTATATTCAAAACGCTGTGGCCTCCTATCAATACAGTCTTGGTGCCACTGGGCCACACTCTCTGCTAACTCCTTAATCACGGGAGCTATTTTTTTCTGCGCCACAACATAATCACTATTGCTTTCCCCTGCCTGATGATGAAACATAAAGGCAGCATCTCTTATATAATCATGATGTTCAGGAAAGGCCACAGCATAACCAGGGGCCGGCGCCAGCTGCAGATTATATTTTTCAGGATTCTGCCAATAATAACTATAGCGGACAAACATCAAGGGTGAACACTGCTGAGGTGGCAATAGATGGCCTATTTTTTTGATAATTTTCGCTGTTTCCTTATAGGAAGCTGTTGTTTCACCGGGAAAGCCGTGGAGAAGATGCCAAATCAAACCCACGCCTGCTTCTTTGGCATTCTTCAACAATTCCACATGTCGAATGCCTCGATTCCCTTTGTTCATTAGAGATAGCAAATCATCCTGCAAGCTTTCAATACCTGGCTGAACAAAATAAAATCCTGCTTTTCTCAGCAGCTTAAGCTGCTGGCGGTTAATATTTGATTTGATTTCCCCAAAGAATACGTAGCCCTTTTCTTCCTTGGCTAACAAAGGCAGCAACTGCTCAAAATGCTCTTTACCTAAAATATTATCTGTTAGCTGAAATCTCTTAAAATGATAACGATGGCTAAGATAGTCCAGTTCTGCCAAAATTCGTTCTGCGGATTTGGTTCTATAGCCATTATTCAAGGGATTTAAACCACAAAAGGTACACCCCTTAACAGCATTCCACCAACACCCTCGGGAAAATTCCGTAAATAAAGTCATATGAACTTCCTGCCCATAGCCATATTCTTCTAGGGCAGCAAAGTAATCATCATAGTCTGGATAGGGTATTGTATCCATATTGGCGGTTTGAGCCACAGGATAGGCATCATATGCCAGATTGGCTGGCAAAGTCATTTCTCTAGTCAAGGCACCATAGGGCAGCTGGCCAGTTATTCCTTTATTTATTAACTCATGGCAAAGCTGGGCAAAACAGCTATCTGCCTCCCCGGAAAAAACCACATCCAGCTGAGGAAAATCCCTTACCAAGGCCCAGCCAGCAGAGCCGATACAATTAGCTCCTCCCAGCACCAGACAAAGCTCCGGCCTTTTTTCTTTCAAATACCTTGCCAAAGCCAAACAGGCATTGGTCTGAAAAAACATATTAGCCATAGCCACAATTCTAGGCTGTTTAGACAGAATCCTTTCTCCCAATTCCTGAATAAAGATGGCAACTTGGTTGGCTTGATACTCTATCTCTTCATAAATTGCCCTAGCGCCTCGCTCTCCATATCCCTGCTGCTGCAGCAATGAGATAAGCTGGGATTTGTTTAGAGGCTTTCCGTGAGCATAAGCTGCAAAAACCATATCCCCAAACATAAGCTCTTGAGGCGTCATAGATAAACCATATAGATAATGATCCAATCCTACCTTGCGGCAAAATAGCATATTGCCATAAATGACCTGACTTGCAAGGCCAGAGCCATGTAGGGCGCCTTTCAACAGGCTAAGGGAAAATACAGGAGAAGCAAAAGAAGAATAGGGTACTTCTACCAAGCACACATCAATCATAATAGCTCCTCCTTATCTGTATACTCCCAACGAATTTAATCGAATATCTCCATAGCTTGTTAGATTAAAACAACAGCCACCAAAACAGCTACTTCTGCCCCTGCAGCAAGTGATGTAGCAGCAACAGTGGCCTCTGCCGCTACTACCTCTACAGCAGCAACTATCTGGAAGGCTGCTTCAGCTTGGGCTACCACATTAGTAGCTGTAGCAGATACATCTGCTCCAGAAATCTGAGCCAGTTCGGCAGCCGTTAAGGTTTTGGGCGAAGCTGGCAGAATCAAATAATGTACATCCTCAGTATTCTGGATAATACGGTATTCAAAACCTTCTGGCACAATCTTATCGCTCTGCTCAGCTTTGTTTAGCAAAAATTTAGCAAAATTCTGCATAGGCTCCCTTACATTGTCATAAGGCAGCACAAAATATTCTACCAATTTTGGGGCCTGAATAACCTTGTAGGTAATACCCTCTTCCAGTTCAATACCCTTTTCCAGCATCACTGATTCAGGATCCCTAATAAATTCCTCCCTGTAAACCTCGTCCTCCCAGCACTTGGAAATAATTTCCCCGTACTTAATGGCATTTTCCTTGGTCATAATTTATCAACTCCTTTGCAACTGAAAAACATCTATCTGCAAATTATTTGGTTGTTCAACAAATAATTACATTCTCTTACGTTTTTCATTCTACACTTTGTAAAAAAATCCTCTTTTTTTGCAAAGTTTTTTGTATACTTGTTTTCGTATCAATCCTCATTCTCAGCGCGCTGGCGGATTTCCTGTAATCTGGGAATTAAGTACTGGTGAAGCTTTTCTTCTAAATGTGGTATATCGGGAGAATCAAAAATATAATTCATCTCTGGAATATTCCTGATTCTGGCTTCCCCAAAAAACTCACAGCGAAATTCATTGTAGTAGATAATAAAATTGCTTTCAATGGCAAAATCCGTATAGTCGAAAACAATATAGGAACCATTCAGCACCCTTACTGGCGCAGAGGGCTTAATAAACAGCTGAAATCCCTCCAAGGTTTCTGGCAATATATTGGTATAATCCCAAGCTGTAATCTCCATTTCCTTGGTAACATAGCTCATATTATCTGGATTGTAAACCACCAAATCATGGATGGCCCCTTCCAGATAATGCCTTAGATGTTGCTCAAATACCTCAAAGCTGGCGGTAATAAACTCCATGAGACAAAACTCTGTCAGGCCTATCCATACCCGCACCTTGTATTCCTCAGTTTCCTGATGAAAATAGGCGCAAATCCCCAAATGCCGCTCCTCATTGCTATAGGAAAACAATTCGTACATATCATCATTTTCCTGATAAAGCCGCTGGAATTTCATGGTATGAAGCTCCTGAGGCAGCTCCTGAAGATAAGACCACTCCCCAGCCTCATTTTCTACTTTTTCAATAATCTTTTCCTTTAATGGCATATTTGCCTCCAAAGAATATACTAAAAATAGGAACCATATCAGTTTCCCAATACAGTTCCCATTTCTTATTCTGCTCTTAATTAAAATATACTACTGTGTCCTCTGGCTTGGCCTTTTCCTTGAAATCCTCTACCTTGAAGGAAAGGTTTACCACTTCACCATTGGCATCCTGCTTGCAGTGAACAGTGCCGGTTATCTGGCCCCATTTCCGCTGATTTTCCTTGGCATTCAGCTGATGGAAGGCTGCCCCGCTGCCGGTAATCCCTAGGAACATCATATCCTCAGCACAGCAGGCCATACCTACTCTGCCTACGCCATAGTGTACCTTGCGGTTCTTTTCGGCAGAACAAATATAACCATCAAAAATCATTTTTTTCTTGTCATAATTCTCTGGATGATCCTGCAAATCCACATACCAGGCACCATAATCATCAAAATCCAAATCAATCATATCCTTGGATACATCAAATGGCAGCTCTGGCTCCTCCTCCACAAAATCAGGCAATTCAGACTCAAAAATAACATTGGCCCGACGGTTTACCACCCGCACATTACGGCGAATATCCTGCTGGCGGGTATTGTGGTCGCAGCGATTGAAGATAATCAGCTCACAGTAGCGGAACAAATCCACAAATTTGTCCTTCATATTCTTCTGATATACCTCAAAGGTTTCCGCATTGACCATGCCGATATTCTGGAAATCAAACCATTCCTTTGGCAAGGGGATATTCATATAATCCCCGGCATTCCACATACCATTGGCCTCAAAGAGAATACTGCTGGGATGATATTTGTCCTGAAGCTCCTGATAAAACTCCGGTGTCAGCTCTTCCACATCCTCCACTGTAACAATCTTGGCGTGGCTCTGCTCCAGAAGCTCCTCATCAATTTCTTCCTCCCCTTCCTCACCTAGAATAATCAGATTACATTCTGCCTTGCCAAACTGATTATTCTGAAGGAAGTCAATGATTACACTGGTTTTGCCGCTTTCCAGCAAGCCCATGAAATAATATACAGGTACATTTTGCTTATCGCTCATATTTTACTCTCCCAAAAACAGCTCCTGCAGGCTATGCTCCTGCAATTTGCTGCCGATTACGCAGAAACGGCCGGTATAATCTGCTGCACCAGTGGCTACACTGCTTTCACCAGGTACATAATTGAAATGGAGCCATTCCCCATCATTAACAGACTTTACAATGCCCTTGGCACGAAGGACTACACCGTATTCATCGGCATTTACCAACTGAGCCAAAATCTCCTTCAGCTCCTCTGCTGTGAATTTGTGGGTAGTTTCCATGCCCCAGCTGCCAAATACATCATCAGCATGATGGTGATGATGATCGTGGTCATGGTGGTGGTCATGACAGCTGCAATTAGGATCATGGCACTCATCCTCATGATGATGGTGTTCATGGTCATGATCATGGTGGTGATGCTCATGCTCGTGGTGGTCATGGTGGCAGCACTCGTGCTCATGATGATGCTCATGATGTTCCTCCACATCCTCTACAGAAAGCAATGGGCTATTAGCCAAAGCTCCCAGTATCTGCTCACCGCTGATTTCCTCCCAAGGAGTTGTGACTACTGGAGCCTTCTCATTGTACTTGCGGATAATCTCCATAGTTTCCGCCAGCTTCTTCTCCGTTACATCCTGACTGCGGCTAAGCACTACACAATCTGCATGGGCAATCTGATCAATAAAGAATTCGCCATAGTTACGGGCATACATCTTACATTTCTTGGCATGAACTACCGCAATACAGCCATCCATAACTACATCATCGCTAAGAACAGTAGCTACAGCCTTCTTCACATCAGACAGCTTGCCTACGCCAGATGGCTCAATAATAATCCGCTCTGGATGATAGGTATCCATAACCTGCTTCAAGGACTGCTCAAAATCCCCTACCAAAGAACAGCAGATACAGCCAGAGTTCAATTCCTTGATTTCTACCCCAGCTTCCTTCATAAAGCCGCCGTCAATGGCAATCTCACCAAATTCATTCTCAATAAGAGCGATTTTATCCTTGAAGCCATCCTCTATCAGCTTCTGAATTAATGTGGTTTTACCAGCTCCCAAAAAGCCGGAGAATATATTAATTTTTGTCATTAAAAAGCCTCCAATTTTCTATAAAACTTCCTATATAATTTTACCCCAATGAGAATTTTTGTCAACAAAAAGTTGAAATGTCAAATTTCCCCAACAAAAAGGCCATAACAGCATTGTAGATAATACTGCTATGGCCCAAATTGCCAGTTAATTAAATTTTAAATCTGGACAGCTGGTGCTTCAGCTTGTCTGCACCCTCCTTGGATACATTAACCTTGGCCAGGATGCTGTTGGCCTTCTCGGCTACAGATACAACCTGCTCTGCTACACTGTTGTTACCAATAGCTCCCTCATTGGTGGCCTTGGTAATCTCCTCCATGCTGTTGGACATGGTCTGAATAGATTCCGCTATAGACTTGGAGGAATCATTGCTCTTGCCAGCAAATTCGCTGAAATACTCCGCATCCTCCCGATACTGTTCGGCAGTCTTGGTCATCTTTTCATAGTTACGATGTACATTTTCCTCCATGAACTTCAGCAAATCAAAGGAGCTGCGGGACAGATTCTGTACCGCCCCGGTAACTCTGCCAGTAAGATTCTGAATCTCCCCAGCCGTTGACTGAGACTGCTCTGCCAGCTTGCGAACCTCGTCAGCTACTACGGCAAAGCCACGACCATGCTCACCAGCTCTAGCTGCCTCAATGGCTGCATTAAGAGCCAACAGATTTGTCTGCTCCGCAATATCTGTAATTCCCTGAGTCAGCTCAGCAATATTATCTGCCACCTTGGCAGCCTCAATAGCCTTTTCCAGAGAACCCTTGGTTACATTATAGACATTCTGAGCCTCAGTTTTGGAAGCCTCCATATCCTTGTGCAGGACATCAGCACGGCTAAATACAGTCTTGCTATATTCAGCACCCTTGGCGGCTTCGTCAGCCCCAGTCTCAACCTGAGAGCGAATCCCATGGCTCAAATCCTGAATATTAGTGGTGGAAGCGGCGGTTTCTTCCATGCTGGCTGCCATTTCCTCGGTAACAGCAGACATATCCTGAGCGTTGCTGTTCAATGCACTTACCAGCTCAAAGACCTCTTCAGCCATCTTGGCGCTATTATCTGCCTCCTGGCTAACAGTGCCCAATACCTCACGAAGGGACTGTTGCATTCTGTTGAGAGCCTGGCCCATGGTACCAACCTCATCCCGTCTATCAAGAAGCTCTGGTACTACATCTCTGGTCAGATCACCATCAGCTACTGCATCCAAAAGATCTACGGAATCATGAAGTGGATCAGCAATGCCCTTGGCAATAATATAGGCTGCAGAAATACCAATTACCAAACCTAAAATTATGATTACGGCAAAGGCAATCAAAGCAAAATTATATGCTTCATTGCTTTCCTGGAACAAGAGCTTGCCCTGCAAAACATTCTCTGGGGTGAGAGTAGCCAAATCTCCAGCAATGCTATCTACAATCTGCAAAGATGCATATATCTTCTGCTTATCCTCTGGAGTTGTGCCCAGCTTCTTGGCAGCCTGAATGGCGCTCGTGGCCTCAGCCAGCTTCCCCTCCAGGCCTTCAATAATCTTAAGGCTCTTTTCGGTAGTAGTTACATTCTTTACCTCGGCAATATCCTTGGCAATATTGCCAATTCTATCACTCAAATCATCTAATAAAACATTTCTATTCTCCACTGTATAATTCTGCTGAAGAATAGAGTCTATATTCTTATTTGCGGTAGCCAGCTGTGCATCTGCATGGGTGAGATACTGGGTAGCCATCATATTGGAATTGTACATAGTATCTACAGCCTGCTTGGATTTGTTATTGGAATAAAGCCCGGCTGCGGCTACCAGACAGGTAATTACCAGCATAATAGCAGCCAGAGCTACGATTTTTGTTTTTACACTAATATTTTTCATTTTAGCTCCTCCTGCTTATTTTTACTGAACCAAGTTATCCTTGGTAATGGCAATCATTGGTACCATCACATTTCCCTTTTCTGGAGACTGGCCCTGCTTTACCTGCTGCAAAAGCCCCATAATGGTTTCTACAATCTTGTCGGCATCCTGCTTAACACTCAGCTTCATTTCCCCAGCTGCAATGGAAGCCAAAGCATCGTCGGTACTATCTACACCACAGACAATAACGGCGTCATTGAACCGGCCTGCTGCCTTCATAGCCTTAATAGCTCCCATGGCCATATTGTCATTGGCAGCAGCAACGCCATCAATCTGAGGATACATTCCCAGCCACAGGGACATTTCTCTAATGCCCTGAGCCTCTGACCAATCTCCGGTACTATTGGAGGCTACAATTTCCACATCAGGACGCTTGGCTTTGAGTGTTTCCTTAAAGCCCTCATATCTATCTACACCTGCGGTGACGGTCATATCCCCCTTGATATAAACCACCTTGGCATTCTGAGGCAAATGGGCAGCCATATAATCAGCCTGCAGCTCCCCTGCCTGACGCTCATTATTTATTACATTGGTGAAAACACCGCCATTAATATCACGGTTGGTGGCAATAACTGGTATGCCCGCCTCATTAGCCCGCTTTACAGCTGTCACAATGCTGTCACCATTCTGGGCGATCACCACAATGGCTGCCACCTTGTCGTCAACCATCTTGTTTACCTGATCCAGTTGCAGATTGGCATTGCCTCCAGCAATCTCATTGATAAACTGCCAACCAGCGCCCTCTGATTTAGCCTTTACACCATTCAACAGCTTCTCTGGAATCCCCTCTGGCTGCTCATGAATTGCAAAGGCTACCGCCCCATCTGGATTGGATACCTTGTCACTGTTGTCACCGCCACAGCCAGCAACCATAAATACAGTTGCTAGTGCCAATAGCAACATCCTAAAACTTCTACCCTTCACTGTGTTCATCTCCTTAAATTTCCCATAGAATATAGCCTTTCCTTCCATTATTCGCATTGCTTATTTTCCCCATAAAACAATTTCAGCCATATCCTAACATTAATTATGAACTTAGCCCCTGCCATCTACATAGATGGCTTTTAGGACATATTCCCTGTATACATTATATTTCTACATATAAAGCAAAAATCCTCTTTTACATCGTAAAAAAATACAATTTCTTTAGGAAAATTTGTCTATCTTTTTGTACAAAGCATATCAATTCTTGGCAATAAAAATCCCTGCAGGACATCCTGCAGGGACTTACAAGCGATAATATAAAAATTAACGCTTGGAGAACTGAGACGCCTTACGAGCTTTCTTCAAGCCGTACTTGCGACGCTCCTTCTCACGAGGATCACGAGTTACGAAACCAGCCTTCTTCAGAGCAGGACGCAACTCACCATCCAGAACCATCAGTGCACGGGTGATACCATGACGGATAGCACCAGCCTGACCGGAAGCGCCGCCACCCTTTACATCTGCGATTACATCATACTTGTCAACAGTCTCAGTAAGCTCCAGAGGCTGTCTAACGATCAGCTCAAGAGTCTTGAGGCCGAAATACTCATCCATTGCGCGACCATTGATAGTCACCTTGCCTTCACCTGGAACCAGACGAACTCTAGCAACGGAAGACTTTCTGCGGCCAGTACCGTAGTAGCTAACTAATGCCATTTTTTATGTTCCTCCTTACCAAGTATTAGCGAATGCTGAGCTTGAGCTCCTCTGGCTGCTGTGCAGCATGTGGATGCTCAGAACCTGCATATACATTCAACTTTCTATACATCTGCTCACCAAGACGGTTCTTTGGCAGCATACCGCGAACAGCATGCTCAATAACGCGAGTTGGGAACTTCTCCATCATCTGACCAGCTGGAGTAAAGGTGGTACCACCATTATAGCCGGAATGACGGAAATAAGTCTTGTCAATCAATTTGTTACCAGTGAATACAGCCTTCTCTGCATTGATTACGATAACGAAATCGCCAGTATCAACATGCGGAGTAAAGGTTGGTTTATGTTTACCGCGAAGAACTTTTGCAACTTCAGCGGCCAATCTACCTACAGTCTGACCTTCAGCGTCTACAACATACCACTTACGCTCTACATTCTGAGCATTAGCCATAAACGTTGTCTTCATGCGATATATCCCTCCCTAGATTATTTGTAAAAATTTGGAATTATTCGCAAGCTATGTCATTGCCTCCGGGGCTAATGGAAGCGGCTGTACACGGCTCACTTGAAATATTTTATAAAAAATCCACCTTAAAGTCAAGTTTTTTTGCAAATATTTTCCAATTTTCTCATGTTCTTTTCTTGTGAACATGTATACGCTATACAAGTCACTTTTTTCTCTGGACTTGACAAAAAATGGTATATGTTCTATATGTTATATGATGGTTTATCCAATGTCCTCTCTTATATAGTAGGCAGGATTGTAATTTTAGTTGAAAGGAATGTGATTTGATGAATTCACACACAAAGCTATTACGTTTAGTATTTATGGGTATGATGATTGCCTTGGGAGTTGTTATCTCTCCTATCCTTCGGGTGGAAGGAATGTGTCCTATGGCTCATCTGATTAACATAACCTGCGGGGTACTGCTGGGGCCGTTAGAAGCCTTTATCTGTGCCCTGCTGATTGGCATTATCCGTATGACTATTATGGGTATTCCTCCTTTAGCCCTCACTGGGGCAATTTTCGGTGCTGCCCTATCAGGTCTATTTTATAGAGCCTCCAAAGGCAGATTGATTTTTGCCTGTCTAGGAGAGGTAATTGGCACAGGCATTATCGGTGCCATTATTTCTTATCCTGTTATGGCTTTGCTCTGGGGACGCAGTGATCTAACCTGGATGTTCTATGTGCCATCCTTTATTGCTGGCACCCTTATTGGCGGCTCCATTGCCTTTGTCCTGCTTAGTGTTATGAAAAGAAATGGTTCTCTGCAAAATATTCAACAGAAGTTAGGAGCTGCTGTCTATGGAAAATCTCGCAAATAAAATTTGCCAGCCCACTAAGGCTGAGCTGCTATCTCAGCTGGAGCCGATTCTGACCTATATTCAGCAGGAAGCTCCCCTGATTCACTGTATTACCAATCCTATTTCCATCAACGACTGCGCCAATATTCTTTTGGCTATAGGAGCAAGGCCTATTATGGCAGAACATCCTGAGGAGGTGGCAGAAATCACTTCCATAGCCAAGGGCTTAGCCCTCAATCTTGGAAATATAACTGATGCCCGTATGGCTTCTATGAAAATCTCTGCTAGTGTTGCCAAGGATAAGGGCATTCCCTTTGTCCTTGATTTGGTGGGACTATCCTGCAGTCAGCTTCGTCAAAAATATGCCCAAGAGCTGCTGCAGATAGCTGTTCCGGATATTATCAAGGGGAATATTTCTGAGCTTAGAACCCTGCTGGGCCTGCCTACCACTCCCGGTATGGGTGTAGAGGCTGGGCAAAAGGAAATGGTTACTGGGGAAAATGCTCTGGAATATGCCAAGATTTTCCAAAAACAGGCTAGGGAGTATCACACCCTTCTTTTGGCAACAGGCCCTATAGATTTGGTAGTGTCCTCTGATGAGGCTTATATTATTGCCAATGGCAGCAATGCTCTTGCTTCCATTACAGGTACTGGCTGTATGAACAATGTACTGGCTGGCGCCTGTCTCGCCGGTGTTCATGGCATAAGCTCCCAAGCCACCAATAATACCATAGCCGCCATATTATCCTGTCTGCTCCTTGGTATTGCCGGAGAAAATATCCAGGATATATATCTATCCCAAGGCCCAGGCAGCTTCCACTATAGTCTAATGGATAGCATTAGCAAGCTAACACCTCAAACCATTGCCCAGCAATGTAATATTGCTAAATTAATCTAAAACAAAAGTCGTCTTGTGCCTGTACCGACCCCAAAAAGTTAGACCTAAAATCTAATTTTTGGAGGTCGGTTTTTTTGGCAAAATATAGTTATGAAT
>CAKPYV010000040.1 GCA_934203205.1 uncultured Anaerovibrio sp. | reverse complement strand
TCCCATTCCGAACACAGTAGTTAAGCACATAAACGCTGAAAGTACTTGGCTGGAGACGGCCTGGGAGGATAAGAAGTCGCCGGTTCATAGCTTCTATAGGCTATGGTTTATAGAAGCTCAATATGGCGGTCGTGGTGAAGTGGTTAACACACTGGATTGTGGCTCCAGCATGCGTGGGTTCGATCCCCACCGATCGCCCCATATTTTAGGGGTATAGCTCAATTGGTAGAGCAACGGTCTCCAAAACCGTAGGTTGTGAGTTCAAGTCTTACTGCCCCTGCCAAAATTTCATACGGAGCAGTACTCAAGAGGCTGAAGAGGACGGTTTGCTAAATCGTTAGGGTCGCAAGGCTGCGGAGGTTCGAATCCTCTCTGCTCCGCCATTTCGTAAGTAAAGGCATCAGGTTTATCTGGTGCCTTTTTTGCTATCTATATGGTAATTAGAGCTATGAACTTTATTAAGTTCACTTATAACTTGACTGAATTGTGTTTTGGCATTATCATTAATTCCAACAAAGTATTGACTAATGGAACATACTATGTTAGTATATTATTCGTTAGCACTTTAATGGAGTAAAGAACGAAAGATATTTACAATGGAGGCGTACCCATGACTTCTGATAATATGGATTACATTACAATTGCCCTGCCTAAAGGAAAGCTGTTTGGCATTTCCGCTGATTTGCTGGCCAAGGCAGGTTATACAGCTCAGGATCTTAACGAAAAATCTCGTAAGCTGGTTATTACTAATGAGGAGAAAAAAATCAGATTTATCATTAGCAAGACAGCAGATGTACCAACCTATGTGGAATATGGTGCAGCTGACATTGGCATCATCGGCAAAGATGTTTTAACTGAGTCCGGTATGGATGTTTACGAGCTGTTGGATCTGGGCTTTGGCCGCTGCCATTTGATGATGGCTGTAAACAAGGCCTGTAAGCGGGAAAAACTGACAGATTACGCTCATACTAGAGTGGCCACCAAATTCCCTCATATTGCAGAGAAATTTTTTAACAGCAAGGGTATGCAGATGGAATATATCAAGCTGAACGGCTCCATTGAGCTGGGACCTATTGTAGGCCTATCAGAGAGCATTGTGGATATAGTAGAAACTGGCACCACCTTGAAGGAAAACAATCTGGAGGAAATTGCCTATATAATGGATGCTACAGCAAGATTGATTTGCAATAGAGTTAGCTTTAAACTAAAATTTGATAGAATCAACCAGCTTACTGAGGATTTGAAGCAGATTTTGGCTATGGCAGAGGAGGAAAAGAAATGAGAATAATCAATGTAAAGGATATGGGTCTGGAAGCTGTAGAAAAATTGTTGAAGAAGCCAGCCTTTGATCAGGTTGAATTGAATCCTCGCATTCGGGAAGCTAATAAAAAACTTTTTGGTGCAGATCTCACCGCAGCTGAAATTGTGGATAGAATCGTTGGAGATGTACGTCGCAATGGTGACGAGGCAGTTATTAAATATACCAAGCTGATTGATAGAACTGAATTTACGCCAGAGGAATTTGTAGTTACTGAGGCTGAATATGAGGCTGCCTATCAGGAGGCAGATCCAGCAGTTGTAGAATCTCTCCGCAAAGCTGCCGAGAATGTACGCCGTTATCATCAGGAGCAGAAGCCTAATTCCTGGATGACTTATCGAGACAAGGGCTCTATTTTAGGTCAGTCCGTAATACCTTTGGATAGAGTTGGTATTTACGTGCCAGGAGGTACAGCAGCTTATCCTTCTTCTGTAATTATGAATGCTATGCCAGCCGTAGTAGCCGGTGTAAAAGAAATTATTATGATGGTGCCACCAAAGAATGGCAAAATCAATCCATATGTATTGGTAGCTGCTAAGGAAGCCGGTGTGTCCAAAATATTTAAAATCGGTGGTGCTCAGGCTATTGCTGCTATGGCCTTTGGTACGGAAACCATTCCTAGAGTAGATAAGATTACTGGTCCTGGCAACATTTTTGTTACCTTGGCCAAAAAGGCTGTTTATGGCCACTGCGATATTGATATGCTGGCTGGCCCTAGTGAAATTCTTATTGTGGCAGATAAGACCGCAGATCCTGCTTATACTGCCGCGGATATGCTAAGTCAGGCTGAACATGATATGCTGGCCTCCAGTATTGTAATTACTGATAGCCCTGAGCTGGCTGAAAAGGTAGCTGTGGAGGCAGAGAAGCAGCTGAAGGTATTGCCAAGAGAAGAAATTACCAGAGCTTCACTGGACAGGAATGGTATGATTATTATAACAGAGGATATTATGCAGGCTGTAGAGCTGGCTAATGTTTCTGCACCAGAGCATATGGAGGTACTGACTGAGCAGCCATTCCAGCTGCTGCCATATATTCGTCATGCTGGTGCTGTATTCCTGGGAGCATATTCTCCAGAGCCTTTAGGAGATTATTTTGCAGGGCCAAATCACGTACTGCCTACTGGTGGTACAGCCAGATATTATTCTGTTCTTAATGTAGAAACCTTTATGAAGCGCACCAGCATTATTTCCTATACTCAGGAACAGCTGGATGCTGTTAGCGATGATGTAATCCGCTTGGCGGAGGCAGAGGGATTGCAGGCCCATGCTAACGCTGTAAAGCTAAGAAAGCTTTGATGCCGTTATAAAACTACTAGTATAGAGAGTAGGGATAAAATGACCAGAGTAAAAAAACTTAGATATAGAAGCAAATTAGGGGATATGCCCTCCTATGATGTGGTGGAAAGAGAGTGGAAGGTTAAGGTAAATGCCAATGAATGTGGTATGAACCTGCCGCCTATGGTGGAGGACAGGGTGATGGGCCGTTTAAGCCGTGTAGCCTTTAACCGTTACCCTAATGAGGATTTGGAGCAGCTCATGGAGTCCATTGCTGATAATTATGGACTGCAAAAGGAAAATGTCCTTATTGGCAATGGCTCCAGTGAAATCATTGAGAAGCTGTTTTTTGCCTTTGGTGGTAGAAATCTGACTGTGGTTTATCCACAGCCATCCTTCTCTATGTATCATATATATGCCAAGGCTGCCGAGGCCCGGTCTGTGGTGGTAGAATTGAATAAAGAGGATTACAGCCTGAATGTGCGGGAGTTTATTCAGAAGGTAAATGATTCCAAGGCATCTTTGGCTGTGGTTTGCAATCCTAACAATCCAACCGGCAATGCCTTGTCCTTGGAAGATATAGAAAACATTGCCCAGCATACCAGCTGTGCCCTGCTGATTGACGAGGCTTATGTGGAGTTTTATGGCCAGTCTGCTGCATCTCTTTTGAAGAAGTATCCTAAGCTGTTAGTAGCCAGAACCTTCTCCAAGGCCTACGGCCTGGCAGCCATTCGCTGTGGTTATCTTTTAGGGGATGCGGAGGTTATTGCTATGGTAGCCAAAACCTTTATGCCATATCATATGGATGTGCTGACTTTGGTAACAGCAGATACTGTTTTCCAGATGCGGGATGAATATGTACCAAGAATTCAGCAGATGATTGCTGAGAGAAACCGTATGTCAGAGCTGTATGCTTCCTTGCCAGACTTTAAGGTATATCCATCTCAGACCAACTTTATCTTGGTAAAATATGAGAAGGCTGTTCCTCTTAACGAAGAGCTGGTTAATATGAGTATTGGCGTCCGCAGCTTTGGTTCTGCTCCTGGACTGGAAAATTGCCTGAGAATTTCCATGGGCACCAGACAGGAAAATGATCAGGTTTTTGATGCTATAAAAAGCTTTGCGGAAGCAAATCAGTAATTTGTAAGGTGGTGGCAGCTGTGGAGCAGTCTAGAAGCAGTAATATTATTCGTGAAACCAAGGAAACCTCAGTGGATCTAACAATTGATTTGGATGGCAAGGGCAGAACCGATATCTCTACAGGCATTGGCTTTTTTGACCATATGCTGAATCTTTTTGGTGCTCACGGCAGATTTGATTTGGTTGTAAATTGTGAGGGAGATATTCAGGTAGATGGACATCATACTGTAGAGGATATTGGTATTGCCCTGGGGCAGGCTGTAAGCAAAGCCCTGGGGGATAAGCGGGGAATTACCCGTTACGGCACCTTTTTCCTGCCTATGGATGAAACTCTGGCTATGGTATCTTTGGACATAAGTGGCCGGCCATATCTGGTTTATGATGCTGGTGGAGATATGGCGCCTATGATTGGTCAATACGATACAGAGCTGACAGAGGAATTTCTGCGGGCCTTTGCCTTTAATGCAGGCATTACCCTCCATGTGAAGATTATGTATGGTACCAATTCTCATCATAAGGTGGAGGCGATTTTCAAGGCACTGGGTAGAGCGCTGCATCAGGCTGTAGCCATTAATCAGGAAACAGCCAATGAGATTCCTTCCACCAAGGGCCTGCTGTAATAGGAGAAAAAAGATGATTGCAGTTATAGATTATGGAGTAGGCAATCTGTTTAGCGTAGAAAAGGCATTAATGCAGTTTGCCACAGATGTAGTAATTACTGGTGATAAGGAATTGATTGCCAAAGCAGATAAGCTGGTATTGCCGGGAGTTGGAGATTTTGGAGAATGCATGAGCAATTTGGAAGCAACAGGGTTGATTCCAACTATTAGGGAATGTATTGCCAAGGGTACGCCTTTGCTGGGAATTTGCATAGGTGAGCAGATTCTCTTTGAGGGCAGTGAGGAATCTCCAGAGGCCAAGGGCTTGGGAATTTTAAAGGGTATGGTGCGAAAAATTCAGGCACCTGGCTTGAAGGTTCCTCATATGGGCTGGAATTCTGTAACCTTTAGCCAGCCGAACCATCCTTTATTTGCCCATTTGGGGGAGCATCCATATTTTTATTTTGTGCACAGCTACCATTGTGTACCGGAGGATGCAAGTATTATTACAGCCACTACGGAATATGGCGAAAAGCTGACTGCTGCTGTGGCCAAGGATAATGTAATGGCAACCCAGTTCCATCCCGAAAAATCCGGTGATGTGGGACTGCAGGTTTTGAAAAACTTTATTGAAATGTAAATTATTGGCTTCTGATGGGAGAGTAAAATATGGTAATTTTTCCTGCAATAGATATTCGTGGTGGCAAATGTGTCCGCTTGTTCAAAGGAGATTTTGCTCAAGAAACAGTATTTAGTGATAAACCAGAGGATATGGCTGTAAAATGGCAGCAGCAGGGCGGAAAATTCCTGCATCTGGTTGACTTGGACGGAGCTTTAGCCGGCAAATCTCAGAACCTTGAAGTGGTTAAGAGAATTATTGCTAGTGTGAGTATTCCAGTAGAGCTGGGTGGGGGCATCCGGACTATGGAGAATATTGATGAAGTTCTGGCCTTGGGGGTAAGGAGAGTAATTCTTGGCTCTGTGGCAGTCCAAAATCCGGAGCTGGTGAAGGAGGCCTGTGATAAATACGGTGACCGTATTGTAGTAGGCATTGATGCCAAGGATGGCATTGTGGCTGTAGATGGCTGGGGTGTATCTGGCAATGTGGAGGTAGTAGAGCTGGCAAAAAAAATGGCGGCAGCCGGGGTAAAAACCATTATTTACACAGATATTTCCAGAGATGGCACCTTGTCAGGGGTAAATGTAGAAGCCACAGCTAAACTGGCTAGAGAAAGCGGAGTAAAGGTGGTGGCCTCCGGCGGTGTGAAATCTCTGGAGGACATTAAGGCCCTGCTGCCATATGAAAAGGATGGCATTGAGGGTGTGATTGTGGGCAAATCCATTTATACTGGCAGTCTGAATCTTCAGGAGGCAATGGCCTTAGTAGAGGAGGCACAGTAATGTATACCAAGCGTATTATTCCTTGCCTGGACGTAAAAAATGGCCGGGTAGTTAAGGGAACCAATTTTGTAGGGCTGCGGGATGCAGGTGATCCAGTAGAGCTGGCTCACCGCTATGATTTGGAGCGCTGTGACGAGCTGGTATTTTTGGATATTACAGCCTCCAATGAACAGCGTGACACCATAGTACAGGTGGCAAGGGACTGTGCCTCTCAGGTATTTATTCCCTTTACCATTGGTGGCGGTATCCGCACTACAGAGGATATGCGAAGAATGCTAAAGGCAGGAGCGGATAAAACCTCTGTAAATACAGCAGCCGTAAAAAATCCCGACCTGATTCGTCAGGGTGCGGAAAAATTTGGCCGTCAATGTATTGTTCTGGCTGTAGATGCCCGTCGCAATGGGGAAAATAGCTGGGAGGTTTATGTTAATGGCGGTAGAACACCTACCGGCCTGGATGTTATTGAATGGGTAAAAAAGGCAACAGAGCTGGGGGCAGGAGAAATTCTGCTTACCAGCATGGATGCTGATGGTACTAAGGATGGTTATGATATACCTCTTACCAGAGCTGTGTCAGAGGCTGTAAATGTACCTGTGATTGCTTCTGGCGGTGCAGGTACTATGGAGCATTTTTATGATGTACTGACAGAGGGCAAGGCTGATGCTGTTTTGGCAGCCTCTGTTTTCCATTATGGTCAGTATACAGTGCGTCAGGTAAAGGAATATCTCAAATCCAGAGGAGTGGAGGTTAGATTCTGATGCTGGATATTTCAATGATTAAATTTGATGAAAAAGGTCTTGTACCAGCAGTGGTGCAGGAGGAAAATGGCCAGGTTTTGATGTTGGCCTATATGAACAAGGAGTCTCTGGAGAAAACTTTGGAAACAGGTACTACCTGGTTCTGGAGCCGCAGCCGTCAGGAGCTATGGAACAAGGGTGCAACCTCCGGCAATATGCAGCAGGTTAAGGATATGTATTATGACTGTGATGGGGATACTATTCTGGTTATCGTCCATCAGCAGGGTTCTGGTGCCTGTCATACAGGAACCTATTCCTGCTTTAGCGGTCGTCGGCTTATACCAAATGACAAGGCTCTGGCTGTGGTAGATCAGCCTGAGCCAGATAAATATGCCTTGGCTGGTATTCTTAACGAACTGTACGATGTTATTAAGGATCGTCAGTTAAATCCCAAGGAAGGCTCATATACCAATTACCTTTTTGAAAAGGGCCAGGATAAGATTCTGAAAAAGGTGGGAGAGGAAGCTGTAGAGACAGTTATTGCCTCCAAGAATCTTAACAAGGAAGAAATTATTTATGAGATGGGAGATCTTTGGTATCACTGTCTGGTATTGCTGGCTTATCATAATATCAAGCCAGAGGAGGTTTTTGCTGAGCTGATAAATCGCCATAATGGGGGAGATTATCACAAATTCACTGGCAAAACCGGCATCCGTCCTGTAGACTAAAAAGGCGCAAAAAAAGACTGTCGCAGCTGCGACAGTCTTTTATTTGTGCAATATGTATTTAACCGCTAAATAGCCTACACCATAAAGCATAAGCATAGGAATGGCCATCATGCACTGACTGATAATATCCGGCGGGGTAAGCAGGGCACCAATAACAAAGCATACAAGGATGACAATGCGGAATTTGGCTGCCAGCATATCTGAGGTAATAATTCCCAGCCATGCCAAAATCATCATAATTAGTGGCATTTCAAAGAGCATTCCAAAGGGAAGTACAAAGGTGATAATGAAGTCAAAATAGCTTCCAGCAGATAAAAACGGTTGGAAGTCAGCACTTCCCATGCCCAGGAAGAAATTCATGGCTAGCGGCAATACCAGTTTAAAGGAAAATAGCAGGCCTGCCGCAAACAGCAGTACAGAAACTGGCACAAGTATGGATAGCAGCAATCTTTCCCGCATGGTGAGGGCTGGAAGAAGAAAGGCCCAGGCCTGATAAAAGATAATAGGCAAGGCAAATAAAAAGCCTGAGAAAATAGTTACCTTTACATAGACAAAGAAAGCCTCGGCAGGCTGCATATAATAAAGCTTGCCAGCTGGCTCCAAAAGAAAGGCCATAATCTCATCCAGAAAATTATAAGCTGCAGCAGCACCTATGGCTACTGCCAGCAGGCTGTACAAAATACGTTTGCGCAGCTCTGTCAGATGCTCCAGTATGGACATATCCTCACTGGTATTCTGTTGCAGGGGCTGGTGGCTTTCTGTAGGCAGTGGATGCTGGTCATTTGAAGTATCTGCCATCTTATTATGCCTTTTTATCTGTATTATCAGTGGACTTTTTTTCCTCTTCTACAGTAACATTCTCAACGATGTTTTTCTCTGCATTGCGGAACTCTCTGATACTCTTGCCCAATGCTCTGCCTACATCTGGCAGTTTGCCAGGGCCAAATACTACCAATGCGATAACCAAGATCAGAATCAGCTCGGTAACACCAATTCCACTAAACATAATATTTCTCCTTTCGCAAATCAAAATAACTAACGGCTCTTATTATAACACAGTACGTTGTATTGTACCTAATATATTTTTTTGGATAAATTTGGGGTTCATGTATTGCTTTCAATTAGCAAAAGTAATATTATTTATGTATGTGTATAAATGATAACTATTCTAGGAGATGATGTTATTTCTGTTGTTGCTGATATTGAAAGAAAAAAGAATATCACAAAAGCTGAGCTTCAGTATTTGCTGGAGGGAAATGAAGGGAAGCTTCTAGGGCAGCGGGCGGCAGCAGTAAGGCGGAAAATTTATGGTCAGGCTGTTTTTATTCGGGGACTTATTGAATTTACCAATTACTGCAAAAATAACTGCTATTATTGCGGTATCCGCCGAGGCAATAATCTGGCTGAACGCTATCGCCTTACGGAGGAAGAAATTCTTGCCTGCTGTCAGGAAGGCTACAGACTGGGCTTTCGCACTTTTGTGCTTCAAGGGGGAGAGGACGAATATTTCACAGATGCTAGAATGTGTCATATTATTCGCAGTATCAAGGAACAGTATCCTGACTGCGCTATAACCCTTTCCATTGGTGAAAAAAGCGCTGAAAGCTACCAACAGTATTTCCAAGCTGGTGCTGATAGATACCTGTTGCGGCATGAAACTGCCAATGAAGCTCATTATAGCCAGCTGCATCCTGCTGAAATGTCCTTGCAGCATCGCAAGGAGTGCTTATATACTCTTAAAGATATAGGCTATCAGGTGGGAGCAGGCTTTATGGTAGGCTCGCCGGGGCAGACTGTGGATACACTGTATGAGGATTTGCAGTTTCTCAGAGAGTTAAAGCCTCATATGGTAGGCATAGGGCCATTTATTCCTCAGCATGAAACGCCCTTTGGGCAAAAGCCTGGGGGAACGGTGGAAATGACAGTAACCCTGCTGTCCATAATAAGGTTATTGCTGCCCCACGTGCTTTTGCCAGCTACCACAGCCTTGGGAACCATTGATCCTATAGGTAGGGAAAAGGGGCTGCGGGCAGGTGCCAATGTGGTAATGCCAAATCTGTCCCCAAAATCAGTGCGGAAGAAATATGCATTATATGATGCCAAAATCTGTACTGGAGAAGAAGCAGCTGAGTGTATCAACTGTTTAAAAAATCGTGTAGAAAGTACCGGTTATACGGTAGTCTGCGATCGCGGAGATTACAGACCATAGGAGAGAGTAAGATGTATGATGTAAAATCCATGAAGGCAGAGGAATTTATCTCTGACGAGGAAATTCAGGCAACCCTGAAATATGCTGACGAAAACAAGGACAATATGGAGGTTGTGGATAAGATTATTGCTAAGGCTAAGCTGGGCAAGGGACTTACCCATCGGGAGGCTTCCGTACTTTTGGCCTGTGACAACGAGGCCAAGCTGCAGGAAATCTATGATTTGGCTCGTCAGATTAAGGAGGATTACTACGGCAATCGTATTGTACTGTTTGCTCCATTGTATCTTTCCAATTATTGCGTCAACGGCTGTCTGTATTGCCCTTACCATGCCAAGAATAAGCATATTAGCCGTAAGAAGCTGACTCAGGATGAGATTCGCAAGGAAGTCATTGCCCTGCAGGATATGGGCCACAAGCGCCTGGCCATTGAACTTGGAGAGGATCCTGTAAACAATCCTATTGAATATGTGCTGGAATCCATAAACACTATTTATAATATTAAACATAAGAACGGTGCTATCCGCCGTGTTAATGTAAATATTGCTGCTACCACTGTGGAGAACTACAGAAAGCTTCACGAAGCAGGCATTGGTACATACATCCTGTTCCAGGAAACCTATAACAAGGAAGGCTATGAAAAGCTGCATCCAACTGGACCAAAGCATGATTATGCTTATCACACTGAGGCTATGGATAGAGCTCAGGCAGGCGGCATTGATGATGTAGGCTTAGGTGTACTTTTCGGCTTGCAGATGTATCGCTATGAATTTGCCGGCCTGTTGATGCATGCTGAGCATCTGGAGGCTGTTCACGGTGTAGGCCCACATACCATTAGCGTACCTCGTGTCAAGAAAGCAGATGATATTGATCCAGATGCCTTTGATAATGGTATCAGCGATGAGATGTTTGAGAAGATTATTGCTTTGATTCGCGTGGCTGTTCCATATACTGGTATGATTATTTCTACCCGCGAGGGCAAGGCTGTGCGGGAAAAGGCTTTGGAATTTGGTATTTCCCAGATAAGCGGCGGCTCCCGTACCAGCGTAGGCGGTTATGTGGAGGAGGAGCCAGAGGATGATAATTCTGCTCAGTTTGATGTTAGTGATAGAAGAACTCTGGATCAGGTAATCAGCTGGCTGATAGATTTGGGCTATGTACCAAGCTTCTGTACAGCCTGCTATCGTGAGGGACGTACCGGCGACAGATTTATGTCCCTGTGCAAGAGCAAGCAGATTCTGAATTGCTGCCATCCAAATGCTCTGATGACCTTGAAGGAATATCTGGAGGATTATGCCAGCGAGGAAACCAAGGCAAAGGGTATGGCCATGATTAATGAGGAATTGAAGAAGATTCCAAATGAGAAGGTTAGAAGGATTGCGGCTGAGCATATTGCTGATATTAGCGGCGGCAAGAGAGATTTCAGGTTCTAATTATGGCAGAATTAAATGAAGTACCAAATGCCAATCGTCTGCATATTGGCATTTTTGGCAAAACCAATAGTGGCAAGTCCTCCTTGCTGAATATTATTACTGGTCAGAGCACCTCCATTGTTTCTGATGTGGCAGGCACTACTACAGATGTGGTGTACAAGGCTATGGAAATCAATCCTCTGGGGCCTTGTGTCCTTATGGATACAGCAGGTTTAGAGGACAATACCTCTTTAGGGGCCCAGCGGCTGGAAAAAACTCAGCTAGCTATGGACAAGGCAGATGTGGCTATTATTGTTTTCCCGGCAGATGGCAGACAGGATTTTGCTTCTGAGCTGCAGCTGCTGTCTAGGTTTCGGCAGAAAAATATTCCTGTGCTTTGTCTGATAAATGATTTTTCTGACAATAGAGAAGCGGTGTCTGATTTGCAGGCCAGATTGGCAGAGAGATTGAAGGACAGCAAGATAAAAGCTGTAGTGGCAGATTGCAGTCATGCTGGCAATATAGATGAGCTGCGTATGGCTCTGTCTAGCTTAATGCCGGAGGATTTTGACACAGAATATATTACTGGGCGGCTGGTGGCTGAGGATGATGTAGTGCTGTTGGTAATGCCTCAGGATATTCAGGCTCCTAAGCGGCGATTGATTTTGCCACAGGTTCAGACTATTAGAGAGCTGCTTGATAGAAAATGCCTTGTTGTCAGTGCTACAGCAGATAAATACCAACAGGCCTTGTCCCAGCTAAAGGCAGCTCCCAAGCTGATAATTACAGATTCTCAGGTATTTAAATATGTTTATGAACATAAACCAGCAGAAAGCCGTTTAACCTCCTTTTCTGTGCTTTTTGCAGCCTATAAAGGGGATTTGGCCTATTACATTGAGGGAGCAAAGCATATAGACCGCTTGACAGAAAAATCCAGGGTGCTAATTGCAGAATGTTGTACTCATGCTCCTCTGCAGGAGGATATTGGCCGTGTAAAGATTCCGGCTCTCTTGCGGAAGCGTTTTGGAACCAAGCTGCAGGTTGATGTGGTTAGCGGCACTGATTTTCCCGAAAATTTGTCAACCTATGATTTAGTTATTCAATGTGGCGGCTGTATGTTTAATCGTCAGTTTATTATGACCAGGATAGAAAAGGCAAAGGCCGAGGCTGTACCTATGACTAATTACGGCATTACCATTGCTTATTTAACAGGAATTCTGGACAAAATTTCATTTTAGAGGTAATATATACCAAGTATGGTATTGACCGTATTAGTTATTTAAAGATGGAGACATGATGATATGCTCGTTGAGGTGCATATCATCATGTCTTTATGTTGAACATTACAAATAATTTACAGCTTCATGGTGGTATATATTTTTTTAATAATTCCATAAATATGAAATATTTTTTATATTTATTCAATAGTGATAAAATAATAAATGTAAATTATTGTGTGTTTTTATATTATTGTGTTAGGCGAAAAATAAGGAGAGTTTGTATGACTAACAAAATATCTCGGCGCAAGTTTTTAAAGGTTGTGGCTGGGTCTGGCGTAGTCGGTTTTGGCGTAATGGCAGCCGGCTGCAAGGGTGATCCATCAGGAGCCCAGGGGTGGATACCCGATCAGTATCAGGGAAAAGGCGACTTCCCTGTAAATCTGAAAGGCCGTATCGCTATTAGTCAGGATAACCCATCTATTGAGCGAGATGATGAGAAGTGTATTCTGTGTGGTCAGTGTGTAGAGGCCTGTAAGAATGTTATGGGCGTCTATGGTAATTACCCATTGCCATTGAAGAATGAGGTGGCTTGTGTAGGCTGCGGTCAGTGCACAATTGCCTGTCCTTCCGGTGCTATAACTGAAAAGCGTAATATCCAGGATGTATTGGCAGCGATTGATGATGATAGCAAGCATGTTGTAGTACAGACAGCACCAGCTACCAAGGTTTCTCTGGGCGAGGAATTTGGCATGGAACCTGGTGCCAGTGTAGGCAAGAAGATGGTTGGTGCCTTGAAGGAGGTAGGTTTTGACGCAGTATTTGATACCTGCTTCTCTGCTGACCTTACCATTATGGAGGAAGCATCTGAATTTGTACACAGACTTACCAAGGCCAAGGATGAAATTCCACATCTTACCTCCTGCTGCCCTGGCTGGGTTAAATACTGTGAGTATTTCTATCCAGAGCTTATGCACAATCTGTCCACCTGTAAATCTCCCCAGAATATGATGGGTGCTACCATCAAATCTTTCTATGCAGAGAAAAAGGGCATTAAGCCTGAGAATATTATCAATGTTTCCATTATGCCTTGTACTGCCAAGAAGTTTGAGGTAGGCCGTGAGGAGCTGCAGGTTGATGACCAGCGGGATATGGATTATGTACTGACCACTAGAGAGCTGGCAGTATTGCTGAAGCACAAGGGTATTGACCTGAATAATGTAGCCGAAAGGGAATATGATTCCGTATTGGGCGAATCTACTGGTGCAGGCAAAATTTTCGGTGCTACCGGTGGTGTTACCGAGGCAGCTGTTCGTACTGCTTATTATTTGGCAACAGGTTCCAATCCGCCAGCTGATTTGCTTTCCTGGAAGCCAGTTCGTGGCATGAAGGCTGTAAAGGAAGCCAACGCAACTATTCCAGGTGTGGGTACAGTGAATATTGCTGTATGTCATGGTTTGGAAAATGCTCGTAAGCTGCTGAATGGCATCAAGGAGCATGGCAGCAAGTGGCAGTTTATCGAATTTATGGCTTGTCCAGGTGGTTGTATTGGCGGCGGCGGTCAGCCAAAATCCTCTGTGGCTGATATTAAGCAGAAGCGTATTGCGGCCATTTACAAGGAGGATAGCAGCTCTGCTAAGCGTTGCAGTCATGATAACACTGAAATTCAGTCGATTTATAAGGAATTCTACGGTAAGCCTCTCAGCGAGAAGGCTGAAAAGTACTTGCATACGTCCTTTGTAAACCGTCATGATCGGTTGTTTTGATTGAAAGAGGTGAAATAATGGCTGTTTTAGTAGATATAACAAAATGTATCGGCTGCGAGGGCTGTAGTGTAGCCTGCAAAATGTATAATGGTCTGGATTTTAAGGCTAAGCCTCGCAATATTAAGGATGGACATTTGGAATTGGATGACAATCGCTGGACGGTTATTCAGGAGTTCCATACAGCAAATGACGATTTGCGCTTTGTCAAGAAGCAGTGCCTCCATTGCTTGGAGCCTGCCTGCGCGTCAGCTTGCTTCTCTAAGGCTATTCAGAGGGATGAAAAGACTGGTGCAGTTGTTTATTATCCTGATTTGTGTGTAGGTTGTCGTTATTGCATGGTAGCCTGCCCATATTCTATTCCAAAGTATCAGTGGAATGAGCAGTTTCCACAGGTGGCAAAATGCCAGATGTGTGAGGCTCGTCTGAGCAAGGGGGATGCACCTGCCTGTGTATCTGCTTGCACAACTGGTGCCTTGATTTCTGGTGATAGAGATGAACTGATAAAGAAGGCTCATGAGATCATTGCTTCTGATAGCCGCTATGTAAACCATGTTTATGGTGAGCATGAGGTAGGCGGTTCTGAGTGGCTGTATATCTCTGATGTACCTTTTGAGGAACTGGGCTTCAAGCAGGTTAGTGACACTCCTGTTACCAACTACAGTAAGAGCTACCTGTCCAAGGTTCCTTTTTTTGCTGCTGGCTGGGCTTTGTTCCTGGCTGGTCTTACTTATTACAATCATCGTGTAGAGAAAAACAAAGAGCATCAAGATGATGAGAACAAGGATAAGGAGGACTAAGCATGAAGGTAAAGGTATATAAATGTTTTAGAATTTTGGGCTGGGACTTTACCATAACTCCAACCCGATTCGTTCTGACTGGCCTTGTGGCTCTCATGGCAGCTACTGTACTGCTGAGACTTTTAACTGGCTTTCAGTATGTAACTAATTTGACTGACGAAACTCCTTGGGGTATGTGGATTGCCTTTGACGTAATGTGCGGTGTTGCCTTGGCTGGTGGTGGTTATTCCACAGCCTTGCTTGTGCATATGTTCCGCTACAAGCAGTGTGAGGTTGTAGCCCGTGGTGCTTTGCTGACCTCTCTGCTAGGTTATATTCTGGTAATGGCTGGTCTGTTTTTGGATATTGGTCAGTGGTTTAACTTCTGGCGTCCTTTTGTATCCTGGGGTTATACCTCCGTATTGTTCGAGGTATTCTGGTGCATTTCCATGTACACCACTATTTTGAGCTTGGAGTTCTTTGAGATTATTACGGAGCGCGTTCTGGTAAAGAAGCTTCATAGACATATTCTCAAGATTCTGCCCGTTCTGGTAGTAATTGGTCTGGTATTCCCTGTACTTCATCAGTCCTCTTTGGGTGGTCTGTTCCTGATTATGAAGGAGAAGATGTTCCCACTGTGGTGGAGCCAGTTCCTGCCAATCTATTTCCTCATGTCATCCTTCTTTGTAGGATCTGCTATGGTTTGCGTAGAGACTACCTTGGCAAGAACCGCTTATGGTCATGAGATTCCTCATGAGATTATGTTGAAGCTGACTCGTGTAGGTGCTCGTATCATGTTGGTATATCTCCTGATGAAGATTTACGATCTGTTCTCTATGGACTTGTGGGGTTATGTATTCCAGGGAACTCTCCAGAGCAATATGTACTGCTTGGAGATGCTCTTTGGTATCATCATTCCTATCTGCATTATTATTAGTCCTCTGAAAAAAAACAGAGGCGGCCTGCTGACTTATGCATGGCTCACTGTTTTGGGCGTTATTTTCAACCGTCTGAACTGCGTATTCACTTCCATGTATGAGAGTGGTTCCTACTTCCCAGGTATCGGCGAGATTATCGTCAGCGCTGGTCTGGTATCTCTGGGTATACTGGTTTACTGCTTCCTGGTTGAGAACTTCAACATCATCGGCAATGCCCGTGCTGTACAGGTTAAGATCGACAAGGATAAGGATATCAAGAACCTTATCTGGGCTCTGCTCCGTACCAAGAGACACTAAGTCTAAAAAACAATCCAATTTGTGGATTGAAAATATGATTTTTAATCACCAAAAGCAGCTTTCGGGCTGCTTTTTTGGTGGTAAATTTAGCAAATAGAGATTACATAATTACTATTGAGGCGGTATTAATAAATTTCATATCTAGTTATTTTTTCTATCATAAACAAATAGTATTGCGAATGGGTTGCATTTAATTGTTATTGTTATATAATGTAATTGTGGGTTATAAATATTCCATATGAACAATTTTAGGAGAGGGGTGTTTTGTTATGGAATTGAAATTTTACAGATGTAGTCATTGTGGTAACATTATTGTGAAGTTGGAAGATGTTGGTGTACCTGTGTCCTGCTGTGGTGAGGTAATGGAGCAGTTGCAGCCTGGAACCAGTGATGGCGCTCATGAGAAGCATGTACCTGTGGTTGAGCAGAATGGCAACCAGGTAAAAGTAGCAGTAGGTTCTGTAGAGCATCCTATGCTGGAGGCACATTACATTCAGTGGATTGTGCTGGAGACTGAGGATGGCTATCAGATTAAATATCTGAAGCCTGAAACGAAGCCAGTGGCTGAATTCGTTCTGACAGAAGGCAGCAAGGTAGTTGCTGTATATGAATATTGCAATCTTCATGGATTGTGGAAAGCAGAATAAGCATATTTGAAGGACTGTTCAGGATTTTGTAGAGACTTTCCCAGGCTAGCTGTTTGTTTGGCTAGGGAGGGGTTCACAATTTTCGTTCTGGACAGTCCTTTTTTATTGTCAATTTTGCTCCTACATGCTATCATAATAAGGTTAATTGAAAAGTTTTTGGCTAGGAGGGATTGGCCTTGATTTTTGATAAAAAGCTGTTGCGAAAAATAGATATGAAGCTTTTGCTGGCTGTGTCAGCTATTGTGATAATCAGCTTGATTGTTATAGGCAGTGCCACTCATATTAATAATCCCAGTGAGGAACGATATTGGTTTGTGCAGCGCCAGGGAATCTTTGCCGTTATTAACGTAGGCTTGGCAGTATTTTTCATGAATTTTGATTATAAAATGCTGCAGCGCTACGGACAAAAAATGTATATATTTAATCTGGTGATGCTTCTGGCAGTTATGTTTGTAGGACAGTCAGCTTTGGGCGCCCAGCGCTGGATACAGATTGGCCCCATTACCTTGCAGCCCTCGGAGTTTTCCAAGATTATTATGATTATTTCACTGGCTACTATACTGCAGGAGCGAGTGGGGAAGCTGAATACCTTGTCGGATTTGCTGCCAGTGGCGGCCTATGTGGGAGTACCCTTTCTCTTGGTTATGAAACAGCCGGATTTGGGAACCTCTCTAGTATTTATGGCTATCTTTTTTGGTATGGTGTTTACCTGCGGTATCAATTTGAAGCTGCTAGCAGGTATATTTGGCACAGGTATAGCCTGTATGCCTATATTATGGCATTTTCTCAAGGATTATCAGAAAATGCGTATCATGGTTTTTATGGATCCTAATGTAGATCCTTTAGGCTCTGGCTATCATATTATTCAGTCCAAAATTGCTATAGGATCTGGTATGCTCTTTGGTAAGGGACTTTTTGAGGGGACTCAGAGCCAGTTGAATTTTCTGCCAGAGAATCATACGGATTTTATCTTTGCTGTAGTAGGTGAGGAGTGGGGCTTTGTAGGAGCCGTGATTTTGTTGTTACTGTATATGGTGGTATTATGGCGAGGCATTCAGATTGCCCGTCAGGCTCAGGATTCCTTTGGCACTCTCCTGGCAGTAGGTATTACCTCCATGCTGGCTTTCCATGTGCTGGTTAATGTGGGCATGACCGCTGGCATTATGCCAGTAACAGGTATTCCATTGCCATTTATGAGCTATGGTGTCAGCGCCTTGACTACCAACATTATGGCGGTGGCTATTCTAATGAATATATATATGCGCAATCAAAAATTGCAATTTTAGATGAAATATGAAATGTATGAGTGAGGTTAGAATTAATTGATTATTAAATTGGAACCAGAAATCCTGCAGGCTGTGGAGAAGCCTGCCAGATATACCGGTCATGAGCTAAATGCTGTTCATAAGGATTGGGAAAGCACCCATTGCCATTTTGCTTTGGCCCTGCCTGATGTATATGAGGTAGGTATGTCCAATCTTGGACTGAAAATCCTTTATGAGGTTCTGAATGCCAGAGAGGATACTGCCTGTGAGCGGGTATATGCTCCTTGGATTGATATGGAAGAAATCATGCGGCAGCGGCAGATTCCTCTGTTTTCTTTGGAGAGCTTTCATGCTGTTAAGGAATTTGATTTTCTAGGTTTTTCCCTGCAATATGAGATGATTTACTCCAATGTGCTGAATATGCTGGATTTGGCTGGGATTCCTATTTGGAGCGGGGAACGGGGGGAAAATGATCCCTTTATTGTAGGGGGCGGCCCATGTGTTTATAATACGGAGCCTATAGCAGATTTCTTTGATTTCTTTATTGTAGGCGAAGGAGAGGAGCTTATCTGCGAAACTGTGGATGTGTTCTGCAGCTGGCAGGAGGCTGGCAAGCCAGAGGGGCGACAGGGACTGCTGAAGCGCTTGGCTGTTTTGGATGGTATTTATGTGCCCTCTCTATACAATGTAACCTACAATCAGCAGGGGCTTTTTGCTGATATAGAGCCAGCCTGCCCAGAGGCTAAGCCTATTATATATAAGCGATTGATAAAGGATATGGATAGCGTAAGATTCGTAGAGAAGCCTGTGCTGCCATATATTGATATTGTTCATGACCGTATTATGCTGGAATTGTTCCGGGGCTGTACCAGAGGTTGTCGTTTTTGCCAGGCTGGTACTTCCTATCGTCCAGTGCGGGAGAGAAGCAAGGAAAGATTGCGGGAGCTGGCTCGTAAGCTAATTGATTCTACTGGCTACAACGAAATGTCTTTGACTTCTCTTAGCTCGGCGGATTATTCCTGCCTGGGAGAGCTGGTAGATGATTTGTTTAGTGATTTCAAGTATGAAAAGGTAAGCTTTTCTCTGCCATCTTTGCGTATAGATAGCTTTTCTATTGATTTGGCTCACAAAATGCAGCAGGTGCGCAAGAGTGGTCTTACCTTTGCACCAGAGGCTGGTACCCAGAGACTGCGGGATGTTATCAACAAGGGTGTTACTGAGGAAAACCTTATGGCTGCTACAGAGGCGGCTTTCCGTCAGGGCTGGAAGCAGGTAAAGCTGTATTTTATGATGGGACTGCCTACAGAAACTGACGAGGATATTGTGGGGATTGCCAAGCTGGCGGAGAAGGTAGCTAGAAAGTACAAGGAAGTTACAGGCCGTTGGGGCGTTACTGTAACCATTAGCGTATCCTGCTTTGTACCAAAGCCTCATACTCCATTCCAGTGGTATGGCCAGCTGCCAGAAGCTGAATTCCATCGTCGTCAGCGCTTGCTGAAGGATAGCATTACCGAGCGGGCTGTAAAGTTCAACTATCATGATGCCAGAGTTAGCGTGCTGGAGGGAGCTATTGCCAGAGGCGATAGAAAAATCGCTCAGGTTATTTATCAGGCCTGGAAGGATGGGGCCAAATTTGATGGCTGGAATGATTTGTTCAAAAATGATGTATGGCATGAGGCTTTTGCTAAATGTGGTATAGATTTGCATCTTTATAATGAGAGAGCTAGAGAACCAGAGGAAAAGCTGCCTTGGGAGCATACAACTCCAGGTGTGAGCAAGGAATTTTTGCTGCGGGAGTATGACAAGGCTATTAAGGAGCAGCTGACAGAGGATTGCCGTCGTGGCAAATGCTCTGCCTGTGGTGTCTGCCCATCTCTAAAGGCCAAGGTTGTAGATTGGAGGCGGGAAAATGTATAAATATCGGGCTGAAATTACCAAGGGTGAGGAAATCCGTTATATTTCCCACCTTGATTATGCTGGGGTTATGGAGCGGGCTATTCGTCGTGCCAAGCTGCCGGCAGCTTATTCTGAGGGATTTAATCCTCATATCAAGATTGCCTTTGCTTCTGCTTTGTCCTTGGGGGTTATTAGCGATGCAGAGTATATGGATTTTGAGCTGACCAAGCCACTGTGTCAGCCAGAGGTATTTGATCGTCTTAGCAAGGCTTTGCCACCGGGGGTAAAGCTGCTTCGCTTAAAGGAAGTACCAGAGCCAAAGCCTTGTAAAGGCAAAAAGCACAAGGCTCTAATGGCAGAGGTACAGGAGGCAGAGTATGAGCTGTATGTGCCTTTGACAGGAGATTGGCAGGAGGCAGTGCAGGCTGTAGAGGCTTATAATAAAGCCCCAGAGGCTATGGTTCATCGCGTGACTCCTAAGACTGACAAGCTGATTGAAACCAAGCAGTATATGCTGAAGCCTGTTAAGCTGTCTATGGCTGGAGATTTGCTAAAGCTGTATATGGATATTGCTATTACTCAAAGCGGCAGTGTAAAGCCGGGAGAGATTCTTAAGCTGTTGCAGGCTGAATACAATTTGCCAGTGGATGAGCCAAAGGTTTTGATTAAGAGAATCTCTATGAAGGGCCAGGGCAAAGCCTTAATAGATTTGGTTTAAGCAGGAGCTCCCGCCTATATAGGCGGGAGTACGTTCACTCAATGGGCGGGCAAAATTAAAATCAGGAGCTGGATATGAAATCAATTATAGTCAATGTTATGCCGGAGGAAACCCGCATTGCTGTAAAAGAGAATAATAGATTAACCTCCTTGGAGCTGGAACGGCCAAGGCATAGCCATTTGGTGGGAAATATCTACAAGGGTATCGTGCAGAATGTGCTGCCTGGTATGCAGGCGGCCTTTGTGGATATTGGCCAGAGCAAAAATGCTTTTCTCTATATTGGGGATGGCAAGGCGGAGGTAGATGGAGTTGGGAGTCCTAGAAAGACCATTCATATTGGTCAGGTGCTGCCAGTGCAGATTACCAAGGATGAGGTTGGCACCAAGGGACCTAGGGCTACTATGCATCTGACCATTCCTGGGCGGAATGTGGTGCTGATGCCTCGGTCGGCTTATATAGGCACATCCCATCGCATTGACTCAGAGCAGGAGCGCCGCCGCCTTTATGATATTGTACGGGAGGCTTGTCCAGAGGATATGGGTGTGATTATTCGCACTGCTGCTATGGGTCAGTCCAAGGAATGTATCCAGCGGGATATTCGCTATCTTATTAAGGTTTGGCAGTCTGTTGAGGCTAAGTCTAAGCTGATGAAGGGCACAGGCCTTTTGTATCGTGATGTGGATTTGGTTATTCGCATTGTACGGGATTTGTTTAACGAGGATGTTGAACAAATGGTAATAGATGATGAGATTGTCTATGGCCGAGTTAAGGATTTGCTGCAGGGCATGGCGCCGGAGTGGGCTGATAGGCTGAAGCTGTACAAGGGCAGTAATATATTTGAATATTATGAAATTGAGGCTGAAGCAGTCGGTGCAGGTAATCGTCAGATTCCATTGGATTCCGGGGGATTTTTGGTTATAGACAAAACTGAGGCTATGACGGTTATTGATGTGAATACTGGCAGTTTTGTTGGTAATGTCAATTTAGGTGAGACGGCCTTTGCTTTGAACAAGGAGGCGGCGGTGGAAATTATGCACCAGCTGCGGCTGCGGGATATTGGCGGTATTGTGCTGGTGGATTTTATTGATATGGAAAAGGAAGAGCATAATAAGGCTCTTTTGCAGCTTTTGAGGCAGCTGGCTCAGCAGGATAGAACCAAAACTCATGTGGTGGATATTACTGCATTGGGATTGGTGGAGATTACCCGCAAAAAGACTCGGCATAATATAGACAATCTTCTCTATCGGGATTGTCCAGTGTGTCAGGGCAGTGGCAGGATACTGTCGGCAGAGGCTTTGGCTATTAACGTGTGTCGGGAGATTCGCCGTATTGAAGCCCATAAACATGGGGCTGAAGGGTATATGTTACATATACATCCAGAAGCAGCCAAGGAGCTAAAGACAGGAGAGGCCTTTGAGGGGCTGTATAAGGATCTGGGGGTAAGGGTAAACATCTGCTCCGATAGAGAAATCCAGCCAGGATGTTATAGTTTGTTTCAAGAATAAATTTTTGCATTGGCAAATTCCGATTTGTCGAATACATCTATTATCTATACACTTCTCGTAGGCATGGCATATACACTTCACAGCACTCTTGTGCTATATTGATGTGCAAACCTATATCACTATTAATGGCGATATGGGAGTACCCTTTCAGGCACGCTCTCGCTACTTT
>CAKPYV010000039.1 GCA_934203205.1 uncultured Anaerovibrio sp. | reverse complement strand
ATGCGATTAAATGAGTTTAGCAGCGTGAGGCACATCAATATAGCGCGAGCGTGCCTGTAAGGGTATATGCCATGCCTACAGAAATCGTATATGTATGCCATTGCTAAGATTAGCATTTAGCTCGGCAAATCAGAATTTTTATGTCACAATGATTTTTTTGCTGGATTTTGCTATAACGAGGTGTCCGATGTACCCCACCGCTATAGGTGGCGGGAAGCTGTGCTAATGACAGGGGAGAGCTAATATCTCCACTCTCGTCGAAACCCCATTGAAAGAAAATGAAAAAATCATTTTCTTTGAATAATGTAGGGGTTATAATGTACGTAGGAAAATTGAGAGCAAATAAGAAAGGTAGGTGGCGGTTGTGTTGGTTAGAGAACGGGTTGAGGATCAGGAATATCTTTTGCTTTCTCCATTGGCGGCTAAGAGCCGTGAGGCTCAAAGGGATAAGCAGCAGGAGGAGTGTCCTTTTCGCACCAAATTCCAAAGAGATAGGGATAGAATCTTACATTCCAAAGCATTTCGCCGCCTTAAGCATAAGACACAGGTTTTTATTGTCTCCGGGGATCACTACCGTACCAGAATGACTCATAGTCTGGAAGTAGCTCAGATTGGCCGCACCATTGCCAGAGGCCTTAGTCTAAATGAGGATTTGACGGAGGCCATAGCCCTAGGCCATGATGTAGGGCACACGCCCTTTGGCCATTCTGGAGAATCGGCTCTTAATAAGCTGTGTGGTCATTTTGCCCACAATGAGCAAAGTCTGAGAGTGCTAAAATATTTGGAGAAAAATGGTCAAGGCTTGAATCTGACTCAGGAGGTGCAGGATGGAATTCTTCATCATAGTGGGGCGGTACTGCCCTATACTATGGAGGGAAGGATTGTGCACTGGGCGGATCGGATTGCTTATCTCTGTCATGATTTTGATGACAGTATGCGGGCAGGGCTTTTGTCCGTCACCGATTTGCCAGAGCAGGTGCAAAGCCATATTGGCATAGTAACCTCTCAAATGATTACCAACATGGTGTCAGATGTAATCTGTCAATCGGCAAAGGCCGGGGATATTGTTTTTTCTCCTCAGATGGCGGAGACCATGAATGTATTTCGTCAGTTTATGTTTAAAAATATCTATCATTCGGATACCCTGGCCCGAGAAAGATGGCAGGGAGTATTTGTTTTGGAACAGCTTTACAAATACTTTATGGAGGATAGCAGCCGTTTGCCAGAGGAATTTAAAGAAAGAGAAAAGCAATGGGGCCTCCAGCAAACAGTGGTGGACTATGTGGCAGGCCTAACGGACAGCTATGCGGTACAGCTTTTCAATCATATCTTTATGCCTCCTGTAGGGGAAATGGTGCGTTAGAAAAATTAAAATATATGTAGAGAGTATATTTGTCTTGGGGCAGATGTGCTCTTTTTTTCTAAAACTAACCTTTTTAGTCAACATTTTTAATGCTATTTTAAGAAAGATATTATAAACTAGAGAGGTAAATTTGTATGGTAGAATGAAAATTTTCACCTAAAGGATGGTGTTTGTATGAAAAAAGCAAAGCTTATATTGGGTGCCTGGCTGGTGACAGGAAGCCTGCTGGCCTCGATGCCTACTGGCAACTGTATGTCCCTGTCCTTGGATGAGGCTGTGGATATGGCCATGAAGAACAACCCTGATGTGCTCATTACTCAGCTGGGGGAGGAAAAGGCCAAGGCGGGCTTGCGGCAGGCTAGAGGTCAGAACAGTATTAGCTGGACAGCTGGTTCTACCTTTGGCAGGTCTGATAATAATAATTTTGGCTGGAATAACAGCAATAACAATAAGATTTCTGCTTCCCTGCCAATTTATTCTGGAGGCGTGAATCAGAACAATATTAAAAGCAGTGAGTTGGATGTGGATATAGCCAAGCTGCAGACAGAAAGAAAATGGGAAACTACCCAGCTGGCTGTAATTCAGGCCTATTATGATGTGTTGGAGGCGCAAAAGAAAATTGGTGTCTATGAGGATACAGTTAATAAATACCAGCAGCATCTGATAAATGTGGAGCAGCTTTACAGCGCAGGCAGCAAGGCCAAGGTAGAGGTGTTGCGGTCTGAGGTGGAGCTGTCCAACGCCAGACAGGATTTAATTAAGGGAAAGAATACCTATGATAACAATCTTAGTACCCTGAGAAATCTTTTGTATTTGGATAGTCAGGAGCCATTGGAGCTGACAGATGATTTTGTTTATATTCCCTTTGCCGGCAGTATAGGAGATTGTGTGGATTTTGCCCTGGCCAATCGAAAGGAGCTTTTGATTGACAGCTATCAGCTGCAGCAAAAGGAATTGGCTGTTAAAAATGCCAAGGCAGGCTATCTGCCTACAGTGGATTTGTCATTAGGGGCAGGCTGGAACAAGCAGGTACTGCCAGATGGGGACAATCATGAATACAGTGCCTCTATTGGTGTTAGCTGGAATATTTTTGACAGCGGTGTCACAGCAGGCAAGGTGGATGCTGCCAATACGGAGCTAAAGATTGCTCAGGCTACCTTGCAAAAGGATAAAAATGATATAGATTTATCTGTGCGGAAAAACTATAACAGCATGCGAGAGGCGGAGGAGCGCTTTAATTCTACGGAAACTGCCGTAAAGCAGGCAGAGGAGGATTATTTCATAGCCCAGGAAAAATACAAGGCTGGGGAAGGCATAATGCTGGATATTATTGATGCTCAGGAGGCTTTGTCCACTGCTCGTCAGAATTATATCAGCGCCCAATATGATTATGCCCGCTATAAGGCAGCAGTGGAAGCAGATATGGGTGGCACCAATGAGCCAGCCCCCATAGATAATTAATGAGGAGATAGTATATGGCAAAAATATTACAAGGCAAGGTAAAATGGCTGGTGCTGGCTGTTGCGGTGGTGGCAGCTGCTGTTGGCGGCTATATGTATTACAATAGTCAGCAGGAGGCCGCTAAAGCCAATATTAATGCAGATTTGGTAGAAACACAGCGACAAAGCCTGAAATCTGTGGTTTCCGCTACAGGTACTATTAGGCCTGTGGACTCTGTTGAGGTTAGCTCCAAGATTACCGCCAGAATCAAATCTGTGCTGGTAAAGGAAAACGATACAGTTAAGGCTGGACAGACTGTGGCTATTCTGGACGGTAAGGACTATGAGGCTACTAAGGATCAGGCTACCTACAGGGTAAATAATACCCGCTCCAAATATAATAGAGCAGAGTATCTTTACTCCATTGGCGCCAAATCCAAGGAGGAGCTGGAGGATGCAGAGTATGATTACGACACTGCCGAAAGCTCTTTATCCAAGACAGAATCTGATTTGGCAGAAACCGTTATTACTGCCCCTATGGATGGTGTGGTAGTAGGAGAGCCAAAATCTGCCGGCACTATGGCGGTACAGGGAAATAGCAATCCTACTATTATTATGACTATTGCGGATATGTCCCGGAAGCAGATTATTGCCAAGGTGGACGAGACTGATATTGGCAGTGTAAAGGTAGGTCAGAAGGCAAACTTTACGGTGGATACCTATAATGGCAAAACCTTTACCGCTACAGTATCGCGAATTTCCCAGACTGATGTTACCAATAGCTGGAATATCAATACCAGCGCCACCAGCACCACCACACCTACAGTTATTTATTACTACGTAGTTTTGGATGTGGATGATCCAGAGAATCTTCTCTTGCCAGCTATGACTGCCAGAGTGGATATTGTTACCGACGAAAAGGAAAATGCTTTGGTAGTGCCGATTTCTGCCTTGAAAACAGATTCCTCCGGCTCCTATGTAATGGTAGCTGCTGGGAAAGAGCAGGAAAAGAGGTATGTTTCTACAGGCATTTACAGTGATGAATATGTGGAGATTACCGATGGGCTTACCGATGGAGAACAGCTGGTAGTCACCTACAAATCCAAATCCAGCTCTAGTAAGAATATGGGTGGGCCGCCACCAATGTAAAAGGAGGTTAGCTATGGATAAAAAAGATGCAATAGCTATCCGTCTCAGGGATATTAAGAAAATTTACAAGATGGGCGGTCAAGAGCTGGCTGCTCTGAATGGTATTAATCTGGATATAAAACGAGGGGAATTTGCTGCTCTCATGGGGCCATCAGGCTCTGGTAAATCCACGCTGATGAACATTCTAGGCTGTCTGGATAGGCCGACAGTAGGTTCCTATGAGCTGGAGGGAAATGAGGTAGCTCATTTATCAGATGATGAGCTTGCCGTGATGCGCAATAAGCATATTGGTTTTGTCTTTCAGAATTTTAATTTGCTGTCTCGTATTTCCTCTTTGGAAAATGTGGCTCTGCCTTTGGTTTATGCCGGGGTAGGAGCTTCAGAGCGACGCAAGAGAGCGCAGCAGGTTTTGGAGGCTGTAGGCCTAGGGGATAGAGCAGAGCATCTGCCTAATGAGCTATCTGGCGGTCAGCGGCAAAGAGTAGCCATTGCCAGAGCCTTGGTAAATAATCCAGAAATTATTATGGCTGATGAGCCTACAGGTAATCTGGATACCAAATCCACCAAGGAAATTATGGAAATATTTCAGGAAATGCATGGTAGAGGCAAAACCATTATTCTGGTAACCCATGAGCCGGAGATTGCGGTTTGTGCCAATAGACAGCTTTTGGTGCGGGATGGGGTTATTACCAGAGATGAAGGAAAGGGCGTGGTGCTGGATGTTGTTTAAGGAATGTTTTTTGATGGCCTTTACAGCTCTATATGCCAACAAGCTTCGCTCCCTTTTAACCATGCTGGGCATTATTATTGGCGTGGGAGCCGTTATTGCTATGGTATCTGTAGGTATGGGTGTTCGTAATAACGTGCAGGAATCCATTGCCAGCCTGGGGAGCAATATGCTCATCGTATCTCCTGGTTCTTCCAATCGCAGCGGCCCTAAGGGGGCTGCTGGCTCTAAGACCACTTTGAAATATGAGGATGCCCAGGCCATAGAAAGCAAGGTGCGGAATATTGATTACGTATCTCCCAGTGCCAGTGGCAATTATCAGATTGTTAATGGCAATCAAAATTGGAATACCAGTGTTCAGGGTGTAACTCCGGGTTATATGGATATCCAATCCCTGTCGGTGCAGTCTGGTTCCTTTATTACCCAGGAACAAATGAATAAGCGGGAAAGAGTGGCTGTTATTGGTACTACTGTGGCGGAGAATCTATTTGGCTCCGAGAATCCCGTAGGCAAAAAAATCCGGGTGAATAATCAGCCCTTTCGGGTAATTGGACTTTTGGAAAGCAAAGGCCAGTCCTCCATGGGAAAGGATCAGGACGATGTGGTGATAATACCACTGACTACAGCTCAAGAACGAGTGTTGGGTATTACCTATGTTAATTCCATCAACATTCAGGTCAGCGATGCCAAATATATGGATCAGGTCCAGGAGGATTTAGAAATTCTTTTGCGCCAGCGACACAAAATTGTAGGAGGCAAGGAGGATGATTTCCATGTACGGAATCTTACCAGCCTGATGGAAACCATGACTCAGACTACGACAATGATAACCCTGCTTTTGGCCAGTGTGGCAGGAATTTCTCTGGTGGTAGGCGGGATTGGTATTATGAATATCATGATGGTATCTGTAACAGAGAGAACCAGAGAAATTGGTATTCGCAAAGCCTTGGGAGCAACCTTCAACAATATCATGATGCAGTTTCTGATTGAGTCTGTGATTATTGGTGTTATAGGAGGCATTATTGGCATTTTCCTGGGCTGTGGCATTTCTTCCATTATTGCCAAGGTAGGAGGCTTTAACACGGTGATTACCTGGGCGCCAATTGTGGTATCCTTTAGCTTTTCCGTGGGAATTGGCCTGCTTTTTGGTATCTTGCCAGCTCGCAAGGCTGCTCGCTTGGATCCAATAGAAGCTTTGCGTTATGAATAATTTGTTTATGCCTGTGCAAAGATAAATTTTCTTTAAAATTGGTAAAATTTCTCATTGTTTTTTTGCAAGATTTATTATATATTTATTGGGTATAAGTATATAGTAAATCTTGTTTTTTACGGAAGGATGTTGACGGCATTGTTTGGCATGTCTATGGATATAGGAATTGATTTGGGTACAGCCAATGTGCTGATTTATATTAAGGGCAAGGGCGTTGTCCTGCGGGAGCCATCAGTAGTAGCTATTGATAGAGATACCAATAATATTTTGGCTGTAGGCGAGGAGGCACGGCAGATGATAGGCCGTACTCCTGGCAATATTGTAGCTATTCGCCCCATGCGGGATGGCGTTATTGCAGATTTTGATATTACGGAGTCTATGCTGCGGCATTTTATTGAGAAGGTAACTGGCCACAGCTTTATGATTCGCCCTAGAATTATGGTATGTATTCCTTCCTGTATTACTATGGTGGAGCAGCGGGCCATTCAGGAGGCTGCTGAGCAGGCTGGTGCCCGCAGTACCTATTTGATTGAGGAGCCTTTGGCAGCAGCTATGGGGGCAGGTTTGGATATTTCTGAGCCTTATGGATCTATGGTAGTGGATATTGGCGGTGGTACTACAGATGTGGCTGTTATCAGCTTAGGTGGTATTGTTATTAGCAATAGCCTGCGAGTGGCTGGTGATAAATTTGATGAGGCCATTATGGATTACATCAAGAAAGAATTTAATCTCATGATTGGTGAACGCACTGCCGAGAACATCAAAATGGAGATTGGAGCAGCTTTCCCAGAGGCCCGTCAAAGCAAAATGAATATTCGGGGCCGGGATCTGTTGACAGGTTTGCCAAAGAATATTGAAGTGACTACGGAGCAGATTAGTAATGCTTTGGCACCTTCCGTGGTTCAGATTGTGGATTGTGTCAAGGATGTATTGGAGAAATGTCCACCAGAGCTGGCTTCTGATATTATGGATCATGGCATCATTCTTACTGGCGGTGGAGCTATGCTCTATGGCTTGGATGAATTGATACGCAAGGAAACTCAGATTAGCACCAGCTTGGCAGATGACCCGTTAAGCTGTGTGGCTTTAGGTACTGGACGAGCTTTGGAAAATATTGATAAATTAGACAGCAAGAGAAGTATTGCCTTTTGGAAATAATAGGCTTATGAGCTGACGGATAAGTTGTTAAAAGGAGGATTTGCATATGTGGCGAGGTTTGTACACCGCAGCTACTGGTATGATAACTGAAACCAGACGAACTGATACTATTGCCAATAATTTGGCCAATGCTAATACAACAGGCTATAAGCGTGATGATGCCGTAACTATGGATTTTGAGCCAATGCTGTTGCGACGCATTAACGATAAGACTGGCACTCAGCAGGAGGTAACCAGCTTTAAGGGATTTTCTCTAGGTACTAATGCTCCTGTAGTAGGTGAGCTAGGCCTAGGTGCTCAGGTAGCAGATATTGCTACTGACCATACTCAGGGTTCCTTACAGACTACTGGCAATCAGCTGGATTTTGCGGTAGAGGGGGAAGGATATTTTCGGATTGCAACCCAGCGTGGGGAGAGATATACTAGAGATGGTAATTTTTATCGGGATGCCCGCAGCCGTCTGGTTACCGTAAATGGTGAAAATGTGCTGGATAATCGGGGTAGAAATATCATTATTCCACCAGAGGCAGCAGAGTTCACTGTATCACCAGAGGGACGAATTACGGCTGATGGTGTGCTGGTGGCTCAGCTGGGCTTGGTTACCTTCCCTGGAGGGGATGAGGTTATGGTGAAGGAAGGAAATAGCCTTTATCGTGTAGCAGATCCTCAGCTGCAGCCTCAGCAGGCAACAGGCTCCATTCAGCAGGGAGTGCTGGAGCGTTCCAATACAGAGGTGGTATCTGAGATGGTAAACCTGATTGCTAATTATCGGGCTTATGAGGCCAGCTCCAAGGCTGTGGTAACACAGGATGGGATGCTGGATAAGGCGGTTAATGAGGTCGGACGCAATAGCTGATAACTGTTAATAATTATGTGAAGATAGAAAAGGAGATTTTGTCATATGATGCGTTCTTTGTGGTCTGCAGCTTCCGGTATGAAAGGACAGCAGAAGCAGATGGATATAGTGTCTCATAATTTGGCCAATGTTAATACTACTGGTGCCAAGGCTCAGCGGGCTGAGTTTCAGGATTTGCTGTACCAGACCTTGAGAGCTGGCGGTGCTGAAAGCGGCGATGGCAATATGTACCCTACTCCTATGCAGATAGGTTTGGGTTCCCGTTTGAGCGCTACCAACAGAATTTTTGTTCAGGGTAATGTACAGACTACTGACAATCCTACAGATTTGTGTATTCAAGGTGAGGGCTTCTTCCAGATTCAGATGCCTGATGGCACCACTGGCTATACTAGAGATGGTTCCTTTAAGATTGATGCCAATCGCAATCTGGTAACCAGTGATGGCTATCCTCTGACAGAGGGAATTACTTTCCCAGAGAATGCTACTCTGGATAGCGTGGTGATTTCTTCTACTGGTGCTGTTAGCTGTGAGATAGATGGACAGCAACAGGATGTAGGTCAGATTGAGCTGGCTCGCTTCTTGAATCCTGCTGGCTTGACTGCTGTAGGCAAGAATCTCTTTGTAGAGTCTGCTGCTTCTGGTGAGCCCCAGGTAAACCAGCCAGGCAATGATGGTACAGGTACTCTTTTGCAGTCCTGTCTGGAAATGTCCAGTATACAGATTGTAGATGAAATGGTTAATATGATTGTTTCTCAGCGTGCCTATGAGTCCAACTCCAAGGCTATTACTACCTCCGACAGTATGCTGGAGATTGCCAATGGCTTGAAGCGCTAAGGCATGATTTAATCAGGAGTGTGACTATGGCTATAGTCAGATTTTTGTTAATTTTTTTGTTAACTATAGGGTGCTGGTATCTGCCTCAGAGGCAGGTTCCGGCTCTTTGGTTTGTACAGCTTTCCAAAGTTGAGGCTGCTATTCAGATTGAGCCTACCCCTCAATTACCTCAGGTTATTTTGCGGGAGAATCTTATTCAGCAGGCCACTAATTGCATTGCTCAGGAAATGGCAGCAGCAGGAGGCAATAAGCGATATACAGTGGAGGCAGTACGGGCACCGGCAGGTTTGCGGCTGCCTTGGGGGTATATTACCTATAGCTGCAGCTTGCCCAATGGTATTCGCAAGTCCCTTTTAACCGCAGTAAATGTGGAAGTACTGGTAGATGGTGCCCCTTATGCTCATATGGTATGCAGTATGCGGGTGCATATTTACGAAAATGTGGTAGTATCCGCTACCCCTATTCAAAAGGAAACCCCTATTAGGTTGGAAAATCTCATGGTGGCAGAGCGGGAGGATAAAGGAAAGGCCTATGAGCGTTATGCTGTTCCACAGGATTTGGTAGGCAAGGTGATTACCACCAATGTTCCCGCAGGTACGGTGATTCATAGCGGCATGGTGAAAGAACCGATTTTGATTCAACCCTATAGTCAGGTAAATATTTGTACCAATGTTAATGGTGTCGAAATCAAAACCGACGGTACTGCTTTGGAGCGAGGACGGCGGGGAGATTATATCATGGTTCAGAATACTTCCTCCAAGAGAAAGGTTCGAGCCAAGGTAATAGATGAAACTAATGTACAGGTAGCGGCTTAAAGGCTTGTTACAAGCATAGGAGGAGCACCTGTTTTAGGCAGCCCTTATGATGGGAGATGAATAATATGCAGAAAAATAAAATCGCCTGTCTGACCATAGCAGCTTTGCTGGCTGTGAATGTGGCAGGTATGGCACCGGCCCACACCAGTGCCGAAAGCCTATGGGGAGGCCATCATAGTTTGTTTTCGGATAGAAGGGCATCTCAGGTAGGAGATATTCTCACAATTTTGATTAGTGAAAGTTCCAAGACATCTCAGAGTTTGTCTAATTCCAATTCCAAGTCAGGAAATCAATCCCTTTCAGCAGGTACAGGTATTTTTGGCTTTTTGGCAGCGGCTACGGCTTCTGGTTCAGATAGCTTTAAGGCTAATGGTACAGCTAACAATACCAATACGGCTACAGGCAATGTAACAGTAACTGTAGTAGAGGTAAAGGATAATGGCAATCTGGTGGTTGAGGGAACTCAGTCTATCTGGAATAACAAGAATGAGCATAGGATTACGGTGCAGGGGGTAGTTCGCCCAGATGATATTTCCGTAGACAATACTATTGCTTCCAGCAAGGTGGCAGATGCAACCTTGAGATTTGATGGCAAGGGTCCACTGAATGCCAAGCAGCATCAGGGAATTCTTACGCAAATTTTCAATATTTTGTTCTAAATGCCGACACAGGTGTTGGGAAAGGCAAGGAGAAATATATGCAGAAGTTATGGCGTGTAATAAGTCTGGCTTTGTGTCTGTGCCTGCTGGGAACAGCCACAGCTATGGCGGCAGGTTATTCCTCTGTACGGCTGAAGGATGTGGCCAAGGTACAGGGGGTGCGCAGTAATCAGCTTATGGGTTATGGCCTGGTGGTAGGTCTTAATGGTACTGGTGATTCCAACAAAATGACACAGACCATTCAATCCATTGGCAATATGATGCGGGAATATGGTGTAGGCTTTGACACCAGCGGCTTGAAGCCAAAGAATGTAGCTGCAGTTATTGTTACAGCTACCCTGCCTCCCTTTGTACGGGAGGGAGATACCATTGATATAACTGTTTCCTCTATGGGTGATGCCAAAAGCATTCAGGGTGGTACTTTGTTGCAAACTCCTTTGAAGGCTGGCAATGGCAATGTTTATGCCGTGGCTATGGGAGCAGTATCCACAGGAGGTTTTTCTGCTGGCAGAGGCAACAATACTGCTCAGAAGAATTTTCCTACCGTAGGCACTACCCCTAATGGTGCTATTGTGGAGCATTCTGTAGAAGATGAGGATTTGGCTCCTAATGGTGTTTTGTCCTGGTCTTTGACCAAGGCTGATTTTACCACAGCTAATAGAATTGCTCAGGCTATTAATGGTCGATATGGTGGGATTTCCAAGGCTGCTAATCCAGGCCGGGTAGATGTAATCGTGCCTGCCTACTATCGCAGCAATATTGTAGGTTTCATTTCTACTATGGAGGAGCTGATTGTTACTCCTGACAATATTGCCAAGGTTGTGGTTAATGAACGTACCGGTACCATTGTTATGGGTGGTGATGTGGCTGTGGATACTATTGCTATTACTCAGGGCGGTATTACTGTGGATATTGGCCGCAACTACGATGTGATTCAGCCACCACCATTTACTCACGGTAATACAGTGATTTTGCCACAGGATGATGTTAATGTAGAGGAGCAGAAGGGCAGCTCCATTGTGTTGCCAGCTACAGCCAATGTAAATGATATTGTAGGAGCCTTGAATTCTGTAGGTGCTACCCCAAGAGATATTATTTCCATCCTGCAGGCTATAAAGGCAGCAGGAGCGTTGCATGCAGATTTGGAGCTGATCTAAGATGATGGATACAATTGGCGGTTTGGGGCTGTCAGCCAACACAATGGCTGATAGAGCTCAGAATAAAGCCCAGGTGGAAAAGGCAGAGGGATTCGCTCAGGAGTTGTCCAAGGCTGAGAAGAATACCTTGGATGATCCAGCTTATCAGAAAAAGCTGAAGGATGCCTGTCGTGGCTTTGAATCCATGTTTATGCAAATGATGTGGAAGGAAATGCGGGGCACTGTGCCAGAGAATGCACTCTTTGGAGAATCTCATGGAGAAAAGATTTTCAAGGATATGCTGGATACGGAAATGGTGGATCGCATAAGTGAGGCTGGAGGCGTAGGCTTGGCAGATGTGATGTACAAGCAGCTGACAGCTCAGTATCAGGCCAAGAAGGATATGGCAGAGCGGGCTAGGGCTTCTATGGAGGCCAAGGGCCAGCATATAAATCTGCCTGGCTAAGCAATTGTTGTGAATTGGGTGAAGGAGAGGCTATCAGATGATAGTCTCTTTTCTTTATTTTTACTGGAGGTATTATGAAAAGATTTTTGGTAGGCTGTTTGGCCCTATTGCTGATGTTGGTCAATATGTCTGTGGTCTGGGGAGCATCTAAGATGCCGGAATGGCTGCAGACAGGAGGCATCAGCACATCTCAGCAGGCTGGGCGGAGCGTTAATAAACAGCAGATTAATTTTGGCAGTAGAAATCTACTAAGCAATATCCGCTATGGGGATAGCAGTACTCGTCTGCGAATTGTACTGGATTTGAACGCAGCTGCTAATTACAGTGTTAGCAGAGAGAATAATGATACCAGATTGGTGGTTAATCTAAATAATATTGCTACGACCTTGCAGGGAGCACCTGACCTGCGTAGCAATGTGGTTAAGGATATTATTTTAGGAACCTATGGCAGTGATACTGTTCAGCTGATTGTGGATATGAAGGCACCTATGGAGGCCAAGGTATATACTATGGCCAATCCCCATAGGCTGGTTATTGATATTCAGAAGGAATATGAGGAAATGCAGCCACGGCAGATTATGCCAGGCTTGAATTATACTCGCTATTTACGGGTGGATAACCGTGGCATGCTGACAGCCTATGTACTGGAGGCAGATAGAAGCAAATTTGATTTGCAGCTGGTGCTGGCAGGGGATAGCATTGCCTCTGGTCGTCAGAAGTTAAAGACTATAGCATCTGCCCATCAGGCTGTAGCTGCTATTAATGGCGGCTATTTCTCTCTGGATGGCAGTCTGATAGGCAATACCCGTCTCAATGGCCAAACTGCTGGTACCACCTATTTCAATCGCACTTCTCTAGGCTTTATGCCGGATGGCACCTTAAAGCTGGCTGCTTCCCAATACTATGGAGTGGTAGAGATTAATGGTCAGAAGGTGTATTTATCTGGTGTAAATTGCCCTAGAGGCACCAATAATACCATTCTTTATAATAGTCTTTTTGGCAATTATACTGGCACCAATGAATTTGGCAAGGAATATGTGGTGCAGAATGGCAAGGTCATAGCTATTAATCAGGCTAACAGCTTTATTCCTACAGGTGCACAGGTGATTTCAGTGCATGGTACGGCTCAGGATGCCTTCGCCAAGGTTAGGATAGGAGATAAAATAAGCATTGGCGAAAATTTTGGCTCTGAGTTGGATAGTGCCTCTACCATTGTAGGTGCTGGTCCAGAACTGATGAGGAATGGTCAGCTTCATGTTACGGCAGTGCAGGAGCAATTTCCTGCTGATATTGCCAAGGGCAGAGCACCTAGAACGGCTTTGGGCATCAAGGCTGATGGCAAAATTATTCTCATGGTTATAGATGGTCGTCAAAGTCATAGTATTGGTACTACCCTGACGGAAACAGCTCAGCTGCTGCAAAAATTTGGGGCAGTTAATGGCTTTAATCTGGATGGAGGCGGCTCCAGTGAAATGGTATTGCAGGGACAGATTTTGAATAGTCCTTCCGATGGAGGAGAACGGCCTGTAGGCAGTGGTTTGATTTTGAAAAGGCGATAATGAGGACTTTTTAAATTTATATGGGCAAAATACTTATTGCTATTATTTTTATTTCGGCTATAATGGATATATTACCGATAAGCAAAAGTATTTTCGAGGTGAATTTTTTGAATAGATATATAGGAAAAATAAAAAAGGGTTTGGTGTCTCTGTGTTTGACTGGCGTCCTGCTGGTAAGCAGTGTGGCAGTGGCAGCCTTGCCAGAGATTATAGGTCTAAAGGAGCTGCAGCCTGGCATGTGGGGTACTGGCTATACTGTAATTGATGCCAGTGGAGAGATTCGTCCCTTTGATGTGCAGGTAGTGGGCATATTGGGAGATAATAGCAAAATGTCTGCCAAAAGAATACTGGTTAATCTGTACGGTCCCTTGATTGAGGAAACCGGGGGAGCCATTTCTGGCATGAGTGGCAGTCCCATTTACTTTAATGGCAGGTTAGCAGGAGCATTGTCAGCTGGCTACAAGGATATGTATCCTACCCAGCGGATTATGCTGACTCCTATTGAGGATATGCTGAAAATCTGGGATTACCCAGATACCAGAAATAAAACCCGTATGCCCCAGCTGGATTTGGCTCAGATGAAGGCGGAGCGGGAAAAGTTCCAAGCTGACCAGGAGGCCAAGGAAGGCAAGGAGCCTGCTGAGGAAAAGGCTGCAGAGGAGGCTGTAGCCCAGTCCGAGGACCATGAGGAGCAGGCAGGAGCAGAAGTTCAGGATGAAGCTTTGGTAGAGGAACAGCAGTCACAGGAGGTTGCTGGGGCCGGAGATTATCAGAGTAGGGCTGAGATTGCCGAAGATAAAGAAACAGCCACTGATGAAGAAGCAGAGGCGGAAAGTGGCAGTGAAGCTCCTTTAGAGCATAAAACCACTTATTTTGCTTCTGGTTTTGGTGCTCAGGGCTTGAAGATGCTGCAGAGCAAATTGTCTCCTTTGGGGATTCAGTTAGATTATGATAATACCTGGGACAATGGAGCCACCATGATGTCTGTCCGGCCTAATGCAGTTTTACAGCCTGGATCGCCTGTAGGTGTAGCCATGTCCATAGGTGACTTCACCTTTGGTTCCATGGGTACTGTTACAGCGGTGGATGGCAATAGGGTTTTGGCCTTTGGTCATTCCTATACCCATAGAGGCAATGTAAATTATTTTATGACAGACGCTGATGTTATCAGTACCATACATGGCCCCACTTCTGGTATGAAGCTGGGCAATGTGCAGGGAATTATTGGCAGAGTCAATCAGGATAGACAGGATGGCATAGGGGGTATTCTAGGCCAGTTCCCTCAGACAGTACCTGTGATTGTTACAGTTCATGACAAGGATACTGGTCGAGATATAACTTATAATACGATGGTAGCCTATGATGAGGAGGTACTGGCAGCCTTGGCGCCAGTAGTGGTATACAGCTCTATTAATACCACTCTTGACCGACAGGATGCTTCTACTGCCAGCTTGCAGTTTTCTCTGCGAAGCAGCTATGGCAAGGATGGCTTGATTAGCCGTCGCAATATGTTTTATGATGGCGAGGATGTGGCCAAGGTTGCAGTAACAGAGCTGAATGATATATTGGCGGTTATTCTGGGCAACAAGGAAAAGGAAGCCGATATGCTGGACCTGAAGGTGGATGTAACCATTGATAGGGGACGTAAAACTGCTGCTTTGGTATCTGCTGTGCCTAGCAAGCAGGAGGTATTGCCAGGTGAGGAGATTACCTTTGATACCACCATCAAGCCTTATCGTGGGGAAAAGATAAAGCTGTCTGTGCCATATAAGGTGCCTGAGCATCAGCAGCCAGGCCAGTTGGCTTTGGATGTGCATGGTGGCGGATTGGTTAATGTAGCTAAAATCCTGCTGGCTCAGCAGCAGGCCACTGAGGCCGGGGCTAAGCCTGTTGAGGAGGAACCACCAGTAGAGGTACAGTTGCAGAATATGCTATCCAGCAATTGCAATAATGATATTGTGATTGAATCTACGGTAGTAGTGCCTAAGAATGATGCAGAACTGAAGGAAAGCATTCGTCAGGCTCAGAAATTAGCCAAGGAGCTGGCTAAGAATCCTCAGGCTGTCAAGAAGCCTAACTCAAAACCTGTAGTCAATAAGCTGGCTACTGATTATATTATTGAAAATGTTATTCATACCAGCATTAAGGTGCTGGAGAAAAAGTAGTTTACTTCCATAAGTAAAGAGGCTGTCCAATTTCAGTTAATTTTCACACAATTTTACTATGATTGTGCATGGTGTTATGGCTGAAATTTTGGGATAGCCTTTTAAATTTTGTTTTTTCCTGCTAAAATAGAAGGTAGCTTGGAATTATATGGAGGAAAACACAATATGTTTATCCGATTCTTGGAATATATAGGCAGTTGGGTGCTGAAGCTGTTATTTTTGGTGGGGGATATGACCTTGCTGCTTTTAGAAATTCTTAAGCAGCTGCCCAAAAAGCTGCGGCCTAAGCATATTCTGCAGCAGATGTCCCATCTAGGAGTGGATACCCTGCCTATTGTATCTCTTACATTATTATTTACTGGTATGGTTATGACTTTGCAAATGGCAGGTGAATTGATTCAATTTGGTGCGGAGTCTACTGTAGGTGGTGTTATTGCTATTGCCACTGGTAGAGAGCTGGGACCGGTGCTGGTAGGTGTGGTAACTGCTGGGCGGGTTGGTTCTGCCATGACAGCGGAAATCAGTACCATGAAGGTAACAGAGCAGATAGACGCCTTGCGCTGTATGGCTGTAAATCCAGTAGGGTATCTGGCTGGACCAAGAATGCTGGCCTGCATGGTGATGGTGCCCTTGCTGACCGTATATGGCAATTTCATTAGTGTATTGGGTGGCTGGCTGGTGTCTAGCAAATACTTTGGGATTTCCAATTATGTATATTGGCATTCCATTGAGCAATATGCTGACGGCAGTGACTTTACTGGTGGGTTGTTGAAGGCCCTGGTCTTTGGCATGGTAATTGCTACCGTAGGCTGTTACTATGGCATGAGGGCTCCAGAGGGGGCTCAGGGCGTAGGTATGGCTACTACTCGTTCTGTAGTTACCTCCATTATTATCATATTTCTGTTGAACGTGATTTTGTCCTGGATGCTGTATTAATAAAGGATAGAGAACTATATGATTAGAATAGAAAATATTTGTAAAAGCTTTGGTGAAAAGCAGGTTCTCAAAAATATAAATATGGAAATCCGTCAGGGAGAAACCTTGGCCATTATTGGTGGCTCCGGCTCTGGCAAAAGTACCCTGTTAAGGCTGCTTATTGGTCTAGACAGACCTACCAGTGGTGAAATCTACATTATGGGACAGGCTATTTCCCATATGTCGGAGGCAGAGCTGGACAAGTTGCGGATGAATATGGGCATGGTTTTTCAGTATTCCGCCCTCTTTGACTCCATGACTGTGGGGGAAAATGTAGCCTTTGGCCTGCGTGAGCATACGGATTTGTCTGAGGAGGAGATTCAGGCTATTGTAGCTCGCAAGCTGGAGCAGGTGGGCTTGCCTGGGATTCAAGCCACCATGCCGGGAGAGCTGTCTGGTGGTATGAAGAAACGAGTGGGACTGGCTAGGGCCATAGCCTTTGATCCAAAGATTATTTTTTATGATGAACCTAGCTCAGGCCTGGATCCTATTACCACTGTCAAGATTGATGAGCTGATGAAGGATACCCAGAAAAAGCAAAAAGCTACCAGTGTGGTAGTTACCCATGATATGGTTAGTGCTTGCAATATTGCGGATAGAATAGCCATGATTTATGAGGGTGAGCTGATAGCTATAGATACTGTGAAGAATTTCTGTCATATCAAGGATGAAAGAGTGCAGAGCTTTATGCAGCGTATGTACATGGGAAGGGAGCAATCAGAATGAAGTTAGAAGCCAAGGTAGGAGCCTTTACCCTGCTGGGATTAGGTCTGCTGATTGCTATTATGGTAATGCTTAGCGACATAAAGCTAGGTGGCAATCAGAGTTATGGTCTAAGCATAGGATTTCCTCAGGCCGTGGGATTGACCTCTGGCAATGATGTGTGCTATGCCGGTGTGGCTGTAGGCAAAGTAGATAGTGTGGAGCCTTCTGGTGTTGGGGTAGTGGCTGCTGTGCATATAGATAGTCAGGTAAAGATTCCTCGTAAATCCACTGTAATTGTTACTGCCAATGGCGTTATGGGAGGCAAGTTTATCAATATTGTGCCAGATAAGGATGCCAATTTTGAGGATTGCTATGGGCCAGGGGATTTTATCTATGGTTTGCAGGAGGCTACTATGGATGATATGATGGCCAATATGAATAATGCTGTTTTGAAGGTACAGACACTGCTGGATTCCATGAATCAGCTCTTGGGAGATAAGGATACTCAGCAGGCTTTGAAGGATGTATCCATGAATATGCGCAGTATTACTGCTAATATTGATAGTTTGACAGCTACTTTGGCCAATATGGCTCAGGTTAATCAGGGAGATATTCGTCAGATGGCTCAGAATTTGAATCATATGACAGGCAGTCTGATGCGGACCGCCGATAGTTTAGAGGTATTGGTAACTACCTTTAATGGTAATGGAGAAACCGGAGCCAATTTGAAGGAGGCTATTGCTAATCTTTCTGCTACCAGCAAGCGTATTGACAATATGGCGGCTTCCCTGGAGGGAGTAGTAACAGATCCTCAGGTTGCTGATGACTTGAAGGCTACCCTGCATAATGTACGCAATGTTAGTCAGCGGGCCGACGATATGATGAATACCGTTTCGAATATTGAGGTTAATGCTGGCCTGGAAACCATGTACAGCGGTAAGGAGGATCGTTGGCAGACCAATATGGGGGTGGACATCCGCCCTACAGAAAATAGTTTGCTGAGATTGGGCCTGAATGATATTGGAGAGGACAATCACTTCAATCTACAGGGTGGTATGTACAATGGAAGCCTAGGGGCTAGAGCCGGAGTTATTGATGGCAAGGCTGGTTTGGGCTTGGATGTGGGGAACAAGCTGCAGCTATCTATAGATGGCTATGATCCCAATGATTTCAAACTGAAATCTCGTTTGCAGTATGAAATTGCCAAGGATACCTATATTTTTACCCAGGTTAATGATATAAATAAATCTGATACCAGAGCAACATATTTCGGTTTGCGCCGAAGCTTTTAGTATAAATGGTTTATAGATGTATATGTAGGAGGAAACTAAGTTGAAGAAGAATTATATGAACAAGTTGGCAGCCTTTGTGCTGTCTGGTTTGATGACTACTACTATGGCAAATGTCGCTATGGCAGAGTCTATGGACATGACCTTGGAGGAAAGTGTTCGTACTGCCCTGGATAATAACTATACCATCAAGCAGCAGGAGGCTGAGTACGATAGTGCTGTATGGGCTCGCCATCAGGCTCGCCGCAGCTTTGGCCCTACTGTAAACTGGCAGAGCACAGCTACCAAGATGGGTGGCAAATACAACGATAAGCTGCGTTTGAGCCGTAACTATGGCAATACTCTTAGCTTGACCATGCCTATCTATACCGGTGGCCAGCTGGAGGGAGCTATCAAGGCGGCAGATTTGGCTATGAATGCCAATGAACTGGGTTTGGAGCTTTCCAAGCAGCAGGTAAAGGCTGCCACCATGAGTGCTTATTATCAGGCTTTGCAGGCCAAGAATCAGATTAAGGTAGCACAGGATTCTGTAAATACCCTGACTGAGCATCTGAAAAATGTTAATGCTCAGTACACTGTAGGTACAGTAGCTAAATCCGATGTGCTGGGAACTCAGGTGCAGATGGCCAATGCAGAACAGAATCTCATTAATGCCAACAATAGCTATGATGTGGCTATTGCCAGCCTGAACAACGTTATGGGACTGCCTACTGATACAGAGCTGAATCTCACTGATAGTTTGGATTACAATGTTTATGAGATTCCATTGGAGGAATGTACTGCCTATGCCCGCAGCAATCGTCCTGATGTGCTGATAGCTGATTATCAGGTGGCTATTGCCGAGGCTGGGGTACAGCAGGCTAGAGCTGGCTATATGCCAAAGGTAAGTGCCCAGGCTTCCAAGAGCTGGGCTGGCGATTCTCTGTTTGGTTCCGAGGAAAGTGATTCACGTTATCAGTCCAGTAACAATTGGACTGCTGGTTTGGTAGTGTCCTGGGATATTTGGGACAATAATGTTACCCAGGCCAAGGTAAATCAGTCTAAGGCTGCTGTAGTCAAGGCTGAGGCTGCTGCTGAGAATACCCGTCAGTCTGGTGATTTGGAGGTTCGTACTGCTTATCTGAATCTGAAGGCTGCGGAGAAGAGCATTAATACTACCCAGGTGGCTGTGGACAAGGCTCAGGAGGATTATAAGATCGCTCAGGTTCGCTATGCAGCTGGTGTAGGTACTAATCTGGATGTTATGGATGCAGAGGAAAAGCTGGCTCAGGCTCAGACCAATTATTATACTGCCCTCTATAATTATAATTCCAGCAAGGCTGCTTTGGATAAGGCTATGGGTATTATGGTTGACCTGGATGTTAGCAAGTTGGCTCTGCCACAGGAAGCTGCTAAGTAAATCTTGACAGATAGATGATTTTTTGTTAAACTAATATGGCTATGGAGAGGTGTCCGAGTGGTTTAAGGAGCTGGTCTTGAAAACCAGTGATGTCGCAAGGCACCGTGGGTTCGAATCCCACCCTCTCCGCCATAGAGAAATTAAAAGGACTGCCGGGAGCAGTCCTTTTTTGTACGTAATTTTAAAGGCCATATCAATTATATGAGTTGATATGGCCTTTGTATTTTTATTTATTTTTTGCAGTGTTGTACAAAATGTTCAATGCGGGCAATAGCCTCAGAGATTTTGGCTACTGAGGTGGCATAGGAACAGCGTACATATCCTTCGCCACACTGGCCAAAGGCAGTACCTGGTACCAGTGCCACATGCTCCTTTATAAGAAGCTGTTCGGCAAATTCCTCAGAGGTAAGGCCGGTTGAAGTTATATCTGGGAAGATATAGAAGGCTCCCTTTGGCTCAAAGCACTTCAGGCCGGCATTGGTAAGACCGTCATAAATAAGGCGGCGGCGCTTGTCGTATTCGGAAACCATTTTCTTCATGTATTTCTCACCGTGACGAAGAGCCTCTACCGCAGCAATCTGGGCGGTAATAGGAGCACACAGCATGGTGTACTGATGTATCTTGGTCATGGCGGAAATAATGGCCGGGTTGGACATAGCATAGCCAATGCGCCAGCCAGTCATGGCATAGGCCTTGGAGAAGCCATTGAGAAGAATAGTTCTGTCCTTCATACCAGGCAGACCAGCAAAGCATACATGGCGTTCCCCGCCATAGGTCAGGTCACCATAGATTTCATCGGAAATAACAATCAAATCATGTTCCTGAGCAAAGTTGGCAATATCCATCAGCTGTTCCTTTGTGAGAATAGCACCAGTAGGATTGTTAGGATAGCCAATGAGGAGAGCCTTGGTTTTGTTGGTAACATGGGCCTCCAAATCTGCTGGGGTAATGCTGAAATTATTTTCGATTTTGGCTGGTACAGCCACAGGTACAGCACCGGCTAGGGAAGCACAGGCCTTGTAGGAAACGTAGCAAGGTTCTGGGATAAGAATTTCATCTCCGGGAGTGAGAATAGCCCGCATGGCAATATCCAGGGCTTCGCTGACACCTACTGTAACCAGTACATTGGTCTTGGGATCATAGTCGATGTTGAAATTGCGCTTCTGGAGAGCACAGATTTCCTCTCGCAGCTCCAAAAGACCGCGGTTGGCAGTGTAGGAGGTATAGCCCTGCTCCAGACCGTAGACACAGCTTTCTCGAATGGACCAAGGAGTAACAAAATCCGGCTCACCTACGCCTAGAGAAATAACATCCTCCATTTCAGCGGCAATATCAAAAAAACGACGGATGCCAGATGGAGGTATAGCCTGTACTACAGGAGAAATTCTTTTCTGCCAATCTATATTTTCTGTCATGGAGTCATCACCAGCCTTCGATCTTGTTCTTTATCCTCAATAATAATGCCATCTTTTTTGTATGGCTTCAGCATAAAATGACTGCGAGTCTGAGTAACACCTTCAATGGTGGATAGGCGGGTAGCTACGAAATTAGCCACATCCTGCAGGGATTTACCCTCAATGATTACCAGCAGGTCAAAGCTGCCAGACATGAGATAAACAGTTCGTACTTCGTCAAAGCGATAGATGCGTTCCGCAATGGCATCAAATCCTGTCTCTCTCTGAGGGGTGAGATTTACCTCGATAATGGAGGTTACGGTGTCGCTGCCGGTTTTTTCCCAGTTAATCAGGGTGTTGTAGCTTAGGATAATCTTGTCCTGCTCCAGCTGACGCATCTGCTGTTCAACCTCATATTCGCTGCGGTGCAGCATGGCCGCCAGCTCACCGGCTGGCCGACGGGCATCATGTTCCAAAAGCTCTAACAATTCACGCATTTTTCATCGCTCCTTTTTTCAATAGTATTAATCTTTATACCATATAAAAGAAAAAATTGCAAATGAAAAGAAAAAGATTAATCATTTGAGAAGAAAATATATTAAAATATATTGATTTATCCTAGAGTTTCTGCAAAATATTTTTCCTTGTAATTTACCTCTGATATAATTTGCATAATATGGGATTTTTGTATAAAATATCCTTGGTATAGTATTTTTTTGGAGATGATGGAGAAGGTTTTCCAAAGGAGGAAAGATAAGTAACTGATTGTATAGATAAAAGTGCATATTATTGATATAATGTGTTTATGGAGGATTTTAGACATGAATACATTAAATATCACTAATTACAAGCCAAAAAAGTTTGCTGAATTGCTCAACGTTTCACTAAAACACTACAACGCTGAGATAGAGAAAAAACTCTTATAGCAAATAGAACCCCGACTAATCGAAGATATTATACTTACGACCAATATTTGCAATTTAAGGGAA
>CAKPYV010000038.1 GCA_934203205.1 uncultured Anaerovibrio sp. | reverse complement strand
TTCAGCTCCAAGGCTTTGCTTTGCTGTATCTCAGCGACAACGATGTATATATTACAACAAATCTGCACCTCTGTCAACACTTTTATAAAATTTTATTCACATATTCTTAATTCTGCAAAAAATAACAGGCCACAGTATAGAAAATCCTACACCGCAGCCTGCAAAATCTACATTTTATTCGCCCAAATCCTTATTATAAGCCAGAGCCATATTTTTACCATGACGCTTGGCCTTGTACAAAGCCTTATCTGCCAAATTCGCCAACTCCGCCACATCACTGCCATAATCAGGATACAATACATAGCCCAAGGATACTGTAACCTTAACTGTTAGACACTCTTCCTTGCACTGGGAACCAACAAAATTCACAAAATCCTTCATCATCTGGTCCACATATTCCTTGTCTGCATTATGGCACATGAAAATAAATTCATCACCGCCAATGCGCCCCAGCACCGCATCCTCGCCAAAATATTCACGCATGGATTCCGCTACCCGAATAAGCAAGCTGTCCCCAGCTGCATGTCCCAAAGTATCATTAACGCTTTTGAAATTATCCAGATCCATATAAACCACAGCATTAGGCAATTCTGGATATTGCTGGATATACTCCGCCATCATATCAAGACTATACTTTCTGTTATACAAGCCAGTCAAAGCATCAGTGGCCGCCATTTGCTCCAGCATGATTTCCCGTTTCTTCACAGAATCAATATCATAAACCAAAGCATACATCCACTTGTCCGTAAACTCATCCAAACTAAAGGTATTAATAGTAACCTTGAACCAATTGTCGCGACCCTTATATTTACGGCGGTACTCTATAGAAACATTCTCATCCTCTGGCAAATTGCGAATGGTTTCCAGAGAGAAAAAGTCCAAAAACCTTTGCCTATCCTCCTTTACTACCCTTTCATTGGCAATTTTCCGAATCGCTTGATCGTAGTAGGCAGCAAAAACTCTGGTTTCCTCCATCCATTTTTCCAAGCTATTATCTGCCACAAAGAAATTCTTATCCACATTGACAGTAATATCATAAACAGAATCCCTGATAAGATTACCTACCAAATAGCTGTTGTGCTGCTGTTGCTGCTCACTAACCTTCTGATCCGTAATATTTCTCCAAGTCCCCATGGCATATTCTGGAATACCATCAGTATTTCTCACAGTCTGAGCCGTAAAGGATACCCAAATTAATTTATCTTCGCCGCTTTTAAAGGCTACCTCTCCGTGAACCTCTCCCTCAATTTTCCGGGATAGCAATTTTTTGACAAATTCCATGAATCCATCTCTATATTGCCCCACAAAATCCACAGAATGAATAAATCCCTGGGGAAAATCTTTGATAAAAACATACGAATCATTCATAAATTCTGCATTTTGCAATGGTTTTTCTGGAATATCCGTATTGAAAAAAGTAGCCGTCCCCTGATTCATATCCCAATACCAGCAATTAACCTTGCTTTGGCATAAAGCCTCAGTAAATAGAGCATCCTTTATCTGGGTCTCCAAATCATAATCCAAACGCACCAGATATTTTATTTCTTCTGCATTTTTATCTATACAAAAAATATGGGCCTTGCAGCGCAATATTGTTCCATCTTTTTTCTTAAGCTCCGTATCCAGAATAATCTGGTTCCAAGGCTTTTCTCCAGCTTTTGCCAAGGCATCCCAAAACCCTTTTCTTCCTCCTGGAGGCAAGATGTGTTCTATATACATTCCATGCTGCCAATTGTAATCATGCCAGTCAAAGAGGGCTTCAAAGGCTGTATTTGCAGATTCTACCTTAATATCATCATTCTTTTGCGCAATATAAATAAGCGGACCAAAAACCCGATCCAATTTCGTTTCTGACTGAATATGATTGTTAATCAGCCAGGAAAGCATACCTTTTTCCATATTTAATACCTACCATTATAAGTACACTTTGTGCCAAGCAGATAGTCGCCACATTTACTGACTAATAGCTCTTCTTACCACATCATAATCAGAATCCTTGGCCTGAACGAAGCCATCAATGTGGGCAGCCTCCATAGCGGTACCACACTCGCTATTGCCAGCACGAACCCCCTCAAAGCCCTTAGTCAGCATTTCAACTACATCCTTTGGCAAAGTTGCTGCTGCGGCAATAGTATCCTTTGGAATAGGATCCGTCATAAAGATGATATCCAAATTAGCCGCTGCCTTCTGGCCAGCATCATCAAAGGCATCAGAATAGGTTGCACCAGCCTGAACCTCACCGCTGATAACCGCATCAATAACCTTATTATGGCTGCCTAGGAAGCTGGTGCTGCTAAAGAAATGCTCTGGATTCTTGCCATTTTCCAACAGAGCTGCCCGAGGGTATACATAGCCAGAGGCAGACTTCCTATCAACAAAGGCAAAGCTCTTGTCCTGCAAATCATCAATACTCTTTATGCCACTGCCCTTTTTGGCAATAATATAACCTGTATAAGAGGTATTGTTATTTACCTTTGGTGTTACCAATGGCTGCAGATTAGTGTCCTTCTTAGCAGAAACATATGCAGCAGGAGAGAACCAGCCAATATCCGCCGTACCATTTTTCAAGGCTCTACCCAAAGCATCATAATCGTTTACGATAATAGTTCTAGCCTTGTAGCCAGCATCCTTGGCCACCTTGGTCAAAATAGGCATATAGGTCTTTCTAATAATGTCCGGAGCTGTAAACGGATTTACCGCAAAAATCAGCTCATTTGACTTCTTGAAGGCTACTGCTGCCTCCTGCAGTCTATCTGCTACAGACAGCAAGGAGCTGGCATAATTATTAAGCTCATCCATGTTGTTAATCTGATGGCCAACACTATCATTGGTTTCCCTGGTATGAGCCGCAATATCCACAGTGGCCTGACCAATATTCTCAATAACCTTGGCCATTTCACCAGTGGTATCCCGCTGCTTGGTAGACATATTGCTCAAATTATCCACCACATTTTCAATGGTGTGAATATTCTTCACCATCTCAGACATAGCATTGGCAGATTCTCCAGCCATAGTTTCTACAGACTGGAGCCTGTCACTGCCCTCCCGCATACTCTTAGTTACGCCAGCGGTAGTGCCAGTAATTTCGTTAACAATTGCCTCTATTTCCTTGGTAGTTTCCTCACTTTCAGCAGCCAGCTTGCGAACCTCCTCGGCTACTACAGCAAAGCCCTTGCCATGCTCTCCAGCCCGGGCAGCCTCAATGGCAGCATTCAGGGCCAACAGATTGGTCTGGCTGGCAATACCACGAATTTTCTCTACAAAATTTGCAATCTTCTCAGAAGCATTATTCAATTCATCAATATCATTTACAGCTGCCTGTACCACCTGGCCTACATTCTTAATAGCCAAAGTAACCTCATTTACCTCGCGCTGATATTTTTCTACCAAAGAGGTAGAGGAATGGCACTGATCCATACCGGACTGAGCAGTTTCAGAAATATCGCTGGCTACCCCGGCAATTTCCATAACACCAGCGGAAGCCTCCTCCAGACTGCTAGCATTATTCTCAGATTTGGAACTAATATCGTTGGACAAATCCCCCAGCTTCTTAATAGCAACCTCAAACTGGTTAATGCCCCATACAACCTGCTGGGAAGCAAAAGCCATTTCCTCAGACAAGCCCAGCAAATCCATATCAGAATGCTGTACCTTGACAGGCTGTGGTGTCACTGCCACTGGAGCTTTATGAACAGCAGGCTTCAAAACTGGCTTCATGGTAGGAATATCCTCTTCCTCCGCCACAATTTTGCTAATGCCTACAGCCCCCAATACAGCTGCTATCACTACAGCCAACAGGGCGCCGCCAAATACTCCCATACCGGAAGCTGCCAAAGCACCAGCAATACAGCCAATGGCTGTACACAGTACATGACATAAAATTAACTTACCTTTCATAATCAATACCCCCGCCTTTTTTTAAATAAATTGCATTGCTACAAATACAACCAAGCCTATTGAAGCACCTACAATGGAGCCATTCATCCGAATCCACAGCAAATCCGGCTCTACCTTGTCATACACCAGACGATTTATCTGCTGATCCGTCATAGTTCCCAGCACATCATTGGTAATACTACCCAATAATTCCTGAGCCTGTAGGGCTCCTCTCGCCGCCATTTGATAAATCAAACCATTTAATTCTTCCTGCAAGGTCTTATTGTTAGAAAGCAATGCTTCTGCTCTTTCCAGCAATTCCTCTACTAGTTGTGCCAAATTCTTCTCCAAAAGATTATCCATTTGGCCATTCTGATTTAATAAATGCCCACAAAAATCCCATTTCCCTGCCCTATTCAACAAAACATCATTTAATTCCTGCTTAACAAGCAAATTTTTTTCATAAAAATCAAAAATTTTTCCAAGAGATTCTTGAACCTGGGCGTATTCTGCTGTATTTTCCTGCTGAACCCTTTCCATAAGCAAAATAGTTTTCTTCTGAATCAGTTCCGCAGCCTCATCCACATTAATAATATTGGCAGACTGGGCAAAGCCAGCCATCATCATAGCCATAGGCCCCTGCAGCTTGGACTCAACATATTCCTCCAAGCCATTCTTTACCCGTTGATAAAATTCCGGATCCTTGGCAAAATCATAAAATGTTCTAATAGCATAATCGGAAAGAGGCTTTAAACTTTCAGCCTTTAATTCCAAAGCTGAACTTCTACTCAGTGCCCCATCAGGCAGCCGACCGTTTTTACTCAGCCACAACGGCAGTCTGTTTAACAGCCATTCAGCTAACATCTGTTTAGTCTGAGTTCTTCCCAGCCATGCCACTACCATATTGGCAAAATCAATTCGCCTTATCTTTTTTATCAGACTTTTTCTGCCAAAAAACTCCTGCTGCAGCATTCTGCCTGTAGCCTCTATAAATGACTGCCGGCGTCTTGGCAAAATAGCTGTGTGCCACGGAAACCCCAAGGGCTTTTCAAAAAGAGCTGTAACCGCAAACCAGTCAGCAATACCACCTACCAGAGCCGCCTCGGCACAGAACAAAAAACCTTTTGCAAAAACATTATCCCTATAATGAATGTTTAAGCACAGAGCAAAGCAAAAGATGGCTGTTGCTGCCAACAGTGTTTTATCAGCCTTATTCCAATTTTTCCACATCATGGCCACAACACCTGCCCTGCTAAATATACAATCGCATATAGTCCCATGCCAACCAAAGAACCTACCACAGAACCATTTATACGAATCATTTGCAAATCGTCTGCAACCTTGGCTTCAGTAAACTCCACCAGCTCCTTATCTGATAGCTGGCCCAGTCTTTCTTCAATCATATGAGTAATAATATCATGATGCTTGCCCAGTTCATCTGCCAACCATTTTTTCAGCCAGACATCAGCCTGCTGCTGCCAAGCAGTATTTGCCAAAAACTGCTCAAAATATCCCTCTGCCCAAGCCATCAGCTGACGGGATAACACTCCCTTAGACAAAATACTATCTAGTACATCCTGCAGAATGGCTTGCAATTTTTCCTCTGTCAGCTTTTCATTCATCATCTGAGCTAATAGCTGAACCACATTATCATTTTGTGATAACTGCTTCAGCTTATCTGACAACCAATCAACAGCCTGAGCTTCTCTAGCTGGATTTTGTGACAGCTCTGACAGCCAGTGAGCTATTTTATCTGATAGCTGATCTGCCAGCTTATTGCCTGACAAGCCCAATAGCCCTATAACAAAGGCTCTGCTGCTAACAGCATTTCCATATTCTGTCAGCAGCTCCTCCATATATTCTGCCAAAAGCTGCTTTAGCTTCTGGTCCTGCAGCAGCTGCTCCAGGCCTTCTGCCAACACATACAACAACCGTTTAGACTGCTCCTCATGAGACAGTCCTGCCAGCATTTCCCCTGCCATAGACTCCAACAGATCATCTGTAAGCATATTCTTCATATGGGGAGCCATTAGCTTAGCCATAGCCTCTGCAGACAGTTCCTGCTCCATTTGTACAGCTATCTTTTCTACATGAGGCATCAACTTTTCCTGACCGTACTTTCTAACAAAAATTGTTAAAAATTCACCTAAGTCCTGCTGATTGACAAATTTCATGATGTTTTCCGTAGCCAGCAAATCATTGGCAGCAAAATCTACCACCGCCTGCATAATACGCTGGCGATTACGGATAATAATTTCTGTTCTATAGGAAATTCCCAAAGGCTTTCTAAACAGAGCCGTTATGGCAAACCAATCAGCCAAGCCACCGATGGTAGCCGCTAAAAAGCCATTATGCACCATTCCGCCCAGAAAGCCTGTCTGAGCCAGACCAGTTGTACCAGCAGCTCCTGCAATGCTTACCGCCAGTGCCGCTGTAGCTTTATATTTTTTCTTCATAAATTATACAATCACGCTTTCTTTCGGTCAGCATTCTGCATATTAGGATTCTTCTCCTTGGCCACAGACAGCATCAGCTTCAAGCGGTTCAGCTGATTTACCTCGCTGGCGCCAGCATCACAGTCTATAGCTAATATATTAGCCTCTTTGTAATGCTTTCGCAAGCTATGAATAACGCCCTTGCCAGTAATATGGTTGGGCAGACAGCCAAAAGGCTGCAAGCATACCACATTTGGCACACCATGCCGAATCAGCTTCACCATTTCCCCTGTCAGGAACCAGCCCTCACCAGCCATATTGCCCAAGGAAACATGCTCCTTAGCCAAGGCTGCAATCTCCCCGATAGTATGAGGTGGCAAATAACGCTTGCTATGCTTCATAGCCTTCCTAACAGGACGACGGTAGAACTCCATCAGCTGGATAAACATCTGGGCAATCAGCTTGCTTTTCAGCTTGCCATCTAAAAGCTCCCTTTTCACCACAGCATCATAGGCTGAATACATAAAGAAGTCCACGAAGTCAGGCATAACCACCTCGGCCCCTTCCTCCATAAGTACCTTCTCAATATTATTATTAGCCACTGGATGATATTTAGCCAGGATTTCACCCACAATACCAACCTTTGGCTTCCACATATTTTCATCAATAGGTATGGCCTCAAAATCCTGCACTATTGCCTGAATATTTTGGGAGAATCGCCGATAGCTGGTCTTTTCCCTAGACAATTCTTCCTTGCACTTTGCCATCCAACGGTCATAAACCTGCTGAGTTTCACCTTTATTTATTTCATAAGGCATGGTGCGGTTCTTCACATTCATAAGAACATCACCATATACAGCTGCCTTAATAGCCTCAATCAAGCTTTCCCTGGTAAAGCTAAAGGCATCTGTTTCCAAGCCCCAACAAGCAAATACCGGCACCTGTGGGTAGCCTGCATCCTTTAAGGCCATGCGCAAAACATTCATGTAATTGGTAGCACGACAGGCCCCGCAGGTCTGAAACAGCATAATGGATGTATTATCTGGATCACACATACCGCTTTTCAGGGCATTCAACAGCTGGCCAATAACCACAATAGCAGGATAGCACATATCGTTATGCACATACCGCAAGCCTACATCTACAGCAGATCTAGGCATTGGAGGAATCACCACATTGTAGCCATATTTTTGCAGCACCGGCCCAAAGAGCTCAAAATGAATTGGAGCCATCTGAGGAGCCAAAATAGTGTGACGACGTCTACACTCCTCTGTAAAATGAGGTCTATCTGGTATTTCCAAGGTCTGGTACTGCACCGGCTTACGGCGAGCCAAAGCGGCAATCAAGGAACGAAGTCTTATACGGGCCGCTCCCAGATTACTTACATCATCCAGCTTTATCATGGTATAAATCCGTTGGTGATCCTCCAAAATAGATTTTACCTGACCAGTGGTAATAGCATCCAAGCCACAGCCAAAGGAGCTGAACTGTATCATGGTTACGTTGTTATGCTCTGCCACGAAATTGGCTGCATGATACAATCTGGCATGGTAGCTCCACTGGTTAACAATCTGCAGTTTCTCTGAATGAACCGGCATATGATACACTGCATCCTCAGAAATAATCGGCAGATCATAGGACTGAATCATCTCAGGAATACCATGGTTAATCTCCGGATCCATATGATAGGGCCGCCCAGCCAGCAGGATAACATGCCGTCCCTGAGCCTCTGCCTCCTGAAGAATCTCCTGTCCCTTGTGGCGAACCTCCTGACGGTAGTTCTCTATCTCCTGATAGCCAGCCTCACAGGCTGCCTCAATATCCTTTTTACTGATGCCCTCTCTCTTGCCCAGCTCCTCATACATTCTCTTAACCATGCGTTTAGGGCTATGTATAGGCAGGAATGGTTGGATAAAATCAATATTTTCCTCCTCCAGAATATCCATATTGCCCCGAATATTCTCTGCATAGGAGGCTACTACTGGACAGTTAAAATGATTGGCAGAGGCGTTGGCCTCGTCCTCCATATTGTAAGGCAGACAAGGATAGAAAATCTTTTTGATTCCCTTTTCCACCAAGTCCATAATATGACCATGAGCCAGCTTGGCAGGATAGCAAAGAGAATCAGAAGGCACTGTAGCCATACCCTTATAATACATCTGAGCAGAGGATTCCCCAGAAAGCACTACCTCATAACCCAGCTTGGTAAGAACTGTAAACCAGAATGGGTAGTCCTCATACATATTCAGCACTCTAGGCAAACCAATCTTTCCACGAGGCGCATTGGCTAAAGGCTCATAGTGATTGAACAATCTATCGTATTTAAATTTATAAATATTCTGTACGGTAGCCTTCTTTTTCTGCTGACCAGCTCCCCTTTCACAGCGATTGCCGGTAAAATACCTACCTCCATCAGGGAAATTCTGAACTGTTACCTGACAGGAGTTACCACAGCCATGACAGCGGAAGGATTTGGTGGTAACCTTAAAGCTCTCCAGCTCCTCCGCTGGCAGAATAGAGGATTTTTTCTGACCAGATTCCAAAGCCAGAATAGCGGCACCATAGGCCCCCATCAGACCGGCTATATTCGGACGAATAACATTTTTGTGCAGCAGCAGCTCCATCGAACGCAATACCGCATCATTGTAGAAAGTACCACCCTGCACCACAATATTGGCACCAAGAGTAGAAACATCCTTTAGCTGCATTACCTTGAACAGGGCATTTTTTATAACCGACAAGGCAATACCAGCAGAAATATCTCCTACCTGAGCTCCATCCTTCTGAGCCTGCTTTACCTTGGAATTCATAAATACCGTACATCTAGTTCCCAAATCCACTGGAGCCTGAGAAGTTAGAGCCTTGGCCGCAAATTCCCCAGCAGTCATATTCAGACTCTGGGCAAAATTCTCAATAAAGGAGCCGCAGCCTGCTGAGCAAGCCTCGTTAAGAATAATACTGCCAATGCTTCCCTTATGCACATAGAAGCACTTCATATCCTGACCGCCAATATCCAGCACAAAAGACACATCTGGACAGAATTCCTGGGCAGCCCGCAAATGAGCAAAGGTTTCCACCTCTCCATCATCGGCGTGCAGAGCAGCCTTTACAATAGCCTCACCATAGCCTGTGGTAAATACCGAGGCTATATAGGTATCCTTATTCATAGCCTTGTAAAGTGCCTTCAGCTCCCCTATAACGGTCTGGAGAGGAGAGCCATGATTACTGCCATAGGATGTGTATAATAGCTCCTTAGCAGAGCCAATAACAGCCAGCTTGGTTGTAGTAGAGCCTGCATCTATCCCCACATAAACGGGACCGTGATAGTCTGACAGCTGAGCCTGAGGCACCTTGTCCTTGTCATGACGAGCCTTAAACTCTGCATAAGCCTCCTGATTTTCAAACAGCACAAAATCTGCCTCCCGCTTCTGGGATGCAATTTCCTCCTCTGTTTTGGCTATGCTGGTATGAATCTGTTCCATAGTAACCGGCTTGGCTTCCTCTGCCATAGCCGCCCCTACAGCCACAAAATAATTACCATCCTGAACCTCTACAATATGTTCTTTGTCCAGCTTCAGGGTTTCAATAAAGCGTTTCTTTAGCTCTGGCAGGAAATGCAGAGGCCCGCCCAAAAAAGCTACATGTCCATCAATAGGACGCCCCTGAGCCAGATTGCTGATGGTCTGATTAACCACCGCCTGGAAAATTGACAAGGCAATATCTGCCTTGGAGGCACCATCATTCATTAAGGCCTGAATATCTGTTTTGGCAAAAACACCACAGCGGGAGGCAATAGTATAAATCTCCTTACCCTTGGCTGCTAAGGCATTCAAGCCGGGAGCATCTGTAGACAACAGGGAAGCCATCTGGTCAATAAAGGAGCCTGTACCACCAGCACAAACACCATTCATTCTCTGCTCAGGTGCCTCACCAAAATAGGTTACCTTGGCATCCTCGCCACCTAGCTCCACCACAGTATCAGTATGAGGTATCAATTCCTTTACTGCCGTAGCACAGGCAATAACCTCCTGTACAAAAGGCAGACCAATACGCTCCGCAATACCCATGCCAGCAGAACCAGTCATAGCCAGAGAAAAACTCTTTTCCTTGACAACATTTTCCAATGCTGCCAGATTTTCCTTCAACACAGTGTTGATTTCCGAAAAATGACGAGCATATTTCTTGTAAATAAGCTCACGTTCCTTGTTAAGAACTACTACTTTAATCGTGGTTGAACCAACGTCGATTCCCACACGCAAAAGTGAATTCAAAATTGTCACCACCTGAGAAAACTTATCAAAAGCTGTCAGGAAAGGAGTATTTTCGCCTGCTTCTTCCCGGACAGATATTACGTAAAAATGCAGCTTTAGCCTAAAGTCTATGCAAGACATTTATACATCTAAAGCAACACACACTCTACCATATTATAATAAATAAGTAAGAAAAAGACAAGAAAATAGACCGCTACTTATTTTCATAGCGGTCCATAACACATATGCATACAAGCTTAATCAATTTTCAAAATTGCCATAAAAGCTTCCTGTGGCACATCTACCCGGCCTACAGATTTCATGCGCTTCTTGCCTTCCTTCTGCTTCTCCAACAGCTTACGCTTACGAGAAATATCACCACCATAGCATTTGGCCAATACATCCTTACGCATAGCCCGCACATTTTCTCTGGCAATAATCTTGTTGCCAATAGCAGCCTGAATTGGAATCTCAAACATCTGCTGTGGAATAATCTCCTTCAGCTTGGCTGCCAGCTGACGACCTCTTGAGGCAGCATTATCCACATGAACAATGGTAGACAGGGCATCTACCGGCTCTCCATTCAACAAAATATCCAGCTTCACCAGCTTGGCCTGCTGATAATCTGCCAGTTCATAATCCAAGGAAGCATAGCCTCGGGTGGAGGATTTCAGCTTATCAAAATAATCGTAGATAATCTCACTAAGAGGAATATGGTAAACAATCATAACTCTGTTTACATCCAAATAGTCCATACCCTTGAAATCTCCCCGCTTGGCCTGGGAAATTTCCATAACCGCCCCGACAAAATCATTAGGAACAATAACTGTAGCCTTTACATATGGCTCCTCAATAAAATCAATGGTAGTTGGATCTGGCAAATCAGATGGGTTATCCACCTTTACCATTTCTCCATCGGTTTTGTGCACATGATAGATAACGCTAGGTGCAGTGGTAATCAGCTTTAGATTGTACTCCCGCTCCAAACGCTCCTGAATAACATCCATATGCAAAAGGCCCAGGAAGCCGCAGCGATAACCAAAGCCCAAGGCAATAGAGGTTTCTGGCTCAAAAACCAAAGCCGCATCATTCAGCTGCAGCTTTTCCAAAGCATCCTTTAGATTATCGTAATCAGCACTATCCACAGGATAAAGACCGCAATAAACCATAGGTGTAACCCCACGGTAGCCAGGCAATGGTTCCTTAGACGGATTCATGGCATTGGTAACAGTATCGCCTACCCGCACATCTGCCACCTGCTTCAAGGATCCTGCCAAATAACCTACAGAGCCTGGTCCTAAAGCCTCCAGCTCCATAGGGGCTGGACGGAAACAGCCAATCTCCGTAGCCTCAAAGGTTTTGCCAGTAGCCATCAGCTTCAGCTGACTACCCTTTTTGATTTCGCCATCCATAACGCGAATATGAGCAATTGCTCCTTTATAAGAATCAAAGTAGGAATCAAAAATCAGAGCCTGCAACGGCTTGCTGCTATCTCCCTTGGGAGCAGGGATTTTTTCGACAATAGCATCCAGAATTTCCTCAATGCCTTGACCGGTCTTGGCAGAAGCCAAAATAGCCTCAGAGGCATCCAAACCAATAACATCCTCTATTTCCTGCTTTACTCGCTCTGGATCTGCACTAGGCAAATCTATTTTGTTAATAACAGGAATAATCTCCAAATCATGCTCCAAGGCCATATATACATTGGCCAAGGTCTGAGCCTCCACTCCCTGAGCCGCATCCACAATCAGCAAGGCACCCTCACAGGCAGCCAAGCTTCTGGAAACCTCATAGGTAAAATCCACATGGCCCGGAGTATCAATCAGGTTCAGGCAATACATCTCCCCATCCTTGCCCCGATAGTCCAAACGAACTGTCTGAGCCTTGATGGTAATACCTCTTTCCCGTTCCAAATCCATATTGTCCAATACCTGAGCAGACATTTCCCGCTTGGTCAAGGTACCGGTATATTCAATCAATCTATCTGCAATAGTTGATTTGCCATGATCTATATGGGCAATAATAGAAAAATTACGAATTTTCTTGGTGTCCATCTATATCTTCTTCCTCTCAAACACACTTACAAACCATAATATTATAGCATGGAAGAATATTTTATCGCAACTACTAAAAAAGAAGTTGCATTTTTCCTTGCTTCATGCTAAAATAGGCAGGTATTGAACTTTCAAGGGGGTGAATTAATTGCCAAATATTAAATCTTCTATTTTGAGTGTAAAGACTGACGCAAAGCGTCATGCAAAGAATCTGGCTGAGAAGTCCCGTGTTCGCACTGCTTCCCGCAATGTATTGGACGCTGTTGAGGCTGGCAACGCTGATGAAGCAAAAGCCCTCCTTACTGTCGCTTGCAAGACTATCGATCAGGCTACTGCAAATCATGTATATCACAAGAATGCAGCAAACCGCAAGAAGTCTCGTTTAGCTCGCAAAGTTAACGCTTTAGCTAAATAATTTGCATGAGAAATAAAGACCTGTTCTCTTTTGAGGGCAGGTCTTATTTACTTTGAAGCAAAGATTCATAGTTTTGATGAAAAATCTGAGGCGATGCTGTCTCAGTATTTTTTTGTCAATTATCTTATCCAATTTACTATTTTTTAACAGTATAAAATATTGAAACAATAGCAAATTAGATGTATAATTATTTTGTAACATTGTAAAGTTTTACAGCTATAGGATACAATTACAAAAATACAGTAGACATTTTTATCTAGTTTTGTATTGTTTATAATATATTTTATAACATTTGTACTAGATTATGGGGAGGATTTATCTATGAAAATTAAACAACAATTCGCTGCTGTTACTATGGTAGTAGGCCTAATCATGGCAATTACCTGTGGTGTTGGCTACTATATGGCTCAATCCATGCTATCTCATAGTGTAGAACAACAGCTAATAACCCTAGTCGAAGGTAGGGGCAATGATCTTGAAAACTGGTTTGCCACCAAGACTGCCATGCTGAACGGTACAGCGGCTGTGCTGTCTAAGCAACCAGCAGAAGTGATAGGTTCAACAGCCTCTGTTCCTTTTTTGAACGCAGCTTCGGCAGATAAGAATATTTTGGATATTACCAGTGGCTTAGAAAGTGGCAATGCCTACAGCTACTTGGATGGAGATCTTTCCGGCCCGGATTTTGATCCTCGCACCAGAGATTGGTACAAGGATGTAAAATCTGCTCAAAAAGGTATTTTTACCAGTGCCTATGTAAATAAAGGCGGCGTTATGGACGGCAAAATGGTAGTTTCCTATGCCATGCCACTTATTGACACTAATGGTAATTTTATCGGTGCTCTTTGTGAGGACATCGACTTAGATACATTGGATAAATTTGTAGAGGAAATAAATTATGAAGGTCAAGGAACATCCCTGATTACAGACAAGAAAGGACAGATTCTAGCCAGCTCTGGTACTGAAGAAATTATGAGTCAGGTTATGGAGGATCCTGAATTAGCTAGTCTTGATGAACAAATGGATCAAAAGACCACTGGATTTTTTCCCATCAAAAGACATGGCGAGGATATGCTTTTTGCCTATACCACCTTGGAAAAAACCGGCATGATTGTAGCCTTTTTCGTACCTGTTGACTATGTATTTGCCCCACTAAATAAATTGAAATTGGTATACGGCATAATCTTTGTTATTTCCATGCTGATTACCGGCATTGGCGGTATGGTATTTGCCAACAAAATTTCCAACACTGTTGTACGCCTCAATGACCATGCTCTGGCCTTAGCTGATGGCGATTTGTCCGTAGCAGATTTGGCGGTTCAGGACAACAATGAATTTGGCGAACTGACTACCTCCTTCAACACCATGAAGGAACATCTTCACAAGCTGATTAAGGGCATGAGCAATGTCTCCCAACAGGTGGCAGCTTCCTCCCAGGAGCTTACCGCTGGCTCCAGCCAGTCTGCCGAGGCCGCTACCAATGTAGCAGAAACTATTACTCATATTGCCAATGGTATGCAAAGACAGACCAACAATATTGAGGCAGCCAAACATGAGGTGGACAGCCTCTTTAGTGAAATACAGACTATGGGTACTAATACCAAGGATATTGCTAATACCTCCAATGACACAGCGGAAGCAGCCAAGCTAGGAGAAAAGCTGATGAATGAAGCTATGAACAAAATGGAGCATATTGAAAACAGCGTTATGTCCTCTGCCAACACCGTTCGCGTTCTAGGAGAAAACTCCAAGGAAATCAGCATGATTGTGGACACCATCGTCTCCATATCCGATCAAACCAATCTTCTGGCCCTTAATGCCGCTATTGAGGCTGCTCGAGCTGGGGATGCCGGCAAGGGCTTTGCCGTAGTAGCCGAGGAGGTTCGTAAACTAGCTGCGGAATCCCAGACGGCAGCCGAACAGATACAGGCCAAAATTTCCTCTATTCAAGCAGATACAGAGCATGCCGTAGTAGCTATGGAAAGTGGCACTACTGAGGTAAAGCAGGGCACTCAGGCCATTAAAGATGTTGGCCGTCAATTCGCAGATATTATGAAACAGGTAAATAATATCAAGGAAAAAATCGATTCCTTCAAAACTGCCTCTGATCGAATTGCAGATGAAGCTACCAGAATTGTAGGGGCTGTAGACTCCATTGACGAAGTAAGCCGTGAAACTGCAACTCATACTGAAACTATTTCGGCCGCTGCTCAGGAACAATCCGCTTCCTCTGAGGAAATTGCTTCCTCCTCCAATGCTCTGGCCCAAATGGCTGTAGAATTGCAGGATAGCACCAGCAAATTTAAACTTTAATAAAATAGACTGCTTATTGAGGTCGATACAGACACCTCAAATAAGCAGTCTATTTTTTTGCTATTTTTAACCTGCCAAAGTTTGCACCAGCCGCAGAACAAAATCCTGCACCCGTTGCTTGGCCAAGGCCTTCACGGAAATCCGAATCAGATTTCTATCCTGAATAACCTTAAGATAGGATTTTAACCAGCCTGACAGCTCCACCATCCCCTCTGGGCGAATATGGGGGGTATCTCGGAAATGAATCTCCAGGAACAAAGGAGCTTGAAGGATTTTTTCTACCCCCATATCTCTGGCATAATTGCGAATCCTGGCTACTGTTAACAGATTCTTTACTGGCTGTGGTGGCTTGCCAAAGCGATCTGCCAACTCTCCAGCAATCTCCTCTAACTGCTGATTATTCTGTACGGCAGCAATCCGCTGATAAATCTCAATCTTGTGCATGGCATCCCCAATATAATCATTGTCCAGATATGCCTCTACCTGCAACTCTATCAAAGGATCTGGAATAACCTCTACCGGCTTGCCAGTTTTCAGCTGCTGCATAGCCTCATCCAAAAGTCGACAATACATTTCAAAACCTACACTGGCAATATGACCATGCTGCTGAGAGCCTAGCAGATTGCCTGCACCACGGATTTCCAAATCCCGCATGGCAATTTTGAAGCCTGCTCCCAACTCCGCAAATTCCTTGATAGCCTGCAGACGCTTTTCTGCCACCTCGCTGAGAACCTTGTTCTGACGATATAGCAAATAAGCATAGGCTATATGGTTGGACCGTCCTACCCGTCCCCGCATCTGGTATAACTGAGCCAGACCAAAGCGGTCAGCATCATAGACAATAATAGTATTGGCATTGGCAATATCCAAGCCGCTTTCAATAATACTGGTGGCCAAGAGAATATCGTATTTGCCCTCATAGAACTCCACCATAGCCCTTTCCAGCTGAGCCTCTGGCATTTGACCATGGGCCACCTGAATCAGTGCATCTGGCACAATTTCCTCCAGCTTCAACCGCATTTCTTCAATGGATTCTACTCGATTGTAGACAAAATAAACCTGCCCTCCTCGCTTTAGCTCGCGACGAACTGCATTACGGATAATGGCATTGCTGTTTTCCACCACATAGGTCTGTACTGGAAATCTTTCCTGAGGTGGGGAACCAATAATACTCATATCTCTGGCCCCTGCCAAGGACATATGGAGCGTGCGGGGTATAGGGGTAGCACTAAGGGTAAGTACATCAATGCCCAGTGCCATACTCTTAATTTTTTCCTTTTGCTTGACACCAAACCGCTGCTCCTCGTCCACTATCAGCAAACCCAGATTTTTAAACTGTACTTTTTTCTGATTCAAAATGGCGTGGGTGCCAATAAGAATATCTACTCGTCCCTCAGCAGTATCCTTTAAGGTGGCCCTTTGCTCCTTGAGACTGCGGAATCTGTTAATAACATCCACATGAGGGCCAAAATTTCTCAGTCGTTCCTCAAAGGTCTGATAGTGCTGCTGAGCCAAAACTGTTGTAGGCACCAACACCGCTACCTGCTTGCCGGCCATAACTGCCTTGAAAGCTGCCCGAATGGCCACCTCGGTTTTGCCAAAGCCTACATCACCACAAAGCAATCTGTCCATAGGCTGAGGTTTTTCCATATCTTTTTTGATTTCCTTGATGGCTCTCAACTGATCCGGAGTTTCCTCAAAGGGAAAAGCATCCTCAAATTCCTGCTGCCAGACTGTATCTGGCCCGCAGGCAAAGCCCTGGGATTTTTTTCTCTTGGCATAAAGCTGAATCAGTTCCTGAGCTATATCCTCTGCTGCTGCCTTGGCCTTGGCCTTGGTTTTGGCCCAGACAGTGCTGCCCATCTTGTGGAGACGAGGAATCTCTCCCTCTGCGCCTATATATTTTTGCAGCATTCCTACCTGATCTGTAGGCACATACAGCTGATCATCTCCACCATATTGTATACGCAAATAATCTCGGCGAATCCCCTCAATTTCCATGGTTTTCACACCAAGATATTTGCCAATACCATGCTGGTTGTGAACCACATAGTCTCCCACATTAATTTCCCGGAAATGACTAATGCGTTCCTCACTGCTTACTCGATTTAAGCGTTTTTTCTGACGGCCAAATATATCTTTTTCCGTAATTACTACCAGGTTGGCACCAGATAGCTCAAAGCCATTCAGCAGTGCTCCCTGAACAATATTTACCCGTCCATTCTTTAGAGGCTCTTCCCCATTGGCTTCCACAGAGGCCAGCCTGTTACGAGCCAGCTGCTCTCGCATAGCCTGAGCTTTGGCCTTATCCCCCAGTATCATAAGGATAGAGCGCCCCTCAGCCAGCCAATCTCCTGTTTCCGACAGCAAAATATTCATTTGCTTCTGATAGGAGGTAATCCCCTGAATCTGAACACTAATGATTTTATCTGGCTTTATGCCATGCAAATCTGACAAAATCAAGGATAACAGCAGCATATTACGCCCTTGCAGGTTCTCCACCAGCTCATCCCAAGAAAACATTCTGGTTTTAATATCAGGATTTTCCTTTAGCAGCTTGATGCTTTCTTCTCTGGATTTCAAAGGCTCATCTATAATTACCCGTCCATTTTCAGGCAAAAAATCCCCAAAGCAATATTTTTTTTGCTTGTCGGCAACACCGCCAAAAGGCAGTATCTCCACCGCCTCCAGTTGTCCCATAGACCGCTGAGTAGCAATGTTGAACTGCCTAATGGATTCTATTTCGTTATCGAAAAATTCTATACGATAAGGGTGAGGGCTGTTAAGGGGGAAAACATCTACTATGCCGCCTCGAACACTGAAATCACCAGCCATTTCTACCTGATCATTGCGCTCATAGCCCAGCTTGACCAGCTGCTTCAACAGCTCCTCCCGTTCTAGGACTTCACCTGTATGAAGGCTGAGGCTCAGCTCCCTATATTCTCTGGTGCCTATGCCTTTCTGCATGGCTGCCTCAACAGTGGCCAAAACTATACACTGCTCTCCCTGCAGCAGTCGCCCCAAAACATCCATACGGCGAGCTAAGCGATGTATCCCCTTGGCTGCGGCATTGAATTCTGCCATATCCAGCACCGGCAGTTCCAGTACCTCTATCTCTGGCAGCAAACAGCCAAAATCGTCCTTCCATTGATTTAGCTCCTGCTGATCACTGACAATAATGATCAAAGGACCAGCCAAAGAAAAACAAGCTGCTACAGCAGCATGCTTTTGAGTGCCTGCCAAGCCATAAGCCAAAGTCCTAGCCTTCTTCGCCCCATATCTATCAGCTATTTCCTTTATAGCCTTATCCTTCAGCATAGCCTTTAATAAAGCCTGCATTCTATCACCATCCATACTTATCCAAAATACACATTATCTATATTTTAAATTCCCCCCTCCAAATTATCAAGCTGAATTATTTTTTGCAGGCCTGCTATATACATTACCATTATAAATTCTGATTTGCCAAGTTGACTATCTCCCTAGGGATGTAAATATAATTCGATATGTCAAAGATTATCGAAATACAGCCTGCGGTCATAACGACTTTTGCTCTGTCCGACTTAATGGCCCTAACTGAGGATTTATCCTAACGCAGTAATACCGCTTGTCGCTGAGCCAATTCACAGAAGCCGTAATGATAGAGAGTGCCACCGGGGCCACTTTTGCTACGCAAAAGCAAGAGTCTCCCGACGCAAAAGTGTCATGCCCCTCCGGCTGTTGCCGAATCATCAAGGCTTATCGGTATTGCCAATCTTAGATAATTCTGCTACCTTCGTAAAAAATCGGTCATTTCAAACAGTGCCAAGGCGGAAAATTGCGATGAATACACTAATGAGCGGTATGGGAGTACCCTGCACAGGTACTCTTCGCGCCTCGGTACTTAGCGATTCATGAGCTTTCGGGGCGTCAGCCACGAATTGCCTCATGAGAGCTTTAGTACCGCTAGGCGAGAAAAGTAGCGAGAGCGTGCCTGAAAGGGTACTCCCATATCGCCATATAGGTAATTGATGTATTCGGCAAATCAAAATTTTAGAATTACTACCTACTACACTCTTAACAACACCTGCATCAGCTTTAATGGCTCGCTTTCAAATATCTCTGTTTCCTTGACCAAGGATTCCAAGAAATTCTTTCTATGGTCAAACATTTTTGAGAACTTTCCCAATAGCTCTATAATCTTCTTTTTATCCCAAGGTACATTTAAATCATACATATTTAAAATATATAATTTACATATTTCATAGGCTATCAAGAATGCGAAATAATTATGTAGCAAATTGCCTTGCAACGCAAAAGGAAATGCGTGATAAACCCATTCATGCTGCCAATAACGTTCTATTATATCTCCTATTTGAGCTATAACAATCTTATGCTTTTCTTCATATTCCTGACTGTAATTACCATTCATTTCCAACCAAGGGTCAATTGACTTTAGCATTTCCTCGCGTTTAAGAACCTTAAAAATACCTGCCATAAGCTGCTTATGTGCAGCAGGATAATACTGCCAATTATCCCATAAATTTGAAATTTCCTTATGAATTTTATCGCTGTTATAATAATCTGTCAAACTAGCCACAGTTTCTCCATCCTGCTGGCAATCTTCTACTCTGTCTATAAATAAACCTAGCAGCACCAATCTCTGCTCAAAGTTATAAGCGGTATTTTGCAATATAATTAAACCACCCATAATTATATTGATTGCTTGCAATGCATCAGATGACTTCTTTACCTTCTCTGCCTCTGTAGCTAATTTCCAAGCCCCGCTAACACTATTACCAACAAATTGATTAATAACCATACCATCTTTAGAATATACTGCTTTTTCTGCTGCCACAGGACAAGTCATACTTAACAATCGTATTTGATATTCACCAATATTTTGAACTCTTCTTGGATACGAACAACAAGTTTCAGATAGCCCCTCTTCTCCTAGATTATGCTGAATATAGCATAAATTATCCTCACACAATAATGGACAAGCCCCCTCCTCGTTAAACTTAATTTGAAAACCAGTCTTAACAGTTGAAGGTTGAATACTAGATAATATATGTTTTCGCATAGCAGGATTCTTTATTTCCTGATATTTCTTATAAGCCTCCATATCAATATCTATACGCCAGCTATTCCTGCAGCATTTAGCATTGCATTTGGAACCATCACATTTAAAATCCGCTACATATTTAGGCTGTAATATAATTTTTTCATTGTTCACTTTCACACACCTACCCCATTTAAGTAAAAATCTGCCTATTTACATCTATATTGACTACATTCCATTTAAATAAAACTCCTTCTTTATTTAAATATAAGTAATGGGGCGGGAGTGACAACTCTCCCGCCCCATATGCAATGGTAGTTCTAATAACACACCTTGGTCCTTCAGGCTAGCAACAAGAAGGGGTGCGGAATTAGCATATTTAATTTATATATCAGTAACAGGCTAGTGCCTACAACTGAATATATCATAATAATTTGACAGCTTATCTAAATAGATTTGCCATCAACCAGCTATCCTGGCTATGCTCTTACTGGAGCAGGGACAGTACATTGGAGCTGGACTGATTAGCCTGTGCCAACATGGACTGTGCAGCCTGCAGCAGAACATTGTTCTTGGTGTAGTTGGTCATTTCCTTAGCCATATCAGCATCACGAATAGTGGATTCAGAGGACTGAACATTCTCAGATGCAGTGGTCAGGTTGCTGGAGGTGTATTCCAGACGAGACTCAACGGAACCAATAGTGGTCTGCTGGTCAAGAGCCTTCTGGATTGCGTTATCCAGAACATTGATAGCAGCATTTGCCTTGGTCTGAGCGGAGATGTTCAGCTTAGTACCATCTGCACCCTGCAAGCCAAGAGCCTCAGCACGCATATCAGTCAAGCCAACCTTGATGGACTGGTTAGCCTTGGCACCAACCTGCAGGCTGATAGCATTGTCCTCAGACTTGTTCTGAGCACGAATAGTCTCCTCAAAGGCATCCAAAGCTGCATTAGCAGACTTCTTTACATTACCCTTGGAATCGCTGATGCTGATGTTCAGGCCAGAAATCTGACCACCAATACCACTTACAGAAGCAGTAATACTGATGCCCTTCTGACCAGAAGCAGTGTTAACAGCATCATCAGAAGCTGCATAACCAACCTGACTGCCAGTCAGCAGATGGGCCTGACCACCATTTGTCTCATACGTTTTCTTGGCAGTATCATACTCAGTCTGCGCTGTAGCTAATGTCTTCTCAGTACCATTTGCTGCAGCTGCACCAGTCTTGCCTAAATCAGCTGCTGTAGCATTCTTCCCAAAAGTTGCACCATTCCATGCAGTGAAATCCGCTTTTACCTTATTAAATGCTGCCTGTCCACCAGAAGTGGCATCTCCTGTAAAGTTATCAAATTTAGCATCTGCTGCTAAATTCTCCAAAGCCTGGAAATAGGCTTCCGAGCCAAATTCAGCGCTTAATCCACTAACATCTGCCTTGACTTTATCCGCATCTACTGCAGCAGCATTATATTTCCCAAGAGCAGTAGCTAAGTCGCTAACATCTTTAGTCAAAGTTGTCTTCTTTGTATCGTTATCTGTGGTGGCAGAATCAAGAGCAGTGGTCTTAGTTGTCAAAGCTGTCTTATTAGTTTTATTTGTGTTCTGAGCAGTTGTAATTGCTGCATCATCCTTACCTTCAGACTTCATAACATTGGAGTTGGAGTCATTGGCAAAAATCTCACTCTTCTTGTCAATATCCTCAGCATTATTGAAGATATCCTGCAAAGTAGCAATATTGCCATCCTTGTCCTTTACAGCGAAGGTAGTGCTGTAGGTCTTGCCAGCCTGTACATAGGAAACAGTAACCTTATCAGTATCGTGAATCTCCAAGCTATCACCGCTGCGAGAGCACAAATCAGTCAGCTTAGTAGTAGCATTAGTATTCTCGGAAAGATTCTGGTTAGTCAGTACAGTATAGGTAGCATTACCCTTGCTGTTCTTGGAACCGTCAACCAGATACTTGCCATTGAAGGTTACATTTGCGTTATCATTAATCTGGTCGATGGACTGATCCAGTTCCTTCTGGATGGTCTGACGGTCAGAATCGGTGTTGGAATCGTTGGCTGC
>CAKPYV010000037.1 GCA_934203205.1 uncultured Anaerovibrio sp. | reverse complement strand
AAGGAACTGGATCAGTCCATCGACCAGATTAACGATAACGCAAATGTAACCTTCAACGGCAAGTATTTGGTTGACGGTTCCAAGAACAGCAAGGGTAATGCTACCTATACTGTATTGACCAATCAGAGCTTGGGAACTGAGACTACTGCTTCTACCAAGTTGACTGATTTGACTGCTCGCAGTGGTGACAGCTTGGAGATTGTAGATACAGATAAGGTAACTGTATCCTATGTACAGGCTGGTAAGACCTATAGCACTACCTTTGATGCTAAGGGTGCTAGTTTGCAGGATATTTTCAATCATGCTGAAAATATTGATGATAGTAGCAAGATTTTTGCAGATAAATCTAATGAAAGTGTTATGGCTTCCACGGGTGTTAAAGATGCTGCTAAGGCACAGGAAGCCATGAAGAAAGCTGATGCAAAAGTGTATGGTGATGATGTAGCTGGCGCAATTGCTAATGGAACTATGGACTATCCACCTCAGTTTAGTAAAAAAGCGGCTGATTCTGGAAAATTTGTTGCAAAAGATGGCACTACTAAGATAGATATTGCCAACACGGCAAAAGTTGCTTTGGATGCTGCAGCAGCAGGTGGTGCAGGCGATAAAGTAGCGCAGGCTATTGCTAAGTATAATGAAGGTGCAAAAGCAGGAGAGGAAATCGATACTAGCAAGCTGAAGGCTTACATGACCATAGACAAGACCGCTGGAGCAGTTACTGCCGATAATGATGCTGACAAAATGGAAATGTTGAAGATTTTGGCTCAGGATCCTAATGCTGCAAAATTGGCAGCTGCACAAGCCGATGCTAAAACAGCAATTGACGCTTATAATACATACAGTAAGGACAGAGTAGCTTCATCTAATGAACATACCGCTGTAGTTTCAAGTGCAACTGTAGGTAAAGATGCTGCTGGTGATAAGGTTGATACTGCTTCTGGTGAGGCAGGGATTAGCATTACTGCCCACAAGGAAGGTATCGGCGGTCAGATTTCTGGTCTGAACATTAGCATTACTGATTCCAAGGGCAATGTAAAGAAGTCTGCTAATGCAGCTTTGGATGCATTCTCTGAAACTATTCGTGCACAGAACAAGTCTGATGATAATGCAATCAGCCTGCAGGTTGGTGCATCTGCTAACCAGTCCATCAAGGTTGGTCTGACTGATATGCGTGCTGAGGCTTTGGGTTTGAAGGGTGCTGATGGCACTACCTTGAACATCTCCACTCAGACCAAGGCAAATGCTGCTATCAATGTTCTGGATAATGCTATTCAGAAGGCTCTTGACCAGCAGACCACCATTGGTTCCGTTGAGTCCCGTCTGGAGTACACCTCCACTAACTTGACCACTGCATCTGAGAATGTACAGGCTTCCGAGTCCACTATTCGTGATGCTGATATGGCTAAGGAAATGACCAACTACACCAAGAACAATGTTCTGCTGCAGGCTGCACAGTCCATGTTGGCACAGGCTAATCAGTCCAGCTCCAATGTACTGTCCCTGCTCCAGTAAGAGCATAGCCAGGATAGCTGGTTGATGGCAAATCTATTTAGATAAGCTGTCAAATTATTATGATATATTCAGTTGTAGGCACTAGCCTGTTACTGATATATAAATTAAATATGCTAATTCCGCACCCCTTCTTGTTGCTAGCCTGAAGGACCAAGGTGTGTTATTAGAACTACCATTGCATATGGGGCGGGAGAGTTGTCACTCCCGCCCCATTACTTATATTTAGAATATTGAAAACACTGGAAAGTAATATTGGTTAAGTTAGGAAATTACTATAGATTAGTGTACTTATTTTTGTAAGTTATTAGAAAAATAAAATAGGTGGGTTAAAAGTGAATAATGAAATATTTATATTACAGCCTAAATATGTAGCTGATTTTCAATGTGATGGTTCCAAATGCAATGCTAAATGCTGTGGGAATAGATGGCGTATTAGTATTGATGTTGATACCTACAAGAAGTATCAACGTATTAAAAATCCTGTTATGCGAAAAAAGATATTGTCAAGTATCAAGCCATCAACAAATAAAATCGGGTTTGAAATAAATTTTGGTGAGGGAAAATCCTGCCCTTTGCTATGCGAAGATAATCGGTGCTATGTTAAACGTAATCTGGGGGAGGAAGTTTTGTCTAACACCTGTATGTGTTATCCTAGAATTGTAAAAATCATTGGAAAATATCAATTTAGATTATTAAGCATGACTTGCCCGGTAGCAGCAGAAAAGGCATTGTTTTTTTCGGATGGAATGAATATTCAACAAGTAGATATTGAACAAGATACTGCTGCATGGAATTTAGTTGCTAATCTAGGAAAAAATGTTAATATAGCTGACGAAATGGTGGCTATTCATATTATTATGGGTGGATTATCCATATTGCAGAATGGCTCTTATACTTTTGAGCAAAGATTGGTACTGCTTGGTTTGTTCTTAGACAGAGTAGAAGATTGTCAGCAAGATGTAGAAGCTGTGGCTGGTTTAATAGATTATTATAACAGTGATGAGTTTCTGCAGGAGATTTCAGGCTTGTGGGATAATTGGCAGTACTATCCAGCAGCCCATAAGCAATTTATGGCAGGTATTTTCAAGGTGCTTAAGATGGAGAAAAAATTGAACTCTATTACACCGTGGCTTGCTTTAAATTTTGATTATGATGAAATGTACAATGAGAAGTGTCAGGCTATAGACGAGAATTTAGGTGCTGTGTTGGAGCGTTATTGGCAGCATGAGTGGTTATATAATGTTTTTCCATTTGCTTTGCAGGGAAGTTTGTTACATAATTGTTTTGCCTATTTAATATCTTATGAAATCTGCAAATTAATGATTTTTAGAGTATATGATTCTGATAAACCTATGAATAAGGACGATATAGTCAATACATTGGGATTTTTCTCGACAATGTTGGACCATGAACATGGTTTTGCGGAAGCGTTGGTAAAGGAAACAGAGATATTCGAAAGCGAGCCATTGAAGCTGATGCAGGTGTTGTTGAGATTGAAGTAGTATGACCGCAGGATGTCTTTCGATAAAAGGTCAGGTATAAATTTTGATTAATATGTAAATTAGTATTTACATACATGAATAGAAATGCTATAATAATCATAGCAATTAATTTAAGTCTTAGCAGAGTGGGTGTTTCACCCACTCTTTTCTTTGAAATAAGATAGGAATTTTCGTTAAGGAGGGAGATTTGCGTGGCTGGCAGAATTGAAGCAGAGGTAGAAAAGATTGTGGAGGAGCTGCTGGAGAATACAGCCTTGGAGCTGGTGGCAGTGGACTACGTAAAGGAGCGTGACTGGTACCTTCGTGTCTTTATTGACAAGGAGGGCGGCGTAGATCTGGATGATTGTCAGGATCTTAGCAGAAAGCTGGAGGAGCTTCTGGATGCCCAGGATATTATCAAGACCAGTTATATTTTGGAGGTATCCTCTCCCGGCCTTGATAGAGAGCTGAAAAAGCCTAGAGATTTTCAGCGAGAAATGGGTAAGGATATTGATGTAAGCCTTTTTGCTCCACTAGATGGCAAAAAGGTGGTAACAGGCCCACTAAGTGCCTATGATGGGGAAACCATCAATGTAGGCGATATGGCTATTCCAATGGACAAGGTAGCCAAGGTGAACCTGCATATAGATTTTTAAGAAACCAAATGATTGGTAACCAGTCATGAAATTTAGGAGGTTAATAAATAGTGGCTACCAGAACAAAAAAAGTAAAGGCTGCAGAAGATAAAGATTGCGGATTTATGACAGCATTCAAGGAGTTGGGCTTGGAAAAGGGTATCAATCCTGAGATTATCTTTGATGCTATTGAGGATGCCCTGGTGGCAGCCTACAAGAGAAATTTTAATTCCGCACAAAATGTACGAGTTAATTTGGATCGCATTACCGGCAGCTATCATGTATATGCCATTAAAACCGTAGTTGATGAGGTTGAGGATGCCGTACAGGAAATTTCCTTGGCTATGGCGCGCAAGATTTCTCCAAATTATCAGGTAGGGGATACTCTGGAGGTAGAGGTTACTCCTGCTAACTTTGGCCGTATTGCAGCCCAGAACGCCAAGCAGGTAGTTGTGCAGCGTATTCGCGAAGCTGAGCGGGGCATGATTTACAGCGAGTTCTCTGAGAGAGAGAATGAGGTTGTAACCGGCATTATTCAGCGAGTAGAAAACAGAAATGTTTTTGTAGATCTGGGCAAAACTGAGGCTATTATGCCTCCAGCAGAGCAGATTCCTACTGAGGAATATGTGGTAAACAATCGTATCAAGGCCATTGTTATTGAAGTAAAGAACAGCACCAAGGGCCCACAGGTTACTCTGTCCCGCACTCATCCAGACCTTTTGAAGCGTCTCTTTGAGCTGGAAGTGCCTGAGATTCACGATGGCATTGTGGAGATTAAATCCGTAGCCCGTGAGGCTGGTATGCGCTCCAAGATTGCTGTTTGCGCTAGAGAAGAAGGCGTAGATCCTATTGGTTCCTGTGTAGGCCATAGAGGATTCCGGGTACAGACCATTGTGGATGAGCTGCACAACGAGAAGATTGACATTGTAGAGTGGGATGAAAATCCTGCTGTTTACATTGCTCATGCTCTTAGCCCTGCCAAGGTTATCAGCGTAGATGTAGACGAAAATGAGAAGATGTCCAGAGTAGTGGTTCCAGACAATCAGCTTTCCCTTGCTATTGGCAAGGAAGGTCAGAATGCTCGCCTGGCGGCCAAGCTTACCGGTTGGAAGATTGATATCAAGAGCGAATCCCAGGCTCAGGAGGAGGAAGTTGCTGCTCCTGTAGAGGATGATTTGGCTGATGATATTCTGGCTGAGCTGGGCCAGGAAGATGATTTCCAGCAGGAAAATGCTGCTCCAGAGGAAGCTTCTCAGCCAGCAGATGTAGAGCCAGACGAGGAAGCATAATATGGCAGTAACAAAGAAGATTCCTGCCAGATTATGTCTGGGCTGTCAGCAACAGCATCCCAAGAAGGAGCTGGTACGGATAGTACGCAGTCCTGAGGGGGAGTTTTCTGTAGATCTGACAGGCAAGAAAGCTGGTCGTGGAGCATATATATGCAACAACAAGGAATGTCTGGAAAAGGCCTTTAAGAGTCATGGTCTGGATCGTTCCTTTAAGAGCAAGATTGACAAGGCTGTATATGATGAGCTATTACAGCAGCTCCTTTCAGAATGATGAACGAACAGAAGATAATGAACCTGCTAAGTATGGCACAGCGGGCTGGTCGAGTGGCCTCCGGTGATTTTGCTGTAACCAAGGCAGTACAAGGAAATAAAGTCCATTTGCTCTTGGTGGCAGGGGATGCTTCGGCAGAAACCCGTCAGCGATATGAGCAGATGGCGGCACAAGGAAAAATAAAAATAGTCTATCTTTGGGATAGAGAGCAGCTAGGTCATTGTATTGGCAAGGACTTTAGAGCAGTGGCGGCCGTAATGGATGCAGGGTTTGCCAATGCAATTGCCCGCTTTTGTCCCACTGATGGAGAAACGGGGGTGGATTAATGTCAAAATACAGAATATATGACATCGCCAAGGAACTAAATACTGACAACAAAACTATCTTGGGCATTCTGCACAAGAATAATATTGAGGCTAAATCCCATTCCAGCACAGTGGATGACAATGCCCGCCAGGTGGTAATCAAGGCGCTGCAGTCCCAGCAGAAGCCACAGCAGACTAGTGCTAATGCAAAGCAGACAGCTCCAAAGCCACAGAATGATGGTAAGCCACAGACTCCTGCCAAGGCTCAGAAGCCACAGCAGAGTCATACTCAGCAGCCACAGGCTGGCAAGCAGGAGAAAAATCATCGTGAGGCTGGTGGCAATGGCCACAGTATTCGGGACCGTAACGATAACAAAAATCGTCAGGGCCGGAATAATGGTGAACAGCATAATGCTGGTGACAACCAGAAGAAGCATAATGGCAGCCAGCAGGAGCGTCGTAACGACAGGCATCAGCATAACAATGGTGGTAATGGCCATCAGAATGATCGCCAGAAGCCTGTAGGAGATAGGCCAAAGAATAACAGCAATCGTCCTGAGCGTAATGACCGTAACGACCGCAATGGCGGCGGCCATAATGATAACAGGAACGAGAAGAAGAATAACCGCGATAACCGGATGGAGCGTACTGACCGAATGGAAAAAAATGATCGTAACCGCCAGAATGGTGGTCGCAATGACCGTAATGGCAAGAATGGCCGCAACAATTTCAACAACAATGGATTTGGCGGCAAGAACAATCGCAATAAGAATAACCGCAACAAGAATAATCAGCAGCAGGCTCCAAAGATGGAAATAGCCCGCCCTAAGAACATTAAAGTAGGGGAGACTATTATCGTCAAGGATTTGGCCAGCAAGATGAGCTGTACCGCAGCTGAGGTTATCAAGAAGCTGATGCTGATGGGTTTTTTGGCCAGCATCAATCAGGAGATTGATTTTGATACAGCTGCCTTGGTAGCCAGCGAATTTGGAGTTAATGTAGAGGAACTGCCACCAGAGGTAGATCCTACGCTGATTCCAGAGATTGTGGATGATCCAAAGACCTTGGTTCTGCGTCCACCTGTTGTTACCGTAATGGGCCATGTTGACCACGGTAAAACCTCTCTGCTGGATGTTATTAGAAAGACCTCTGTATCCACCCATGAGGCTGGCGGTATTACCCAGCACATCGGTGCATATCAGGTAAAGTGTCAGGGCAAGAAGATTGTATTCCTGGATACCCCAGGTCATGAAGCATTTACTGCTATGCGTGCCCGTGGTGCTCAGGTAACAGATATTGCCATTCTGGTAGTTGCTGCTGATGATGGTGTTATGCCACAGACTGTAGAGGCTATTCATCATGCCAAGGATGCTGGTGTACCTATTATTGTTGCTGTCAACAAGATTGATAAGCCAGGTGCTAATCCAGCCAATGTTAAGAACGAGCTGATGGAGCATGGTCTTGTACCAGAGGAATACGGCGGAGATACCATTATGGTAGAGGTTTCTGCCAAGAAGAATATTGGTATCAGCGATCTGCTGGAAATGGTATTGCTGGTTGCTGAGGTGAAGGAGCTGAAGGCTAATCCAAAGCGTGAGGCTCGTGGTGTTATTATCGAGGCACAGCTGGACAAGGGCCGTGGTCCTGTAGCTACTGTACTGGTTCAGTCTGGTACTCTCCGCATTGGTGATTCCATTGTGGCCGGTACTACTTACGGTAAGGTTCGTGCTATGCTGAACGACCGTGGTGAGAATGTGAAGAAGGCAGGTCCTTCTGTTCCTGTAGAGGTGCTGGGCCTTAACGATGTTCCAGCAGCAGGTGATGAACTGGCAGCTCTGGAGGAGAAGCAGGCTCGTACCATTGCTGAGAAGCGTATGGAGAAGCAGCGCAACGATATGATTCACGCCAAGAAGGTTTCTCTGGATGATCTCTTTAACCAGATTCAGGAAGGCCATCTGAAGGATCTGAATATCGTTGTTAAGGCTGATGTTCAGGGCTCTGTAGAGGCATTGAACAGCTCTCTCATGGGCTTGAACAAGAATGATGAGGTTCGGGTTCGCATTGTACACTCCGGTGTAGGTGCTGTTACTGAGTCTGATGTTATGCTGGCTTCTGCTTCCAATGCTCTGGTTATTGCCTTTAACGTGCGCCCAGATGCCAATGCCCGCCGCGTAGCAGATACCGAGGGTATTGATATCCGCACCTATCGGGTTATCTATGATGCCCTGAACGATGTTAAGGAAGCCATGAGCGGTATGCTGGCTCCTAAGTACAAGGAAGTTATTCAGGGCAAGGTGGAGATTCGTCAGGTTATGAAATTCTCCAAGGCTCTGGTAGCTGGTTCCTATGTACTGGAGGGCAAGATTACCAACCAGTCCAAGATTCGTATTGTCCGTGACAATATTGAGGTATTTGAGGGAGAGCTGGATGGCCTCCGCCGCTTCAAGGATGATGTGAAGGAAGTTGCTGCAGGCTACGAGTGTGGTATTACCATCAAGGATTACAAGGATTTCCGTGAGGGAGATATTATAGAGGCTTATACCATGGAAGAGGTAAAGACCTCTATCAATGATTTAAATAAAGAATAAAAAAGAAACGGAGGGTAGAGATATGAGCCAGCTTCGTATAGAAAAAATTCAGGAGCTCATGAAGCAGGAAATCAGCCAGATTATTCTGCAGGAGCTGAAGGACCCAAGAATCGGCTTTGTGACTGTTACCCAGGTAGAGATTACCAGAGATTTGAGCAGCGCCAAGGTATTTGTTAGCATCATGGGCAATGATGAACAGATAGCCAAAAGCTGGGCTGGTCTGAATAGCTCTCTGGGCTTTATCCGCCGTGAGGTGGGACATCGTATCCGCCTGAGAGTTACCCCTGAGTTAAAATTTGTTCTGGATAAATCTCTGGACTACAGCGATCATATTCAGAAGCTGCTGTTGCAGATTGAAAAGCAGGAGCACAGCAAGGATGCTGAGTAAATAAAATATAGAAGCTGTCGTATTTTGTGGTAAGAATCCATAACGCGGCAGCTTTTTTTGTTGTATAATAAGAAATAGTTAATTGAATTTAAGAAAGGAAGTGGTTCCTGTGCATATAACATTAAAGGAAGCAGCAGCCAAAATGCTGGAGGCAGAAAATCTGGTGATTACCACCCATGTAAATCCTGACGGAGATGCTCTTGGCTCATCCTTGGCTCTGTATCAGATGCTGGTACGTCTAGGGAAGAATGTGGAGGTGCTGGTAGACGATGATATTCCGGAGAGTTTTGGCTTTTTGCCAGATATAGAGGCCATACAGAAGCCGGAAAAGGAAAGCTATCCTGCAGATTATCTGATTATGCTGGATGTGTCCAAGGATAGAATCGGACAGGTGCTGAACAAATGTCAGGCTCCTATTATCAATATTGACCATCACCGCACCAATGATGGGGAGGCAGATTTCCTCTATCTGGATGCAGAAAAGGCTGCTACGGCAGAAATTATTTATCAGTTGGCGCAGGAATTGGCTGTTACGCCAGACTCAGCAGTAGCCCTATGTATCTATACAGGGCTTTCCACAGATACAGGTAATTTCCGGTTTTCCAATACCAGTGCCTTTACCCTGCGGGCAGCTGCAGATATGGTGGAGGCAGGAGCTCAGCCTCATGTGGTTTCGGAGGCTTTGGAGAAGCGCAGCTTCAAGGAAGTGCTGGATAGAGCCAAAGCTATGGAAACCATTGAAATGGCTATGGAGGGGAGAGTAGCAGGCATTTTTATTGACAATGCTCTTTACGAAACCCTTGACACCACAGAGGGCTTTATTGATGGAGTAAGAATCATTGATGGAGTGGATGTGGCTGTGCTTATGAAGGAAGTGGAGCTAGGGAAATGTCGGGTTAGTATGCGCTCCAAGGGTGTGGATGTTAGTGTCATTGCCATAGAATTTGGCGGTGGCGGTCATGTGCGGGCAGCAGGCTGTACTATAGAAGAGCCTTTAGCCGAAGCCAAAACCAAGCTGCTGGAGGCAATCAGCAGACATATTTGAGAACCTACTGGAATAATTGGGCATTGTTCCTATCATAATAATCAAGTAAATTTTGAAACAGGAGGAAAAATCAATGAGTGATGTTTTGCAGAAAATGGAAACCAGAAGAAGTATTCGCAAGTTCAAGGCAGATATGGTGCCACAGGATATTATGGATAAGATTATTGAAGCAGGTCTTTATGCTGCCAGTGGTCATGGTGAGCAGAATACCATTATGATTCAGGTAACCAATAAGGAACTGCGGGACAAAATTTCCCAGTTGAATTGCCAGATTGGTGGCTGGAAGGAGGGCTTTGATCCTTTCTATGGCGCACCAGCTATGATTATTGTTTTGGCTAAAAAAAGCTGGCCTAACCGGGTTTATGATGGCAGTCTGGTTATGGGAAATCTTATGCTGGCCGCCCATGAGCTGGGCATTGGCAGCTGCTGGATTCACAGAGCCAAGGAAGAATTTGAAATGGATTGGGGCAAGGAGTTACTAAAATCTCTTGGTATTGAGGAAGAATACGAAGGTATTGGCCACTGCGCCCTGGGCTATGTGGAAGGAGAATATCCTAAAACTCCAGCCCGTAAGCCTAATAGAGTATTCTATGTAAAATAAGGCACTATGCCCATCTTTTATGGGGAGCTGCAAGACAATAAAAAATCCCCCAAGGGAGCTGGTGGCAGATTAGATTCATTTTGATATCTATCTGCTAGGACAGTCCTTTGGGGAATTTTTATATAGGGTAGGAATTTATAGGATGTATCTACATACTATGGGGTTACTTAATAGCAATCTTGGTGTTGCGCTGTACCTCTGGGGCTTTTGGCAAGGTAACCTTCAGTACACCGCCTTCAAACTGGGCATCAATCTTGCTTTCGTCAATGCTGTCAATGTAGAAAGAACGGCTAATGGTACCGGTGTGACGCTCACGGCGGATATAATTGCCCTTATCGTCCTTCTGGTCATTGCTTTCATCCTTCTTGGCCTCAATGGTCAGGTAATTGTTGTCGTAGTTCAAGGCAATATCCTTTTTGTCCACGCCAGGCAAATCAGCAATCAACTCATAGGAATCACCATTATCCTTTACATCAACCTTCATATTGGCGGTCATAGGCATATCGCCAAAGCCGGCAAAAGGATTAGCGAAGAAGGAGTCATTGAATACATCAAACAGGCTGTTGAAGCCATCCTCTTTCTTGGCAACTTCGTTATTTTTCTTGGAACCAAATGGAACTAAACCGAACATAATTAGGACTCCTTTCAAAGAATCTACACAAAATATTTTATCTCCCCTTTTCAGGGGATGTATCTGGCAGCTATGAATATAACTGCCTGGAGCTTTCATTCTGTCTTGGGATTTCTCTCTTTGACTTTTTGCTCTTTCTGATTATTATTATAGCAATATTAGTCAAAAAGTCAAGAATAAATTTTGATTTTTTGACTTTTTATTTTTACCTTGCAAAAACACTAGGGAAAGAAAGGTTAGAGGCATTTTCTTTGCATAATGTAGGTGCTATAATATACTACATGATTATGGTTTCAATTTTTATTTACAAGTGAAAATGGAAGTGTGTGTAATGGAATTTAATTTAGATAAAGATGCTCCTATTGGGGTTATGGATAGTGGCATGGGTGGCATTAGCGTTTTGCGGGAGTTGGTAAAGCTGCTGCCTCATGAGAACTTTATTTTTTATGGGGATTCGGCCAATGCCCCCTATGGCAGCCGCAGTACAGAAAATATCTATGAATTAACGGAAAATGTGGTTCAGAAGCTGATAGCCAAAGGGGTAAAGGGGGTAGTTATTGCCTGCAATACTGCCAGCAGTGCCGCAGGCCGTCGCTTGCGGGAGGAATATCCTCAGCTGCCTATTGTGGCCATTGAGCCAGCTCTAAAGCCAGCTGTAATTGGCTGTCCCAATGGCAGGGTAGTGGTGTTGGCTACGGAAGCCACTTTGCGAGAGAAAAAATTTGCCAACCTGCTGGAACAGTGGCAGGGCAAGGCGGAAATCATCAAGCTGCCTTTGCCAGGTTTGCCAGAGTTTGTGGAACGGGGAGAACTGGATTCTCCTGCTTTGCGGGAATTTTTGCAGGGATATTTCAAGACCTTGGGGGACAAACCGGTAGACGGTGTGGTGCTGGGGTGTACCCATTATCCTTTTGTCCGTAAGGTTATAGGTGAGCTGTTGGGGCCCCAGGTGAAAATCTACGATGGAGCCGCTGGTACAGCCAGACAGCTGAGAAGAAGGCTGTTTCGCCGTCAGCTTTTGTCCGATAGACAGGCAAAGGGACAGGTGCAGTGGTTGAACAGCAGTCCTAACCCAGAGATGATAAATTTATCCCAAAAATTGTTTAATATTCAGATTGATTGATTTTTTCTACAAGAAAAGCCATTGACAGAAATGTTATAGTCCAGCTATTCCCAATAATAGCCCCAGTACCCCGCTAAGGGCCAGGAGATTTATGACGCCCATTTTACGGCGAACTGCAATAAGAGCCAAGGCAAGGATAATTATTCCCTTGGTATCGAATTGAGTAAAATCCGTAGGCATAGTTTCTGTGTTCCAGACGGAGAGATAGAGAAAACTGAGGCCGGCAGCGAAAATCAAGGCGATTACAGCTGGTCTTAGTCCATTCAGAATGCCCTTAATGGCGCTGATATCCCCGTATTTTTTCAACAGCCAGGTAACCCCCAGACAGAGAATCAGGGAAGGGGTAACAAAGCCTACTGTGGCGGCAATGGAGCCCCAGAAGCCAGCAATCTTGGTGCCAGCAAAGGTGGCCGCGTTAATGCCAATAGGCCCCGGAGTCATCTGGGATATGGTGAAGATGTCAATAAATTCATTCAAGGTCAGCCACTGGTAATTATCCACCACAGCAGCCTGAATCCAAGGCATAGAGGCATAACCGCCACCTACGCAGAAAAGACCGATTTTGAAAAACTCCCAATAGAGGAGCAAATAGATATCCATAGTGATGCCTCCTTAATTATATTTTGGATTCCGCAGCAAGGCCAGACCGATTAGGCCATCCACAATAACGCAATACATGAGATTTACATCAAAGGCCAGCACCGCCACCATTGTACCTAGGAAAATCAGGCAGGGCAGCAGCAGCTTTTTCTTAAAGAGCTTTTGTACCAGATTGATAACCACATTGATGATAATGGCAGTGGCACCGCATTGCATTCCCTTTAGCACCAGCTGAATATATTGATTGTGGGCAAACAAATCATAGCACAGGGCAATGAGGGACATGGTAATCAAGGGTGGAAGTATGGTAGCCATAAGAGTTACCATAGTGCCCATTAGGCCAGACATACGATACCCTAGCATAATGGAAGCATTAATGGCCATAACTCCCGGCATGGACTGGGCAATAGCCACAATATCCAAGGTTTCCTTGTCGTCAATCCAACCGTATTCATCTACGAATTTGGATTTCAGCAGGGGGATGATAACCATGCCCCCACCTACGGTAAAGGCGCTGATGAGAAAGGTGGATTTGAATAGCACCCAATAAAAACGCCGAGTGCCTGGCTGTAGTTCCATTTTGTTTTCTGGCATAAAATAGCCTCCTTTAGATTGTTTCTTTTCGATTATATCACCTATATTAGGTAAATAAAATATTTTTGCTTTTTTCAGGTGTTTTTTCCTCTAAAAAAACAGGGTTTTCGTCGAAAATTTTTGTAGTATTTCCCCGAAAAAAGTGGTATTATACACTAGAATAATGTTGTATCAGAATGTTATGTCTGATAGGGTGCAGTAGTTGACATCTCAAGGTAGATGCCTACAAGGAAAGGTTGTGTTACAAGGACAATGAAGGAGCCAAAAATGAACAGAGGGTTGAAAAATCGCCATTTGCAGCTAATATCCCTGGGAGGAATTATTGGCAGCGGCTATTTTTTAGGAACCGGATATGTATTGGAAAAGGCAGGCCCTGCAGCCATTTTGTCATATCTCTTAGGCGGGGCAATCGTATTATGTGTGATGCTTTGCCTAGCGGAGCTGGCCGTGGCTGAGCCTATAGCAGGTTCCTTTGTTACCTATGCCCGAAAATATATCGGTCCTACCTGGGCCTGTGGTGTAGGCTGGACCTATTGGATGACATGGGTTTCCTATGTCCCCTCGGAAATGATTGCCGCAGGCATCATTATGAATAATTTTCTGCCCCAGATAAGCCAATTGTGGTGGGCTGTTCTTTTTGGTTTGCTTGTAACCATTGTGAATTTGTTCCATGTGGACAAATTTGGGGAAAGCGAGTTTTGGCTGGCTATTATCAAGATCATAGCCTTGATAGCCTTTAGTATAGTGGGTTTTTTGATTGTTATGGGCCTTATCGGCCAGCAGGGATATATTGGCAGTAGTATTTTCCTAGGCAGCGGCGGCTTTGCCCCTAACGGTTATTGGTCAATTATCTTGACCATGACCATTATTCTGGTAAATTTTCAAGGTACGGAGATTATCGGTTTGGCAGCAGGGGAGTGCAAGAATCCTGAGAAAAGCATTCCTATGGCGGTGCGGAACGTAACCTGGCGGATTATTGCCCTGTATATCATTCCTATTTCCATTTTGATTTCCATTCTGCCTTGGGATAAGGCAGGTCTTGAGGACAGTGTTTTTGCTGTGGCTATGGCCAATTATGGTTTGGACAGGTTTGCGGCTCTCTTTGCCTTTGTGGTGCTGACAGCAGCCTTGTCCTGCTCCAATTCCGGCCTTTATGGTACCAGCCGGGCTATGTATTCTCTGGCTACTTTGGGCATGGCTCCCAAGAAGCTGGCCGAGCTGAACAAGAACGGTATGCCAAAGAATGCGGTGCTGGTTTCTATTGTTTCCTGCTGGTTTATTATCCTGCTGTACAGCTTTGATGCTAGTGAAGCGGTATATACCTATCTGCTGGCTCTTTCCGGCTTTACAGGAGCCATTGCCTGGATTTCTATCTGTTGGAGTCAGTATAAATTCCGCAAGCAGTCCGTGGCTGATGGCAGTTTTGCCAGTCTGAAGTACAAGACACCATTTTTTCCTTATGTAACCTTATTTGGTATTTGGGCTCAGGTTTTCTGCTTGGTGGTGCTGGCCTTTGAGCCGGATTTGCGGGAAAGCCTGCTGGTGGGAGTGCCTTTCCTGATTGTGCCAATGGTGATTTATCGGGTGCGCCAGTGGCGGCTGCGGCGGGCAGCTCTTTCCCATTAAGTCCTTGGTAATTGAGTGTTATTACATGATGATAGTATCTATGTAGGTACTGTCATCATGTTTTTGTTTATTTATGCAGGAGGTTTATTTTGGACAAGAAGAAATTTTTTATTCTGGATGGCAGCAGCTTGCTGTATCGTGCCTTTTATGCCCTGCCCTTGTTAGAAACAGAAAGTGGCGTTTACACCAATGCCATTGTAGGCTTTTCCAATATGCTGTTCAAGCTGCTGACAGATTGGCAGCCAGCAGCCCTGGTCATTGCCTTTGACAAGGGAAAGCATACCTTCCGCACAGATATGTTTGCGGATTACAAGGGAACAAGAAAGCCTATGCCAGAGGAATTGAGAAGCCAGGTGCCTCTTTTGCATGAAATGGCGGAGGCCTGGAATATTCCTTTGGTGGAAATGGCTGGCTATGAGGCCGATGATATTATTGGCACTCTGGCTAACAAGGCTGTGGAAGCTGGTATGTCGGCCTATGTGGTTACAGGGGATAGGGATGCTCTGCAGCTGGTAAAGCCTGATTTGACAGTGCTTTTTACCAAGAAGGGTATTTCGGATATTGTTCTATATGATGAGGCCAAATTCCAGGAGGAATATCAGGGACTTTCCCCTGTTCAGCTTATTGATTTGAAGGGGCTGATGGGGGATAATTCCGATAATATTCCTGGTGTGCCCAAGGTAGGACCAAAAACCGCCATGAAGCTGATTGCTGCCTATGGCTCTGTGGAGCAGGTACTGCTTCATATTGAGGAGATTTCCGGTAAGGCTTTGCAGGAGCGGTTGCGGGATAATCAGCAGCAGGCAGTGCTGTCTAAAAAGCTGGCGACCATTAAGCTGGATGTGCCTGTGGCATATCAGGAGGCAGAATTTGCCTTGGATGCCAAGGCCGGTGCGGTGACGGCTTTTTATCAGAAATATCAGATGCGGAGTCTGGCCCGTCAGGTAGGCAAGCTGGCAGATATTATAGGCGGTGAAACAGGGGAGGAGCAGGAAGCTGAGGCTCAGCCTTTGTTAGCTGTACCTCAACTCCGGGAAGCTACAGCTTTGGAAGCTGGTCGGGAGATGTACCAGCAGGCGGTTAAGGCAGGCAAGGCCTTTGTTATGGGAGATTTTCAGGGGGCAGTGCCTCACAAAAAGCTGGTGGCAGCAGCGGTAGTTATTGGCAGTCAGCTCTATTATTGTTCTATGAGCAAAGAGGAGATCCACGGCATGGATACCCTCTTTGGGGATTTGGAGCCGGAAGTCAATCCGGGCTGGGAGTATGTGTTGAAACTTTTGGCTGATAAGGACATTGCTAAATATATTTGTGATGCCAAGGGCTTTTATCATAGCGACATTCAGCTGGCTGGTAATATTTGGGATGCATCCTTGATGGGGTATCTTTTGAATCCTGCCAGCAACAAATATACTATGCCGGAGCTGATGCATAGCTATGATGCTGGGGTGCAGGAGCCAGAGGAGGCTTGGACTGACTCTATGAAGCTGGGCTGGCAGTGCTATGGACTGGCCCAGATAGGGGAAAGACTACAGAAAAAGCTGATGCTTTTTGATTTGTTGCCTCTTTATCAGGAGATTGAATTTCCTCTGGTACAGGTGCTGGCCGCAATGGAGCAGGCAGGAATCTATTTGAATCGGGAAAGTCTGGCTCGCCAGACCAGAGAGGCTGGCAGTATTATTGCTGATTTGGAGCAGGAAATCTATGATTTGGCAGGGAGACAGTTTAATATTGCTTCCCCGAAGCAGCTGGGGGTAATTCTCTTTGAGGAACTGGGGCTGCCTGTTATTAAGAAAACCAAAACCGGCTATTCCACCAATGTGGAGGTCTTGAATGAGCTGTATAATCTTCATCCTATTATCGAGAAAATTTTGGCTTATCGCCAGTGGACCAAGCTGAAATCCACCTATATGGATGGTATTGCTCCTTTGATAGATAGAGAGGATGGCCGAGTACATACCAGCTTTAATCAGACCGCTACGGCCACAGGCAGATTAAGCAGTTCAGATCCAAACTTACAGAATATTCCTGTCCGTCGGCAGGAAGGGCGCCATATTCGTGAAATGTTTGAGCCAGGTCAGGGCTATGATTTGCTGGTATCTGCTGATTACAGCCAGATTGAGCTTAGGGTGCTGGCGGATATGTCTCAGGATGAAAATTTCTTGCGAGCTTTCCGTCACAATGAGGATGTTCATGCCCGTACTGCTGCTGAGGTTTTCGGCGTGCCTGTAGAGGATGTGGACAGCGAATTGCGGCGCAAGGCCAAGGCGGTAAATTTTGGCATTATCTATGGTATGAGCGATTTTGGCTTGGCTCAGGATTTGCATATTTCTCGCAAGGAGGCCAAGGAATATATTAACAAGTATTTTGCCAAATGTCAGGGGGTAAAAGCCTTTATTGACAAGGTGGTAACTGAGGCTCATGATAATGGCTATGTGGTGACCAAATTCGGTCGTCGTCGTGATTTGCCAGAAATCCGCAGTACCAATTTCCAGCGTCGTTCTCTGGCCGAGCGTATGGCTATGAATACCCCTATTCAGGGAACAGCTGCGGATATTATTAAGCTGGCTATGATTCGCACCTATAAAGCTTTGCAGGAGGCAGGTTTAAAGAGCCGTATGCTGTTGCAGGTTCATGATGAACTGGTGCTGGAGGTGCCTCAGGAGGAACTGCCTCAGGTTAAGGACTTGCTAAAGCAGGCTATGGAGCAGGCGGCGGAACTGCAGGTGCCATTAACCATTGATATTAATGCAGGAAAGAACTGGGCGGAGGCAAAATAATGAAGCGTTCATGGCGAAATTAAAGTCGGCTATGATTTGGCGGAGCTATTTATTACAGAGAATGAAAATTGATAGGAGTGGTGAATGATGCCGGAAATGCCGGAAATTGAAACAATCAGACGGTCTCTGGAGCCACATATTCAGGGCCGTAAAATAACATCTGTGGAGGTATTGCTGCCTAGGCAGATTAAATGGCCTGAGCCAGAGAGCTTTGTGGCCAGAATCCTGCAAACTACCATTGCAGGTCTGGATAGGAGAGGTAAATATCTGCTTTTGCAGCTGGATAATCAGGTTTCCCTGATATTTCATCTGCGCATGACAGGCCAGCTGGTATATGTTCCCTCTATGGGACAGGATAATAGCCATCACAATAGATTGATTATTCATTTAGATGATGGCTCCAAATTGATTTTTAGCGATACCAGAACCTTTGGCACTCTATATGCTATGCATCAGGATGAGCTGTGGCGGATTCAGGGCATGGCAGAGCTGGGACCTGAGCCTTTGTCCCCGGAGTTTACGGTGGCATATCTGTCAAAGGCTGCTGAGGGGCGCAAAACCAAAATAAAAAGCTTTCTGCTTGACCAGAGGAAGGTAGGGGGACTGGGGAATATCTATGTGGATGAGGCCTTGTTTTTGGCAGGGATTCATCCTCTGCGTCAGGCAGGCAGCTTGACCTTGCCAGAGCTGACCAAATTGCAGTCCACAGTAAATCAGGTTATTGCCGAGGGGATTGCTGATGGAGGCACTACCTTTAGAGATTATCGCAATGGCAATGGTGAAAAGGGCAGCCATCAGGAACATCTTTATGTTTATGGCCGGGATGGCCAGGCCTGCCGTATCTGTGGTACTCCTTTGGAGAAAATCAAGGTAGGAGGCCGGGGCACTCGTTTTTGTCCACATTGTCAGCCCTTGGAGGTAGAGTCGTGAAGATTATAGGTTTGACTGGGGGGATTGCCAGTGGCAAATCCACAGTAACCAGCCTGTTAAGACAGCACAATTTGCCTGTACTAGATGCAGATGCCATTGCCTGGGAGCTGGCTCAGCCTGATAGGCCCTTGTGGCAGGCCTATGTAAATCGCTATGGGGAAAAGGTGCTTTTGCCTAACCGTCAGCTGAATCGTCAGGCTGTGGCAGATATTGTCTTTAGTCAGCCAGAGGAAAAAAAGTGGATGGACAGCATGGCGCATCCCATTATCAAGGCAGAAATCCAAAGCCAGCTGGCAGTTCTGCGCCATCAGGGAGCTAAGGCAGCAGTGTTGGATGTACCCCTGCTTTATGAGGCAGGCTGGGATAGTATTGCAGATGAGGTTTGGCTGGTTTATGTCAACAGAGAGAACCAGTTGGCTAGACTTATGAGTCGAAATGGCTATAGCCAGCAGGAGGCATTGAGGCGTATCCAGGTGCAAATGCCTTTAGAGGAAAAGAAAAAAATAGCTCAGGTCATTATAGATAATAATGGCACCAGTCAGGAGCTGGAAGTCAAGGTTGAGGAATTGCTGAATAAACAGAAGGAATGGTAATGCGATATACGACAGAGGAAAGAAACAGGCGTAAAGAGCAGCTGTTGCAGCGTATGGAAGCCAAAAGGCGGGTTATGGGCTTTGCTGTAGGTATGTGTATTCTGTTGGCAGTAATGATTTCCTATGCTCTGCTGCAGCAGAATGATATTCAGCGACAGTATATTTATCCCTATCATTATAGAGGGGTAATTGAAAAATACAGCCAGCAGTATCAGGTGGATGAATATCTGGTAATCGCTATGGTGAAAACGGAAAGCAAATTCCAGCCAGAGGCGGTGTCTGGCTTTGGAGCCATGGGATTGATGCAGCTTATGCCGGAAACCGCTATCTGGATTTCGGGACAGCTGGATGATACAGGGTTTTATTTGGACCAGCTTAAGGAGCCTCAATGCAATATTCGTTATGGTTCTTGGTACTTGGCTTCACTGCAGGAGGAATTTCAAGGCAATGAGGTGCTGATGCTGGCGGCCTATAATGCAGGCCGGGGCAACGTGCTGTCCTGGATGAAGCAATATGGCTGGGATTATAGCTTTAATAATCCGGAGGAAATACCATATAGGGAAACCCAGGAATATGTAAAAAGTGTTTTGGGTAATCGGAATAAATATCAAAAGCTTTACGAAGTGCAGGAATAGAATTTGTTAAAGGGAAAGGGGCTTGGTTATGCTGGGGAATATTCCGGGGAAGGAAAGAAGAAAATATACGCCGGATTATGTGGTTTATGATTTGGAGACTACAGGTATATCCTGTCAGCGGGATGAGGTTATTGAAATCTCTGCCATTAGAGTAAGAGGAGGGCATCCAGTGTCTACCTTTACTCAGTTGGTAAATCCAGGTCGGCCGATACCTTATGGAGCCAGCAGTGTCAATCATATTTATGATAATATGGTGGCGGACAAGCCAGGTTTTTCTCAGGTGCTGGGGGAATTTTTGGATTTTATAGGCGATGATGTGCTAGTAGGCCACAATATCAAGCGGTTTGATATGAATTTTATCTATCGGGATTGTCAGCGGTATTTTGGGCAGACTATTGATAATGATTATATTGATACACTTCATATGGCCAAGCAATGTTTTCCAGCTTGGAAGCATCGGCGGTTGGAGAATCTGGCAGAGCATTATGGCATTTCCACCCAGGGAGCACATCGAGCTTTGCAGGATTGCCATATGAACCAGCAGGTTTTTGAGCTAATGGCTCAGGATATAGCTAAGGCTGCCAACAACGGGGGCGGGGTGCATCAGCTGGGAAATTTGAATTTTGGCCAGATTGGAGAAATGCAGGGAAATTCCTCTCCCCAGGGAGAGAATCGCTATTGTCCTCGCTGTCATAGCACACTCAAAAAACGAAAAGGCAGATTCGGATACTTCTGGGGTTGCAGTGGGTTTCCCAATTGTCGCTATACAGAGAATGTGTAGCAGTGCATTCACTGGAGCAGTAAATTCTGGTTTGCCGAATACATCAATTTTCTATACACTTTTCGTAGGCATGGCATATACCCTTACAGGCACGCTCTCGCTACTTTTCTCGCCTAGCGGTACTAAAGCTCTCATGAGGCAATTCGTGGCTGACGCCCCGAAAGCTCATGAATCGCTAAGTACCGAGGCGCGAAGAGTACCTGTGCAGGGTACTCCCATACCGCTCATTAGTGTATTCATCGCAATTTTCCGCCTTGGCACTGTTTGAAATGACCGATTTTTTACGAAGGTAGCAGAATTATCGAAGATTGACAATATCGATAAGCCTTGATGATTCGACAACAGCCGGAGGGGCATGACACTTTTGCGTCGGGAGACTCCTGCTTTTGCGTAGAAAAAGTGGCCCCGGTGGCACTCTCTGTCATTACGGCCTATGTGAATTGGCTCAGCGACAAGCGGTATTACTGCGTTAGGATAAATCATCAGATAGGGCCATTAAGTCGGACAGAGCAAAAGTCGTTATGACCGCAGGCTGTATATAGAGAAATTCTGACATACCGAATAATATTTTCTATACCTTCGATAGTAGGAAAATAGAGGAAAATAAAAATTATTCCTACTCAAGCAGGAGATTGGAAAATATTGTCGAATAATGAATATATGAATCCTTTGTAAGTTTATTTTTGCAAAGGATTTTTTGTTGTATACAAATAAAATATTGGGAGGTGCAAGAATAAGAAATGGCTTATAGTATCACATTTTTTAGTATCAACTTGATTTGGATTTTGCAATTTGCGATAATATAAGAAAGGCGTGGTGTTGATGGGACAAAAGGATATTACGCAGAAAAATTTTGAAGCGTATAATGATGTTTTTTCGGATATAGTTAATGGCACACTTTTTGATGGACGAGAGGTAATCAAACCAGAAGCTCTTGTTGATGCAATGGCGAAATCACAGTATAAAGCTGATGATAATGTAATACACGAACAGGAGCGGGATGTGGCTAAATATTGGACGGATAAGAATTGTTATATTCGTCTAGCCCTGCTGGGAGTTGAGAATCAACTGGCTATAGATATGGATATGCCATTGAGGGTGATGGGCTATGATGGCAGTTCCTATCGGGATGAAATGAACCAGGATGAAATAGTTATTGATGAAGAAACAGGCAAAAAGCATAAAATTCGCCATAAGCGTTACCCAGTTGTAACTATAGTGCTATATTTTGGCAAAACACCTTGGAAGAAGCCACTTAGCTTATATGATGTATTGGAAATATCTGATGATTTGAAGCCATTTGTTAGTGACTATAAAATCAATTTGATTGATGTGCCAAGGCTTACAGAGGAGCAGGTAGAAAAATTTACCAGTGATTTTCAGATTATTGCAGACTATTTTGTACAGCTTAGTAAAAATAAGGATTATGTACCAAAGGATAAAATCATCAGGCATACAGATAGTTTCTTGAAATTAATGTCTGTGCTAACTCAGGATAATAAATATGTTGAAATGGGTAGAGAAATTTCCCATGACAAGGAGGGCTTTAATATGTGTGAAGTATTAGATAAGGTAGAGGCGCGTGGAAAAGCTATTGGTGAGGCGATGGGCGAGGCACGTGGAAAAGCAATTGGAGAAGCAAGGGGCAGGACTATAGGTGCCTTGAATAAAACTGTGGAAATTTTGCGGGTGATTATTGCCAAGAATAGCTGGTCTAAGGAACAGGCTATGGAGTTTATTGGCATACCTAAGAGTGAATTTGCCAAATATGCTGCTTTATTGTAAGGTTGCAGGGTATATTGTGCGAAGGAATCCAATGTAATAAGTATAATTAATAACAAATAAAAGAAAAAAATAAATTTTTATAAAATTTATGAAAAAAAGGGGCGTATTCGGCTTGTAAGGCAGATATGCCCTTATTTTTGTGCCAAGAATAAGGCTGTTGTAGGTATGCGTTAGAGGCGGGCTGTGAGGGAATATAAGGATAGGGGAAATTGTGGGGGTAGATGATTTGCAGATCGGTTGCAAAAAATAGGAAACTATTAAGTGCTATGAGCTAGGCTGGTATATGGGGCAAGAGAGGCCCTAGAACCCCCATGTAGCCCCAGGAATGAAATTTGCCATAAAAACTTACGAATATACTTGATCTTTTCAACTTCTATATTAAAATATAGTCACCGAGGATGGAGTAGAGAAAAGCTCTGTACCAGACAATTTTTCCGCGG
>CAKPYV010000036.1 GCA_934203205.1 uncultured Anaerovibrio sp. | reverse complement strand
GTACCGCTAGGCGAGAAAAGTAGCGAGAGCGTGCCTGAAAGGGTACTCCCATATCGCCATTAATAGGGGATAGTTTTCCACATCAATATAGCGAGAGCGTGCCTATAAGGGTATATGCCATGCCTACGAGAAGTGTATAGATAATTGATGTATTCGGCAAATCAGAATTTTACCCATTATGCAAAAAGCCTTAGAAACTGCTTTCAGTTTCTAAGGCTTTTATATTCTCCGGCTTACTCTACAATCTGAATCTCACCAGTAATAGAGAACTTCACCCAGCTGACAATATTCACTGCATGGTCACCAATACGCTCAAAATACTTATCAATCATCAACATATCAATAAAACACTCTGCATCATTGGTATCATCCTTCAACTGCTTAATCAAATCTCCCCGAATATCACAGAAAAGCTTATCCACCACATCATCGTATTTGATAACCTCATCTGCCAAATTCATATCCTTTTTATCATAAGCCATCATGGCCATCTGCACCATATGGCTAACCTCATTAGACAGCTCCTGGAAATCCACCTTATCAGTAGCTCTTACCACATTGCCCGCCGCAATAATCTCCGCAATCTCGCAGGCCTGAATACCAATACGTTCCATATCTGTTACCATCTTCAAGGAAGAAGATATGGTTCGCAAATCTCTAGCCACCGGCTGCTGCTGCATCAAAAGCTTGAGACAGATATTTTCAATACTACGCTCCTGCTGGGTAAGCTGACTCATCATATTATTCAAAGCATGAGCCTTTTTTACATCCCCAGACATAAGAGCCTCAATGGTCTGCTGAATAGTATCCTCACAAAGACTGCCCATATAGAGCATTTCCTCGTTCAGAGTTTTCAGCTGCTGATCAAACATAGATCTCATCAGCCAAACCTCCCTGTGATATAATCCTCTGTTCTTCTATCCTTTGGCATAGAGAACATTTCCTCTGTCTTGCTGAACTCTACCAAATCTCCCAACAGGAAGAAAGCACAGTAATCAGAAATACGCACCGCCTGCTGCATATTATGGGTAACCATAACCACAGTGTATTTCTTCTTCAGTTCCACAGCCAACTCCTCGATTTTGCCAGTGGAAATAGGATCCAGCGCAGAAGTAGACTCATCCATAAGAAGAATATCAGGCTCCACAGCCAAGGCTCTAGCAATACACAGACGCTGCTGCTGACCACCAGACATACCCAGGGCAGATGTATTCAATCTATCCTTTACCTCATCCCAGATAGCTGCATCCTTTAGAGATTTCTCCACAATATTGTCCAGCTTTACCTTGGAGGTAATACCATGAGTACGTGGGCCATAGGCAATATTATCATAGATGCTCATAGGGAAAGGATTTGGCTTCTGGAACACCATGCCTATTCTCTTTCTCAGCCAGGTTACATCAACCTTTGGTGCATAAATATTCTCGTTATTGTAGATAATATTACCTGTAATCTTTACATTTTCAACCAGGTCATTCATGCGGTTCAAAGTCTTTAAAAAGGTAGACTTACCGCAGCCAGAAGGACCTATCAGGGCTGTAATCTGATTTTTAGGTATATCCACGTTAATATCGTGGAGGGCATGATGATCCCCATACCACAGATTCAAGTCCTTTACTTCCATTATTGTATCCATAACAATCTCCCATCAAATTTAGTTCTTCAGCTTCTTGGCTGCATAATTAGCAGAGAAGTTCAGAATCAAGGTAAGAGTCATCAAAATAACCGCAATAGCAAAGGCTACGTTTGTTTCACCACGCTCGCTGGCATATACATACAAGGCCACTGTCAAAGTAGCAGATGAGGATTCCAGCGCCGTGAAGAAATCATTCAATACCAGGCCAAAGCCCGCCGTAAACAACAGCGCAGCAGACTCGCCTACAATACGCCCAATGGACAAAATACAACCGGTAACAATACCATCAACAGCATTAGGCAGTACCACAGTACGTACCATATGCCATTTGCTGGCCCCCATAGCCAGAGAACCTTCACGATAAGCGTTAGGCACTGTTTTCAGGCTTTCCTGGGTAGTACGAATAATGACCGGCAGTACCATCATTACCAAAGTAAGACCACCAGCTAAAATACCTTGCTTCAAACCAAACATTTCAGAAAACAGAACCAAGCCTGCCAAACCAAAGATAATGGAAGGAATACCAGTAAGAGCCTCAGAAGCAAATTCAATCAACTTAACCAGCTTTTTGTTAGTAGCGTACTCCGTCAGGTAGATAGCAGCCCCTGTGCCCAGTGGCAAAACAATAACCATAGCCACCAGGATAATATACAGGGTATTCATCAGGTTAGGAAGAATGCCGATAGTTTTCTTCACATAACTGGACTGGGAGGTCAAAAGCTCCCAGGAAAGATAGGGTACACCTCTATAAAAGATATAGCCTATGAGAAAGGCCAGCAACACACAGGTCAAAATGGCACTGCCCCAAATCAGGACCTTGGCACCTTGATTCCACAGCTTACGCTTGGAAAAGCCAGTAGGCTGGGCTACAGGCTGGCTTACAGCAACATTCTCAACCATCAGGCTGTCCTCCTTCCCTTGACAAATACATTCAGGAATACGTTAATCATCATAATAAACAGGAACAGTACCAGGCCGATGGAGAACAATGCCTGCTGCTGCAGAGAACCTGCGGCGGCATAAGCCATCTCTGAGGCAATGGCCGTGGTCATGAACCTTACAGAAGTAAGCAAGCCCGGCAGATTAGCTACATTACCTGATACCATGATAATGGCCATAGCCTCGCCAATAGCACGACCTACACCCAATACCACAGCTGCGGCAATACCGCTTTTGGCAGCTGGAACGCTTACCCGGAAAAATGTCTCCATCTCAGTAGCCCCCAACGCCATAGAAGCTTCTTCGTATTCTCTAGGTACTGCCCGCAGTGCAGTCTCAGATACGTTGATGATGGATGGTAAAATCATAATAGTCAGCACAATAATGGCTGCCAATAAGGTGGCACCAGAGGACAAATCAAAGGCCCTCTGAATACCTGGAACAAGTATAATCATGCCTACAAGGCCATATACTACAGATGGGATACCTGCCAAAAGCTCAACCGCAGTATGAATTACCTTGGCAAACTTGGGCGGAGCGGCCTTGGCCAAAAAGATGGCGGTCAAAAGGCCAATGGGGACACCTATCAGCACTGCCCCAGCAGTACCATAGATGCTGGTTAGGATGAATGGCAGAATACCAAATGACGGCTCTGTTGTGGTAGCAGTTGGCTGCCAGGTAGTGCCAAAAAGAAAGGTTGGCAAGCCTATTTTCATAATAGCTGGCAGGCCGGCAATAACCAGATGTACTGTGATACAAAGGACGAAACCTACTGCCACAATACCGCAAAGCATGAACACAGCGTTGATACCTTTTTCGGTGAGCTCCTGCCATTTAGTTTTGTTTTTCATATCGCGCTAGACCTCTTTTATTTCGCAGTAGGTACTGCACCGGCCTGAGAAATCAGCTCAGCAGCAGCCTTGGAGGTCATGAAGTCGAAGAATGCTTGCGCAGCCTCGCTCAACTTGGTGCCTTCCTTGGTAATCAGGTTAAATGGACGCTGGATTACATAGCTGCCGTTAGCAATATTATCCTCGGTGCACTCTACACCATTAATCTTCAAAACCTTGATACCCTTCTGATTCTCAACGGAAGCAAAGGAAGCATAACCAATAGCACCCTCGCTGTTCTTTACAGCCTCAATAACAGCACCTGTGGAAGTCAACTCCTGAGTCAGCTTGCACTTATCCTTGGTCTTGGTAATGGACTCAAAACCGTCACGAGTACCGGAACCAGCCTCACGGCCAATAGCAGCTACCTGGCCAGCCTTGCCGCCCAGCTTGCTCCAGTCAGTAACCTGACCATTAAACAAGGCAGCTACATCCTCGGTTTTCAAATCGTTAATAGGGCTGTTCTCATTGACGATAATAGCAATACCATCCAGAGCTACAGTAGTTTCCTTCAGGCCCTTTGCCTTCTCGCTGTCCTTCAAAGCACGGGAGGATAGACCAATATCAGTGGAACCCTTGCTTACAGCCTCAATACCAGTACCAGAACCAGTAGCATCGTAGGTAATGGTAACACCTTTGTTATCACCCATAAACTTCTCAGACAGAATACCAATAACCTTCTCCATGGAAGTAGAGCCGTTGGTGGAAACCGCACCGCTAAGACCGGCACCCTTCTCAGCAGCATCACTGCCACAACCCACCAATGTCAGGCCCATCATCATAATGGACATTACAACCAGTAAAAACTTCTTCATCTTTTTTACACTCTCCTTGATAAAATTATTCCTGATAACTAATCTCCTTGGAAATCTAGGAATATATTAACCCCTGAATGTAAAATCCATTAGAAGGTTTTTGTAAAATAAATGTAAAAAACAGGCCTGAACCATTCAGACCTGTTTTCCTCATAAGGCAGCACCCATATCTGATTTTATTTACCCAAATTCTCTGGCCCAAAGCTTTCTGGCAAAAGCTGCTCCAATGTATAAACCAGCTCTCCCCCCTTGCCATCGTCCAGAACAATCTCAAAACTATCTGGAGTGCAGAATTCCCGCATTACCTGACGGCATACACCACAAGGAGCACAGGTAGCATTGGCCTCCTGTCCCTCTGGCCCCCCTACAATGGCGATTCGGGTAAATTCTCTTTCCCCTGCATAAACAGCCTTGAAGAATGCTGTTCTCTCAGCACAGTTAGTAGGGCCATAGGCAGCATTTTCAATATTACACCCATGATAGATTTTGCCAGCCTTGGTTTCCAAAGCCGCTCCTACCTGAAAATGAGAATAAGGAGTATAGGCATGAAGTCTTGCCTTTTTTGCTTCTGCAATCAGCTCTGCATTAGTCATAATCAGCCCTCGCTTTTCATAATCTTTACCAGACGGCTGGTTCCCAGACGGTCTGCTCCCAGCTCAATAAATTTCTCCGCATCTGCAAAGGAGGAAATACCACCAGCAGCCTTTACCTTCACATCCTTACCTACATGCTCCCGCATCAGCTTTACATCCTCAAAGGTAGCACCAGCAGTAGAGAAGCCAGTAGAGGTTTTGATATACTCCGCCCCAGCCTGGGTTACCAGCTCACAGGCCTTGATTTTTTCTTCCTCAGTCAAAAGGCAGGTTTCAATAATAACCTTCAACAGCTTGCCCTTGCAGGCCTGATGAATCTGGCGGATTTCCTCCTCCACCTCATCATAGCGGCCATCCTTCAGAAAGCCAATATTGATAACCATATCAACCTCATCGGCTCCATTGTCCACAGCATCCCCAGCCTCAAAAACCTTGGTTGCCATAGTGCTATAACCATTAGGGAAGCCAATAACGGTACAGATAGCCAGCTTGCCCTGAACATATTCTGCCGCCTGCTTTACATAAGCAGCAGGAATACAGGCAGAGGCAACCTCATATTTCATTGCATCATCCAAAATCTGCTTAATATCCCCCCAGGTAGCCACCTGAGCCAGCAGTGTATGATCTACCTTGCTTAAAACTTCCTCTTTATCCATAAACATATCTCCTTAAATCAATTTATCTAAAACAGAATAACCTATCGTACCTTCTGGCATATTCACACCAAAATTATCCGCAATGGTTGCACCAATAATCGCAAAGGTATCGCTTTCTGGCAACTGGCCACTTTCCTTCATAGATGGAGAATAGGCAATAAATGGCACCTTTTCTCTAGTATGGTCGGTGCCGGTGTGGGTTGGATCATTGCCGTGATCTGCCGTAATAATCAGCAAATCATCCTCTCCTAGCAATGGCAATAATTCCCCTAGCTTCACATCGAATTTCTCCAGCTCCTGGGCATAGCCCTCTGGATTTCTCCGATGGCCCCACAGTGCATCAAAATCCACCAGATTTACAAAGCACAAGCCTGTAAAATCCTTTTTGGCTATTTCAATGGTCTGCTCCATACCATGAACAGAGCTTTTTGACTTGTTAGCCTCAGTAATGCCCTCACCATCAAAAATATCTGCAATCTTCCCTACAGAAATCACATCATAACCCTTGTCCTTCAAGGCATTCAGGGCTGTTCTGCCATAAGGCTTCAAAGCATAGTCATGACGGTTGCTGGTACGCTTAAACTCTCCCTTTTTCTTGCCTACATAAGGACGGGCAATAACACGGCCTACCTTCCACTCATCCTTCATGGTAATTTCCCTGGCAATTTCACAGCAGCGATAAAGCTCCTCCAAGCCAAAGGTCTCCTCATTACCACAAATCTGCAGCACAGAATCCGCCGAGGTATATACAATCATATGACCTGTAGCAATTTCTTCCTCTGCCAGCTCATCCAAAATAGCTGTACCACTGGCCGCCTTGTTGCCAATAACCTTGTGGCCAGTCCTCCTTTCCAGCTCTGCAATCAGCTCTGGGGGAAAACCGGTATCGGTAAAGGTCTTGAAAGGCTTGGTAATATGCAAACCCATCATTTCCCAATGACCTGTCATAGTATCCTTGCCTGTACTGGCCTCCCGCAATTTACCATAATGAGCCAAAGGCTTTGCCACTGCCTCCACCTGCTTCAGAGGATGGAGATTGGCCATGCCCAGCTTCTGCAAATTAGGAATGACAAAGCTATCCACACTTTCGGAAATATGGCCCAGGGTATCAGTTCCTGCATCACCATATTCAGCGGCATCCGGCATGGCGCCAGCCCCCAGTGAATCAATTACAATGGTACAAATCCGCTTATATTTTTTCCCGCTCATTTTTCAACCCCGCTTTCCATATATCTTCATAATAGACATGGTATAACAACCCTTTAGATTATTATACCATGTCCTTGCCTTAACTTATTTTAGAACAGAGCCACTAAGCCGCAAAGCATAGCACTGAGAATGCTTAACAGCATACCGCCCAGCATCGCACGAACTACAATCCGGGAAAGTACACCCTTTTTCTCAGGACACAATGCACCAATACCACCGATGCAGATACCCATGCTGCTGACATTGGCAAAACCTGCCAAAGAAATAGCACACATCATAGCAGTTCTGGAATCCAAGGTGCTGATATAAGCTCCCAGAGTACCAAAGGCCACGAACTCGTTAAGGGCCAGCTTCTGGCCCAGCAAAGTACCTTCCTGCATAGCAGTTACAGTATCAAAGCCCATGAGATAGCCAAATGGGCAGAACACATAGCCGAAAATCATTTCCAGACTAAGCCCAGCAAAGCCCAGAATCATATTTACCAAAGCTACCATGCCGATAACCGCAATCAGAGCCACACAGATACCCAGAACCACCTGCAGACCTACACCAGCACCATTCATAATGGCTTCAATAGCATTGGTATTGCCACCCTTGTTATCAATCTTCAGATTATCCACATTGTTGCAAGTTTCCATCTCAGGCAAAATCATCTTGGCAATGAGAATACTGCCTACTGGTACCAACATACTGGCCATCAGGAGATAATCCATTGGAATACCCATAGATACATAGGCGGTAAGAATGGACACATCCATACTACCCATACCAGCCACCAGGATAACAAAAATCTCGCTTTCCGTCATCCGGCCAATGTATTTGCTAATCAATACAGGGCTGCTAGTCTGGCCCAGGAACATATTGGCTGTAGCTACAAAGCTCTCTACCTCTGTGGAGCCTACCAGCTTCTTGACCAACCGTCCCAAATGAGTAACGATAAAGCCCAAAGCCCCAATATAATAAAGGAACTCTACCAAAGCAGATACGAAAATAATATTTCCCAGAGATGCTACCGCAAAGACAAACATCTTGGAGGTATCTGCCAAATCGCCAAAGACAAAGGATACGCCATCCTTACCGCAATTAACCACGGCAGTAACGCCATCAGAAAGAATGGAAATAACCTGCTGTCCCAAAGGAACCTTTACAATAAACACAGCCAACAACAGCTGAATGACAAAGGCCTTGCCAATAAGCTTCCAGTTAATGGACTTCCGTTGCCAGGAAAGAAGCCAGCAGATGCCAAAGACTACCAAAATGCCTAATAAATTAAATGCTAACTGCATTACCTTGTCCTCCGCTGCCCTTATTTATTCCTGTCTTCTTTAATCAAAGTACGAATAGCCTCAACAGCCACCTTGATAGCCGCCTCTGTGTCATGGACAATAGGATTCTCCATGCCCAGAGCATTCCGCTCCTGATTGCCTACTACCAGGAAATCAGAGCCGCAGCGTACCTTCAAATGGCTGGCTACAATAAATAAAGCTGCAGATTCCATTTCAGAAGCCTTGGTGCCCAAACGCTTCCAAGCTTCCCATTTGTTCAAAAGCTCATAGCTTACTGGCATAATCTCAGGATCATGCTGACCATAGAAGGCATCCTTGCACTGTACCACACCAGCATGGTAGTTCATGCCCAAGGTCTTGCAGGCCTTTATCAAAGCATTGGTAACATCCAAATCTGCCACAGCAGGGAACTCAATAGGAGCATATTCCTTGCTGGTGCCCTCCATGCGAATAGCACCAGTAGCAACTACAATATCGCCACCCTTAACATCCAAATCAATACCGCCACAAGTACCTACCCGCAGGAAGGTGTCTGCACCGCATTTTACCAGCTCTTCCATAGCAATAGAAGCAGATGGACCACCAATACCGGTGGAGGTTACACTAACCTTTTCCCCATCCAGATAACCAGTGTAGGTAACATACTCTCTGTTATCAGCAATCAGCTTGGCATCATCAAAATGTGCTGCAATCTTGGCACTGCGCTTAGGATCTCCCGGCAAAATAACATATTTGCCTACATCCCCTGGACGAATCTGCACATGATACTGTAATCCTTCTTCACCTGAATAGTTCTGCATAATAAGCTCCCCCTCTTATCTAATACCTGCTCTTTTTCCTAATTCTCCTATGTTTCTGCTTCCAAAATCTCTGCCAAACTTTCCTTCATTAATTCATACTGCTGTTGATTTACAGTTAGCTTACTGCGAGAGCGGCTAAGCATCCCCTGAGACTCCAGCTTTTGGACAGCCCGGGTTATGGTTTTGACGCTAAGACCAGTATAATCTGACAGCTTCTGCCTATCATTGGCAATGGTCAATTCCCCTACCACTTCCGACTGTTCATACATAATGGTCAACAGCATAATCAATCTATCTACCCCCTGCAAAAACAGGAAAACCCGATTGTTGCGAGCCTGCTCTAGTAGATACTGCCCCATCAGCTTTGCCTCATGGCCCAAGGACCAGATGTCAGATTTTATCCATTTGGCAAACTGTCCCTTGGGTATCTTCAAGACGATACAATCCGTAACAGTCTGCAAGGAGGTCTGATAGGTATCAAAATCCATGATAACCTCCATGCCCCCATAGGCATATACATCCGTAAAAATCATAAAATCAAAGGATACCCCTAGGATTCTGTAATCTGTGCCCTTGATAATGCCGCTGCCAATAAAATAAATGGTATCCACAGGGTCCCCAGCCCTGATAAAGGTGGTTTCCTTGGGCATATTTTCTACTTGGAAGGAATCCAGCAGCCACAAAGGTGCATTTTGGAAATAGGTATAAAATTTTTCTCGCCGTTCTTTGGAAATTTTCTGAAGAAACGGCAAAACTTTGTCTAAATATTTGTTTTCCATAATATTATATCCTGTTTTTGCTAGCATTTCGGATTCATTACAAGGATATTATATGGTTTTCAAGATGGTTTTGAAAGGCCATATGTCCCTTCAACTAAAATATTTACAAATTATCTTATTTGCCGTAGGATAGAGTTTCCGCCAAGGCTGGCCACACATCCTCTGTCTCCAAGGTACTGCGCCAATAGGCACCTCCTGCCAGATTGTAGCGATTCACCAAGGAAGCCTTCAAGGCCAGAGAACGGCGATTTTCCTGCCATACCCGATAGCGGGTATTTTTCTCCTGATATTCAAAATAATACTGTCCCTCCTTGGAAAGCCACACAGGCGCCAATCCCTTTTCCCGAATCACCTTGTCTGCCTGCGCCATAGATAGGGTTTTGGCCTTAACCCTCCCCTTTGTCTCCTGCCAAAGGCGCATATAAAGAGGCATACCCAGAATCAGCTTTTTCTCCGGCACGCCCTCCTGCAGTGTTTTCTGAATACCATCCTCCACCCAAGGCAGGGATGCCACAGAACCGCTAACCTCGGAACCAGCCCCGTGCTCATCATAGGCCATCAGCATCATGTAATCCACCACCTCTGCTATGGCCTTTCGGTCGTAGCATTTGGACCAATAGCCGGAATTGCTGGGAATGGTCACATCTATGGAAATAATCAGCCCCTGATGTTTCAAGGCCTTGCTAATCTCCTCCACAAAATCCGTCAGCTTGTCCTTGTCTGCCGGATTGATATTTTCAAAATCCAGATTAAAACCATCCAGTTCATAATCCTTGGCCAGCTGCTCCATCTGGGCAATTACCCTTTTCCGTGCCAGGGGACTGTCCAACAGCTTGCTGGTCATTTGAGGATCAAAATTATTGGTAATCAAAGCCCACACCTGATACCCCTTGTTGTGAGCCTGACGGACATACTTCACACTGCCATGACGGGTTTTGATTTTGCCCTGAGCATTCTCAATAATAAACCAGCTAGGAGATAATACATCAATTCCAGGCAATTTTGCCTGGTGTACCAGCCGGCTCTCCTTCTCCCCCGGGGCCTGCCAATCCCACAACACCCCCAGATTCCCCACCGCCAAGGCACTCTCTGCCCACACCATCAGCAAACACAGTAGGATAAATATTCTCCTCATGTACAACCACTCCCTTTTATGATGTTATCCTTGTAAATATGTTGCAATTAATTTACTTGCAATGTATAATAAAAATAAGAGGAGCACCGATAGACGGTTGCCCCGACGAACAGAAAAAGCTAAGTATGGAAAACCGCCCTTTAGCTCGGCCAAAAGCATTGGCGGTTTTTCTATGCCTTAATAGCAACAATGCAGATAGTCACTAGAAAAACCAGTGCCAAAAAATCATACAAAGTCATAGGCAAGCCCCCTTTCAGGGGCAGGATTAACCGCCTACCGTGTAGGTACACCTCTTACGTAAAATATTATACCTTAAATCAATATGTATAGCAATCTTAATAACAAAGCCCCCACGACTGGAACTCGTGGGGGCTTTGTACTACCTGTAGGCAACAACCGTTACGCTTGCCATACAGCACATCATTTGTCAATCAGAGTGTATCACAAATAATGTTTTTTAGCAATATCTACCTACCTTAACTCTGATTATATTATAACATATTAACTTGAATATCCCCCGCTCACGCGGGAAAGACGACGACTATGGTTCTCTAAAGCAAGAAAATATGGGATCACCCCCGCTGACGCGGGAAAGACGTATTTAGCAGTGCCAAAAAAGATTTTGAAGCGGGATCACCCCCGCTGACGCGGGAAAGACATGTAGTGCCAGATGAGCAAACCAAGGAAGCTAGGATCACCCCCGCTGACGCGGGGAAGACTTTGTGATTTACGCCACTGCATACACATTCCTCGGATCACCCCCGCTGACGCGGGAAAGACTTATCCCCCGTTTCTTCCTTATGATTTTCAAAAGGATCACCCCCGCTGACGCGGGAAAGACGGTGCCTGGAGCAACGACTCGAATTGCGGTGCGGGATCACCCCCGCTGACGCGGGAAAGACCAAGGCCTTGTATGCTTAAATATGACGGCACTGGGATCACCCCCGCTGACGCGGGAAAGACTTATATCCACCGCCGCGCTGGGGGTAGCAAGTAGGATCACCCCCGCTGACGCGGGAAAGACTCTTAGATACTTCTCAAAATTAGTGTTGTGCCAGGATCACCCCCGCTGACGCGGGAAAGACTGTTAATTTCTGCGGATTCCCAACGAGATACCGGGATCACCCCCGCTGACGCGGGAAAGACAGAAAAAGAAGTTCTTGATTATTGTCTGGAAGAGGATCACCCCCGCTGACGCGGGAAAGACTTGATAGCTACCCTCTCACTTGTTGAAAGGACAGGATCACCCCCGCTGACGCGGGAAAGACTATTAACTTAGAGGATAACTCCGTAGTGCTCGGGGATCACCCCCGCTGACGCGGGAAAGACATAGCTACAGTGCTGTCTATAGTTACATCAGGTAGGATCACCCCCGCTGACGCGGGAAAGACTTGGACCGATGTCAAGGAGAGGATGGCAGGATGGGATCACCCCCGCTTACGCGGGAAAGACTTTCAAAATGAATGAGGGCAGAATTAAGCGGTAGGATCACCCCCGCTCACGCGGGAAAGACCCCATGCAAGCAATTTTTTCAGCGATGCCTTTGTGGATCACCCCCGCTCACGCGGGAAAGACTTCTCGGATTCCTCATTTCTTCGATTAACGATGGGATCACCCCCGCTCACGCGGGAAAGACCTATGTACTTTTTTCGTAAATATTTTTCTAAAGGGATCACCCCCGCTCACGCGGGAAAGACTACTGATTAACAGCCCCTGGGTCTGGTACTCCGGGATCACCCCCGCTCACGCGGGAAAGACACCTTGGCCTCGGTCTTCTTGACAGCTGGCTTAGGATCACCCCCGCTCACGCGGGAAAGACTTGATGCCCAGTTTTCAGCCGTTAGTCCTTTTGGGATCACCCCCGCTCACGCGGGAAAGACTTTTCATCACGAAACCACTCGTTATAAATCATGGGATCACCCCCGCTCACGCGGGAAAGACAAAATCTTATTAACATTAATAAGTATATATCCAGGATCACCCCCGCTCACGCGGGAAAGACTGCTCAGTGAAAGACTTAGACATTACTTTAGTAGGATCACCCCCGCTCACGCGGGAAAGACATTTAGGCGGCTTTACTTTAATACCATCACGAAGGATCACCCCCGCTCACGCGGGAAAGACAAGCACAAGAAGCTAAAAGCTGAAGTTCTGGAGGGATCACCCCCGCTCACGCGGGAAAGACTGAAGCCCTACCAGCTTTTCAGTCAGTTCTGCGGGATCACCCCCGCTCACGCGGGAAAGACCCACCCCATGTGAAGTTTTCCACCCACATGCCAGGATCACCCCCGCTCACGCGGGAAAGACAATCGATGGTATCTCTGGTAATCGTCATGAGTAGGATCACCCCCGCTCACGCGGGAAAGACAGTGTCATTTGAAGTGTAGGATAGTAGAATTTGGGATCACCCCCGCTCACGCGGGAAAGACTCGGCAACCTTGCCTTTCTGTCTTAAGTGTCCGGGATCACCCCCGCTCACGCGGGAAAGACTTGACAATCCGTCCAGCGTTCTTTCTCAGCTCAGGATCACCCCCGCTCACGCGGGAAAGACCGATGTTAGGGCTTGCTTTCCGCCAATGTTTTAGGATCACCCCCGCTCACGCGGGAAAGACGCTATAAGGCACAAGCTGATGGCATTCCCACCGGGATCACCCCCGCTCACGCGGGAAAGACTTACACGGGTGTTGCAGAGGCAACGGTATCTCGGGATCACCCCCGCTCACGCGGGAAAGACTCAATGAGTCAACTCTCACGGACTTCTGGGACAGGATCACCCCCGCTCACGCGGGAAAGACGGTGGGCCTGCTGCTGCACCTGAACAGATTCCGGGATCACCCCCGCTCACGCGGGAAAGACGCCTACATAACTATGTCCACCCTGATAGCGGAGGGATCACCCCCGCTCACGCGGGAAAGACATTCAGGTTGTTGATGTAGCAAGTTATTACGAGGGATCACCCCCGCTCACGCGGGAAAGACCTACACTGATACGACCGTCAGCGTCCACATTGAGGATCACCCCCGCTCACGCGGGAAAGACTTGTACACTAATTTGTACTGGGGCATTGTTTCGGGATCACCCCCGCTCACGCGGGAAAGACCAGTAAAAGATCCCTTTATTCTAGCCACTATTGCCGACTTTAAATCCCGAATTTATTTAACTTCTGTGCAAGGCGTTTTACCAGCTCCGCCTTCTCCAATGCTCGATAAGGCACATTTTCACGAATCCCATAACTTTTCAATGATGTTTCCAATTTATAATCCTCTTGAAAAATCTGCTCCTTTTTTATTATCGGCAAAAGATCATGTACCCGATTGTTTAAATATCCCAATCCACATTTTTCTAAATCCCGATTCAAACACTCAATGTCAAAACCAACATGATAGCCGATTAACTCACTTTCGCCAATAAATTCTCGCAATGCTGCCAACACCAGCTCTATCGGCTTTCCTTCCTGCTGCAGCATGGAGCAGGTGATTCCCCTCATGTTGCTAATATGCTCAGGAATGCTACCTGCATAGGCAATCAACTCATGAAAACTATTCTCTTCGCCATTTTCACAACGAATAGCACCTATTTCTAATATATGATTCTGCTGAACATCCAAACCATCAGTTACAATATTGATGATGACATAACTCTTTTCCCTTTCTTTGCCCTTCCTTTTTACAGCATTTCTTGCACGATGAAATTTCGCTGCATTACTAAATCCACGTGCTAGTCCCGTTGACTCAGAAATTTCCTTAGGAATAAAAATTAATGGTAAACCATCATAATCAATAACCGAGCGCAAAGTATTCTCTGTAACAAAATCGTAGCCGAATTCATTTCTTGTTGCAAAGCACATGCTAGCCTCGCCATGCCCCATAGTCTCCTTTACTCGATTCCAAAGATACTCCCTGATACGACTATTAAAATTCCCTACATAAACACCAGTGGCAATTTCCTGCATCCACCGTGTCAAATCTCCCCGCAAGGATTGTGGCACACTTTTCAAGGTTATAACTGTCATGGGCATGATTCTACCTCACTATAATTGACACCATAAGGCACTAATTTTGTTTTATCATCCCACAAGCTCAATGTTTCAGCCTCTATTTGATTATCCTCTGGTATTTCCAACAATGCTTGCAAATCTTTTACTATACGCTTCAATAGCTTTCCATCCACAAAGGCATCCCTAGTCCTCAGCCTAGTAATTTTACCTACATCCTGCCCCTCTTCAATTTCAGCTGCAACAGAAAAAGCAATGGGAACTGTTACTTCTGCTTTATAAAGATCTGCAATATCATAAACAAAGGAGCGTTCATGACCAGTATGCACAAATCCCAAGCCTGGTGACAGACCTAGGGCCGCTATTACACTGTGTACCAATCCGTAAAGAGCAACATGAGCTGCTGATAAAGCTTGATTAATAGAATCACTACCTGCAAAATCATCAGGATTGTATACTCTTTTATCCCACGGTACATTATATTCTTTTGACAGTTCACGATATCTACGCCGTACCCGGGCACCCTCATGTGAACGTAGCTGCTGCATGGTCATTTTAGATACATCTTCTCCGGGAAATCTCATTTTATACATTTCCCTTGCGACCTTTAGCCGGCTCCGTTCATTGGTAACCAGTTCTGCCTGCCGCATAAGAAAACGCGTAGATCTTGCCAATGCCCTGCCATGAGCATAATAACGCACGCCACGTTCTCCTACCCAAACAATTGCTGTTCCAGTATCCCCTAGAAGCTCTACCGCCCGGTGACTAATATCTGTACCAGGCCCTAATAGCAGCACTCCTACTATGGCTGCCGGCAGGCGGACAACTCCCTTGGCATCTGCAACAGTAACTGCACTATCCACACGGTTTATCTTGGCGTGTTCAATGTAGATAAATGTAGCACGATCTTCTATTCGTGGCAACTCTGTCAGACCAGACTTTCCTGCAATAACCGGTTTTGCCATGTTACACCTCCAAAGGAATAACTGTCATCATACCAAAACCATAGGCTTTCTTCTTTCCCATACCCTCCGTTAACAATTTTCTAAACAATTCAATATCCTTGATGAGCAAAGTTCCTTCATAGGCTACCTTGCTAAGTCGAATACGCTCCTTATTTTTTTGCCAAATAGCAAAGCTACGCTCTGTTATTTCAAATTCTTCATCAGAGAGAAAAAAACCTTGTTTTTCTGACCGATTCTTCAAATATTCCATTTGATGTTGTACTGTTATATGTGGCACAATGCGCCCACGTTTCCCTATACCGGCGGAAACTGCTACCACAGGATTCAATACAACTCGAAAGCGACACTTCATACCATTCTTTAATTTGGCCAAAAAAAGATCATAATTTTTAGTTGCGGCACTACCATCTACACCATAACGACAAAGCTCTACTAAATCTGGCTCCTCATTACTAACAATCAGAAGGTATTCCTTGCCATTTAAATGATCAATTCGCCATAACTTCCGCATCCGTTCTCCTCTGGCTATTTCCTGAGGAAAGCTGCGCTCTACCCAATCATGATAAGCAGCTAGATGGGTAAGATTACGCATTTTTTGTCGATTATCTGTATCTATTTGAACTCTGGAAAGATACATATCAAATACCTCCTAGAGCAGCAAAAGCATCATGCTCCTGTCTTGATTTCGGCATTGCGATTTCACAAAACGTTTCATATTCCATACGGGGCAAATAACGACGTCCCGAACTTGCTAATGACACTACATGGTCACGACGTCTTCTTACTATACCTCCGTCAATATCCTTTTCTGCAAATATGGAAAGACGCTGACGACCAGTATTATCCTTTAACTGCTCTTTTTTTTGATACCAATCTGCTGCCTGCCAAGGAAAATCACGAAGCACAGAAACAGGCTCTCCTTCTACAACATCCAATATAAAATCCACAGGCAAAGGAAGGGAGCGGCGTCCCATATATGGTTGAAAATAGGGCTGTCTTAAGGCAGCCAATATTTCATCAACATCTTCAGCTTGAGATATGCCCAGAGCTGCCACAAAAATCCCATCCTGCAAATAATGCCGTTTGGTTACATATGTACGGTAACTAACAACACCACCTTTTTTTACCTCTGGCTTATGCGCAATATGATAATCCTCTAAGATGGTGCCCGGCTGATCCACCCTGACAGCAAAACAAATTTTATTCAATTCCTCAATACGTTTATCATTGCGCCGCCATCCTAATGCTGCTGCCACCAAACCTAGTACGCCGCTTTTTGATGGATATGAATCTGTATGCCTTATCTCAAAATGAGAATCAGTTCCCCAAGACTGCATAGGCCCGGCAAATTTCAATAAAATTGTTTTCATCGTCCATCCCTGCCATTACATAATTTTAATAAGCTCTTTGGAAAAATCATCCAGCAAGCTATTTACACCATCTTCCTTTACCCCCTCAAAAGCATTCTCCGCTTCTGCTGGATACCAGGCATCATTGGCCAAAAGGCAGAAGTTTGCTATTGGTTTGTGCACAAATTTATTGGCTCTATTAGCTTCCACAAAAAGTCTTTTTACAGACTCTTCTGTATAGCCGTTCTTTGCCTTAACCGGATTTTCATATGCACTAACAAGACTGATAGGACGATCATCTCTAAGCTCAATAAGCAGAGCCTGGGGCAAGGTCTGGTTGGCATAGCTATTGCTTTTACCTGTAGGCATGGAATTTGCAAAAGCTTCAATGTACAAACGCAGTGCCCTGGCTGTCAAATCCTTATCACCATGCATCTGCTTAAGGAATTCATGGACAGCCACATTGGCATAGCGATAAAGTGTGGATGAATTGAACTCGTTGGTTTCAATCATCGCTGCCCCGGCATTACCCTGGTCAGCTAAATCATCTCCTGCCGTAAAATAATCATATTCAGTCTGCACTTCATGGGTAGAAATGGCATGAGCTACCTGAGAGGAGGCATCCTCATTTTTGGTAGGGTCATCTGCTAGCATACGCCCAAATAAAGCAATGTCAATCTCTGGATTATCTTTCATAGCCGTAGATAATTTTTCCTTATCTTTTTCTCCTTTGATTGCAGCCTCAGCCAACGCCTCTGCTTGCTTAACACCAATGAAAAACAATGCTGACAATTTGCCGTCTTTCAATTTCATGCCTGCAGCTTTTAAAACTTCCTCAGCCTTCTTTTCAGCTGTTTCCTGAGAAAGGGCGGTATCCTTAGCAAGCATTTTGCTCACAATGTAATCTCTTACCTTAACAGTACGCACCCCTATGCCAAAATTGTCGCCAAATTCTTTAAGATAATCCCGCATTACTTTTTTCCAGGACTGAGAGCTAACACGAGCACGTACTACCCCTCCATAACGGGCTGTCTTAGGACTCCCTGTATCATCCCGATTAACATTTGATGGTGGCAAAACCTGAATTGCATGTATATCCAAAAATAAACGTCCGTTACTCATAAATTATCCTCCCTATCCACTATTCAAATTGAATCAGACTCTATCTTATTTCCCTTTTGATAATAGGCTTCCGCCCAACGGAGACAAATTTTTTCTTTGGCCCCCATTTGATACCAATAAAAATCCTTGGCCAAAGCAGCAAAATTCACAGGCAAGGCCCCCTTAGCTTTAGCCAACTTCATCAACTGTCTAAGCTGATAGACTAACCCCTTAAAAGATGTAGCTGAAAGAGCTGCGACAAATCTTCTATCTAATGCTTCCTGCCCATTTCCTTTGCGAATTTTTTGTAAGGCTTCCCCTATATTTTGGACACTTTCCGTATTAGCTTTGCCTCGCGTCCCCTGTCTTTGCAGGGCATATAGCTGTAATGCTGCATAAATAGCCTGTTCTTCCTTTGTTTCAATGCCATTATGTGAAAGAAACTCCTCAGGCATATCGTCTAACATAATAGGCCATATATCTGGAACGGCACCTAATGACTTGCCTATGCTGTGACGCAGAGACGCCAAGGCGGCCTTGCCACTTGACATCTCTTCCTGGGCTTTGAGTTTCCCTATTATTCTGCTTGTCACCTTATATACATCTTCATGTTCCTGGTCCAAAATCAATCCCTCCTTTTGCCAATATCCTACTGTAAAAATCTTAATTCCCGTCTGGAAGGAGCTTTTTATATAACTCCCTTTTGAACGCCTGATAGGCTGTTATGCAATTTTCCTCCCCTTTATAATCTCTAGGTGTTAAATGTTTCATTAGCTGTTCTGCTTCTCTCAGAGCAATCCCATAAAGCTCCTTTTTCCAAAGGCTCTCCTTAGCGGCCTTGTCATCATCAGGCTGAATACGCCATAGCCATTCTCTAAAAGGATGGTCTATCTTTTCATAAAGTGTGGCTTGATATGCAGCTGCAAAAACATCGGACTTGATACCTCGTCTTTTAGCTATCTCTCCTAAAAATTTCTTATAACTTCCTTCAACTATATTTTTTGTTTCTGCCACTATATTACGCACTCGCCCACTCCAACCATTATCTTTATCATCAGTCAAAATAATTTCATTGAGAGATAGCATATCTGAAATCTCATCTATGGGCATCCAGGAAGTAGCATTACCATCTGGTAACATACTAACAGCATGCAATTTTACCATAGGATTGTCCATAAACTTTGCTATCCTATGATAATAAACCATAATACCTGGGCGTTTGGCCTCTACATTACCACGTTCTGGAATCAACAGTCCAAAGGAACGCCACAAGGCTTGCATAGGTTTATGTGCTCTTGGCATAAACTTATTTTTATGTTCCCCTGTTTTATTATAGCTCCATAATGTCATAGGCTCCAAAAAAGCATTTTCATGTATTATTTCCGTAAGCTTGACCGCTTCAACAGAAACTTCTTCCTTTGCAATCCAAGCTGGAGAAATATATGCCGCTCTGCTCCATAAAGTATACAAGGCTGCTAAATTCTTCAAAGGTCTTCCTTCTAATATAGCATCTAAACGCTCAGATGGAATCTCCTCCCAACAAGGTGATTGGGGCGTAATGGTATAACGTACATCGTCTTCTATATGGTATAGCATAGTATTCATCCACAAGGTTTCAAAAAGATCTTCTCCTGCCATATAAATGCCACCAATATCATATAGCCAGCCCTTGGAATCCTTTTCCTTGCTTTCCTTGGGAAATTTTGCTTTATCTGCCGTACCAATATATCCTTGCATGGTAATAAGCCAACGAGCCAGCTCTGCCTCTGTCATGCAACTCTTTCCCTGACCTGCAACAGGTGCAAATATAGCTTCCTTATTGTTACTTTCTGAAATCATGCGATTTAGCTGCTTGCCAGCAAATTGAGTGCCATTTTTTCCCTTTGGCAATCTATCTACCAAATCCTTTTTCGTTACTTGAAAAAATGGATATTTGTCATCAAGGAGATAAAAACGGTCATGCCAAGCCTTCAGATATTGACATACTACTGACGGAAAACAGTGACCTTCCCATATGTCTTTCCAGGTATCCTCCAAGGCTTCCGTAAAATCTTCTTCATCATCCTCATCTACCGCTTCCTCTACAATAAGCTTCTCAGAATCATCCAGCTCAATCCACTCATATGCTTCACCTGTTGCATCCACACGGGTAAATACCGTTGTTAAAACCGCTAACAATACCCGCAAAATAGCAAAATTCTGCACCTCCATTTCCCCTGCTAAAGCACGATATTCCCCAGCATGCTCAAAGAGGTTTAAAAGTGATACATTTTCTGTTTCTCCCGAATCCTTTCGTAAAACAGTAATCCATTTCTCATCCAGTAGATTATATCTTCCCATGTCCGCCTCCTGCTTGCTTAATCCCCTAGCTTACACCATTTAAGCCCAACATTACAATTATAGTATAATACAATATTGCCTAATCTAAATTCGCCGGTATAACCATCGCCTGTATTCTCAAAAAGTATCCCCAAGCTTCCCTTTAGCCAAGGCTGTTGCTGCCAACAAGACAACTGCTCCCGATTATATTTTTCTAACCATTCAATGGTTTTAGCCACAGTGCCACAAGCATATCTAGCCATTGCTTCAGATAATTTCAATGTGCACTTAGCGATTTCCTTAGCAATTTTATAATTCTCTACTTGACTGAAAATATCCTCTTTTTTACCAAAAAATCCATATCCATCATCACATTTTAATAAGGCAATAACCTCTATACTTTCTTCCGCATCTCTTACCTGAGCAAGGGCATTTGCTTCACTATCACATTTTGCTTCAGTATTCAACCAGCCTATGAGATTCCACTTCTCTGGTTTTATTTTCAAATGTGGTCTTCTTAAAAGAAATTGTTTATTTGCTTCATCATCCTTACATTCCAAAACAGCTTCATATTTCTTTTGAGCTTTTTCATATATCTCTTGAATACCTGATGGCCAGGAAATGTTCTCCCCGCCATAAACTTGCTGCACCAGTAAAGGAATATCCCGTGGAATAAATATTTCTCCTTTGGGCAATAGGCTCTGGGTTCTCGCTAGCAGATAATCTCCATAGATAGCTGCTGATCCCTGCTCAAATTCCAGTGTTTCACTTTCTCCCATTATATACAGCAGCGGTTGAGATAACCTCTCTGGACGGGAAATATCATGCCGGTGGAGACGGCCTACACGCTGTAAAAGCAAGTCCATAGGACACAAATCCGTTATCAGCACATCAAAATCAATATCCAGAGACTGTTCCAATACTTGGGTGCCAATAATAATACCACGCGGAGGACGTCTCGCCCCTTTTCCAATAATTTCCATCAGATGCTTTTCCTTAGCCACGCGATCCGTATCTATAAATTTACTATGGAGTAACTTTACATCATTGCCAAATAGCTGTGCTAAGCGTTCAAAAATATTCTGTGCCCTGCTTACAGTATTAACGATGATTCCTACAACACCGCCATTTGCCAGTAATAATTTTATAGTTTCCTCCAAATTGGCTTCATCCAGCTTCTTAACTGTAATACGCCTATCTTTTTCCTGTGAAAAGTCCCTGCTCTGGCAAATTTTGCCATTATCTGTATACGTTAGCAATGGATATGCCCTTGACTGAAAAAGTTTTTTATGTTCTTCTTTTTCCTGCTTACTCCTTTTCTGCTCCCGACCTAGAAGATAAGCTTCAAACAAATCTTCTCTTGTTTTGGCAGGCAGGGTAGCCGATAACAATATAACAGGTATACCATATGCTCCCATCCATCGTATCGCACGACGTAAAAATACGTTCATATAGGCATCATATGCATGAACCTCATCAATAATAACAATTTTCCTGGAAAAACCCAAATGGCGCAAGGCAAGATGTTTTTGTTTCAAGGCTGCTAGTAGAAAATGATCCACGGTGCCCACCACTGCATCACTTAATATGGAGGTCTTTTTTCCTGAAAACCATTGGGCTGTAAGAACTCCCTCACTAAATTCTTCATCTACATGAACACCTTCTATTAACTCTTCCTGCAAATCATTTAACGCTGCTTTTCCATGCATTAACTTTATTGTGCCCACCGTACCATATTCTTCCATAAGATTTTTTAGCCATGTATTAATCCTTGGAAAAATACCATTAGAGGTTGCTTGCGTTGGCAAACCAAAAAATAATCCATCCAGTTTTTTCTTGGCCATCAATTCCTCAGCTGCTGCCAAGGCTGCTTCTGTCTTGCCACCTCCCATAGGGGCTTCTAATATAAAAAGTCCCAAGTTGTCTGTGCTCCTCAGCACTTCAAACACCTTTTGCTGAAAGGGACGAGGCAAAAAATTAAACCTTTTTTGATAATACATATTTGCACTAGGTACACTTATTACATCTAAAGATTCTGCAGGATTGTTTTTATGCCAGTTCATTATTCCTGTTTTTAACCGTTCCATTTTATTTACCAATACCTGTTCATCCAACGGCATTAATGGAAAATAACCTTCGTTGCTGGCAATCCAATCAGCCATTATAACCAAACCTGATAAAATTACCTGTCCCGGCTCTCCTATGCTCGGTAACATGGATAAATCTAGTTCCCCACAAGTATCTACAAAACCATTTTCCTTTAAAGCATCCCTTATAATCTTATCCTGCATATTATGCCATTGTTCATAGATAATTCCTTTAGCTTCCTGATAGAAACGCTCAGGATATCCCCGCAATTCTTCTACTTTGTCCTCTGCATCGGTTGGCTTTCCATGATGTGCACCTATAATAGAAGCAATATCCTGCCTTACCCCAAAATCCCTAAGTAAATATTCCCCCATAATGGTATGATGAGAGTCTCTCCGCGCATTTTCGCTAAATCCAATATGTTTTATTCCATATAGGCCAGTAATTTCTAATTGTTCCAAAATGGCAATATCTAAATCCAATGAATTGCTATAACCCTTTTGAGTCTGAAACATTGGAGTGCACTTGCCCACATCATGAACTCCTGCTAAAAAACAAGCTAAATTGACAGCTATAGTTTCTGCATCCCATTTAGGAGATGATAATACTAGATTATTGATAATAATATGCTTCTGTCCTTCACTAACCCAATGATGCCAAAGAAAGCGCATTACTCCTATTGTATCCTGCAAATGTACTGTTAAAGGAAGCCAGTAAAATTGATTCGCTCCTTCCTTTTTCTTCGCCCAAATTTTGGGTAATGTTTTTTCCATATTCCCCATAACACCCTATTCCTCCTAAATGCATTATTCAAAGAATGTTTTCTTTATTATACATCCTCTGCAATATAATGGAATATCTAAAAATTAATTAGGTAGTACCAGTCATTATGCTTGGGGACTTTTGCACATAATAAAAGAGACTATCTTTCGATAGTCTCTAATCAACCGGCAACTTCTTATCCTCCCAGGCCGTCTCCAGCCAAGTACTTTCAGCGTTTATGTGCTTAACTACTGTGTTCG
>CAKPYV010000035.1 GCA_934203205.1 uncultured Anaerovibrio sp. | reverse complement strand
TACTTAGCGATTCATGAGCTTTCGGGGCGTCAGCCACGAATTGCCTCATGAGAGCTTTAGTACCGCTAGGCGAGAAAGTAGCGAGAGCGTGCCTGAAAGGGTACTCCCATATCGCCATTAATAGTGATATAGGTGTGCACATCAATATAGCGCGAGCGTACCTGTAAGGGTATATGTCATGCCTACAAAAAGTGTATAAATAAATTGCCTCATGGGAGTGCGCCTGAAATGAGGCTACCATATCGTCATATAGATAGTTGATGTATTCGGCAAATCGGAAGTTTACTGTGTCATATTTTATTCTAAAATAAAAAACAACCGCTGGCTTGTAAAAGCCAACGGTTATTTTAACATATAGCATATTATTCGATGGATTTGCCACAGGCTCTGAGGCGGGCCATCGCACGCTGCAAGGCAATCTCGGCACGCTTGTTGTCGATAGGCGGCTCTGTCTGACGACCGCTCTTGAAGGCCTCCAGACGCTCCTTTGCTCTGTCATATGCCTTCTGGGCACGCAGAACATCAATCTCCACAGGCAGCTCTGCTGCAGAAGCCAGCACCGTAATCTTCTCCGGCTGAACCTCCATAAAGCCACCAGCCACAGCAATCAGGGACTCTGTACCATCAATCTTCACCCGCATGGCATGAGGTACCAAACCTGTAACCATAGGAGCATGCTTAGGCAGAATACCCAGCTCGCCAGCTGTGGAACGAACAATCAGCATATTTATATCGGCTGTATAAACAACCTTGTCAGGAGATACAATCTCTAGCTTAATAGTAGCCATTGATTAACCCTCCTTCTTCAGCTGCTCCGCCTTTGCCACAACCTCTTCGATACCGCCTACCATGTAGAAGGCAGCCTCTGGCAGGTCATCATATTTACCCTCCAGAATTTCCTTGAAGCCACGGATGGTATCCCTGAGCTCTACATACTTACCAGGAGTACCGGTAAATACCTCGGCTACAGCAAATGGCTGGGACAGGAAACGCTGAATCTTACGGGCACGAGCAACAGTCAGCTTATCCTCATCGGACAGCTCCTCCATACCCAGAATAGCAATGATATCCTGCAGCTCCTTGTACTTCTGCAATACAGCCTGTACGCCACGGGCTACCTCATAATGCTCTGTACCAATAACATTAGGATCCAGAATACGGGAAGTAGAATCCAATGGATCTACGGCTGGATAGATACCCAGCTCCGCAATCTGACGAGACAATACTGTGGTTGCATCCAGATGGGTAAAGGTACCAGCTGGAGCAGGGTCAGTCAAGTCATCGGCAGGTACATATACAGCCTGTACAGAGGTAATGGAACCCTTCTTGGTGGAGGTAATACGCTCCTGCAAAGCACCGATATCAGTACTGAGGGTTGGCTGATAACCTACTGCGGAAGGCATACGGCCCAGCAGTGCGGATACCTCGGAACCAGCCTGAATGAAACGGAAAATATTATCAATGAACAGCAGCACATCCTGACCCTGTACATCACGGAAATACTCAGCCATGGTCAAGCCAGTCAGAGCAACACGCATACGTGCTCCTGGTGGCTCATTCATCTGACCATATACCAGAGCTGTTTTGTCAATAACTCCGGACTCAGTCATCTCAGACCACAGGTCATTACCCTCACGGGTACGCTCACCTACACCAGCAAATACGGAATAGCCACCATGCTGGGTAGCAATATTATGAATCAGCTCCATGATAAGAACTGTCTTGCCTACGCCGGCACCACCAAAGAGGCCGATCTTACCACCACGGGAATATGGAGCAATCAGGTCAACTACCTTGATACCAGTCTCCAGAATCTGAGTGGAAGTCTCCTGCTCATCAAACTTTGGTGCAGGACGATGAATTGGCCAGAATTCCTTATTGCCAACAGGCTCAGGATTGTGGTCAACTGTCTGTCCCAAAATATTAAATACTCGACCAAGGCAGGCGTCACCTACTGGAACCTTAATAGGTGAACCAGTATCAACAGCCTCCATCCCGCGGGTGAGACCATCAGTAGAGCTCATAGCGATACAGCGGGTAACACAATCACCCAGATGCTGCATAACCTCTACTACCAGATCAATATTCACATCGCCGGCTTTACCCTGGATTGTAACTGCATTGAGGATCTCCGGCAGCTGACCTGCAGGAAATTCAATATCTACGACAGGTCCAATAACCTGTACGACTTTACCCTTTGCCAATGGTAAACCCCCTTATTTCAGTGCCTCAGCACCGCCCACGATTTCTGTAATCTCGCGGGTGATACCGGCCTGACGAACTTTGTTATAATGCAAATCAAGTTTTGCGATAAGCTCCTGTGCATTGTCCGTAGCATTGCTCATAGCATTCATACGGGAGCTGAGCTCGCTGGCTGCAGCCTGCAAAAGAGCGGCATAGATTGTAGTTACCAGATACTGTGGCAGCATATAGCCCAGTACAGACTGAGCATCAGGCTCATAGATGTACTCGGCATGGGTTCCACCCTGACCAGCCAAATTGCCAAAAGGCAAAAGCTGAACAGTCTCAGGAACACAGCTGATAGCTGACACAAAACGGGTATAAACCATAGAGATTTCCTTGACCTCTCCAGAAACAAATCTGGAAATCAGGTCTACAGCAATCTCCCTGGCATCATCATAGGAAGGACGCTCACTAATACCAATATAGGACTTGGCCACCTCATAATCCCGATTTCTAAAGAAAGCATCGGTTTTGCGGCCTACAGCCACAATCTCAGTGTTGGACTTGTCCTCAATACCAGCCACAGCCTCCTTGAAGGCATTGCTGGCATAGGCACCAGCCAGGCCCTTGTCGGAAGCCATTACCAGAATCAGCTTTTTGCCCTCCTGGCGTACCTCCAGCAGAGGATGAGAAAAATCCCCTACATTAGCAGCGATATCTGATACTACCTGTGCCATTTTATCTGCATAAGGCTTGTTGGCCACAGCCGCCTCCTTTGCCTTGCGCAAACGAGAGGTTGCAACCATGTTCATAGCGTTTGTGATTTGCTGAATACTCTTTACGCTCTTGATACGACGGCGTATATCCTGTAAACTAGCCAAATAAAATCACCTCGCCTTATGCCATTTTGTATGTTACAGTTTCCTTGAATTCCTCAATAGACGCGGAAATAGCCTTCTCCAGTGCATCATCCAGCTTCTGCTGCTGAACAATCTTCTCACCGATTTCTGGATGCTCTGCGTGCATGAACTTCAGGTACTCATCCTGAAAGATTACTACCTTCTCTACAGGAATATCTACCAGATAGCCACGAACAGCAGTAAAGATAACCAGTACCTGATCCTCTACAGACATTGGAGAATACTGGGCCTGCTTCAGAGTCTCAACCATGCGGACACCACGGTCCAGCTGAGCCTTGGTAGCAGCATCCAGATCAGAAGCAAACTGGGAGAATGCTGCCAGCTCACGATACTGAGCCAAATCCAGACGCATGGTACCAGCAACCTGCTTCATAGCCTTAATCTGAGCGGAACCACCTACACGGGATACGGACAGACCTACGCTGATAGCAGGACGGATACCGGAATAGAACGCATCAGTCTCCAGCATGATCTGACCATCTGTAATGGAAATTACGTTGGTAGGAATATATGCGGAAAGGTCACCTGCCAAAGTCTCGATAATTGGCAGTGCAGTAATAGAGCCTGCACCCAGGTCATCAGACAATTTAGCAGCACGCTCCAACAGACGGGAATGTAGATAGAATACATCGCCTGGATATGCCTCACGTCCTGGTGGTCTGCGGAGCAGTAGGGACATAGCACGGTATGCCGCAGCATGCTTGGTCAAATCATCATAAACGCACAGGCAGTGGCCGCCCTGACCATTCTCATCTTTTCTATACATAAAATACTCTGCCATAGCAACACCGGCATAAGGAGCCAGATACTGCAAAGGAGCAGAATCAGCAGCTGTAGCAGCTACTACGATACTATATTCCATAGCACCGGCGTCTTCCAAGGTCTTTACCACGCGGGCTACGGTGGAAGCCTTCTGACCAATAGCTACATATACGCAGATACAGTTCTGGCCCTTCTGGTTCAGAATGGTATCTACCGCAATAGCAGTCTTACCAGTACCACGGTCACCGATAATCAACTCACGCTGACCACGGCCGATTGGTACCAGAGCATCCAATGCCTTGATACCAGTCTGGAGAGGCTCATGTACAGACTTTCTGTCTGCAATACCAGGAGCATTAAACTCAACTGGACGAGTCTCAGTAGTAGGAATAGGGCCCTTGCCATCAATAGGACGGCCCAAGGCATCTACTACACGGCCAATCATGGCCTGACCTACAGGAACCTGCATAATAGTTCCAGTTCTCTTTACCTGAGCACCTTCCTTAATCTCGGTTTCACCGCCAAGAATAACGGCACCAACATTGTCCTGCTCCAGGTTCAGAACCAGACCATATATATCATTACCGAAATCCAACAGCTCCCCAGCCATAGCCTTGTTCAAGCCATGAATATGGGCAATACCGTCACCGATTTCGATAACAGAGCCAACTTCATCAACATTCAGATCAACAGCATAATTTTTGATCTGATCCTTGATAATGGCTGTTATTTCTTCCGGATTCATCTTCATACTTCGCTGTCACCCCAATTTTATCAATTACTTGCCATCAATTCAGCCTTGAGAGCCTGCAAGCGTCCGATAACACTGCCGTCAATGCGGGTGTCACCAATCTTTACCACCACGCCGCCAATAATGGACTGGTCCTGATGAGTACGGAGCTGTACCTTTTTGCCAGTTACAGACTCCAGCTTGCTGCTCAGGCGGCTCCGAAGCTCCGCCTTCAATTCATAAGCCGTAGTAACATCTGCAACGATGATACCCTGGGCCTTGTTGGACAGCTCCTGATAGCAGTCGTTAATAGCCTCCAGCAGCACAATGCGGCGCTTGTCCACCAGCAGGAGCAGGAAATTCATCATCATAGGTGAAACCTGGTCCTTTAACAGCCTGAGAAGCACCTGCTTCTTATCTTCCGGCTGTATCTGGGGATTGGTCAGGAAGTCCTTCAATTCTGCCTGAGCAAATAGAGCCTGACTTACATCGGCAAGCTCACGGCCATATTCCTCAAGCTTGTTGTCCTCATTGGCAATCTCAAAGATTGCCGTCCCGTATTTACGGGCAAGCTGTATATTTAGCATGGCAGATCACCAATTTTGTCCTTATCCAGCTGGTCAATAAACTCGCCAATAAGGGCCTCATTCTCAGCAGCATCCATATTCTTGGAAACAATCTTCTGAGCTGCAGCCATTGAAAGAACCACCATCTGGCTTTTCAACTGCTCTACAGCCTGGGAACGCTCACGCTGAATCTGCTGCTGGGCAGCTTCCTTCATCTGCTTGATTTCGCTATGAGTCTCCTGAATCTTGGCAGAATGCTCATCCTGAGCACGCTTTTCTGCCTTATCCATAATATCCTGTGCCTTGACACGAGCACTAGCCAGCTGTGCCTTGTAATCCTTCAGGACAGCTTCAGCCTCTGCCATATCAGCATCAGCCTTCTCAATGCTGCCAGCAATGCGCTCCTCGCGCTCCTTCAGCATTTTTACGATAGGCTTATAGGCCACCAAGCGGAGAACGACAACCAGAATCAAGAAGTTCAGCATCTGAGCAACCAGTGTTGCATTTATATCTATCAATTCTATTGCCTCCTCTAAAAATCACACTTCAAATAGTTTCTTATTTGATGAGCGGATTTGCAAAGAGCATAATCAGGGCAATAACTGTAGCAATAATTGCCATGGACTCTACCAGACCGATAGAAATCAGGGTGTTGGTGAACAGCACGTTCTTAGCCTCTGGCTGACGAGTCAAGCCCTCGATGAACTTGCTAGCAACAAGGCTATCGCCAAGACCTGCACCGATTGCTGCCAAACCCATAGTAATACCTGCACCCAGCAGAGCTGCTGCTACCATAATTGCGTTTTCCATTAGAAAAATCCTCCTCTTACATTCCAATTCATAAAAATAGATAAATCCTTAGTCTTCACTTTCCTTAACTGCATTGGCAAGATATGCCAAGGACAGACTGGTGAAGATAAATGCCTGAACTCCGCCGATAAAGATACTGAAAGCCAGCCATACAACAGATGGAATAGGCATCCAGATTGGCACCAGCTTCAGCAGGATGATAATCAAAATCTCGCCTGCCATAATGTTACCAAATAGACGGAAGGACAGAGTGATAGGCTTTGCTACCTCCTCAATGGCATTGATAACCACAAATGGGGCTACTGGCTTGAAGAAATGCTGAATATAATGCATACCCTTCATGTAGATACCCAGAACGTGGACAATCAGAACCATCAGGAGAGCCAGACCTAAGGTGGTGTTCAGATCATTTGTCGGAGATGCCATACGTGGCACCAGACCTAGCCAGTTGGAAATTACCAGGAACAGGAACAAGGTAACAATCAAAGGTGTCAAAAAATCCCCTCTGGTTCCCAAATTGTTGTGAACCTGTTCACGGAGCCAAACAATGAGAATTTCTACTACATTCTGAGCTCCGGTAGGCACCAGCTTAAGACTTCTGGAAGCCAAAAAACCAATTGCAATAACAATGGCCATGGTTATCCAGGTCATCACCAGTGTTTCCCAATTGAAGGTCAGTCCGGCAAACTGCACTGTTTCGCGAACACCGATTTCGTGCATAGAACCTCTACCTCCTTTTGTTGTGCAGACTCCAAGTCTGTCACACCACTTGAAAATTCCTTTGACAAAATATTGGGGAAGCCCTTACATTTGTCTAGCTGAGAGAATCAGCATTACCATGCCCAGCACATAAACTATGCCAAAGCCTGTGACCGTGGCCAGAAACTGTCCAAAGGACACCTGTATTGCAGCCCAGAATACAACCGCCATCAGCATCAATCGCAGGATTGCTCCTATAACCACATGCTGCTTGGCTTGGGCGATAGTCATATCCCCGCTGCGCCACAATCTGCCGAACATTACACCATACCAAACCATGCCAAGGCCATAGCCTGCCAATAGGCCAGCCAGCAGCTCCAGCTTGCCCACAGCCCATAGATTCACCACCATCAGCACCGTACCAGCAATGAGATACTTTGCCAGTGGCCTGGCCTTTGTCAAAAAAATTTCTCTCATATTCCTCCTCCGATGCAAAGCATCTTCGATTGAATATTAATAAATTGGCAGAAATATAATCCGCCCCTTAACCGTTTTATTATAACATATCTTTTCAGAGAATACACCGCTATTGTGAAAAATAATTAAATTTATTTATTTATTTTTTATTTTTGCATAAGTACCCTTTATGTATGAATAAGTATTAATTATAAAAGAAAAAGCCACAACATTTTCCGTCGTGGCCTTCTCAAAATATTTAATTTAAAGCTGGCGATTAAAGCTATAGCCGCCGTTGGTAACTCCCCGTATCCCGTCGTAAGCCCTAACCTGAGTATTGTTCCGGCGGGATTTGTTCAGCCAGGTTCTAGCCTTGTACATAATCTGCATATCCAAAGGCTTAATCTGTTCCTTAAGCTGAGCACATTCCTCCGTATGGCGGAAATCCTGCTTTTCTTCTGGCAGAGCCTTCATCATTTCCATCAGCTGCTGCCGCTGGTCCACCAGATTCAAAAAGGTATCAATCTCCTCAACCTTAATAAACTTCAAAAGCTCCTGGGTAACCATCCAATACTTTTCCCACAGCTGGCGATCCGTAAACTCCAACTGGCGTCTAGGCATAACAGGAGGCTTCATTAGGAAGCACCTCTTTCCTGACGAGCGGTTTTCATAGCCTGAGCCCAGGCATCCCGCAGCTCACGAATAATATCCATGCACTCCGTAACCTTCTCCGGCTTGCTTTTCATATTAGCCTCAACTAGACCATTGTAAACATAATCATAGAGAGGCATCAGCTGCTTGGAAATATCATATTCCATCTTCAAGGTAGCCTGAAACTCCAGAATAATCTTCTGGGCTTTCTGGAGAGAGTTGTTGCAATGCTCCCACTCCTTGGCCTCCATAGCCTCCAGCCCTTCCTTCATAAACCGGAGGGCACCATTATATAGCATCAGGGTTAAAGCCTCTGGCGTAGCGGTCATAACCTGCTGTCTCTTATAGGCTTCTGCTGCATTATTAATCATATATTTCCCTCTTTTTCAGGCTATTAGCCAGTAATATAGCTCAGCTGAGCACCCAGCTTGGAAAGAGCAACCTCCATAGCATCATACTTTTCGTACAGCTTGCTTTCATAGGACTTCATCAAGGTCTGGAAGCTGGTCATCTTGGTGTTCATATTGGTAATCAGCTTGCCCAGATAGCTTTCATCATCAGTTTCCTTGCTGGTGCCAGCATAGCTTTCCAGATTACTAATGTTAGTAGTCATAGCATTGTACAATCTGTTGGCAATACCGGTGTTGAGATAATCACTCTTGCTGGTGTAGGTATCAGCCTGATTCTTGTTGGTAGAACCAGAAACATAGGTACTATCCTGGTCAGAAGCAAAAAGCTGGTACACGCAATCCGGATCCTCTGTCAAAGCCTTTTTCAGCTTTTCCTCATCTAGAGTAATATGGCCCTGATTGGTGGAGGAGGTAATACCAATAGAAGACATGGAATTGTAGGAATACTTGTTGCCCTTAGCATCGGTAAGAACTGTATCCACCGCATCCACCTTGGTATAGAGAGATTCCCGCATATCACTGATAATGGAATAGATATTGTTATCATGGTACAGGAGACCAGACTTAGCCTTTTCATTCCACTTATCAATCTGGGACTCTGTCATTTCCCCTTCCTGCTTCTTGGTCAGTGGCTTGTAGTCAGTATTCTTTTCCTCTCTATACTTAGTGTTAAGACTGTCAATGAGAGTATTGTAGGTTTCCACAAACTTCTTCACATTATCCACAATCTTGTCAGTGTCCTGAGAAACGCTGATGGTAGAAGCCTGATAAGTACCATCTGCATTCTTGGCAGATACCCCATTGAAATTGTAGATAACATTGGCTACATTCAGCTTGTTAGTATCAGATTCATAGGTCTTGCCATCAATGGTAGCCTTGGCATTGGTACCAACTGCAGCCTCGGTCATAGTGCCATTAGTAAACTTAACCTCACTGCCCAACTTATTATCCTGAGCATTATAACTTGCTAAATGGAGCTTGTTCAGAAGCTCTGCAGATGTATCATTATTAGCCTTTAAGCCGATTTTGTTAGCAGAGCCACTGGTTTTGTTATACAGACTGAAGCTGTCGTTAACAGTATCATAACCACCCTGAACATTGGCACCGCTGTTGGAGAAAGCAGAAGCCAAATCATTCAGAGTCTTGTTATCCCCAAATATCTGATCATAGGTAAACTCTACCTTGTGGGTAACAGGCTTGCCATCGCTGTCCACATCATTGCCATCCTGCACCTCAATGGAAATAGCCACATCAGAGCCCTTGAAGGTATCTGTCTTGCCAGTGGTACCATTCTTAACAATGTAAGATGTCTGACCATCGACAGTAGTCTTGGTAGCATCTCCACTAAAAAGCACATCCTTCAGATATGCACTATTAGCAGCAGTGGTGTTGGCTCTGTCAATCTTCTGTCCATTGGCCGTCATCAGATAGGCATTGCTGGCCACCTGCTCCACAGTGATCTTGTGGTTCATGGCAGCAGCCGCACCATTGGCAGTAACACTAACCACATCATTATTACTGCTGGTTGCCTGCATGGCACTCATATTGGACTGCATTTTGAAGGTTGACATGCTTTCCTTAAATGCTTTTACATCTGTATATACTGTGTTATAGGCTTCCTTTACCCAGGTCTGCTTCAGCTGAGTCTGGTACATCTTATCGTACTGATTCTGCTTGTTCATCATTCCCATTTTTACCAGGGATTCAATGTCAAGACCTGAGCCGGACAAGCCATAGATTCCGTTTGCACCCATTGCCGGTCCCTCCTTTATTACGCTTTCTTATCCAGGAAGGCGCCTAGCCATTCCTGAGCCTTAATCATACCTTCCACCATTTCCTCTGGTGGATATTCCTTAATAACTTCCTTGGTGTTCTTATCCACCATCTTTACGGACATAACGCCTACTTCCTTGTGATATTGGAACTCCAGGTCACAGTTCAGCTTGCTCATAAGCTCATTCAGTTCCTTGGTCATTTCACTGACAAACTCATGGGACAGAGGGTTTTTGCCATCCTGTTTTTCCTGCTGTTCATCCCCTGTCTCTTGAGGGTTGCCAGCAGCATTAATGGCATCCACGCCATCGGTCTGAACCGCTGACTTAACAACAGCATTGCCATCTGACTGAGTATTCTGACTGCTTGCCTTGGTCTCGCTGGTATACCTTGAGCCCTTGTTATCAGCAGCAGATACAACCACTGCTGCCGTTACCATGTCCTGCATCTTTCCAATCATCGTTATCCCTCCATAGAAAAAATGATTTAGTCCTTTAGTTTTTTTCAGGCAAAGCCTGTGACAGATCAAAATCTGCAGGTGCCGCCGCTGCATTGCGGTTCTCATCCTTAATCGCCCTGTAAATTTCTCCCCGATATATCTTTACATGCCGAGGGGCATCTATTGCTACCCGGACATTTTCGCCATTAACATCCACAATATTAATGACTATATCATCCCCTACCATAATCTGCTGGTGGGGGCGTCTAGTCAATACAAGCATTATTCTGCCTCCTTCTTCTCAGGAAACAGTCGATGCTTGGTGGTATACTGAGTCTTTTCCAGCACCACCTGTCTAGCCTCTCTGCTGTGTCTGTTAATAACCACTGGTGCCAGCAGATTAGTAGTCATATTGGCAATACCTGTAGCCGGAATAGATATGAGGGTACATACCAGAATATCATCCATTGCCTCAACCCCTAGCTTCTCCATATTGGTATCATCCAGTTCAAAGCTGTAATCTGGGAAGAAAACAAAAGGATCCGTCATGAGGAAAGCCAGTTCAGGAGTAGTCAAAGACTGCAAAAACATATATGGTGTACCCTCTTCATAGGGCAGTACCACAAATTCATGCTCCTCCTCAAAGGCTGGCAGGCCATCAGCAAATCTGATAATATCCTGATCCTCAATCTCCAGCTCGCCAAAACGGCGGGTATTTATCTTTCTCATATAAAAGCCTCCAAAAATTATTTTCGCACTAAATCTACATACAAATCATAAGCAGGGCAGCTGCTGCCCCAGTAAATTTCACAACCTATGCCCGTATATCGTAATGACCTTCCGTGGTCCACATGCGAATGGAGCCTTCCGTAGCAATATGTGTTTCAGCCTCCCCAACCCGAATATCTATATTGGCCTTGGCCTGAGGCTTAATACTATATTTATCATGTCCCACATTCATCTGCCCCTTTATCTCCGAAGGGGTTACCGTAAATACCGGATCTGGAATATCCTTAGCCACCCATTTAGGCCATTTTACTACCTGGTTCCAGAAGCGGGAACGATTCTGACGGCCAATAATGCTTTCTCCCGGCTTGGCCCCGTTTTTGGCCATATCCCAACCCTCCTGAGTATGCCGGGAGGTAGCTGCTGCCACATCCTGCAAGCCCTGCTGGCCATAGGTCTGGGCAAAATCCGTATTATTGAGATAGCCATAAGCCTTGCGGCAGGGATAACAATCAATATCCACCTTCACCAGACTAGCTGTCATATCAGCCAAAGGAGGCTCATAATCCCGATGCATTTCCGCAGGCTCATAGCCAGCCTCCAAGCATTTGGCCTGCTGCTGGCGAATACCGATACGAGGCAGCTGTTGGTCAATATTCACATATTTCATGGTGGACAGGATACCTGTGCCCCCAAGTCCATCTAACATACCCATCTGCCTCACATCCTTTCTACTTTAAGTATACATCACTTAGACAATTTAGACCAGCAAATTACAAATAATCTGCCAAGGTGCCCGGCAAAATCTTGGAGCCTACAGACAGGGACAAGCTATAGATGGTCTGATACTCCATCAGCTTGGTAGCCAGCAAAGCCACATCTGTGCTGGACACATCTGTTATATCGTTAGTAATGGATTCATTCTGAGTAACCAACATACCGGAAGCAGAGGTATACGCCTGCTGTCTAGCAGCCATCTTGGTCTGAGCCCCCAGCACTGTAGCATGAGCACTATCAGCAATGGTCATGCCCTGCTCCCCAGCCCATTTGTAATCCGCTCCATCCAACTTGGCTACGGTGTACAAAAGCTGATTCAATCTAGCTGTACCACTAACTGGATCATTGCCTACATCGAAAAGGTCACAGCCATTAATATCCTGACCAGTAACATTTACCGTATCAGTAGCTTTATCTACACCGCCATTTTTCTTAACCATGGAGATGTATTTATCATCACCAGCATATTTAACAATATACTGCTTAGTGGTAGACAAGGTCAAATTTACATCCTTGCCATCGACAGTTATTTTCTTTTTATAATCTGTACCTACACCACTGCCAGCAGCACCTTCCTTAATCACACCATATTGGTCAAAATTCTCGGAAACATTATAGGGTTTGGCTGTACCTGCTGCACCACTGGTAACATTGCCTACAGCCTGGGTTTTAGGATCAAATTTATCCTCATTTTTATAGCCATTCTTAACGAAATCCTCAGTGTACACATCGCCGGTATTGACGTTCATATAATAGCTATTGCCATCATCGCCCTTTAGCTTCAGCATCTGTTTTACCGTGGTATTCTCATCACCCCAACCAGTAGCTCCAGAGAAAAAAGCTGACTGCTTTTCATCCAAGGTAAAGGTATCGCCCCTATTCATTTTATCAGCGCTGATTTCAAAAGGCATAGTAGTATCTTTCTGCCCCGCAAAGAGAAAACGGTCACCAATCTGGGTATTCAAATCTGCCACCTGCTCCTGCACATTGGCCAAAAGCTCCTTGGCAATATCCTTCATATCGCTTTCATTGTTGGTGGAATTAGCACCCTGCTCCACCTTGGCCTTAAAGGTCTGCAACAAATCAGTTACATTTACCAAAGCCGCATCTGCATTCTTCATCCAGCTAGCCGCAGTGCTAACATTGCTCTGATACTGCTCATTGCTAATCTTATTATTCTGATAACGCAGGTATTTGGAATAGCCCACCGCATTATCTGAAGCTCTATGCAGCTTGCTGCCATCAGCCTGCTCCATCAGCTTGCTGTACTGCTCATAGGTGCCGTTCAGCTGCTTCAAATAATTATTGGACATCATTGTACTAGAAATTCGCATCTATATCACCTTATCTTCCCACAGTACCAGTACCGTTAATCAATTTATCCAGACATTCATCCATTGCAGACAAGCAACGGGAGCAGGCAGAATAGCCCTGCTGGAAGGTTATCATATTACTAAGTTCCTCATCCCAGTTAACGCCATTGGTGGAGCTTCTCAGGTTTTCCACCTGATCCATAACTCCGGCCTGGAACTTTACTCTGCCGTTCATATTGGAGGCAGAAGAGCCCATGGTTGTCATGCTGGTGTTGTAATAGCTGTAGAGAGAACCATTGCCAATCAGCCGGTCTGTACCATTAACCTCTGGACTGGTCTTGTCCCGCTCACAGTTAAAGAGGGCTGCCACCCATACCGCATTGCTGCCATCAGCAGTACCATTAACATCCACCACCAAAGGCTTGCCCTGGTCATCCAACTTAACACCATCCTGTAAATACAAAGGCTTGCCATTAGCATCCTGCTTGGCCTGAGTGGCATTCGTAGTTGTACCGCCATTCAAGGCCATATACAAAGGTTTATTGGTGTTAGCATCTATCTTTGCCTTTTTAACATCTGTGGTAGTTATGGTAGTGGTAGTGCCAGTATCAGTCTGATACAGCAGATTGCCTGCATCATCCCGCTCTCCGCTTCTGGTAGCCAGCTTCTTGTGTCCATCTGTGGCCGTCAGCTCGCTGTTGACAGTCAGCTTTTCCAGAATCTGCATACCGGAAAGTTCTTCCTTAACCCCGGTATTTACATCATACATAGCCAGCTTGCCAGTCTTGGCATCCCACTGGAAAGCCTTATCGCTTTCACCATAGAAATTCAAATTGGTAGTAGCATTATCCTTGGGATTAGCATTGCCAAAAGGCTTATCCTTGGAGCCATCAATACCATAGCCTGCCTTGTGCTGGTCGTTCAGGGTGGTAAACATAAAGGCTGCCATATTGGCCACCTGATCTATGTATCCCTTGTCCTCCGCTACAGCCTCAAACTGAGCTTTCAGCTCGCCGCTGCCAGGGGTGTACACCGTGCCAGTCTGCTTAATCATAATATCATAATCACTGAGACTGTAGGTGGTGTTATTCTTTGGGGCAGACATTTCCAAATCCACCTTGGTAATGCCATTAACCAAGGTAGTACCGTTGCTGACCAAGGTGTACATACCATTGGCAGATTCATAAACCGTAATATCTGTCATAGCGGTAAGCTGGTCTACAATCAAATCTCTCTGGTCCCGCAGATCATTGGCATGAGCACCAGTAGCCTCGATACCGGAAATATTCTTGTTCAGCTCTACCACCTGGCCCATAAGGCGGTTCATCTTTACCACGCTAAGGCTGATATCATCGTAGAGGGAATCAATCTGCTCCTTGGTCTGCTTCGCTGCCGTCTGCAGGCTCTGAGCATAATTCTGTCCAGCATTAATAACATTCTGACGGCTGGTATCACTGCTGGCGGTGGTGGAACAATCCTGCCAAGCCTGATAGAATTTCTCCATAGCATCCTGAATACCGCTGTTATCAGAATCGTTAAAGATAGACTCTATCTTGGCATAATTATTAGCCTTGCCCTTGTAGTAGCCATCAGTACTGTTTTCCTTCCAATACTGACGATCTGCATATATATCTCTAGCTCTAATAACAGAAGTAACGGTGGAACCATTACCTACCTGACTGGCTCCTGCCAAGGTATACACCTCAGAAGAAGGGGTGGCCGCTGCATGAGCAGTCTGGCGGGAATATCCCTCTGTATTGGAATTGCTGATATTGTGACCAACGGTATTTAACCCCAGTCGCTGTGTATAGATACCATTTACCATGGTATTAAGACCTGAAAAGGTACTCTGCATTTTTTACACCTGCCTAATCATATATTTGCTTCAAACATCTTGGTGCCGGTCAAAGTGCCAACCCCGCCAGCCTCAGCTGCACTATAGGTTACCCCTGCCACGGCTCCAGTTAGAACATTGATATTATAATCAATATAGCTCATATTCTTATCAAGATATTGCTTGTTATCTCCAGCCACAGTTTTCAGCTGATTGAGAGCCTTTTCCAGCTTCTTTATCAGCTGCAGGGCCATATTTTTCTCCAGGCCATCCCTTTGAGTTGACAGCCACTCTGCCGCATTTTGAGCCTTCTGCTGTTGGAGAAAGGCCTGTTTCCTTTTTTCCAGCAGATTCAAATCAATAATCACTGTTTCAATTTCCTTGGTAAGACGCCGTACTGCGGGAGCTGCCGTATGTATAAGGGCTTCCCTCTGCTGACCTGACAGCTCCAAAAGCCGCAAGCACAGTACCAGCTGCTGTCGTAAAAACTGTATAAATTCCTGCACCTTATGCCTCCAGATTAAAATTCTTGCGATGAGTAACCTGCTCCTGCCCCCGACTGCCATAGGCAGGCTCCACCATAGAGCCTCCCAGCTGATTCAGCTTGGCGTTAATAGCCTCCAAAGCACTGGTAATCAGGATTTCATTATTGGCATTAGCCTCCTGCACATCCTTTACCAGCTGAGCCAGCATCTTGTGGAGCTTATAGAGAAGCTCCTTTTGCTGAGCATTAGGGCATTGCTCCCACACCTGATGCATTTCCATATCAGGCCGTACCTTGACACCGCTATTTGCCATTTTTTGTAATAGCTGCCGCCGTTGTTTCTCCGCCTGATTGATTTCCTTAATAATATCTTCTTCTCTGGCAATAATTTTTTCCAGTTCCTGCATTTTCACCAGTACCAGAACACCATGCTTTTCCTTGTTCAGCTCCTGCAGCTTTTGATAATTACTAATTAAGAGAGCCAGTATCCTGGCCAATTCCTGCCACATATCCCTACCTCATCTCAATAACGATACTGCAGCAGCTTGTCTGCCAAGGCACCATTATCCACCTGATAAGTACCAGCAGCCAGCATATTCTCATACATAGCCACCTTGTCCATCCGCACATCAGAACCAGCCTTTAGCTTCCGCATAATCTCATTAAACTGCTGTCCCTGAGAGGAAATCTGAATATCATCCCCAGCAGACTCTGCCTGCTGATAGGCCTTACTAACCTTGTTATTACTGCCTGCATTAGCATATACACCTGCAATGCCCTGCAAATTGCCATTAATAATCACATTGCTCACCATCCTAAACATCTATCACAACGAAATCAGTCTGCCCTTTCCCAGTGGCACACCAACCCAAATCATTAATTCTAGGAAAAATATCGAAAAAAAAGACAGGATTCTTAAATCCTGCCAGCCTATATCAAAAATTTTGTCAACTCCAAAAAGCTCCCCCTTTGGGAGTCATGAAAAGATGTTGTCATGCTCTCTTCAAGTTATAAAATTACCCTTGCTATTTCTTATTTGTTTCTAGTGGTATTGTACATAGTCGTACTGCGGTCTATCTTCCTCATATTTTTCTCGGCTTTCAACCGCTCCGCCTGATTGAGAATATCCTTGCTGCATTTTGGGCACAGCTTGCCTGTAGTAATAGGCGCACCACAGCCCTGACATGGATAGCTAATCTCCACCCCGTTGGCAATGAACCGCCCAGCCTTCAGCATACGCAGCACTACTCTTTCCTTGACGCCAGTACCATCAACAATCTCCTTGATGCTGCATTTATCATGGTCCCTTACAAATTCGTATACCACCTGCTCCATTTCCTGTTCCTTGCGAAAACACTCTGGACACATACCCTGACCAATTTCCATATACACTCTGCCACATTCAGAGCAATTTTTCAATTTATTCATAAAACTCCACTCCTGTTTTCATTGTCCCTATTGCCCTATTATAACACCTAGATTATTCAAAGAAAATGATTTTTTCATTTTCTTTCAATGGTGTTTCGACGAGGGTGGAGATATTAGCTCCAGCCTGTCAGAAGCACAGCTTCCCGCCACCTATAGCGGTGGGGGACATCGGACACCTCGTTATAATGGATTTTGGACATACATTCAATATATTTTACGCTGAACTATTTTCTCCCCGAGGCAATTACCAATCCAGTAATAGCCACGGCCCCAGCTTTTTTCAGCACTCGACCACACTCCAGCAGGGTTGCCCCTGTAGTCATAATATCATCCACCAGCAAAATTCTCCTCCCCTGCAAGGATTTTTCCCCCGCCACTTCAAAGACATGATGTAGATTTTCCCGTCGCTGTACTCCACTCAGACCATATTGAGGCTTGGTAGCCTTGGTTCGTATCAGCCAATCCTCCGTAGCTATACCATAATCAGCCAAGGGCTTCTGAAAAATCAGCTGACTTTGATTGAAGCCTCGCTGAACCAGCTTTTCCTTGTGGAGAGGCACAGGAACAGCCATCAGATTCTCCTGCAGGGCAGGCATCCTATGCAACCCCTCTGTAACCAAACTATGGAGACCGGGAACCATTACCTGCTTCTGCTGATATTTCAGTTGCCGCAGCATATTCCTAAGTTCCCCTTCATACAAGCCCAAAGCCCAAATGCCACCAGCAAAAAGCTCCCCCATTTCCCTGTCCAAGGGCAATAAATGAGGGCGGCACACTCTACCCAAACATTCATTACACCACTGGCCCTGATGCTCCACATAGCTATTACAGCCGGGACACTTGGGAGGAAAAAGCAAATTCCAAAGCCATTCCATCATGCCCATCCCCCATTTCTACAATTCTACAATCTATGTCCCAGTCTTTCCGCCAGCAGGGTATAACGCTTCCGAGTGCGGTCATTCTCCACAGCCGTATTAAGGGCCGCCTTGGAGCCTATCAATATCACCAGCTTCTTGGCTCTGGTAACCGCCGTATACAGAAGATTTCTCTGCAGCATAATATAATGAGCCGATACCAGAGGCAGTATCACCACTGGGTATTCACTGCCCTGACTTTTGTGTACCGTCATGCAGTAGGCCAGCTGCAGCTGGCTAAATTCCGAGCTTTCGTATACCGCTTCCAGCTCCTCCCCAAAATGCACCAGCATCCGCCCCGGCTCCAAATCCACAATATAGCCAATATCTCCGTTAAATACCCCCTTGTCATAATTATTTTTATTCTGCATTACCTTGTCCCCCAGACGGAAACTGCGGCTGCCATTTACCACCTCTATCATATCCTCCTGCAAGGGATTCATGGCATTCTGCAACAGCTGATTCAACCGCTCCACCCCACAGGCATTTCTATGCATAGGGGAAAGCACCTGCACATCATACATAGGCTCATAGCCCATCTTAGGCAGATAGGTCTTGCACAGAGCCACAATCTGCTGCTCCGCCCAGTCAGCATTATTCTGCTCAATAAAAATAAAATCACTGCCCTTTTCTCTGGAACACTGAGGCAGCCGCCCAGCATTAATAGCATGGGCATTCAGCACAATGGTACTATCATCGCTCTGGCGGAAAACCTCTGTCAGACAAATCTTGGGCACCACCCCGCTGCGAATAATATCCTGCAGCACTGAGCCAGGCCCCACCGCTGGCAGCTGATCCACATCTCCCACCAGAATCAAGTGAGCCCCATCGGGCACCGCTGCCAAAAAGTGCTTCATCAGCACAATATCCATCATGGAAACCTCGTCCAGAATAATTACATCAGCCTCCAAAGGTTCATCCTGATTGCGCCCAAAGCCAGAGCCGCCCCCCTCTGGATTGCCCCCAGCCTCCAGCATACGGTGCACCGTACAAGCCCCTCTGTGGGTGGCCTCGCTGAGTCTTTTGGCCGCCCGGCCTGTAGGAGCCCCTAAAAGGATTTCCAGCCCCTGCTGTTCCAATATATCCAGCATAGCCCGAACCACTGTGGTTTTGCCAGTACCCGGCCCTCCTGTCAGCACAAACAAGCCATGCTCCAACACAGCCTCCACTGCCTGCCGCTGCTGCTGAGCCAAAGTTATTCCCGTAGACCGCTCCCATTTCGCCACCAGCTTCCCCCGGCCCTTGGCGGAAACAGGCATGGCCCCCCGCTGAATCTGCAGCAGTCTTTGGGCCGTTTCCCGCTCAGCCCTATAAAGGTAGTCTGGATAAACCAGCACATCCTCCCCTACAGACTCCTGAGCCAAAAGGCCATCTGCCAAATCCTGCTTCATAACCTCCCAGACAATATCCCTGGGAACCCCAATGCCCTTTTCCACCTCGCTGACCAGCTGGCCATCAGGAATACAGCAATGACCATAAAGGGCAATTTTCTGTAGCTGAAATTCCAGGGCTGCCGACACTCTAAACCGGCCACAGGGATCTATGCCCATACCCCTGGCAATACTATCCGCCACCAAAAAGCCAATGCCATCTACCTCCCGTACCAGACGGTAGGGATTCTGCTCCATAACCTCCACTGCAAAGGAGCCGTATTTCTCATAAATACGGCCTGCGTAGATACCAGATACCTCATGGTCCTCCAGCCACAGCATTACCTGCCGCAGCTCAGCCTTTTCCTGATAGGAAGCATGAATTTTTTTCGCTGTCTTGGCCCCAATGCCCCGCACCTCCCGCAGGCGGTGAGGCTGTTTTTCAATAATCTCCAAGGTCTGGCCCCCAAAGGCTGCCACAATTCTAGCCGCCATAGCCTTGCCTACCCCTTCGATTACCCCAGAGGCCAAAAACCTTTCAATGCCCTGAGGACTGGTGGGAGCACTAATCAGCATATGGAGAGCCTTAAACTGACTGCCAAAGCGGGGATGCTCTATCCACTGCCCCTTTAGCTCCAGCTGCTGCCCCTGCAAGGGAGCCGTAGTCTGCACCGTTACCGTAACATTGCTGTGCTGTCCCTCTGGCTTAAAGCGAAACACGCTAAAAGCCCCATCAGGACTGCTGTAAATAATATTTTCCACCACGCCGGTCATGACTTCCAGTTCTTCCATGCTCTCCTCCTTTCTCCGCCTCCTGCCAAGGCTTCTCCTACAAATCAGACAACTGCTCCCACTTCTCGTACTTGGCCTGAATCTCTGCTTCCTTATCACTATAGGCCTGAGCAATTTCCATGCTTTTCTCCGGATCAGCCTGAATAGCTGGATCATTCATTTCCATTTCCAGCATTTTCAGCTCCGCCTCCGCCATAGCAATCTCCGCCTCAGTCCGCTGGAGAGTTTCTGTCCTCTTGGCCTCGCTCATGCCCTTAAAAGGATTGTTTTTTTCAACCTTTTTCTCAGCCTTTGCCTCAGCAGCTTTATCAGCAGTCTTGGCACTTTCCGACAGCTTAACTGCCTCAGCCTTGGCTTTAGCCTTTTCTGCCTCTGCTGCCGCCTTGGCCTCAGCCTCCAGCTCTGCCAGCTCCTGAGCCTCCTCAGCCTTTTTCTCCCGATAATAGCTATAATTGCCATTGTATTCCCGGAGACGGCCATCGGCTATTTCCAACACGCAGTTAGCCACCTTGTCCAAGAAATAACGGTCATGGGATACAGTAATATAGGTACCTGGGAAGGTGGACAAAGCCTCCTCCACCGCCTCCTTGGCAGGAATATCCAAATGGTTGGTAGGCTCATCCAGCACCAGGAAATTGGCCCCTGTCAGCATCAGCTTCAAAAAAGCCAAACGGGACTGCTCTCCACCAGATAGGGAGCCAATCAACCGCAGTACCTCATCCCCATGAAAGAGAAAAGCCCCCAAATATCTACGGCTCTGCTCCTCCGACAGGCCATATTCATATTCCATTTCCTCCAGCACAGTACGCTCCATATGCAGGCCCTCATGCTGCTGAGAAAAATAGCCAATCTTCACTCTGGAACCCAGCTTGATTCTCCCCTGAGAAGCCTCCAGCTCCCCAATCAAAAGCCGCAGGAAGGTGGTCTTGCCGGCACCATTAGGGCCTACCACAGCTACACCGTCCCCCTTGCGAATCAGCACATTCACATGGTCAAAGAGATTCTTGTGACTATCTGGGAAATTATATGCCACATCCTCAAACTCAGCCACCCGCTGGGCACATTCTCCGGGAGGATTAAAGGCAAAATAATTAAAGGATGCTGTATCAGCTGGCTTCACAATCCGCTCCAGCCTATTCAGCTGGCTCTGGCGGCCTCTAGCCTGCTTGGACTTAATCCCGGCCTTATACTTGCGGATATATTCCTCGGTTTTTTTAATATGCTCCTGCTGCTTTTCATAGGCGGAAAGCTGAGCCGCCCGCCGCTGCTCCCGCACCTTCATATAATAAGTATAATTTCCCTCATAGGCTGTTACCGTCTTGTTTTCAATCTCAAAAATCCTATTGGCCACCCTGTCCAGGAAAAACCGGTCATGGGAAATAATCAGCACCCCACCGGCGTAGTTCTGCAAAAATCCCTCCAGCCACTCAATCATGCCCACATCCAAATGGTTGGTAGGCTCGTCCAAAAACAAGAAATCCGGCTGTCTCAGCAAGGCCTTAGCCAGGCAGACTCTGGTTTTCTGTCCCCCAGAAAAATTAGCCACCTGCTTAGCCAAATCCTCCTGAGTAAAGCCCAAACCAAAGGCAGTACGGCGAATACGGCTTTCAAAATCATAGCCACCTACATTCTCAAACCGCTCCACCAGACGACCGTAGGCCTCCAACTTTTCCTCACTATGATTCTCCTTGATTTCCGCCTCCATAGCCTCCTTGGCCGCAGCCAAGGCCAGCACATCCTCAAAGGCTGTTTTCAGCTCATCATAGAGGGTATGGTCACTGCTCATATCCGCCTGCTGTTCCACATAGCCAATGGTATCCACTGGCTCCATGGATACAGTACCCTTATCATATTCCACCTTGTTCAGCAGGCATTTCATCAAGGTAGACTTGCCAGCTCCATTAGCTCCCACAAAGCCTACTCGTTCTCCCCGCTTAATCTCGAAGCTGACATCATTAAACAGCTCCTCTATACCAAAGGCCTTACACAGGCCTGTAACCTTTATGCTTCCCATTCTTACTCCTATTTATTCATAATCCTGACCAATGTAAATAACCGCTTCATTAGGCTCCCCGCCATCCATAATGGTGCAGGCAAATGGCATACCATAAAACCAGTCAGTATTACTGCTATCTGTCACAATAATGGTATGAGCTCTATCACTCTTGCGGCCAGTATCTACACCGGTTACATTAAAGCCCTTGGCCCGCAGCTTGTCTGCCATACGGGCGGCTGCCCCATTAATACCGCTATCATTAATAATAAGCACCGAAATTTCCTCTGGACCAGAGGCCTTGGTTGCGGTTTTAGACTCCTTATTCCCCTCCTCAGAAGCAGCCTTAGAGGACTTTGTCTGAGCCTGCTGGGATTTTTCCGCCATTACCGTAATTCCCTTTGGCAAGGAAGCCTCATATTCCTTTACCAGCACCTGGGCAGACTCCAGAGCGCTATCTGCCAGCTCTGTATTCATCTGGCTAGCCACCAGCTGTCTTAGCTTCATTATATCTGGCAGCCAATAACTGATATCCTCCAAATAAGCAGGACTGCCTGGCACCATTTCCGAGATCATACCATGCTCCCGGATAGAAGGCAGCAACTGAGCCAGAGAAACCATCTCCGTCAAAGGCATATCTGTTTCTACAGCTGATTGAATCTCCTCCATCAGCTTAGGCAGCTTTGGCACTACCGTTGGGGAAAGCATCTTTTCCATGACTGCCTGCATAAAATGCTGTTGGCGGGCTATACGGCCAATATCCCCCTCCCCATCTCTAAACCGCACATATTGAATGGCCTTTTTGCCATCCATATGCTGCATACCAGGATACAAATCAATGACCAATCCACCATCGTCATCCCAGGGATCCTCATAATACATCCGCTTTTCTACATTAATATCCACACCATCCAGAGCATCAATAATCCGCTCAAAGGCCTGAATATCCACCAGCACATAATAATCCATAGGCACTCCCAGCAGCTGTTCCACAGTTTGACCTGTCAGCTTGTGACCCCCATAGGCATAAGCATGATTAATCTTGTCGTAACCATTGCCCTCAATCTGTACTCTGGTATCTCTAGGCAGGGACAAAATCTGGGCTGTTCCTGCATCCTTATTTACAGTAACTGCCATCAGGGTATCACTGCGGCCTGCATCATCATTACGGCGATCCACCCCCATAACCATAATGTGCAGATAATCCTCTGACTTCTGAATCCCTGACTGAACCTCTATATTTTCTCTAGCTTCCTGACTACCAAACCAATTAGCAGCCACAACTCCTGTTACAATCATTACCAATATTACCGCCAGAATATATACTCTGGTCAGATTACGACGACGCCTGCGCCTAACTCGCATCTCTTTCAAGCTCCTCTTTTCCACACAATCACAAACGAATCTTCTAAACCTTTCCCTAGTATACCAAAAGGCGGTAGCTGTCGCAAGGCATATCCCGTTACTGAAAACTTACAAAAAGCTATAATTATTCTAAAAAAATAACTTTTTCGTTTCATTCCTCGCTCTTTCCTCATCAGAGGTATTTCGCATCCGTTTTTGTCGCTGCAAGCAGCAGACTACTTACGTTTGATATAATGCTCCAG
>CAKPYV010000034.1 GCA_934203205.1 uncultured Anaerovibrio sp. | reverse complement strand
ATGACCGCAGGCTGTATTTCGAGAACCCACCGACATAACGACTTTCATTTACAATATTTTAGGAGATAGGCAAAGCGGTAAATCAGAATTTATATCATCAACTACTTAAGGAATGCTTTGAGGCATTTTGGTAATAGCTGTATTTTTGCTAACGTCATCAATGCGATGCTGCAAATCCAGAGCTTTCTTATGAAAGGCATTGGCCGTATTCAGCTCAGATAGATTGTCATCCTGAATACCTGTTAGGAAATGCTGCCACTGGGCAATAGACATCTTGGTTTCCTCTGCTCTTAGAGCTTGTAGATACTGGGCACCATCTCTAGGTGGAATAGCATCCAGCTCCTGCTGCCGTTTTTCCAGAGCCGGTATAATATCAGATTTGATATAATCAGCCAGTTTGCTGCGCTGACTAGCGGACAAACGGCCATCAGAGGTAGCAGTCAGCTGATTGAATCTGGTTTGCTGGGTATCCAGAATATCATTATACTTGTCAATAATATCCTCAGTCGCCCGCTTGTAGGCCAGCAGACCAGAAGTCTGAATCGGGGTAACAAAATCCAGATAATCACGATAGTTAACAATCCGAACTACCTTCCAGCCCTCCTCAGTCTTATTCATAAGGAGATTCAGAGTAAAAAGGGTGTTGGTATAATCATCCTTAACCTGTATCTTGGCCAAAGCAGTATCCTTATTGCGGTCTATTTTGTCTATTTTTACAATGGTGGTATTTCTTAGCTGAGAACGCTCAATCAGATATTCATAATCCATACCCAGCTGTCGTCCCTTGAGAAGATTGTCATCAGAGGGGTTCTGCCAGCTGCCCTTGTCGGCATAGGCCAAAAGAAGCTGGATGGTATCTCTTACCACCTGGGGCTTGATTTTGATGTAGAACTGCTCAAACATCACCTTGGTATCATTGGAAAGATTGTCATCTTGGGCAAACATATCTCTGGTAAGGTCATCGTAGGCCTGTCCGCTGACATCCTCTAAGCTGCAATATTCCTGCAGTGCCTTAGTATCATGGTTTTTGAGGGCCTGCTGCAGCTGCTCCAAGGCATATTCCGGAGAATCAGCATAAAAAAAACGCCACAGACCAAAGCCTAATACAAATACCAACAGCAATAGAACGCCAACGCGTTCATAGCGAGTACGTCGGCGACGCTGTTCCAGTTGCTGCTGCCAATCAAATTTACCCATTGTGTCCATCCCTTCTTTTTTCAATATTCATATTATAGCATTGAAGCCCTGCTAGGACAAATTATAACTCCTCTAAAAAATTTTCAAGCCTATAAAGATTGTAATTTATATTGTCGATAACATAATTAGGAAGTGTAATTTGAAATATTCATGGGGAAGCCCCGATAGTTGTTTCTAAGGAAAAGCAGGCTGGCCCCATCAAAACAGGGATGTTTATACAATCAAGGAGGAATCAATATGGCAGCAAGAGTAGGAGGTTATCCTCAGCAGCTGGCCCTGCTGAATCAGCTGAATAGAGCGAATAAATCCTTTAACAAGCATATGACCGCCATTGCCACAGGCAATAAGGTAAATAGTCCGGCAGACAACCCTTCCGTTTATGCCATTGGCACCAAGATGGGGATTCGTATCGGCGCCTTAGACCAAGCAGCAGCCAATACCCAGACTGGTTCTGCTATGCTAAAGGTAGCTGATGGAGCTATGAGCAATACTCTGGATATTCTGGCCACTATGCGGGAGCGGGCTTTGGCCGCAGCCAACTCCACTGCCAAGGACAGCGACAGAGCCAGCATTCAGAAGGAGTTTAACCAGTATATTGACCAGATTACAGACAATTCACTGGTGGAATATAACGGCATGAGCTTAATGGATGGCAGTCATGGCGGTCAGAGCAGTATGACCACTCAGGCCTATACCAACAAGACCTTCAGCGCAGATACCGCCGGGGATACCAAGCTGACAGATTTGGCTTATCGTCATGGTGACAGTATGGAGATTCAGGCCACAGATACAGTTACAGTTTCCTTTGTGAAGGATGGCAAGACCTATACCAATAGCTTTACGGCTGGCAATGCTACTCTAGCAGATATTTTTGCCAGCGCCAATCAGGCAGGCCAGAAGGCTGGTATTGGAGATATTTTTGATACCAACAATATAGGCAGTACCAAGGAAATTGGTACTGATGCCAATGGCAAGACCTTGAATACCCCAGATGGCAAGAATGCCATTACAGTCAAGGCTGCTCAGGCTGGCAAGGCAGGAGAGATTGCAGGCTTCGCCATTTCTGTTCAGACAGCAGATGGTCAGGAGCGGAAGTCTGTCAACAATGTCTTTAACAATTTCTATGAATCCATTGGGGCAGCAGAGAATCGCTCTGGCAACCCTCTTACCTTGCAGGTAGGTGCAGATGCCAACCAGTCCATCAAGGTAGGGCTGGGGAATATTTCCGCTCGTGCTCTAGGTTTGCAGGGCAGCGATGGCTCCTGTCTTAGTGTGGCCACCGCAGAGGATGCTCAGGCAGCTTTGGCTGTTATAGACAATGCCATTAGCAAGGTGCTGGATCAGTCCACCACTGTAGGTGCTGTCAGCAGCCGCTTGGAATATACCTACAAGAATCTGAATACCGAGTCCGAGAACCTTACGGCAGCTCAGACCACCTTAATTGGGGCAGATATGGCCAAGGAAATAACCAATCTGGCTTCTGACAATATTTTGATGCAGACCACTCAGGCCATGCTGGCCCAGTCCTATCAGAACTCCAGCTGGTTCCTGAATCTGCTGAAATAAAATATTTTCCCAATTAAAATTAAATAGTTAAGCTGTGTCGCTGTGGAAAACAGACAGGGAAATCCTGCTTTCTACAGCGACTTTCTTTTGCATAAAATCAAATGGGCTGTATCTATTTACAGAAAGAGGGGAAATTCATCAATCTTTAGGTTTCCTTACGGAAAGAAAGGGTTGAGGCATTTTCTTTGCACAATGTAAATGTTATAATAGGAAAAGGGAAGAGATTTTGAGGCAAATTTTAGAGAAGAAGTATTTTGACCATGTAAAATTCTGTAGCAGTATATAGGGGTTAATGACTGCCGGAATTGGAAGGGGAGCTAGTATGATGAATTCGGCAAATACCATGCAGCGGCAAAAGCAAAAGTATTTACGGCTGTTGGCGGAAAAATATCCTACCAAAGAGGCTGTCTACGAGGATTTAATAAATCTTCAGGCCAGTCTGTGCCTGCCTAAGTCAGTAGAGCATTTTGTCAGCGATTTGCACGGGGAATATGAGCTTTTTTACCATATTCTCAATAACTGTTCCGGAGTTATCAAGGAAAAGGTAGACTATGTTTTTGGGGCCAGATTAACAGATGAAGAAAAGGCAGAATTCTGCACCCTGATATATTATCCTGTGGAAAAAATTCAACAGATGGAGGCAGAGCGGCGCAATACCCCGGAATGGTATCGGGAAAATCTATCCCGGCTGTTAGAGGTTAGCAAGCTCATGACCTACAAGTATCCTTTAACCAAGGTGAAAAGCTTTATTCCTCAAAATTACCGCAGCGTAATTACAGAGTTGTTTAACACCCATCCAGAGGCAGACAGAGCCCAGTTCCTTTACAGCAAAAGATTGCTGAATATGATTGTGCAGGTGGGAGGGGCGTCAGATTTTATTGTGGCTCTAACCAGCCTGATAAAATGTCTGGCTGTGGGCCATATGCATATCATTGGGGATTTCTTTGACCGGGGCAATCGGCCGGATACCATCCTGGATATGGTGCGGGACTACCATTCCTTGGATATCCAGTGGGGCAACCACGATATTCTGTGGATGGGAGCTGCTAGTGGCAGTGAGGTATGTATTGCCGGGGTAATAAGAAACAGTCTGCGATACAAGAATACCGAGGTACTGGAAAAGGGCTATGCTATTAGCCTGCGTCCTCTTACCATGTATGCTCAGCGGATATATCCCGATGAAAATCCACTCAAGGCATCGGAAAAGGCTATTTCCATGATAATGTTCAAGCTGGAGGGACAGCTGATTCTCCGGAATCCGGATTTCAAAATGGAGAGCCGTCTCCAGCTGCAGAATGTGGAGTATAATTCCAGCTTCTATAGCCTTAATGGCAAGCGCTATGAGCTAAGCAGCGCTTATTTCCCTACGGTGGATCCCAAGAATCCTTATGAGCTGACGGACGAGGAAAAGCAGATTATTGGGGATTTGAAGTCCTACTTTATTGAAAGCGAACGGCTGCAGCGCCATGTGGAGTTTATTTACAAGAAGGGCAGTGTCTACACCTGCTGTAATCAGAACCTGCTATTTCATGGCTGTATACCTCTGAATTGGGATGGCACTATGAAGGAGGTTTCCTTTGATGGCAAGCCTTACAAGGGCAAGTCCTATATGGATTTCTGCGATCAGATGGCCCGTAAGGCAAGAGCCACCAAGGAACAAAAGGCCTTGGACTTTATGTGGTTCCTGTGGAATGGTTTGCTTTCCCCTATTTCTGGGCGGGAATTTACCACCTTTGAGCGCATGTTCCTAGAGGATGAAAGCACCTGGAAGGAGCCTTCCGATCCTTATTATGAGCTTATTGACCGGGAGGAAATCTGTGAGGAGCTGTTGGAGGAATTTGGTCTGAATCCCAAGGATGGCCATATTATTAACGGCCACGTGCCAGTAAAGGTATCCAAGGGGGAAACCCCTATCAAGGCCAATGGCAAGGCTCTATGTATAGATGGTGGCTTCTGTCGGGCTTATCATCAGAAAACCGGTATTTCCGGTTATACCCTGATTTACAATTCCCGCGGTTTTAGGCTTTTGGAACATCAAAATGTGGCTGATGTCAGGGAAGCTCTGCGGAACAACAAGGACATTGAATCCGTGTCCCGTACCATTGAGCTCCAGTCCAAAATCACCTCTGTAGGAGATACAGATGAGGGCAGGGTGATACAGGAAAAAATCACGGATTTGTACAGCCTGCTGCTGGCCTATGAGCATGGAACCATTAAGCCCCAAGACGAGTGAGGAAATATAGAAAGGAAAATATGAACAACAAAGCATTTATTTTTGACATGGATGGAGTTATTATTGACAGCGAGCCTATACACGCTAGAGCCAAAATGGCTACCCTGCAGGAATATGGCATCACCCTTAGTGCCCAGGAAATTGGCTTGGACAAATATGTAGGCCGCAGCGCCAAATCCTTCTGGGTGGATATGAAGGCCAGATTTCCAGAGGTTTTTACTGAGGAATGGCAGGTTATGGCAGGCAAAAAATATGAGAAATATATGGACATTCTCAATAATGATGCCACCATTAAGGCCATACCGGGACTTCCGGAGCTGCTGCAGCGCTTGAAGGCCAAGGGCTACAAAATAGGCCTTGGCTCTTCCTCAATACGGCCTATGGTCAATAATGTCTTAACCAGATTTGGCATTATTGAGTATTTCGATGCTTTGACCACAGGAGATGAGGTGGAGCATGCCAAGCCAGATCCAGCCATATATTTGCTGGCTGCCAAGAAGCTGGGGGTAAATCCTGCCGATTGCACCGTTGTGGAGGATGCTGCTTCTGGGGTAAAGGCGGCCAAGGCTGCTGGTATGCAGTGTATTGCTGTTCGGAATCCTAATTCTGGCCAGCAGGATTTGTCTTTGGCAGATATAATTATTAATAAATATGAAGAAATATCTATATAAGGGGTTGCATAGTATGACAGAAAAAGAATTGATGAAATTGCAGAATGGCAGCGATGTTCGAGGTATTGCCCTAGAAGGTGTAGAGGGTGAAAAGGTTAACCTGCGCCCTGAGGCAGCTAATCTGATTGCCGCCGCCTTTGTAAAGTTTTTGAGTAAGAAGCTGGGCCGTCCTGCTGGGGAATTGAAGCTGGCTGTAGGCCATGATTCCCGTCTGTCTGCCATCAGCCTGAAGGAAGCTGCTCTGCAGGGTATTCTGGCAGAGGGCGCTCAGGCCTATGACTGTCATATGGCATCTACTCCAGCCATGTTTATGTCCATTGTTTTCCCAGAAACTGCCATGGATGGCTCCATCATGATTACCGCCAGCCATTTGCCTTTCAATCGTAATGGCTTGAAGTTCTTTACCAAGGACGGCGGTTTGGAAAAGAAAAATATCATCGAGCTTTTGGAGATTGCAACAGGCCTGCAGGAGCGTAGTGCAGATTTGGCTCAGGCTAAGCCACTGGATTTAATTGATATTTATGCCAAGAATCTCTGCGAGAAGATTCGTCAGGGGATTCAGGCTGAGAACTATGACCAGCCTCTCAAGGGAATGCATATTGTAGTAGATGCCGGCAATGGTGCCGGTGGTTTCTTTGCCAACAAGGTACTGGTTCCTCTGGGGGCTGATATTGAGGGCAGTCTCTATTTGGAGCCAGATGGACATTTCCCAAATCATATTCCAAATCCAGAGAATCAGGCTGCTATGGATGCCATTAAGGGAGCAGTTCTCTCCAGTCATGCAGATTTGGGTATTATCTTTGATACTGATGTGGATCGCATGAGTGCTGTATTGCCTGATGGTCAGCAGATTAGCCGTAATGCCCTGATTGCCATGATGGCGGCTATTCTGGCTCCAGACTATCCAGGCAGCACCATTATTACAGATTCTGTAACCTCTGATGAGCTGGCAGACTTTTTGGAGAACAAGCTGCATTTGAAGCATCATCGCTATATGCGGGGCTACAAGAATGTTATCAATGAATGTATTCGCCTGAACAAGGCTGGTACTGTATCTCCATTGGCCATTGAAACCTCTGGACATGGTGCTCTTAGCGAAAACTACTATTTGGATGATGGTGCTTATCTGGCTGTTAAGCTGTTGATTGCCGCCGCCAAGGCCAAAGCAGAGGGCAAGGTGCTGGCGGATTTGATTAAGGATTTAAAACATCCAGCTGAGGAAAAAGAGTATCGCTTGAAGATTAAGGATGTGGAGGATTTCCGCAGCTATGGCCAGTCTGTATTGGCCGAGTTTGAGAAGCGGGCTGAGGCCAAGGGCATCAAGATGGCAACTCCATCCTATGAGGGCATCCGTCTGGTATTCCCAGGAGAAGGCTGGGTACTTCTGCGTATGTCCCTCCACGATCCTAATATGCCAATGAATATGGAAAGCACTCATGTAGGAGGCTGTGAGAAGCTAACTGCCATTGTGAAGGAAATGGTAACAGGCTTCCCACATCTGGATATTAGCGTGTTGGGCTAAAAATCTATGAGTATTTTGGGGGCAAATTTTCAAAAAATCCTTGCCAAAAGCTTCAATAAATGATATACTCATTCAGTCAAAAGGACAAGATAGTTGCAAATTGCATTTGCAAACTTTCTCTGCTCCTTCAGCAAGAGGGAGCCAAAGACCAAAGAGGGAGGTGATTTCGTGAGAAAGTACGAAGTCATATTCATTGTTAAACCAATGGAGGAAGAAGCAACCAACGCTGTAGTTGAGAAGTTCACCAAGTTGATTGCTGACAATGGCGGTACAGTTGACAGCGAGGATCGTTGGGGCAAGAAGCGTCTTGCTTATGAGATCAAGGACTGCACCGAGGGCTACTATGTACTGCTGAACGTTACAGCAGAGCCTGCATGTGTGGCTGAGGCTGATCGTGTAATGAAGATTACCGATGAGCTACTGAAGCACATGATTGTTAAAGCAGAGGACTAATTTCGCGACAATTCGTGAAGGTGACATTCCAACAGGAATGATATTCCATATTGAAGGAGGGAATATACTTTGATCAAGCGTGATAGAAGCAGAAGACCTCGTAAAAAGGTTTGCAGTTTCTGCGTAGATAAGGTAGAGCAGATTGATTACAAGGACGTAGCAAAGCTCCGTCGTTATATTACCGAGCGCGGCAAGATTTTGCCTCGTCGTATTTCTGGTAACTGTGCTAAGCATCAGCGTCAGGTAACAGTTGCTATCAAGCGTGCACGTAACATTGCACTCTTGCCTTTCACTGCTGAGTAAGTGAAATAGAGGGGGCCTCCGTAAGGAGGTCCTTTTTTGATTTTCCATGGAATAAGTCTCATTTTACTAGAGAAATTAGGCGCCCTTGGCCCTGAATATTTTGGCGGAGAAAATATGAACAAAAAAACTGACAATCTACTAGAGCTATTAGTAGACAAAAAAAGATTCAGCCTGAGGCTGCTGCTGGAGGGGCTGGCCCTAGGCCTGGGGGCAGGTATCAGCATTAGTGTATTTCGCTATCTCTTAGCAGGCTCCGAGATACTGCGTCCTGTGATTTACCACAATCTCAGGGAAGTATTGGCTGATGGACAATGGCAATGGCTGGCCTTATACATTCTTTCTTTTATTATCATTGCCTATTTGCTAAAGCTGATTGTAGCCAGAGAGCCTATGTGCACCGGCAGCGGTATTCCCCAGATAAAGGGCATTCTGCAGGGAGATATGTCCATGAGATGGTTTTCCGTCCTCTGGTCCAAGATTATTGGTGGTGTACTGGCCATTGGTGCCGGTATGTCCCTGGGCCGGGAAGGCCCTAGCGTTCAGATAGGTGCCTGTGTTGGTCAGGGCCTAAGCCAAACCAGTCGTCGCACTAGATTCGAAAGTCGTATCCTTATGACTGCTGGAGCCGGGGCAGGTTTGGCTGCTGCCTTTAACGCCCCTTTGGCAGGAGTTATCTTCGGCTTGGAGGAAATGCAGAAAACCATATCTCCTGCCCTTCTTCTTACAGGTATTACCGCTTCTATTACCGCAGCCACTGTTACAGAGGTGGTTTTTGGTATATCCCCGGTATTTTCCATGGGATATCTTTTGCCTCTCCCTTTGAATCTTTTTGATGTTCTCGTAGTGGCAGGCATGGTCATTGGCCTTCTGGGACGGCTTTTCAACATAGCCTTGGCATACTCCCTGAATACCTATAGCAGGCTGGGACTGTCTGGTATGAAGAAGCCCCTTGTACCCTTGGCCTTGGCTGGCATCCTAGGCTTTGTTTTGCCAGAGATTCTAGGAGGAGGCAATCTGCTGGTGGATTCACTGGTGGTAACAGACTATACCATTGGCTTTCTGTGCCTTTTATTTGTAGGAAAATTTCTTTTTACCATGATTTGCTTTGGCTCTGGTGTGCCAGGGGGTATCTTCCTGCCTATGCTGGTGCTGGGAGCAGCTGGGGGGGCTGTCCTGGCCAAGCTGCTGGTACTGGCAGGCCTATTGCCAGCCATGTATTATGCAGATATTATTGTCTTTGGCATGGCAGCCTATTTCTCCTCTGTGGTGAAATCCCCGGTTACAGGCAGTATCCTGATACTGGAAATGACCGGCTCCTTTCAGCATATGCTGGCTCTGCTGGTGGTATCCTTGACCGCCTATGTAATTTCCGATTTAACGGGGGGCCGGCCGGTTTATGATGAACTTTTGGACAGGGCTTTGGGCAAAAACAAGTAAACGCTGCATCGGTCTGGGGGTTGACCATTAGACTGTATTTCTGTTAAAATATTTGTGAAAATACAATTCAATGGGTTTTAAGTCCTAATAAAACAATAAACAAAAATTCTACTTGATAAAAATCAATATTCCGTGTAGAATAATAGTAAATTGGAATTATTAGACATTATTGAATGAAAACTGAACAATGGTGATTCAATAACTGTACATTAGTACACAAAATAAGACAATAGAGAAAAAAGCAGAGAAATATTTTGTACTAGGGAGTGATATTATGTTTTTGGAGGAACGTCAGGAAAGCATCATGAACATGCTGAACGCTGATGGCAAAGTAAGGGTAAAAGAGCTTAGTGAAAAATTTGGTGTTACCGAGGACTGTATTCGTAAGGATTTGGGTTCTCTGGAGAAGCAGGGCCGTCTCAAGCGTACCTATGGTGGTGCTGTGGTTCTGAGAGAAAACAACCATGTTATCGAGATTAGCAAGCGCAAGACCACAGATGTGGATGCCAAGCGCCGTATTGCTCATGCTGCCGTTAAGCTGATTCATGACAGAGATATGGTTTTCCTGGATATTTCCACCAGTAATCTGGCCATTGCTGAGCTTTTGGCCAAGGATCAGCGTGAGCTGACCATTGTTACCAATATGATTGATATTTTGCTGATTCTGGCTAATCATCCTAAGATTCGGGTGGTATTTGCCGGCGGTAAGATTAACAAGAGCCGTGACGGCTTCTGGGGCGGTATGACTATGGATTTCATTTCCCGCCTGAAGCCGGACGTAGCCTTTGTAGGTGCCATTGGCGTAGATGCTATGGAAAACAGCGTTTCCACCTATGACATTGAGGATGGTATCAACAAGGCCCAGATTATCCGGGTTAGTAAGAAAGCCTATGTAGTAGCCGAAGCCAAAAAGCTTAGCACTGACGGCAACTACAACTACGCTACCCTTGATACCCTTTCCGGTTTGATTACCGATTCCATGCCATCTGAGAAGGTATGTGAGGCTCTGTCAAGATATGGTGTTCAGCTGATTGTACCATGATGAATTGCATCTATAGGGGACTGAAGGTATTTTTATATTACCTTTCAGTCCTTTCTCTTTGCAGGCTCATATTCTGCTTGATATTGCATGAATATTGGGGGCCAAATACAGGCTGGCAGGATTTGCTGCAGACACTGTGGCTAGGTTCCCGCCTTAGTATTCAAACCGCAGGTATTTTGGCCCTTTTTACCGCGGTGCCTGCCGGACTGATAAATATACTGTCCCCCCTTTGGAGCCGTAGAGTTGAGAGCCTCCTTAGCGGTATGGTCCTGACCATAACCTCCATTTTGTTTGTGGCCAGCTTTCCCTACTATGGTCAGTTCCACAGTCGTTTTCACCAGCTTCTCTTTAATGCTGGCAATGATGATATGTATGCCCTGTTTGTATCTCTGGTACAGGAATTTAACCTGCCTTTGCGGTTGGCAGGGGCATTGCTTTTGGCCTTTTGTCTTTGGCGAGGGCTGAAATATTTGCTGGCCTGGGGCGAGGCCAGGCCTAGGACTATCTATAGCCTATATACCAAGCCCTCCCGCAGCAAAAGCCTTGCCAAGGGGGCAGCTATGGCCTTGGTGCTTTATGTGCTGGGCCGGTTGATTGTCTTTGGGGGCAGCTGGGGCTGGGAAACAGCTCTGGAATGGGAAAATGTAGGCGTTACCAAGGATAGCTTTATGAACGAGGCTATCTTGGACGATTATCAGGCTATATATCGGGGCTATCGCATGAATAACCGGATGTTGGCCTGCAACGGCCTGAATTTTACCGCAGAGCAGATTCAGCAGCTGGCAGGAGAGCTGGCTGGCCGCAGTGCCGATAGCAATAATCTGGATGATTATCTCCGTCGGGAGGCTCAGGGTGCCCAGGTGGCCAAGCCCAAGCAGATTTTTCTGATTGTCTCCGAAAGCTATGCTAACTGGCCTCTTTTGGACAAATACAGCCAGCTACACATTGCCGATGGCATGAAAGGGATTATTGCCGAAGAGGATGCAGATTATTGCAATGCCATGCTGCCTAATGGAGCCAGCACCATTTCCGCCATGACTGGTGTAACCACAGGCTTGGCAGATGCCAACCTTTATCTCACCACCATGCCGGAGTCCTTTAAGCAGCCCTATATTACCGCCATAGCTCCCCAGATGGAGAAGCTGGGCTATACCACCAATTTTTGGTATGCCGGCCCTGCTACCTGGGAGCGGATAGGTGCCTTTACAGAGGCTCAGGGCTTCCAGCACTTCTATGGCCGGGGAGATATGCCAGAGGAGGCAAAGGGCAGTGTGTGGGGCTGTGATGATGAATATCTCTATGCTCAGGTATTGCAAAGCATTAGCCCGGATACCCCAAGCTTTAATGTCATTCTCAATGTGTCTAACCATTCCCCTTATACGGTGGATGTGGCAGCCAAGGGCTTTGATGCAGACAAGCTGCGGCAGGCTTTGCCTCCAGAGGCAGCCAAGGATGATTGGCTGGTAAACGAGCTGGGGCATTATTGGTATGCAGATAGAGAGTTGGCAGGTTTTGTAAAGAGCCTAAAGGCAAAATATCCAGATTGTCTAGTGCTGATTGTAGGAGATCATGCCGATAGGTACAATATTGACAAACAGCCATCTATGTACGAGCGGTATGTAGTGCCCTTCGTAGTAACGGGAGCTGGTGTCCACAAGGGAACCCTCCTGCCAGATAGCGCAGGCAGTCAGATTGATATTGGCCCGACGCTTATTGAAATGATAGCCCCAAAAGGCTTTGCATACTATGCGATTGGTTCCAGTCTTACCCGCAGCAACCGTCAGGGCGTGAACTACGGCTTCTGGATAACCAGGGACTTTATGGGGGAGGCAGATAGGATTCCTTTGGAGCCTGTTCAGATAGAGGGCAGTCAGGGACGGCCTATCAATGAGCCAGCTCTGCAGCATTATATAGATGCTGTACGGAGTATTTCCTGGTGGCGGCCTAAATACGGCCCAGTTTTGTATGAGGCCTTGCTCAAGGACAGATAAACTCTTACCCTATGCTTGGGTCAATGAGGGTTAGAGAGGGAACCTAGGGTTAAGATTAAAATAAGGAAGTGATAGCTTGCAGGCAAGGGATTTGCTTAGCAACTGCCAGCTGTGTCCCCGCAGTTGTGGGGTGAACCGCTATGAAAAGTCAGGGGCTTGCGGCGGAGGAGCCTTGGCCAGAGTAGCCAAGGTCAGCCTGCACCCTTGGGAGGAGCCAGCCATAGCCGGCCCGGAAACTGGCAAGGGAGCTGGAACGGTTTTCTTTTCTGGCTGTAATCTTCGCTGTGTTTTCTGTCAGAACTACGAAATAAGCCATTATGAAAAAGGCAGGGAAGTCACCTCAGAGGAGCTGGGGGAGATTTTTCTCCATCAACAGGCTCAGGGGGCAGCTACCTTGGATCTGGTTACTCCCACCCATTATGTGCCCCAGATTATTCAGGCTTTGGCCTATGCCAAAAAACGAGGTTTTTCTCTGCCTGTAGTGTACAATTCCAGCGGCTACGAAAGTGTGTCCACCATTGAGTTGCTGGAGGGTTCAGTGGATGTATATCTGCCGGACTTGAAATATTATGCCTCGGAATTATCCGGGGCATATTCCAAGGCTCAGGATTATTTTCCTGTAGCGGCCAAGGCAATTAAGGCTATGGTACAGCAGGTAGGCAGGCCGGTTATAGATGCCCGGGGCATTATGACCAAGGGTGTGCTGGTACGGCATATGGTACTGCCCGGTGCCCGCCATGACAGTATGAAGCTGTTGGACTGGCTGTGGCAGACCTTTGGCCATGATATTTATCTCAGCCTGATGAGTCAGTACACTCCTATGTATAAGGCAGGGGAATACAAAAATCTTAAGCGGGGGCTTACTACCTTTGAATACCAATCGCTGACAGATTATGCCAGTGAATTAGGCTTTACCCAGTGCTTTATCCAGCAGCGCAGCTCTGCTACCAAGGCCTATGTGCCAGATTGGCAGGATAGTGGTCTGTAAAGGAAATATTTATTTGTGTTAAAGGGATTTTCCGAGTATAATAAAAAAGAAGATTTGGGAAGATTGGACTTGCCATAAAAAGGCAGTTCGTTATAGTGAAATGGAGAGGTGTTTTTTTATGGTAGAAGAAATTAAGCTTGGAGATGTATTTGATATGGATTTTTTGCAGTCCTTCCAGGACAGCTTTGCCAAAGCTGCTGGTATGACTGCTGTTACCGTAGACAAGGATGGCAAGCCTGTTACCAGACCTACTGACTGGACAGATTTCTGCATGAAGTATACTCGTGGCACTGCTGAGGGCTGCCGCCGCTGTGAGCAGTGCGACAAGAACGGCGGTGAGACGGCTGCCCGTACTGGTAAGCCTGCGATTTATGAGTGTCATGCGGGCCTCATGGATTTTGCTGCTCCTATTGTTGTAAATGGACAGCAGGTTGGTTCCATTCTGGGAGGTCAGGTTCTCAATGCACCACCTGATGAGGATAAGTTCCGGGCCTATGCCAAGGAAATCGGTGTAGATCCTGATAAATATGTAGAGGCTGTCCGCAAGATTCAGATTATGCCTCGTGACCGTCTGGAGCATGCAGCTCAGACTCTGTTCTTGATGGCTTCTTTCTTCTCCAAGATGGGCCATTATCGTTATCAGCTGCGTAATATGGCTGCTTCCATTAACGAAACTGCCATGCAGGTATCTGCTACCATGGAGGAGCTGGCGGCTTCTGCCAATGATGTAAATGAGAATCAGAAGGCCTTAAACAAGGAAATCGCTAATGTAAGTGAGATTTCCGGCAAGATTAACGAATTTACCAATTTGATTCGTGATATTGCCAAGCAGACCCGTCTCTTGGGCCTCAATGCTTCCATCGAGGCAGCCCGGGCTGGTTCAGCAGGGGCAGGCTTTGCGGTAGTATCTGAGGAAATCGGCAAGTTGGCAGATAGCTCCCGTGAGACTGTAGACAAGATTCAGGAGTTTACCAACCAGATTGGTGAGTCTGTTAACGAAACCGTAACCAAGGGTGAGGCTACTTCCAGTATTGTCAGTCAGCAGACCACTGCTATTGCTGGTGTAGCCCAGGAGCTGGCTAGTTTGTCCGCTACTGCTGGTGAATTGGTAGCTATGATTAAACACAAAGCGTAAAAACCTCGAAGTGCTTCATGGTATACATGGAGCACTATTTTTATTGACAGATAATATCTGTGGTGCTATTCTAAGAGGAAAACACAGATACAAGGAGGCCCATATATGGCAGAAGAAGCAAAAAAAGCAGAGCTTAGTATAGAGGAGGTTTTAGCAGGTACATCTATTGCTGATGTGTATCAGGCAGCCAAGCAGTTGGACGGTGTGGCGGCTAAAACCCATTTGATAGAGAGTCCCTATTTTTCCGATTTGTGTGGCAACAATGTTTATCTAAAGCCAGAAAATTTGCAAAATACAGGTTCCTTCAAGCTGAGAGGTGCCTACAACAAGATTAGCCAGCTCAATGAGGACGAACGGAAGCGGGGCGTTATTACAGCATCTGCAGGCAACCATGCCCAGGGTGTGGCCTTTGCTGCCAGAGCTTTGAACTGCAAGGCTGTTATTTGTATGCCTGCCACCACCCCAATTTTGAAGGTAGAGGCCACCCGGGCTTATGGGGCAGAGGTAGTTCTCTACGGTGACAGCTTTGATGATGCCTATGCCAAATCCTTGGAGCTGCAGAAGAAAAAGGGCTATGTTTATATCCATCCTTTTAATGACCAGAAGGTATTGGCTGGTCAGGGCACCACAGCCTTGGAGATTATTGATGAGCTGAAGGATGTAGATGCCATTCTGGTGCCTATTGGGGGCGGCGGCTTTGCCAGCGGTGTAGCCCTGGCTACCAAGGCGGTCAATCCAAATGTAAAGGTTATCGGTGTAGAGCCAGAGGGAGCACCTTGTATGGAGAAATCCTTTATGGAAGGTCATATAACCACGCTGGAGGCAGTAGATACTGTAGCTGATGGCTGTGCTGTTAAGACTCCTGGGGATTTGACCTATGCTTTCTGCAAGAAGTATCTGGATCAGATTATTACCGTATCTGAAATGGAAATTATGTCTGCACTTCTGTCCCTGATTGAGAAGCACAAGCTGATAGCCGAGGGGGCTGGTGCCCTCAGTCTGGCTGCCTTGAACAAGCTTCCTTTCAAGGGCAAAAAGGTAGCAGCCATTATCAGTGGCGGCAATATTGATATTTCCACCATTTCCGCCCTTATTGACAAGGCCCTCATTGCCAGAGGCCGGGTATTCTGCTTCTCTGTACAGCTGCCAGACAAGCCAGGCCAGCTCCTCCACGTATCTCAGGTATTGGCTGACGAGAACGCCAATGTTATCAAGCTGGAGCACAACCAGTCCAAGGTAACTGACAGCTTCAAGAAGGTTATGCTGGAGGTAACGGTAGAGACTCACGGCCACGACCATGTACAGCGCATTATCCGTGCTTTGGAAAATGCCGGCTTTGTGGTAGACAAGATTTATTAAGCATAAAAATAAACCAGCCAAGGCTGTGGACAGAATCTTCCTGTCTGCCAGCGGCGGCTGGTTTTTGGTTGGGAAAAATTAATTCAGGGCATAAGAAAACAGCTGCGGTGTGGGGAGCAGCTGTTTCTAAAAAGGGATTATAGGATGTTTAGGTAACGACAAGCGTTATCTATGAAAGTATTTTAAGCTCCTTTGGGAATATCTTTGTTTAGGGGAAACATTGATATGGAGCTCAGTAGGGAATTGAAAGTAATTACTACTTACGAGTAAAAGTATAATGTAAAACCGTTTTTTCATCTATGAAGATTACGACGAAAAATGTTTTTTATGCGACAAAAAATGCAGATATACAGTACAATGTATACAGTATGTCGAACGGAGTATATCATAGGTCTTTTGTCAAGACCTTAAGGGGGATTTATCCACAATTTTTTCCCAATGTGGATAACTTTGTGGATAAAATGTGATTCCGTGTGTATAAACAGCAGGTTATCCACAGCTTTTTCCACAAAACTGTGCATAAGTCAAAAAACTGTGTATAAATCTAGCGGATATTCGCCATAAATATGTTTAGAGAACAAAACCCGTAAACTCTGTGTAAAATTTTGGTGAAATTTGCCAGGAATATTAATAAAAAAATTATTTTCTTTAAACAATGTAGGGGTTATAATATTCCCATAGTAAAATGAGATTTATTCAGTGGGAGCTTTAGCACCCGTTAGCATGGGGCAAATAAGCAATATGGAGGGTTACTATGGGACTGGCGAAATGGTTTCTTGGAAAATGGGTTGGAATAGGCACAGCACTTTGTTTGAGCCTGATGCTGGAAGCAGGCACAGCCTATGCCTTTCAGAATCTGGAAAAGGAGGCAAGGGGGCCTGAGGTACTGCAGGTACAGAAGCAGCTGCAGTTTCTAGGCTACAAGATAGCCAAGCTGGATGGCAGCTTTGACAATTCCACCTATCGGGCTGTAATGGCCTTTCAGCGGGATCAAAAAATCAAAATCACCGGGGTGGTAGATCGCAAAACCTTCAATGCCATACAGGTAGCCCGCCGGAATGCCAATCTGGCAGGCCGGGTAGAGAATACAGGAGGCTCTATGACCGGGGAGGGCATGGATATAGAGGAGAGCTGGGAGGCTATGAAGGGGCAGGGCATCAAGGTGCCAGAGAGCCAGCCTTTTTTGGCTCGTCAGCAGGTGCCTCAGCTTCTGACCACCGCAAAAAAATACATTGGCGTGCCATATCAGTTCGGGGGAGATACTCCCAAGGCCTTTGACTGCTCCGGCTATCTCCAGTATGTATTTGCCCAGAACGGCATGAAGCTGCCTCGGACAGCAGATTTGCAGTACAAGCTAGGCCAGAGCATGACTGCCGGCAAGCTGGAGGCTGGGGATCTGGTATTCTTTACCACCTATGAGCCGGGAGCCTCCCACTGCGGCATTTACCTGGGCCAGGGGGAGTTTATCCACGCCTCCTCCAGCAAGGGAGTACGGATTGACAAGCTAAATGACAACTATTGGAAAAGCAAATATTATGGCGGCAAGCATATAGTCAAATAGCCCCCATATTTTATCCACAGAAATTTATACCCATGTCTGTTTATACAGATTGTTCGCCATTGTTTTGGGTTCCGGCAACATAAAAAAGGGAATCCCCTGCTGGTTAGTCACGTATAAAATATGTATAAATATACAGAAACCTGTATAGTCCCTGTGCATATGTTGTGAATAGCAAATACTATATATAGTATCTAATATTGACACATGACACTATATATAGTAATATAGTGGTGCGAGTAATTACAAAAGCAAATTTCAATATATGCAAAAATATACGCATAAATGTAGACTTTATAGATTTTTTCTACAGTGCATTTATGATATGAAAGGGACGAGATTAATGTTAGTAAATGGTATCAGCGTAACTGTAACAGGCTTGGAAGATATGTCCAAGAAGGAGATTATTGGCTACATCCAGATGCTTCAGCAGGAAAACAACGGAGATTTGGCCAAGCTGAGCATATCTCCTGCTGAGGAGGGGGAAATCAATCTGGATTATGAGCTGCAGCCAGCTAAATTCGAGCGTATCCGTCGCATTACCGGCTATTTGGTAGGCACCATTGACCGTTGGAACAACGCCAAAAAGGCCGAGGAGCATGATCGGGTAAAGCATGCCGTTATTAACTAATCACACCTTCCCAGAGATTCCCCAGCTGGCAGTACCAGCCCATCGGCTGCAGATTGCAGGTACTGTAGGGGAATCCATTGTAGATGGGGAGGGCTATCGGTACACTATTTTTACCCAGGGCTGTCCTCATAACTGCTTTGGCTGTCACAACCCTCAGACTCACGCTTTTCATGGGGGGAGACAGGTAGAGCCAGCCAAGCTGCTGCGGGATATTCTGGACAATCCATTGTTGGAGGGAGTAACCTTTAGCGGTGGAGAACCATTTTGTCAGGCCGCTGTCTTGGCAGAGCTGGGACAAGAGCTAAAGGACAGTGGATTGACCATTTGGTGCTACACAGGCTATACCCTGGAAGATTTGCTGATGAATCGTCAGCAGGCAGTAAGGCATTTGCTGCAACAGATAGATGTACTGGTGGATGGACCATATATAGAGGAGCAGAGAGATATTAGCCTCCAGTTTCGAGGCAGCCGCAACCAGCGACTTATCAATGTGCCTCAGACCTTGGCCAAGGGGCAGGTAGTGCTTCATCCAGAGCAGTAAAACACATTAAAATAATTCTTGTTTGCCAAGAATTTTACAGAGAGTTTTCATATCCCCCTGATACAATAATAGTTGTAAAGGGGGATTTTCTTATGAATTTACATAAAATAGCCAAGGTCACCCGCCTGAACAAATTAAGCAAGGGACGGATGCTGTTGATAGCCGCAGCCGTTTCCTGGTCAGCCATGAACTGCTCTGTAGGCAGCTGCACAGCAGCAGAGGCAGCCAGCTTGATGGCCCTCAGTGGTGGCGCCCTTACGGCTACAGCGGATGTAACCCGCCTAGGGGGCATTCCCTACAAGAGCCGCAGTGGCCAGATTGTAGTCTCCGGCAGCAAATCTGATACAGATCACCAGCTGGTAGGCTACGAGAGTCAGGCACAGGCCAGCTATGACAGAGCGAGAGCCAGTGAACCTGCAATTACCATGGATATGCTGGAGATAGCCCATGAGCTGGGCACCTCTATGGAGGGGCTGGAGTATTCCGTCAAGACCGCCAGCAGTGTCCGCAGCAAGATTGAACGCAAGACAGACAAGGCCCTGAAGGCAGGGCAGCAGCCCAAGACCGCCACAGAGTATGTGGAGGAAACCGGGGATTTGATTCGCTACACCCAGGTAGCCAAAAACAGCCAGCTGGCCACTATAGCCCGCCGTACTGTAAATCTGTTGGAGAAGCGGGGCTATACCGTAGACAAGCTGGATAACAAATATCTGAATGAGGCAGGCCGGTACAAGGCCATTCATTTGGATATTACCAGCCCCCAGGGTATTAGCTTTGAGATGCAGCTCCACTCCCCAGAGACGTTGGAGGCAGGCAAAGCCACCCACGGTATGTACGAGGAGTGGCGGCGGCCAGAAACCAGCCCCCAGCGGAAGGAACAGCTATACACTCAGATAAAATCCATTTATGACAACTTGCCCCAGCCCAAGGGCATTATGTCCTTGGCCAGCTTTGACCACAGCCACCCATGTGGCGCCTAAATGAAAAATGCCTAAATAAAAAACATGATGATAGCTCCTTGGCAATCTGCCTTGGAATTATCATCATGTTTTTTTAGATGCCTTTACAGCATTTGGCAATTTCACTGTAGAGCTTATCCGGATTGATAGGCTTGCTGATATGGCCATTCATGCCTACTGCCATACAGTGCTTGATATCATCCTCATAGGCATCAGCTGTCATAGCAATAATAGGAATATCCCCCCCGTCAGGATGTTGGCTGTGGCGGATTTTTTCTGCCGCCCTATAGCCATTCATAACAGGCATCCGAATATCCATCAATATCAGCTGATAGGTTCCTGGCTTGGAGGCCTCAAACTTATCTACTGCCTCCTGACCATTAGAGACAATATCCAGCCTAGCTCCCTTGGTGCTAAGCAGCATCTGGGCAATCTCCTGATTCAGGGCATTGTCCTCCGCTAGGAGAATACGCAGGTGGCCAAAATGGCAATGTTCCACGCCAGAGCCATGAGCACAGGCCCTTGCCTCAGTTTCCTCTACCATGAGATGAAGCTCAAAGGTGGTGCCATGATTCAGCTTACTGCGCACCTGAATACTGCCACCCATCATATCCATGTATTTCTTGGCAATGGCCAGCCCCAGACCAGTACCATTGGGATTGGCTACCTCCGTGGACTCCTCCTGGGCAAAGGCATCAAAGAGATGGGGCAGGAACTCCTGACTCATGCCGATACCAGTATCCCAAATAACCATCCGTATCCACTTGTGATGTACTGATTGAACTGCGGCCAGCTCCTGGGGAGTCTGCTGCTGAGGGGGAATCACGCTAATATTTAAATTAACAGAGCCTCCCGGCTTGGTGAACTTTACAGCATTGCTGAGAATATTCAGCAGTATCTCCTGCATTTTTAGCTTATCCATAAAAATATAGGCAGGCAAATCCGGCTCACGATGGATATTGAGGGAAAGCTGTCTTTCGATGGCAGACATGGACACGCCAGCAATAACAGTATCCAGCATGGCCTTGGTATCCACCCATTCTGTTTTGACAGTAACCTTGCCGCTTTCAATGCGGGTAAGATTCAGGGTATCATTAATCAAGGACAGCAGCAGCTCCCCGGATTGGCGAATCTTGGTAAGATAATATTTCTGCTGAGACTGGCTTTCTGTTTTCAGGGCAAAATCCGTAAAGGATAGGATACCATTCAGAGGGGTACGCATATCATGGCTGATACCTGCCAGGAATATAGACTTGGAGGCATTGGCTTTGTCCGCCATAGCCAGAGCTTCTTCCAGCTTCTGCAGCTGTTCCCGCTCCTTTTGGTATTGCTTGGTAATATCACTTTGGATAATAAAAACCGAAGTACGGCTGCTATCCAGATAACAGGCCTGCACTCGATGGCGGACATATTGCTTCTCAGGGCCTTCCCATAAATCGAAGGAAAAATCAAACATTTCCTCCTGTTCATGGTCGTCCAGATAGACTGTAATGGCATCCAGATTCAGCTTTTGGTACAGAGCCTGAGCCTTTTCCTTATCTGGAATAGCCTGGCAGATATATTCCAGCAGTTTCTGATCATAAAAAAGAGGATGCTCCGGGGTATTCTCAAGAACACCGGTATTCTTGCTGTAGAAGGTCATGGTGCCTGTCAGATTGTTTACCAGGGCTGCACGGTTATAGCCCAGCTCATTCAGCTTGTCTGCAATGGTATAGTTGATGAATTTGTTGGTAATATCATAGAAACAGATAAAACATTCGGCATGACCATTTTTGTTGGTAAAAAGGCTGACGGTGCACTCCACCATAATAGGGGACAAATCTTCACAATGCCTTTTGTATTCCAGAGAGAAAGTGGTGTTGTTCTGAGCGCAGATGTGCATGAGATTCCCCATGTTCAGCTTTTCAGCTACCATAAGCTGTTCTTCCTGGGAGAGAATCATCCCCAGCAGCTGCTCATAGAAAAATTCATAGCCACAGCCTACACGAAGATTCAAGGCGTTGGGGGAATGGCGAATGTAGTCCAGCAGCTTGTTCTCTGTCAGGTCAAAATGGCATTTGGACAGAATATTGGTCTTGACAGCAGTGTGAAGCATCCGGACTTCGTTATTGTATTGCTCCTCCCGCAGTTTTTCCGCTGTAATATTCATGCCTACTCCATAGGCATCGGTAGGGTTGGTAACTCCTGCAGGCAAGGTATAGATAAGTCTGGCCCAATGAGGCGGCTGTCCCGGCCCAGAGATATATTGAATATCACAGCGTCCGGATTTGCCTAGCCTTAGGTTTTCATGGAGCTGGCGCAAATCCTGCCAACATTCCGGCTGGATAAACTGGAGAAACTCCTCTGGGCCGCCATATAGCTTCCTAGGAACATTATCAGGCAGATAGAGCTTCATGGTATTTTTATCATTAAGGAACTCCACCGTGTTGTTCACTATATCATAATGCCAGACAATCAGCCCCGCCCCATCTGCTACCACCCGGTAGGCTCTCTGAGATTCAGCTAGAGCCTGAGCATTCCTCTGCTCAGCGGTGATATCAGTAAGGGCAATATACAGCAGTATCTTGCCAGAGGCCTTGGGCACCGGCCGCACTCGGATTTTGATCCAGATATATTCCTGGGAGCCAATAGGGTAAAACCGGCATTTGCAGGAAGCTATCTCGGCTCCTGCCATAAGCTTTTTGGTCAAATAGCTGGTACACCAGCTGTCATCAGGATGGAGGCAATGATGTAATATCTCATCTATGCCATCAGTGGTTTCCTCTGGGATATTAAACATCTCCTTGGCTATGGGGCTGACCAGCAGCAATTTGTGGTCTCCCGTTCCCTTCCACTCATAGACCAGAATACCTCCCGGTACATACTGAATAGCCTCTGTCAGCTGCAGCAGTGTCTTGGACTGATCTACCTGCTCTGTAATATCCTCAATGGTGCCTACAATACCGGCTATTTTGCCCTTGATAATAAGAGGGGATTTGCTGACCATCACATGTCGAGGCTTGTTGGTGCCATCCAGCAGCTGTCCCGGAACCTGACTGACAGTCTGGCCGGCCAGAATATCCGCATCATCAATCAGAGGCGGATACTTGTGACTAACCGCCCCGATTTCCTCTACAGTATGGCCAATGATTTTGTCCATACTAAGGCCAATAAATTGCTGATAAACAGGATTGCAACTCAAAAACCTGCCCTGGGCATCCTTCCAGAAGATGGCTATTCCGGCAGTATTTTTATTATTCCTTGCTATTGAACTAGCCTCCCCTGCAGGCTCAATATACGCGGTCATAATATCAAAATCCCCTCACATTAAAAATTTATCTTAGATAGTCTTGGTAATCAGAGCAATAAACACCAGATCCTCAGTGCCGCAGTTTTCAATGCTATGGCCCTCGCCATCTGGACAGAAGGTAGTAGTACCAGCTCCCACCTTGGTCTCAGTGCCATTGTCATTGTAGAGAGCCTCGCCCTGCAGAATATGATAGGTCTCAGTATTGCCATGATGCTCATGGTAACCAATGGAACAGCCTGGAGGAATTACCACCTTGGCAAACATATCATTGCCCCCTAGCTCATTAGCTCCCAGCAGATGGTTGATGGTAATCTCACCCTTGCCGTTTGCTTTTTTCTCTGCTTTCACTTGATTTACAGGAATAAATGCCATAATAATCTCTGCTACTTAAAATATAGACAAATATGTCTATATCAAGATGTTTCGCTACAATCTCACGATTTGTAGTTCCTTGTTCATCGTATCCGTTCTCACTGTCCCGAAAGACAAGCTACTAACGTTTATTTGATACTCCAAAGGCGTAAATTCCCGACTAGCCATCGGTACATATCGGCAGTATCTTATCTGTGATATTCTGCCGAGTACATCAAAGTAGCTTTCTCCTTTCATAATATTTGTTTTTACGTATAGACTCGCCAGTCTTGCTTGGTTCTCGCATTTACCAATGTCCAACGACTACCATCAGGGTACTATCCCGTAGTTAGACGGACTGTTTCAACCGCCTCTGGTTTATTTCCAGCCGTTCCGACTGCTATAAAGTCAGCACAAACTAACTCAACGGCTTTTTTGAGTCTTTAGCATATTGCTACATATTTTTACACACTTGAGTATTTTCCCAGTTACTTAACATCTCCTCCT
>CAKPYV010000033.1 GCA_934203205.1 uncultured Anaerovibrio sp. | reverse complement strand
CATTCCGTGGCATAAAAATATCCGGGCAGTATATAACTACCCGGATTATAAGGTCTAACTTTATGGGGTCACTACAAATAATTACGAAAGGAACAGTCCTTTTCTATTACCTATTAATGATGGAACAATCTGATATGGGTAAAGGCCATAGCAATATTGTACTTGTCAGCGGTTTCGATAACATTATCGTCACGAATGGAGCCGCCGGACTGGGCAATATAGCTTACACCGCTCTTATGAGCACGCTCTACATTGTCACCAAATGGGAAGAAAGCATCAGAGCCCAGGGATACACCGGTAATCCCCTTCAGGTATTCCTTCTTTTCCTCTCTGGTCAAAGGCTCAGGCTTCTCAGTAAATACCCGCTTCCAATCATCAGTCTCCAGCAGGTCCTCCCACTCCTCAGAAATATATACATCAATAGCATTATCTCTATCAGGACGGCGCACCTCAGCCTTAAATGGCAGAGCCAAAACTTTTGGATGCTGGCGCAGATGCCATACATCAGCCTTGTTACCAGCCAGACGAGTGCAATGCACACGGGACTGCTGTCCAGCACCAATACCAATAGCCTGACCGTCCTTGGCATAGCACACAGAGTTGGACTGAGTGTACTTCAAGGTAATCAAGGCAATAAGCAAATCTCTCTTGGCTGCTTCGTCAATAACCTTATTCTGAGTAGGAATATCCTTCAGGCATTCCTCATCCAGCTTTACGGTATTCCGCTTCTGCTCAAAGGTAATGCCGAATACTTCCTTCTGCTCCAGCTCAGCAGGCTCATAGGCCCTGTCCATCTGCAATACCAGATAGGTGCCCTTGCGCTTGCCCTTGAGAATCTCCAAAGCCTCTGGAGAATAGGATGGAGCAATAATACCATCAGAAACCTCACGAGCCAGGAAGGAGGCTGTCTGAGCATCACACTCATCAGACAAAGCTACGAAATCTCCATAGGAAGACATGCGGTCAGCGCCACGAGCTCTAATATAGGCAGTAGCAATAGGAGATAATTCAACACCCTCTACAAAATATACCTTCTGCAGAAGGTCGGAAAGAGGTGCTGCCACTGCTGCACCGGCAGGACTAACATGCTTGAAGGATGCTGCGGCAGGCAGACCAGTAGCCTCCTTCAGCTCCTGAACCAGCTGCCAGCTGTTCATGGCATCCAAGAGATTGATATAACCAGGTTTACCATTAAGCACGGTAAAAGGAAGCTCACCTTCCTTCATGAAAACACGGGCCGGTTTCTGATTCGGGTTGCAACCATACTTCAACTCTAATTCTTTCATGTGAAATCTCCTTTATAACATAAAATAACTAAAGCATATAAATCACTGATTACCCTTTATTTATTTGAAAAAATGATTTATAATGCTATAAGAGTGTAAATGATGATGATTAAGTTTATCCTTTAATCATCAATTTCAATTTATCATTTAGCCAATATTTTGTCAACCCAAGGGGAGTGTATTAAATGATTAGAAACATCGGTGTTTTAACCAGTGGCGGCGACAGCCCAGGCATGAACGCAGCTGCACGTGCCGTAGTTCGTACTGTTTTGTATGAAGGCGGCAAGGTATTCGGTATCTACGATGGATATCGTGGTCTTTTGGATGAACATATAGAGGAGCTCAGCTCCCGCAGTGTATCCGATATTCTCCAGCGTGGCGGTACTTTTTTGGGTACAGCTCGCTGCAAGCGCTTCACAACTCCAGAAGGCCGTATGCAGGCTTATGAGAACATGAAGAAATATGGCATTGAGGGCCTGGTTATCATTGGTGGTGACGGCAGCCTGAGAGGTGCCAGCAAGCTGAGCGCTGAGACTGGTGTACCTATTGTTGGTCTGCCTGGTACCATTGATAATGATGTATGGGGCACTGATTATACCATCGGCTGCGATACTGCTGCCAATACTATTATCGACGCTATTAACAAGCTTCGTGATACTGCTTCTGCTCACAGCCGTATTGCTGTAGTAGAGGTTATGGGCCGCCGCTGTGGCTGGCTGGCAACTCTGGCAGGTATTGCTGGTGGTGCTGAGGTTGTACTGATTCCTGAGCGTGAGTTTGATCTGGATAAGGTTTGCGACAATCTGGTAACTTCTTACAACAACGGCCGTCGTTATTCCCTGGTAGTAGTTGCTGAGGGTGTAGGCAGCGGCATAGATATCGGTAAATATATCGAAGATAAAACTCAGATGGATGTTCGTGTATCTGTACTGGGTCATATTCAGCGTGGTGGTTCTCCATCCGTACAGGACCGTGTAAAGGCCAGCCAGCTGGGTGAAAAGGCTGCTTTGGCATTGATGGCAGGTCAGACTAATGTTGTCTTTGGTTTCAACAAGGGCAAGGTAGTAGCTATCAATCTTCATGATGCTATTACCAACAAAAAGCCTCTGGACCCTGAGTATATTGAACTGGCAGATATGCTGGTATAATAAAACACCATATAAAAATGGCTGTCGCTTCGGCGACAGCCATTTTTTGCTCTACGGATAATTTATCTAGCGTTTTTATCTTGGTCAGTGACTTGGTCGCTATCTTGGTCGGTGCTGCGACCAAGATAGTGCCCTTATTTAAATGGAAATTCTGAACCATTCCTCCATTATATTCCCCCCGGGGCCGTTGACAAGGCCACCGGTTTTACTTTTCATTTTCTTCAAGACAGCCCGATAAATGACATCCTCTACACTTTCTGGCACCAAGGACTCCCAATTTTGTGGATCATAGCTTCTCTGGTTTACATTGTTGTCTGGACGGCCTGTTACCTCCAGCTCACAGAGGAACTGTACCTGCTCCGTATCTGGACGCAGATAATAATGCTCCAGATAATATTTGGCAGGATAGCTATACTTTGTATCTGCCCCACCCTCGATAGGCTCCAAACGAATCCAGACATCCACGATATATTCATCACGGCTATTAGGACAAAGAATCCATTTGGCACTTTTTTTATCCATATAGTAAACGAAGCTATCGTCTGCCATGAGCTTAAAATATCTATCTGCTATCTGATTATTTTCCTCCTCTTGTTCATAGGCAGGCTGGGCATGGTTAAATTTATCTGCCAATCTATTATAGGACGCTGTATTATTTCGCGCTCCAGCTGCTGCACTGCCTGCCACCATCAGCAAGCAAATCAGCATAATACTAAATACCTTTGACATAATCTCGCTCCTCTTCTTTTTGCCATATCTGGTCTAAAAATATCTTTACAATGGATTCTTATCCGGTGTACCTGCCTTGCGGGGATAGGCTTTGGGGGTGTTCTTCAACTTTTGGATATAAAGCACCGCTCTTTTATCCTCTAAAGATGGCAAATGAACAGGTACCGCCCGGCAATCCTTACCACCTAGCAGCTTTACAGCCCGCTGCCCCTCCTGAGACTCCTGAGCATATTTCATTCCCTTGAGAGCTACAAAATAGCCACCAACCCTTACGAAAGGCATACAATATTCCGCCAATACCTGCAAACGAGCTACTGCCCTTGATACAGCCACATCATATTTCTCCCGCAGAGCTTTATTTCTCGCCCCTTCCTCGGCTCGTACATGAATACATTGTACCTCAGAAAGCTCTAACCTATTTACTACCTCCTGCAGGAATTTAATTCTCTTGTTAATGGAATCCAACAAGGTCAGCTTCAAATCCGGCCGAAATATTTTCAAGGGAATACCGGGAAATCCTGCCCCTGTCCCTACATCAATAACAGAGGCTCCCTCAGGGAAAACCTTTTCATCCAAACAGCTAAGGGAATCTATCATGTGCTTGATAGCTACTTCCTTAGGCTCTGTAATAGCCGTCAGATTAATTTTTTCATTCCATTCCAGCAGCAGCTCATAGTAAAGAGTAAACTGCTCCACCATTCTTTCTGTAAGGCAAAGGCCATAGGCCTCTGCTGCCTCCTGAAGATAGTCCCGAAACTCCATCAACTTTCCCCCTTCTGTCGTCTTTGCTGCTCCAAATAAATCATTAACACAGATATATCTGCTGGAGATACGCCGGAAATACGGCCTGCCTGTCCCAAGGAAATTGGCCGGATATCCTTTAGCTTTTCTCTGGCCTCATCCCTTAGATTAGGCACATTATCATAATCCAGCTCCTCCGGTATAGATTTGCTTTCCAGCTTTTCCATTCTAGCAACCTGCTCCAGCTGTTTCTGAATATAGCCATCATAGGTAATGGTTGTTTCTACCTGCTTTTTCACCTCATCTGCCAAAATAGGAAAAGCGAAAACCGGCTGAATGGCATCATAGCTTACATCAGGCCGCCGCAGCAAATCATACAGGCTCTGACTGTTCTTAATCTCGGCAATACCTGCCTCAGATAGCTTGGCCAGCATATCCTGACTAGGATTAATAATAGTATTTTTCAAAAGTTCCAAAGCCTCATCAATAGCCTGCTTCTTAGCCTGAAATCTTTCCCATCTATCATCCTGTACCAAACCCAGCTGACGGCCGATAGGTGTCAATCTCATATCTGCATTATCCTGCCGCAGCAGCAGACGATACTCCGCCCGGGAGGTCATAATTCTATAAGGCTCACTGGTGCCCTTGGTAACCAAATCATCAATTAATACGCCAATATAAGCCTGTGAACGCTTCAACACCAGTGGCTTTTTTCCCTGCAGCTTCATGGCAGCATTAATGCCGGCAATCAAGCCCTGAGCCGCGGCTTCCTCATAGCCTGAGGTACCATTGGACTGACCAGCAGAGAAAAATCCCTGAATCTTTTTAAATTCCAAGGTAGGCTTTAGCTGTAAAGGATCAATGCAATCGTACTCTATAGCATACCCTGGGCGCATCATTTTGGCCTGCTCCAACCCTGGAATAGTGTGGAGGAAATCAATCTGCACATCCATAGGCAGACTGGTGGACATACCCTGAACATAAACCTCATTGGTATGCAATCCCTCTGGCTCCAAAAACAACTGATGCCGCTCCTTATCTGGGAATCGTACCAGCTTGGTTTCAATGGAAGGACAGTATCTAGGCCCTACCCCCTTGATAAGCCCGTTAGCCATAGGAGCTCGATCAATATTATCCATAATAATCTTGTGCGTCTCTGCATTGGTGTAGGTTAGATAGCATGGCACCTGCTCTCTTGTTTCAATGTCACTCATAAAGGAGAAATTTCGTGCCTCTTCATCTCCTGGCTGAATCTGCATTTTGCTATAATCTAGGGAGCGACTATCTACTCTGGCTGGGGTACCGGTTTTAAAACGCATCAGCTTAATGCCAGCCTGTAGAAGGGATTCAGAAAATTTCTCTGCGGAACGCTGGCCATTTGGCCCTCCCACATGGGTATGCTGGCCAATAATAATTGAGCCTTTGAGATAGGTGCCCGTAGCCATTATAGCCGCCCGGCAGGTGTAGTACTCATCATTTTCGGTACGGACAGCCTTCACACAACCATCCTCCACAATCAACTCATCAATCAGCAGCTGCTTGACATCAAGATTATCCTGATTTTCGCAAACTTCTTTCATGCGGAACTGATAATGCTTTTTGTCTGCCTGAGCTCTTAGAGCATGAACTGCCGGCCCCTTGCCTGTATTCAACATTCTAAACTGTATACAGGTTTCATCTGCATTAATACCCATCTGACCACCAAGAGCATCCAGCTCCCTAACCAAATGTCCCTTGCCTGGGCCTCCTACAGATGGATTGCAGGGCATCATGGCAATATTGTCCATGCTTAGAGTAGCCAGCATGGTATTACAGCCCAATCTAGCTGCTGCCAGAGCTGCCTCCACCCCGGCATGACCGGCACCAATAACTATTACATCATAGCTGCCAGCAATAAATATATCATCTCTCATTAAAATATCTCCAGTATTTCTACAGCCAGTTTATTTACCTATGCAAAAACGGCTGAAAATCTCGTCAATAATATCCTCGTCCAGAGTTTCCCCTGTAATCTCCCCCAGCTTTTCCCAGGCAGACCGCAGATCTATTACTACAAAATCCTCACTCATGCCAGTCATAAGAGTCATGCGGGTTTGATCCAGCAGTACCATAGCCTGCCTCAGAATATCTGCCTGTCTGGCATCGTTCACCATAATAGATTCCCGGCAGTTGATTTTGCCAGCAAAAACCAAATTTTTAATGGCCTCTTCCAGCTCCTTCAGACCTTGGCCCTGCTTGGCGGAAAGATTAATAACTTGGTAGACATCTTCAACCTCTTTTTTAGCCGCCTCCTGGCGGATTTCCTTCTCTGTAAGAATATTTTCCTCTAGCGACTTATCTACCTTGTTATTAATAATAATAATCTTACCGCTGCACTGGCTCAGAAGATGCCAAATCGGATCATCGGCTTCCGTCAAAGGCTGGCTGCCATCTATTACCGCCAATACCAGCTCCGCCTCACGAGCATAGCTGTAGGCCTTTTCCACCCCGATTTTTTCCACCAGATTATCCGTATCCCGAATACCGGCTGTATCAGCCAGCTTCAGAGGAATACCCCCAATATTCATATATTCTTCAATACTGTCCCTGGTAGTACCTGGCACATCCGTAACAATAGCCCGCTCCTGTCCCAGCATGAGATTCAATAGGCTGGATTTGCCTGCATTTGGCCTGCCAATAATAGCTGTTTGCAAACCATCCCGCAGAATCTGGCCTGTTTCAGCGGAAGCCAACAAATCCTCTACAGCTCCATGAAGCTGCTCCACCTTCATTTCTGCCTCCTCCAGAGCTACATCCTCAATATCATCCTCTGGAAAATCTATAGATGCCTCCAAATGAGCAATTACCCCTAAAATCTCCTGCCGCATTTCTCCAATGCGCTCTGACAGCCGTCCTTGGAGATTATTAGCAGCAGCTTCTCTGGCCATGGTAGTTCTAGCCTGAATCATATCCATTACAGACTGAGCCTGTGTCAAATCCAGCCGTCCATTCAAGAAAGCCCGCTTGGTAAATTCCCCTGGCTCTGCCGGCTTGGCTCCCAGCCTATAGGTCATCGCCAAAAGCTCCTTCAACACCACAGGTCCCCCATGACATTGCAGCTCCACTACATCCTCACAGGTATAGGAATGAGGCGCCTTCATAACAATACATATAGCCTCATCCAGAAAATCTCCATTTTCCTTATATATATAGCCAAAAACTGCCCTTCTGGCCTCATAGTTTGATATTTTGCCTCCTGCTGCCGGCTTAAAGCATTCCTGAGCAATGTCCACAGCCTTTTCTCCGCTTAGGCGAACAATGCCGATGCCACCTTGTCCTACAGGAGTTGCTATGGCACTTATGGTATATTCCTGCTGCATACTATCTTCCTCACATACTATCTACTACACAAAAAAAGAGCCGCCTCAATCAGATTATACCATTACGCAACAATATCGCAATAGATAATTAGATTGCAGACAGCCCTTTCACAGCTATCAGCTATAGAATTAATCTTCTTCCTGCTCTAAAGGGGCAAAGGAAAAATCCCTGTCCCGACGCTCGCGACGGCCTCCCCGCTTCAGTTCAATAACCACCTTGCGGTAAGGCTCCTCACCGGAGCTATAAGTAGAAATCCGATAGTTATTCTGCAGAGCCATGTGAATAATCTTCCGCTCATGACGGTTCATAGGCTCCAACACAATTCTCTCACCTGTGCGGCGTACCTTGTCAGCCAGGCGCATAGCCAGACGACGGAGGGTATCCTCACGGCGGCTTCTATAGTTTTCAATATCCAGAATAATACGAACCTTGTCCTCTACAAGGCTCTTATTGGCAGCCAAATTTGCCAGATACTGGAGGGAATCCAGAGTCTGACCATGCTTGCCTATGAGAATACCAAGGTTTTCACCAATCAGGTTCATAACCACTCCATCCTTGGTATCCATAGGATCAATCCTTACCTCCAGCTTCATGGCCTCAAAAATGCTAGCCAGGAACTCCTCTGCCTTTTCAGCTGGAGTCAGCTCCCGCAGCCTGGCCAAAATTTTAGCTGGTTTATTGCCAATCAGTCCTAGAAAGCCCTTGGATGGCTCCTCCAGAACCTCAAATTCCACCATATTTTCTGCAACCTGAAGCTCCTCCAGGGCAGCTCTTTTGGCATCATCAATTGTTTTGCCAGTCTTTTCAATCTCTACAGCCATCAATCTTACCTCGCCTTATTTTTTTCCGTTATCAGCATTTTCTACATTGGCTATCTGAGACTTTTCGCCTCTAAACATATACCACTGCTGAATAATCTGGCAAATATTCATGGTTACCCAGTAAACCACCAGACCAGAAGGGAAACTCAAGGAAATCCAACCGATGAACAATGGCATCATATAGCTCATCAGCTTCATCTGCTGGTTGTCACCGCCATTATTGTTCATGGTCTGCTTCTGCTGAATATAGGTAGTCAGAGCAGACAGAACAGGCAGTACATAGGTAGGATCTGTTTCAGACAAGCTGGTCAACCACAGGAAATTAGGATCTCCTGTATAGTTATATCCATAGAGAGTATAATATACTCCCATGAGAATAGGCATCTGAATCAGCAATGGCAGACAGCCGGCCAGAGGATTTACTCCGGATTCCTTATACAATTCTGCCATCTTCTGCTGCAAAAGCTGAGGATTATTCTTATAATCCTTCTGAAGCTTCTTCAATGCAGGCTGCAGCTCCTGCATTGCCTTCATAGAACGAACCTGCTTAGCGGTTAATGGATAAAGCAATACCTTAACCAAAATAGTCATTAAAATAATGGCAATACCATAGTTGGCAATGCCCGCCATAGCTGTAATGTCATAAAACCCTTCGAAAATGAAGCGGAAAACACTAGTCAGTGGCTCAAAGAGGTTCATCATAAATTCCAAAACAACACGTCCTTCGTTGGTGACAACAGGCCCATTGCCTGCTGTTCAGTGTTTCTACACTACGGCACAGGATCATACCCGCCCTCATGGAAGGGATGACAGCGCATAATACGCTTAAAGGCCAACCAGCCTCCCCTGCCTGCTCCGTACTTTTTAATAGCTTCCACCGCATACTCCGAGCAGGTGGGAATATAACGGCAGCATGGTGGTTTCAAGGGGGAAATATACCTGCGATATACCTCTATCAGGAAAAGCAACACTCTTTTCAACTGAAATCATCCCTTCAATACCTTCGCTTTTCTACCTAAATTGAGAAAAGCCTTTTCGATAACATCGTACTTTTCGGTGGTAGCTGCCTTGCGGCCAACCAGCAGCAGAGTATAACCCTCTTTAATCTTAAACTGGTTTAGCCTGTAACATTCACGCATAAGACGTTTGACTCTGTTACGCGTAACTGCATTGCCAAGCTTTTTGCCTGCGGCAAAGCCTACCCTGTCCTCCAGCCCGCTTGCTGTAAAGACATACATTACCAGATACCTGTTAGCATAAGATTTTCCGAAGCGGTGAATCTTCTGAAAATCGCTTTTGCGGCGCAGAATACGACCCTTCGGCAAATTGTACATGACAAAAACTCCATTTCAGCAATCCCTCAGGCAGCCATTAGATAAATTTACCAACAGCTGCCCCAGAGAAAAAACTTTCACAATAATAAAAATAGGTCACCGAGGTGACCTAATATTATGCTGAAATCTTCTTTCTGCCTCTTGCGCGGCGACGAGCCAATACCTGACGGCCACCCTTAGTCTTCATGCGCTCACGGAAACCATGAGTCTTCTTCTTCCAATGATTGTTAGGCTGAAAAGTCTGCTTCAAAGTAGTGCACCTCCTTATATATTTACGGGCAAATCACCCGGTCAAACCCAATTCAAACATTGTACATTGAATTCAAACTACCAAAAATTATAGACTAAGCCACCCCCTGTGTCAAGGATTTTTCCCTTACCATTGTGGATAAATCTTAAATACCGTAGGATAAATTTTACAGCTTCCTTATTTTTGCACATTTTTCTGTTGATAACTCCTCCCGTTTTTGATAGAATATTATAGGTCTTTTATGAGACTTATTCACAACCTGTGAATATCATTCATGACAAATATAATAATGAAAGAAAGGTGCAATTTTTACTGGCTACTTTCTTCTTTTTCCTATTTATCCACAAATTTATTCACAGTTGTGGATAAATTTATTTATCAGTGGATAAATTTTTTTTGTGAGGTCGTTAACTTATGGTAGAAAAACAGCTGGAAGAATTTTGGCAGGCTGCTTTGGTGGAGGTAGCCATCAATCTTGCTCCCGGAGCAATTGATAGATGGCTAAAGCCCCTGACGCCTGTGTCCTTTGAAAATAATACTTTGACTCTTAGCACGGACAATTCGGTGATTGTCAAATTTTTTGAGGATAAATACAAGGATTTTACTCTTGATGCCTGCCGTGAAGCCTGCCATAAGCTGGATTTTATGCAGAATCTAGAGGGAGATATCAACATTCAGATTGAATATCATCCAGTGGAGACACCTCCTCCCCCAACTCATGTCCACCATGACGAGGTACATGAGGACAGTCCCCAGGGACATTTGGATTTTGATGCTCCACAGCCAGAATTTACTGGCCGCTCAGAAACCTTTTCCAAGGTGGCTCCTGGAGATGCATCATCCCTGAATCCCAAATATGTTTTTGATAATTTTGTTACTGGTAATTTTAACCGTATTGCCCATGCTGCAGCTTTGGCTGTAGCCAAAGAACCAGGCAAAACCTACAATCCTCTTTTTATGTATGGTGGCGTTGGCTTGGGTAAAACCCATTTGATGCATGCCATTGGCCATGAGGTTCTCAAAAACGATCCTACCAAAAGAGTTCTCTATATTACCTGTGAAAAATTCACCAATGAGCTGATTAATGCCATTCGTGATAACTCCACTGAGGCTTTCCGTCAGAAATATCGCCACATTGATTTGCTTATGGTAGACGATGTACAGTTCCTAACCAAGAAAATTCAGACTCAGGAAGAATTCTTCCACACCTTCAATGCCCTGTATCAGTCCAACAAGGCCATTGTCCTGTCCTCAGATCGTCCTCCTCACGAAATTCAAACCTTGGAGGAGCGTCTCAAATCCCGTTTCGCCAGCGGACTTTTGGCAGATATTCAGGCACCAGATCTGGAAACTCGTATTGCTATTCTAAAGAAAAAGGCTATGCTGGAGCATCTGGATGTGCCTCAGGAGGCTTTGATTTATATTGCTGGCCGCATTGATAACAATATTCGAGAGCTGGAGGGAGCCTTGACCAGAGTGGTTGCTTATGCTTCCTTAAACGGCAGCAGGATTACCACTGAACTGGTGGCAGAATCTCTGAAAAATATTTTCCCTGATAATACTACAAAGGAAATCACCTTGGAAATAATCAGAGAAGTAGTTGTTACCCACTTCAAGATTAGCATTGAAGATTTGAATTCCGGTAAGCGCAATAAGAGTCTGGCCCTGCCACGACAGATTGCCATGTATCTCTGCCGAGAGCTGACAGATACTTCCCTGCCTCAGATTGGCGAATTCTTTGGAGGCCGGGATCATACCACTGTCCTCCATGCCTATAAAAAAATAGCCAAGGACAGAACCTCCAATATTCAATTAGATAAAACCGTTCAGGAGCTTATTAAGAGCATCGAAAAGATGTAAGTCTCACTATCTACACAACCATGTGGATAACAGGTGATTTTTCCTGTATACGGATTGTGTATAAAATTAAGGGAAGGATTATCCTGTGCATAATGTGGATAACCTTCCCTCTTTTAATAAAATTCATTAACAGCTTATACACAAGAACCTTGTGATAACTATCAGCTTTAGCATAGCTTATCCACTTTTCCACAGCCCCTACTAATACGGCTACTAAAACTTTAAAAAAATAAACGAGTAATAATAACTAAAGGATGTGCATATCATGAAATTTAAGTGCAAAAAAACCGATATAGTCCAGGCTTTATCCATTGTAATGAAGGCCGTATCTCCAAAGCCTCAAACCCCAATCCTTTCTGGTATCCACATTAAGGCAGAAAACAATCAGATTGTTCTTCAAGCTACAGATTATCAATTGGGCATTATTTGCAATATCCCAGCTGAGGTAGATATTGCAGGAAGTGCAGTTCTTGCAGGACGCTATGCTCAGGAGATTATTCGTCGTCTGCCTGGTGAGGATATTGACATTGAGTACAGCGCTGAGGAAAAGATGATTTACATCAAATCCAATCGTTCCCGTTTCTCTATTCTTAGTATGGAGGCAGAGGATTATCCTACCATAGCTAAATTTGAAGGACAGCATAATTTTCAGATTTCTGATATTACCCTGCGGGATTTGATTGTTTATACCAGTTTTGCTTGCTCTGCTGATGAAGCACGTCCTGTATTTACTGGCTGTCTCATGGATTTGCAGGATGAAAAGGTAACTATGGTAGCTACCAATACCCATCGTATGGCTATCAAATCTGACAGATTGGAGGATTTCCACGGCAATCAGAGAATGATTATTCCTGGCAAGCTGTTAAATGAGCTTTCCAAAGTATTGCAGTCTGATATGCCAAGAACTGTCAATATTAGCTGCAGCAATACCCAGATTTCCTTTGAAGTAGATAATGTGTATATATCTTCTCGTCTCATTGATGGCAAATATCCTGATTATGCCAGAGCAGTGCCTTTGGATTTCAAGACCAATATCACCATGCAGACTGAGGAAATCAGAGGTATTATTGACCGCGTAGCTCTTATTTCCCGTACCAATGACTACAATGTAGTTACCTTGGAATTTTCCAATGGCATGGTAAAGATTTCCTCTATGAATCCAGAAATTGGTAATGGCGAGGAATATGGTACAGCTGTAATTGATGGTGAGGACATTAGAATTGCCTTTAATGCAGATTATCTAAATGATGCCTTGAAGCTTATTAAGGAGCAGGAATTTACCCTGTCCGTGAATGGTCCTCTTAGCTCCGCAGCTATTAGAACCGCCAGCGATCCATATTTCACTTATATTGTTACCCCTGTAAGAAGCTAAAGGCTAAGGAGAAAGTTTATGGAAAAGATTACAATTCATACAGAAAATATTCAGCTGGATCAGCTGTTAAAATGGGCAGGTATTGTGGAATCCGGCGGTCAGGTGAAGCTGATGCTGGAAGACGAAATCATCAAGGTAAATGGCAATATTGAAACAGCTCGCCGCCGCCGTCTCCATGAGGGGGATATTGTGGAAATAGAGGGTATAGGCTCCTGGCAGGTAGCTGTAGAGCAGAGCGAGGCATAAATTATGAGGGTGAACAGCCTGAAGCTGGTAAACTATCGAAACTATCAGGAACTGGAGCTGGCTTTTCAGCCAGCTCTTAACATCTTTATAGGTTGTAACGCCCAGGGCAAGACTAATATTCTGGAGGCTGTCTACTATGCAGCCTGCGGCAGTTCCTTTCGTGGCAATAGTGATGGGGAGCTGATTAAGTGGAATGCTGACGGTGGCAGTATTTCCCTTGGATTCAGTCGGCTGGAGGTAGCAAATCAGCTGGATTTTGCCTTTCGTCGTGACAAGCGCCGGACTATTGTTTATAATGGCCAGAAAATTCCTTTGCGGGAGCTTATAGGAGCCTTTAATGTGGTGCTTTTTGCCCCAGATGATTTACTTTTAATAAAGGGAGCTCCCGCTGGGCGACGTAAATTCCTGGATATGGAGATTTCTCAGGCTAGTCCTGCCTATTATCGGGAGCTTATTACCTATAACAGATTGCTGCAGCAGCGCAATTCTCTTTTAAAGGAAATTCGTGAGGGAAAAAGCAAGGCTGGTATGCTGGAATTTTGGAATCCCCAGCTGGCAGCCAGTGCTGCCAAAATAACCGCTAAACGGTTGGAGGCAGTGCAAAAATTCAATATGCTGGCTAATTTGATGCAGCGGCGGATTTCTGGCAATGAGGAAAATCTCAGCCTTAGCTATCAGATTAAAGGCATGGAAAATGGCCAGGTAGCGGAAAATATGGAAATATGGTATAATGAAATGCTACATGGTTTAAATAACGAAGAAATTTATCGGGGAGTTACCTGTGTAGGTCCCCATAGAGATGATATTATTGTTTCCGTTAATGGCATAAATCTGAAAAGCTTTGGCTCTCAGGGACAACAGCGTACTGCTGTATTATCCATGAAGCTTTCAGAGCTGGAGTTTATTCGTTCCGAAACGGGAGAGTATCCGGTTCTTCTGCTGGATGATGTAATGAGCGAGCTGGATGCTGGCAGGCGGCAGCAGCTTTTGAACTTTATTGAGCGGGAAGGAATTCAGACTTTGATAACGGCTACAGACGAAGCATATTTTCAGCAGGCCCCTCTCAAAACCTATTTTCAGGTGGAGGCAGGCCAGGTCAAGGTAGTAAATAAGGTGTGATAGAATGGCTGAATCCAATTCCCGCAGCAATGGCCTGTTGGAACGGGTAGGAAATATCTTTCCTGAAATGCTGAAAAGCATGAAGTTGGGCAATGAATTTAAGCAGCGCATGGTTATTTATAATTGGCAGGAGATTGTAGGCAGGGATATTGCTGCCCATGCCAAGCCAGTAAAGCTGGAATTTAAGAGGCTGTTTATTCGTACTACTCATCCTGCCTGGGCGGAGCAGTTGAAATATATGGAGTACCAGCTTAAGGCCAAAATAAATAAATATGCTGGTGAGAAGCTGGTGCAGGAGTTGGTTTTTACCAATTTACAGCCACCACAGGTTCAGGCTGTTGCTCATGTAGAGTCTAAAAAGCCGGATGTGGGTAGGGAGCTGCAAAAAATCAGGCTATCTCAGCAGGAGCTGGCGGAGCTGCACAGAGATTGCAGTCATGCAGCAAACAAGGATCTAGCTGCCAGCTTTGAAAAGCTGGGGCAGAACTTCCTTCGTTTGAGAAAATATCGCCAGCAAATCGGCTGGCAGCTGTGCCAGCAGGAAAATTGCCAATCTCAGTGTCCGCCGGGAGAAAAATATTGTCAAAGCTGTCAGCGAAAGCTGCGCCAGGCCAGAGAACTTCGGTTGCAGAAGCTGCTTTATGATATGCCCTGGTGCAAATATGGTGATATTATTCGGGAAGAAAACTGTACGGAGCAGGAATTTAAGGCTACCCGCAGCAATCTTATTCAGCGGTTGGCAGCCAGAGTAAGCTATGGTGATACTACCAGTGTGGATGCTATTACCTTGGTCATGCTTTATCGCTCCATTCCCCCGGAACAGCTAAATGAGCAGGTTATCCAAAAGACCTTGTATGCCCTGCGCTATGATTTGCGCTATGTGCCAGGTATGACAGGTAAGAAGGATAAGCAGCCAAAGGAGAAGGAAAAGTGATACCTGTATTTATTGGCGGAAATATGTCCATAGACAGCAATACCCTTGTGGGAATTGTTGACTATAGCTATTTTGCTCAGGGAGAAAATAAAGTACTTCTGGAAAAGCTGGCTCAGGAAAAAAGATTGGTAAATCTGGCAGCAGAAAGCAGTCCCAGAGCCTTGGTAATTACTACAGATAAGGCCTATATTTCGGCCATTGCCCCTTTAACTTTGAAAAAACGTACAGATCGTATGGGTAAGGGAATATATGAATTTTATAGTGTGGAGGAAAGCTAGAATATGTCCATGGAAAATACAGAAAATTTAGATGTAAAGCCAGAGGAAAACAAGGAGCAGGTAGCCTTGGATTTTGGCAATATGGCACCTGATGAAATTCAGGAGTTGAAGGAGGAGCCAGATACTACCGGCGTAAAAATTAATCTGGAAGATGTGGGCAACGAGGTGTCTGCTGTAGATGGTGAATACGGTGCCGATCAGATTCAGGTTCTGGAGGGACTGGAGGCTGTCCGCAAGCGTCCTGGTATGTACATTGGCAGCACCTCTGAGCGAGGCCTCCACCATTTGGTATATGAGGTAGTAGACAACTCCATTGATGAGGCTTTAGCAGGCTATTGTACTGATGTTAATGTTACCATTCATCAGGACAACAGCATTACCGTTACTGATAATGGCCGTGGTATTCCTGTAGATATTCATGAAACTGGCAAGCCAGCTGTAGAGGTAGTATTAACTGTGCTTCATGCCGGCGGTAAATTTGGCGGCGATGGCTACAAGGTTTCCGGTGGTCTGCATGGTGTAGGTGTCTCTGTTGTAAATGCCCTTAGTGAATATATGGATGTACAGGTAAAGCGTGATGGCAAGATTCATGCCATTTCCTTTAAGCGGGGCGTAACCACTTCTCCTATGAAGATTATTGGCGATACAGAGGAAACTGGTACTAGTGTACACTTCCTGCCTGATAAGGAAATTTTTACTGTTACTGAATATAGCTTTGATACCTTGAAGCATCGTCTTCGGGAGCTGGCTTTCCTGAACAAGGAGATTACTATCCATCTTCATGATGAGCGCAGCGGCAAAAATGAAACCTTCCATTACGATGGTGGTATTCGTTCCTTTGTCCAGCATCTCAACAAGAAGAAGGAAGTTCTGAATCCAGAGCCTATTTATTTTAATGGCACCAAAGATGATATTGTGGTGGAGATTGCCCTTCAGTACAATGACAGCTATCAGGAAAATATTTATAGCTTTGTTAATAATATTAACACTGAGGAGGGCGGTACTCATTTGGCAGGCTTTAAAATTGCCCTGACCAGAGCCGGGAACGATTATGCCCGTAAGAATAATATTATCAAGAATAATCAGGGAAATCTCAGTGGTGAAGATATTCGTGAGGGCTTGACCTGTGTTATCAGCTTGAAGATTCGTGAGCCTCAGTTTGAGGGACAGACCAAAACCAAGCTGGGTAACTCTGAGGTGCGAGGCATTGTAGATTCCATTGTTTCTGAGGGCCTTAATGAGTATTTTGAGGAGCATCCTGACATTACCAAGAAGATTCTGGACAAGGCTGTTATGGCTTCCAGAGCTAGAGAGGCTGCCCGCAAGGCTAGAGAGCTGACTCGCCGTAAGAATGCCTTGGAGGTAAGCAGCCTGCCAGGTAAGCTGGCAGATTGCTCTGTTAAGGATCCAGAGCATTGCGAGATTTTCATCGTAGAGGGTGATTCTGCAGGTGGTTCTGCTAAGCAGGGCCGTGATCGTCGTTTCCAGGCTATTTTGCCAATCCGAGGCAAGATTCTCAACGTAGAAAAGGCTCGCCTGGATAGAATCTATGCCAACGCAGAAATCCGTACTATGATTACTGCTTTCGGCAGCGGTATCAGCGATGAATTTGATTTATCCAAGCTGCGTTACAACAAGATTGTTATTATGACAGATGCAGATGTGGATGGTGCTCATATTAGAACCCTGCTTCTGACCTTCTTCTATCGCTATATGAAGCCATTGGTAGAGCATGGCCATGTTTATATTGCTCAGCCACCTCTCTATCAGATTCGCAAAGGCAAGAAGCATTGGTACACCTATAGCGATGATGAGCTAAGCAGCAAGCTGGATGAGGTAGGCAGAGATGGTGCTACTATTCAGCGCTACAAAGGTCTTGGTGAGATGAATCCAGAGCAGCTGTGGGATACCACTATGAATCCAGAGGGCAGAACTATGCTGCAGGTAAGCATGGAGGATGCTGAGGCTGCTGATGAGCTCTTTACCATCCTTATGGGTGACAAGGTAGAGCCACGCCGTCAGTTTATTGAGGAGCATGCCAAGCTGGTTCGCAATCTGGATATTTAAGTTTTAACATATTGCTGCTTTGTTTTAGAAAACTTTGATTTTTAGACTTTTTTCAGAAATCAATGGTATATTTAAAACATGGGTAGTTAGAAGTTGAAATTTAAGGAGAAATGATATTATGAACACGCTAAAGACTACTGTTCTCATGGCTTTGCTTATGGGTATTATGATAGCCGTAGGCGGAGCTTTTGGAGGCCGCGGGGGAGCTATGCTGATGCTGATTATATCCTTGGGCTTCAATTTTGTAACCTACTGGTTCAGCGACAGCATTGTGCTCAAGATGTATGATGCCAGAGAGGTAGATAGAAATAGTGCACCGGAGCTGTATGGCTTGGTAGAAAGACTGGCAGCCAATGCAGAGCTGCCTATGCCAAGGGTATATATTGTTAACAGCGGTGCCCCTAATGCTTTTGCAACAGGACGTAATCCATCCCATGCAGCTGTGGCTGTTACCACTGGTTTGATGAATACCCTGGATTATGAGGAAATCGGCGGTGTGCTGGCTCATGAGCTTTCTCATGTAAAGCATCGTGATACTCTTATTTCCTGTGTGGCTGCTGCTATGGCTGGTGTTATTTCCACTATTGCCAATATTGCTCAGTGGGCGGCTATCTTTGGTGTAGGTCGTTCTGATGATGATGATAATGGCGGCTTCCTGGGCATGATTGTGACCATTGTTATTGCCCCTATTGCTGCGGCCTTGATTCAGATGGCTATATCCCGTTCCAGAGAATATGATGCAGATAAGGCTGGCGGCCAAATCTGTGGCGATCCTAATGCCTTGGCTAATGCCTTGGAAAAGATAGAATATTATTCCCTGCATGGTCCAACCTTGGCACATAGTACCACTTCTACGGCTCATATGTGCATTATCAATCCTTTGGCTGGCAGCAAGCAGACTTTTATAAATCTGTTTAGCACTCATCCACCAACACAGGAAAGAATTGCCAGACTGCGGCAGCAGGCCCTGGCTATGGGAAAATAAAATAAACTAAAAAACTGGAAGCGACGGCTTCCAGTTTTTTGATGCATTTTTTACTTTTTAGATATATAGTTTAGCTTCTGAATGGTTTCTGCAGAAGCATTCACTGACAGTCCCATAATAGCCATAAGCTGATTAAAGGCAGTATCAATATCAGTGGTGTTCTTGATAATATAATCTGCGGATTTCCAGAAATTAAATTCGTTGTTGGATTCTGCATATTCTAGATGGTATTTCATATCTGTATTGTTAAGACCTAGACGCAGCATTCTATCTACCAGACTGACATAATCTGTCATAAGGTATACAGTTTTGAGATGTGCAGTCATGAGCCTAGCCAGCTGCTTAACACCATTCTGATCCAGAAGGGTTACACTTATTCGGTTGCTCTTGATGGAATCCAGCATATCCTGTTTTTTTATGCCGTAATAATCTCCCTTATAAGCTACCTTGACCATCCAATCCCCTTGGGCAAAGGCAGATTTACTAACAAAGTTAACCAGCCTCTTGTCTTTTTTTAGGCGCATAGCATCACTGGTGCTATAAACGGGAATATAATGAACACCCAAGTCCATGAGTTTGGAAATCAAAGTAGTTTTGCCGGAAGCATATGGTCCTACCAATGCAAATATTTGGTTTGCCATAGGAATCACCTGCCTTACATAAATTTACGCTGCAAAGTATATATTTTATTTTAACACAGATTGAGGTAAATTAGAACAGAAAAAATTTGAAATACAAAAGGAGCGACAACCGATCGTCGCTCCTTTTGCATCAACCTCATCTGCCACCTGTACAAAACTCAGGAGAGTATGTACAATGCGTTGTCCCCACAACGCTTCACCCAAAATTATGTTATCATATTTTTCACATTTGTGCAAGTTGTTTTTATATATAAATATAGATAATTTTTTGTCATTTTTATGACAATTACAAATAGTGCAATTGGTTACAACAGATATAGCAGATAAAATAGGTGTATATATATAATTTTAAATTTTTTTGTGCAGGTAAAAGGATATTTTTACTTTGTAGCGAATATAGAAAAGCATAATAATTTTTGGAGGGATTTGTCATGATTCACGGCATTATTGATATAGGCTCTAATACTATTCGCATGGCCATATATGATATTAAGGGACAGCAAATAGATTTTTTGATGAAGAAAAAACATATGGTAGGTCTGGCCGCATATCTGGAAAATAATGTCATGAGTCAGGCAGGCATTGACAAGGTATGTGAGGTACTTTTTGAATTCAAGGCTTTTTTGGAGATTTTTCATATTACTAATGTTGATGCCTTTACTACAGCTGCTTTGCGCAATTGCAAAAACAGTCAGGAGGCAGTGGCAGAGATTATCCGCCGTACAGGAATACATGTGGAGGTTATTTCTGGGGATATGGAGGCTCAATATGATTTTGTAGGAGCTGTTCACAGTATTAAGGAGCAGGATGGAGTGTTGGCAGATATTGGGGGGGCTAGTACAGAGCTGGTAGCCTTTCAAAATGGTCAGATTGTAGATAAAATAAGTCTGCCTATGGGGTCCTTAGATTTTCGTACCAAGTATTGCAGCTCTGTATTGCCTAATGAATTTGAGGTTAGGCTTATGGAGGAACAGGCTAAGAAAATTCTGGCAGGGGCGGAGGCTTTTGCTTCTATTAGGTGTAGAATGTTGCTGGGTATTGGGGGTACCTTTAAAGGGACTTGCGCTCTTTATAATGGCATTTATAATTGTGAAAGAAAAAATTTGGTTATGGAAGCAGGGGCTTTAGAGAAAATGATACAGCATTTTTCTCAACTGGAGGAGATTGGCTATGAGGATGCTGTGTTGCTGATGAAGCAGGTGCCTGATAGAATAAATACTATAGTGCCAGGCATGGTTATTGCCAAGGTTTTGACAGAGCATTTTCAGTGTCACCAGATTACCTACAGTGATTCCGGGGTAAGAGAGGGATTTATTTATACTCATTTGGTTAAGTGAAGGTATAGAATTTAGGAGGAAGAATATGAAAGCGGCAATTATTTATGATTCAAGAACTAATACTACAGAAAAGGCAGCTGGCTTTATTGCTGAGGGCTTGAAGAAGACAGGAGATATTGAGGTAAGGTGCTTTAATATTGACAATGTGGATTTTGATTATGTAACAGGTGTGGATATGGCTATATTTGGCTCACCAACCTATATGGCTTCTGTAACTGGCAAAATGAAAAATTGGCTGGAGGTTAATGTAGGAAAATTGGGGTTGGCTGGCAAGCTGGGAGGAGCTTTTGCCACAGAGCAGTATATTCACGGTGGTGCGGAGAATGCTATTAAGGAAATGCTGGTATTTATGATGGTTATGGGGATGATGGTTTATTCTGGAGGGAGTTCCTATGGCAAGCCAGTGATTCATTTGGGGCCTGTGGGGATGAGTCAGAATATTGATGATTTTAGGGAGCTGTTTGTAACCTATGGAGAGCGCATGGGAAAGCAGCTGCTGCGAAAGGGATAAATTTATGGTTTATACCAGCATTTATAAATCAATCTTGGGAAATATTACATTGGCCTCAGATGAAATTGGCATTACAGGTTTGTGGTTTGAGGGGCAGAAATATTTTGCCCACTCTCTGCCTAGCAAGATAATTAGTGGTGACAATGCAAGTATATCTAAGGCAAAAAAATGGCTGGATATTTATTTTGCTGGGCAGCAACCGGATTTTATGCCTCCGCTTCATATGATGGGAACACCCTTTAGACAAAAGGTGTGGCAGATTTTGTTGGACATTCCATATGGTAAAACAATAACATATGGGGAAATTGCAAGAATATTGGCCAAGGAGCAAGGTGATTGCCCTATGTCTGCACAGGCTGTGGGAAATGCTGTTGGCCATAATGAGATTTCGATTGTAATACCTTGTCATAGAGTAGTGGGAGCGAAGGGAAATTTGGTAGGGTATGCAGGTGGGATTGAGAGAAAGATTGCTTTGCTGAAGCTGGAGCAGGTAGATATGAGCAAGTTGTATATGCCTAAGTTTTCGAAATACAGCCTGCGGTCATAACGACTTTTGCTCTGTCCGACTTAATGGCCCGATCTGATAGTTTATACTGACGCACCAGTACCGCTTGTCGCTGAGCCAATTCACAGAGACCGTAACGATAGAGAGTGACACCGGGGCCACTTTTGCTACGTAAAAGCAGGAGTCTCCCGACGCAAAAGTGTCATGCCCATCCGGCTGTTGCCGAATCATCAAGGCTTATCGGTATTGCCAATCTTCGATAATTCTACTACCTTCGTAAAAAATCGGTCATTTCAAACAGTGCCAAGGAGGAAACTTGCGATGAATACACTAATTAGCGGTATGGGAGTACCCTGCACAGGTACTCTTCGCGCCTCGGTACTTAGCGATTCATGAGCTTTCGGGGCGTCAGCCACGAATTGCCTCATGAGAGCTTTAGTACCGCTAGGCGAGAAAAGTAGCGAGAGCGTGCCTGAAAGGGTACTCCCATATCGCCATTAATAGTGATATAGGTTTGCACATCAATATAGCGCGAGCGTGCCTGTAAGGGTATATGCCATGCCTACGAGAAGTGTATAGATAATTGATGTATTCGGCAAATTAGAATTTAGGGGCTTGACAAATAAAAAATTTTCTTGCATAATACTTTCAACGATAGTCGTTAAAAGCATTTAGGTGGTGATAGTACATGTCCAATCGGGCAGATAAGATAAAGGAATTTCACAAACAGCAAATCAAGGATTTCTTTTTCCGCACTCATAGTGCCAGCAAAAAGGAGCTTAGCAAGGCTACGGGGATTTCCCAGACTACCTGCACTACCATATTGCAGGAGCTATTAGCCGAGGAATATCTAAAGCAAGGCTTAAATCGTGAGGCTACAGGGGGAAGGCCAGAGAAATGCTATGTGTTGAACAAAAATAATGCTTTCTATTGTCTGGTATGGATTCAGCGAGTCGCTACAGGAATTATCAATAGTATCAAGGTTTTGAATCAAGGCCAGGAAATAGTTTATCAGCAGGATTGTTCAGCTTCTACCTGGCAGATGGAGGATTTTGTTTCACAGCTTCAAAAGGTGTCTGATTTGCATTTACCTATTAAAGCTATGGCAATTAGTATTCCAGGGGTTATTGAGGGTAACAATGTTCTTACCTGTGATATTGAAGAATTGACTGGATGCCCTTTGGTTGATACCTTGAAGCAATATTTCCCTGTGGACATTGTTATTGAAAATGATGTGAATCTAGCGGTGATTGGCCAGCATGGACAGGAAAGCAGCATTGCCTTTCTTTTTCAGGCTCCTTCTGCTGGTGCTGGCAGCGGTATTATCCTCAACAATCAGTTATATCGAGGCAAAAGCCTTTTTGCTGGGGAAATATGTCATTTGGATAATTGTAAATCTTGGAGTAAGGCCTTGTCCTCCATAGAGGAAGCTCAGGAGCAGTTGTATAGATATATCAATGCCATTATCTGTATGTGGAATCCAGAAAAGTTAGCTATTTACAGTGCTTTTGAGCCAGATGAAAGCAAGCTGAGGCAATGGCTCAAAGACAATTTTATGCCTATTCATCATCCGGTTTTGGAGGTTTTGAACAGTATGGATAGGCCGCTTTTCAAAGGTCTGCTGGAAATAGCCTATGATTCCCAGCGCAGTCATATTCAGTTAGGTGAATTTAAAAGATTTTAATTTGATGGTCAGGAGGTAGTCATGATGTTTGCAGATTATCATATTCATACATATTACAGCGATGATAGCACATATCCTATGGAGCAAGTGGTTAAGGATGCCATTAGCAAGGGCATAACCGATTTATGTTTTACAGACCATGTAGACTATGGTATCAAGGAGGATGCTGACAAATTAACTCCTGAACAGCGACAGGAATTAAAGCTTAAAATTCAGCACCCCAATGTACCTCAATACAATGTGGATTATCCGGCCTATGTGGCAGAATATCAGGATTTAAAGGAAAAATATGCTGATAAAATAAACCTCAAGCTGGGGATGGAATTTGGTCTGCAAATTCACACTATTCCTCAGTACCAAAAGCTTTTTAACAGCTATCCCTTTGACTTTATAATTATGTCCTGTCATCAGGTGGAAAACAAGGAATTTTGGACTCAGGAATTTCAGCAGGGACGCAGCCAAGATGAATACAATCAACGTTATTATGATGAAATTTTGGCTCAGGTGAAGAATTATCACGATTATTCTGTGTTGGGGCATTTGGATTTGATTGCCCGCTATGACAAGGCTGGTATATATCCCTTTGCCAAGATACGGGATAAAATAGCGGAGATTCTCAAAATTGTTATTGCTGATGGCAAGGGAATTGAGCTGAATACATCTTCTGTCCGTTACAAAATCCACAATGCCCAAGGAGAACATGAGCTGACACCTTCTAAGGAAATTTTGGCACTATACAAGGAGCTTGGGGGGAGAATTATCACCACCGGCTCTGATTCCCATAAGCCGGAGCATTTGGGAGCTTATATTGCTGAACAAAGTCAGGAGTTGAAAAAGCTGGGCTTTAAGGAAATCTGTACCTTTGAAAAAATGCAGCCTATTTTCCACAAGCTGTGATTATGGCTTAATTATTAATATTTTGTGAAGGAGGAGAGATGAGTAACTGATTATATAGATAAAAGTGTATATTAGTGGTATAATGTGTTTATGGAGGATTTTAGACATGAATACATTA
>CAKPYV010000032.1 GCA_934203205.1 uncultured Anaerovibrio sp. | reverse complement strand
TAGGAGCGAGAGCGGGTTTTCGTGGGTACTATCTCGGCTGTGGATATTTAGATAGAATCGAAAAATCACGATGATTCTACAACAGCCGGAGGGGCATGACACTTTTGCGTAGCAAAAGTGGCCCCGGTGGCACTCTCTATCATTACGGCCTCTGTGAAATGGCTCAGCGACAAGCGGTATTACTGCGTTAGGGTGCCCTCTCAGATAGGGCCATTAAGTCGGACAGAGCAAAAGTCGTTATGACCGCAGGCTGTATTTCGAAAAAACACGGACATAACGACTTTCATTTACAATATTTGAGGAGAGAGGTAACTCGATAAATCAGAATTTATCGCATAAGCTCAGCCAATTTTCTAACCTTGCCTGCAATATCTTCTGCTCCGGTAATTTCAGAAACCACGCAGACTGTATCCGCACCAGCTCCCCGTACCTGGGTAATATTATGCTCCTTAATGCCTCCAATAGCCACAAAAGGCAAAGCCGCATGCTCATTGGCATAGGTAACATACTCCAACCCCACAGGCACTGCTGTAGCCTTGGTCTGAGTAGCAAAAACCGGGCCACAACCTACATAATCCAGAATATCTGTCAACCGATTAGCCTCCTGCAGCTGTTCCGGTCCATGAGTGGACCAGCCAATAATCTTATCAGGCCCCAAAAGCTTCCGCACTACAGCTGGTGGCAAATCATCCTGACCAATATGCACCCCATCAGCATCTACCGCCAAAGCCAAATCCACAAAATCATCAATAATAAAGGCTGCCCCATAGCTTTGAGCCAGTTCCCGCAAACGAAGGCACTCCTCATATCTCGCCAGTCCGCTTTTAGTCTTTTCCCTATACTGAATGAAGCGTATACCTCCCTCCAGCATAGCCCGAACAACCTCCATATTATCACGGCCATTGGACATACTCTCTGCCGTAATACCATATATAGGAAATGTCTTGAAACATTCCATAGCTTCCTGTCTATTCATAAAAAAGTCACTCCTTCATAGCGTCTAATATTTATTATAATACTCCCTCAGCCAAAGCCAAGGGAGTACACAAAATTACTATTTATCTTAGATTATTACCAAGGTTTCTGCTATAAGCAATACCTGTGGTGGTACAGTGTGCAGCTCCAAGGTTTCCTTTGGAGAGTGAATATCATTGTTATTAGTACCAATAGATACTACATCCATGGCTGGATTATGCTGGAGATGCCAGCTGCACTCCAAGCCTGCATGAATAGTAGCCATACGCATTGGCTGCTGATTCTGCTCCTGAAAAACCTCACTCATAATCTCTGCCAGCTTGCTGTTCTTCCGCTCCGCCCAGCTAGGGAACATGGTGCCATATTTCACATCAAAGCCTGCCACTCTGCCAATAGCACCAGCAGTAGCATAATACTCCTTAATGCTTTCTTCTCGGCTGGAGCGAGGCATATACTGTACGGACACAAGTTTCTTGTCAGCATCAGTAGTTACCACGCCAATATTAGCAGAGGTTTCTACCAAACCTGGGCACAGCTGGGACATGGCAGAAACACCATTGGACAAAATCAACAGCAAATCAATCAAGCTATCTCCATCTGCCTTCTCCATAGCCTGACAGGAGCCAGCCTCCAATTCCTGCAAAACCAAAGAAGCATTTTCCTCAATATCCCCATAATGGCCCATAAAGTGTGTATATGCCTCATCTACCAGCTGCTGCAGCTGAGCAGGTCCCATATCCATATAGAATACAGCCTCTGCTACACTTGGAATAACATTCTTGGCTCTGCCACCATTAAAGGATACCAGCTGGAAGCTCTGTCCCTTGCTACGGATACCATCCAGACAAACCGCCATAGCCTTCAAGGCATTGGCCGCACCACAGTTGATTTCCTCACCGGAATGACCGCCCTTAAGACCAGCCAGCTTCAAGGAATAAGCCTTACCCTTAACTTCCTCTGCCAGCTTATAGCTTCTGGAGAAATCCATATCTCCACTGCCTGCACTGCCTACAGTCAGCAAATCCCAATCCTCGGAATCACAGTTAATCAGATATTTTACACCCTCGAAATGGTTATCTGTCAAATTGATAGAACCAGTCATACCGGCTTCTTCATCCACAGTAATAATAGCCCGAATTGGTCCGTGGCTATGAAGATTTTTCATAATGTAAACAATAATGGCAATACCCATACCATCATCAGCACCAAGGCTGGTGCCATCTGCATGGAGCTTATCTCCCTCTCGCACCAGCTTAATAGGATCCTTAATTGGATCATAGGCCACACCATCATCAGCCACACAAACCATATCCATATGAGCCTGCAATACCACCAATGGCTTGTCCTGACAATCATCAGTAGCAGCCATATCCGCAATAATATTATTTACCTTGTCCTGCTCCACCTGACAGCCCATATCTGAAAACAGCTTGTAAAGATAATCACTGACAGCCTTCTCATGACCGGAAGGACGAGGTATCTCTGCCAGCTTGGCAAATTCTGCCAACACGCCCTCGATAATGTTTTCCTTGCTAATATTGCTAATGTTGTTCATTCCCTAAAACCCTTTCTTTTTTGTTATATATTATCAACCAAATGCTGAAAATTCTCTGGTCTTTTAGCTGTAAGCTGAAGTTTTTCCCCTGTAAGAGGATGAACAAATTCCAAGGCTGCGGCATGGAGCGCCTGACGGCCTAGACTCTTATCTGCCCGGCCATACATCTTGTCTCCCACTACAGGATAGCCACTATGAGCCAAATGAACACGTATCTGATGGGTACGGCCTGTTTCCAGCCAAAGAGAGAGAAGACTAAAGCTCTGGCCCTCCTTGAGCACCTGAAAATGGGTTACAGCCCTCTGTCCCCCAGAAGCTACCACCCGACGATTAGGCCTAAATACATCCTTGGCAATAGGCGCCTCAATAATTCCCTGTGGACATTCCTCAGCCAGCTTACTGCCTGCTCCTACAATCACAGCCTCATAGCTGCGATGGATTTTGCCCTCAGCCAGCATTTTTTCCAAAGTAGTCTGCATCTTGCCAGATTTGGCAAATAGAACACAACCTGTGGTGTCCCTATCCAGACGATGCACCGGCCTTATGGTTACAATTTGCTTTTTCTGCTTAAAATAGCCTGCCAAGTAATTAGCCAAGGTGCCAGATTCTGTACGGCCTGCTGGATGCACCAAAATCCCTGCTGGTTTGTTGACCACAATAACATCATTATCTTCATAGATAATGTCCAGGTTCCCATCCTCCGGGGTTACACCGTAGCTTGTGTCCTTAAACTGGCGTATAGCCACCATATCCCCTGCCTTCAAGGCTCGCTTGGTATGGGCACTAACGCCGTTTACATAAACACCACGGCTGAAAAACAGCTTCTGCCGTTGTCTAGCCGATACTTCCATTACAGTTTTTAGATATTCCTCCAAAGCCATGCCGTCATATCTATCTGCCACAATGTATTTTTTTAGGCTGGAATTTTTCGCCTTTCCTTTTTTTTGCATGATATTCCTCCAAACGACACATATGGATTATATTATATCATATTTTTTCCTATTCTGCATTATTCAACAATTTTGCCCAGAAACAACAAAAGGAATGTCCTCCTAAAAGAACATTCCCTAATGCCTAAATAATTTAATTTTAGTGAGGCAAAACCTTGTTCAGACGCACCCCTAAAAAGGCTGCGGCCACTGCCTTGATAATATCTCCCGGAATAAAGGAAAACATGGCCATAGTCATAGCCTGCCACATTTCAATATGCAGAGCATACATCAAATAGGCAATACCAAAAGCATAGGTAAAAGGAAAAGCCACCACCAGCAAAACCAGCAGATAGCGCTTCCAATCATATTTACTACCCTTTAGCAGACTGACACCTACATAGCCAAGCCAAAAACCAGGAAAGAAACCTCCACTAGGCCCCAACAACTTCCCTAGACCTCCCTGGCCACCAGAAAAAACAGGTATCCCCACAGCTCCCAGCAATATCCATACCAGAATAGCTACAGCGGTCTGTTTCGGGGGCAAAACCAAAGCTGTAATGCCCAAAGCCAAGGTGGTAGCTGTTACCAGCACCGGAGAAAAAGGGGTAGGAAAGGCAATGTAGCCACCAATACTTATCAAGGCCACACACATAGCCATCTTGGCCATTGCATGAGGTGTAAAAATTTCTTTTGTCATTTTCTTCTTACAGTTCCTTGCCAGACAGGAGAGTATAAGCCTCCTTGTACTTAGCAATGGTCTTTTCAATAATCTCGTCTGGCAGGAGATAATCGCTATCTGGATTAGCCTTCAGCCAATCACGAACAAACTGCTTGTCATAGGATGGCTGAGACTTGCCTGCCTCGTAGCCCTCCAATGGCCAGAAGCGGGAGCTATCTGGAGTAAGCATCTCATCACCGATCATAAAGGTGCCGTTTTCGTCAATACCAAATTCAAACTTGGTATCAGCAATAATAATACCATGCTGTCTTGCATAATCTGCACACTTCTTGTAGATAGCAATAGTAGCATCACGCATCATGGTCATGTACTCACGGCCCTTACCTGGGAATTCCTTCTCTACATACTTAATGCCTTCCTCGAAGCTGACATTAATATCATGGTCACCAATTTCAGCCTTGGTGCTTGGGGTGAAGATTGGCTCAGGCAGCTGCTGAGACTCCTTAAGTCCCTCTGGCAGCTTAATACCGCAAACAGTACCATTATCCTGATAGCTTTCCCAGCCGCTGCCGGTAATATAGCCGCGAACAATGCACTCCATAGGCAGCATAGTAAGCTTCTTGCACATCATGCTGTTGCCCTGAAACTGCTCCTGCTGGAAGAACTCAGGCATATCTTTATTATCTACGGAAATCATGTGGTTTGGCACAATGTCAGCAGTCAAATCAAACCAGAATTTGGACATCTGGGTAAGAACCTGTCCCTTCTGGGTGATTTTGTTCTTGAGAATGTGGTCAAAAGCAGAAATACGATCTGTTGCAACCATGATAATGCTATCACCTGCATCATATACCTCGCGAACCTTACCGGATTTGAATGGCTTATACTCTTTCATAATTTCCTCCTGTAAATCAGTTAAAATTACATCTTCATGCAATGTAAATAATATCACACCAACTAATGGTTAATCAAGTACCAGATTCAAATAGCCCCGGCGCTTCAATCTGGTGGTCTTAAACTGCTCTGGCAGCCATACCATGCCATCTGGCAGTTTATACTCATAATTGATAATCGGCTCATGTTCTGGATATTTTTCCTGGAACCGCTGTCTAAGAGCTGGAAGAAGCCCCGGCAGCTGGCTAAGTTCCAAGGTGGTTTCTACAATTCTCATGGTATTGCCATCAATGGTGTACATTACCAGCTGCTGCCCCTGTTGATTGGTAAATAGCAAGGATTCACCCTGCTGAAAGGCTGCATGCTTCATAGCATAGGCAATATCCTCCTCCAACCAGGCCACATATCCCGGTCCCTGCCAATGCTCATCTCGAATATGTTTATATTCCTTGGCTGTAGCAGACTTTAGCTCCACCTCATCCTGGGTGGCTGCTGGCTGGAGGGCATAAAACTTAGGTACATATACTGGCTGAAAACCCCGCTTGGCATAAAAAATCCGCAAGCTGGATTCTGCTGGACTCAGAAGTAATGGCTTTTGCCAATGCTGCTGGGCAAATTCCAAAATCCGTGTAGACAACCCCTGTCCCTGATACTCTGGCAATGTAGCCACAGCATAGACATAATACCCCTCCAGATTTCCCATAGGAGTCTGAATATCTGCTGGCAGGAAGGTGGCCATAGACACCGGCCGTCCCTGACGCTGAATCACTAGCATATTCAGCTCTGTCATGCGATTTTCCATATAGAAGTCAATAAAATCCTTACTGTCCCCAAAGCACTGCTCCCACATGGTTTCAATAGCCTGTCTGTCCCGAATAGGATCTGCCATCAGTACATCGCTGGTTTCTGCCACATATTTTTTCAGCAAAATCTCAGGATAATAGGACAGCTTGGCTTTCCGCAACCCCAAATCTCCTGTATCATCCTCCCGGTTAATATACTCAAACCCTTCCGTAGCCTGCTGGACAAACTGCTGATTTATCATAGGATAGGCTCCTTGCACCTCTGGAAAGGCTTTTTCAAAATGTACCAGAAAGGTATCGGAGTTCAGGGGATCTCCCATGGTAAAGGCCACAATATCCCCATGCTGCCGGAGAATACCACCTCTTAGCCCCAAAGCATCGTAATTGGCAAAGGCATCCTCCAACACAGAAAATTCATTTTCCATATCCTCATTCCATTTTTCCTCCCGGGAACAAATCCAATTGTGGGCCATAAATCTGGTTTCTGCCAGATTTTCCTTGGTAATAGGCTCATAGCTCCAGTCTGGATCGTCCTTAAAGCGGGCAATATGATTCCGTTTCTTCTGCATCTTTTTGCCACGCAGCCCTGCCAGCTTTTCTCTGCTATAGATATAGTCATAGCAATTCCGGTTGGATTCAATCAAAAACCGCCCAGGAAACCATTCCAAAAGCATTTCTCTTTCCTTAACCGTAATAGGCTCCAAATGCAAAGGGATGCCTTCCTGCTGGCACAGCTCCAGCATAATTTTCAAGGCACCTTGCTTGTCCCCGGCCCCAATAGGAAAATAATAGGTCCAATAGGGCACATTCTCCCGCATGGTTTTGTAGATACACCTTAGGACACAGCACCCCAAAATATCTGCCATCTGGGCCTTATACAATCTACGGTATAAAAAAATCGTGGTAAAGGAGCGCTCACAGCTGTTATCATTATCCTCTGCCAGTCTAGCTTTTATCCAATCCTTATCCTCAATAGTTATTTCGCGAAAATTAATCTTGGTCATTTTATCTACCTACTTAATTCTTACACTATTACTCATCTTTGTGCATTATACCACACTTTTCTGAAATAGCTCTCAAATGGTACAAAGTTATTATTTTCTAAATATTGTCATTGTTTGTGCAAAAAAACGCTTATCTGCATATTTACAGATAAGCGCATGATTCTTAATTATTTTGTAGGTGGCAGAATCTCCAGCCAATATCCATCTGGATCTTTGATAAAATAAATACCCATCTGAGGATTCTCATAGCAGATGCAACCCATCTTCTCGTGCTTAGCATGAGCCGCCTCATAATCATCGGTACGGAATGCCAGATGGAATTCACAATCTCCCAGATTATAAGGTCTATCCATATCCCGCAGCCAGGTCAGCTCCAGCTCAAAATCGGAAGCATCATTGGCCAGATACACAATGATAAAGGAACCATCCTGGGCTTCCTTCCGTCTTACTTCATGGAGGCCCAAAGCTTCCTCATAAAAAGGAATGGAAACTGCCAAATCAGCTACATTGTAGTTCTCATGAATCATTTTAAACTGCATAAAAACACCTCATTACCCTAAATCAGAATGGAATATCGCTATCCTCTGGCATACTGCCAAAGTTATCGTTGCCTGCAAATGGCGCATTGCTGTTATTCTGACCGCCGTTGCCACCGAAGCTGTCATTACCGCCGCCAGCAAAGTTATTGCCACCGCCAAAGCCATCGTTGCCACCGCCGTTGCCAGCATCATTACGACTGCCGCAGAACTCAAAGTTCTCTACAATAACCTCTGTGGCATAACGCTTGTTGCCATTCTTGTCATCATAGCTTCTTACCTGCATACGGCCCTCTACCAGCACCTCACGGCCCTTAAAGAGATAGCGGGCAAATGTTTCTGCCTGCTGCCCCCAAATAACTAATGGTATAAAATCAGCTCCTTGGTCCTTACCCCAGCGATTTACCGCAATACTTACCTGAGCCACAGACTTGCCAGTGGTAGTAGTACGCAAATCTACATCACGAGCCAGACGGCCCTTTAGAAATACCTTATTCATCTATATTTCCTCCCATCACACCTGCCAAAGTACCTTTCTAACAGGTCATTTACAATATCTGTATCTATCATAACAGATATTACCGGAAAAAACCAGCATTTTTAGAAAAAACATTCGCCTATAATTAGAGCTTATATTTATATCTACTAGTCGCCTAGAAGCTGGTGTCTCCATTTTTGTGAATGTACATATTCTTATCTGCCATACTCATTACCTTGGTTTTATCCATTCCTTTCCTGTAGATAGCATAACCCATTGACACCGATGGCAGAAGATGATTTTCCTTTTGTCGCACCTTATCCATTCTCTTTTCCAACAGCTCCACCATTAATGGATAATTCATCTTCTCCAACTGTCCTGGTTTTAGAATCATGGCAAATTCATCACCGCCAATTCGGTAAATATAACCCATATTGCCAAAAACATAGCGAATATTGCTGGCTACCTGCTGTAAAACAATATCTCCCTGCTTATGACCATAATTATCATTTATACTTTTGAATTTATTTATATCAAAGAAAACAATAGCTGTATCATAACCCAACTGTTTTATATGCTTATCAAAACAGCGTCGATTCAGCAATTTGGTCAAAGAATCTGTCTGAATACTGATTTCCATAAAGTAAATGTAAAACAGGGTACTGGCAATGGCTACTGCCAAAAAGGTAGTACGATTTTCTGTAGCACTAACTTCGTTCATACCTACCCCAACTGTCAAGGAAATAATACTTAACAGCAGCATCTTATAGTTACGGTTTTGATATTCCTGACTACATTTGTGGACAGCTCTATACATGGCAAAAATGCCAATGGTGTAAATAGCTACATAAACACGGAAATAATCTCCCCGCACAAACATATTGGCATCATCTATATAGAAAATCCAATTAGTAAAACCTGTAGAAAATTGCAGAATAATATTAAGAACAAATAAGGGCACTAGGAAATAATTTTCCCTCATTCGTCCCAATACCCGGATAATCAGCCAAACCACCAAAGGAGCACTGGCATATTCCGCGCTGACAACTAAATAATGCAAATAAACTGGCGCTGTAGACCCATTCAAAGTCAAACGAAACCAATCCATGACAGCGCAAAAAGTAATTAAAGCAAAACAATAAATAAAGGTCCTATTCAATTTAGAATTTATGGCAATGGAATAATAAGCCTGTACCCCCATAGTAAGCATTAATAAACAAGTTATAACCAGCATTGAAAAATGAATCCCCATTACCTCATCCATGCCGCCACTCCTTTTATACCATATACCCCATAAATAAAATTCCCTCGCATTACAAAAACATCCCCATCTCAATTCTACACTGTGCTGCTTATATCAGTCAATCTAGTTAGTATTTTAAACATATTTAAACTTATTTTCATTCGTTCATGCATATCTTATCATATTTTCAAATTATTTACTATATTAATTTACAGCAAAAAAGAGCTGTCCCCTTATCTACCTTATAACAGAAGGGAACAGCTCCTAATAAATCTTTATTCTTCCTTATCTCTCTTAATACCAAAGATAAGATCGTCCATCAAACCAATAAGCTGATTGATTTCCGGCTTGGAAATCTGACCATCAGCTCCCAGTTCTTCGCCCTTGTGGCGCATCTCCTCACTAATCAAGGAGGAGAACAAGATAAATGGAATATCATTAAATCTAGCATCACTTCGAACCAGCTTCAGTAGACGATGACCATCCATCTGTGGCATCTCAATATCAGAGATAATTACCCTCACCTGATCCTCTACCGGTACATCTGCTTTAAGATTGTTAGCCAGATAATTCCAAGCATCCTGACCATTGTTAAAGTCGCGGACAAAACGATAACCGGACTCATGGAGAGTATTTACCAGCAGCTCTCTCAGCAATGGAGAATCCTCAGCACAAAGTACATGTACGTTGGAACGCTCTGCCTTCATATCCATAGGTGCATCATCAAAGGTAGTTAACTTGGCATTAATCTCTGGATTAATCTCTGCAATAATAGTCTCAAAATCCAGCAACAGAATAATCTTTTCCTGCATTTTAACAATACCTACTACTCTGGACTGATCCCCGACCTCTGGAGAAGGTTCCATATTTTTCCAGGAAATACGGTGAATCCGGGATACACTGTCAACCAGGAAGCCAATATCATAATTGTTAATCTCAGTAACAATTATATTCTTTGGTTCTCCATGACTAGGCATATTCAGACATCTTGGCAAATTTACCAAAGGAATTGCCTTGCCACGCAGTGTAAACAAACCATCAACATAAGGATGTGCCTGAGGCATCTCTGTAACCGGTGTGCGGGTAATAACCTCCCGTACCTTTGCCACATTTATGCCATAATTAACAGAACCAATGCTGAATTCAACAATTTCAAACTCATTTGTACCTGTTTCCAGCAGAATTCCCTTGTTCTCTTCAACTGCCATTATATCGCCCCCATCTTATCTTACCTCTGTAATTGTCTATTGACCTCTAAGCCTGTGCAATCACAGATATATTTAACACATATTGAAATTTCTCCCTGTAAAAAGAAGAAAATATTCCTTACATACTTTATTCGTGACAAATAAATAAAATCCTGCTAAGTTCCAAAAAACTTTTAAAAAATAGACTTAATTGCACAAATAAGTCCAGCCATCCTTCATTTCAATCAGACCATCCTTGTATAAATGGCCCAAGGCTCTTTTGAAGGCTGCCTTGCTTATTTTGAATTTGCCCTTGATAAGCTCCGGACTGCTGGTATCGCAATAAGGCATACGACCGTTATTGGATTGCAAAAACATTAATATCTTGTCTGCATCACTGACCAGAGCCTTTTCCTTGGCTTCTCTTAAAGAAGCATTTATTCTACCATCTGGACGAACATAGGTAACGCGAGCCTCCAACTCCTGGCCAACTCTTGGATGCTCCTGCATTTCCTTGTTGGCAATAAAGGCAATATAGCGCTCAGTGGTTAGCATAAAAGCGCCACTATCTGTAATATTGTACACAGAACCTTTAACCATCTGTCCCTTGTGAACATCTACTGCTTTGACAGAGGCACGACGCATTTCGTCCTCAACCTTCATGGTTACAGCCAGACGGCCAGACTTATCAGTATAAAGCTTGGCCCATACCACTTCGCCAATCTGCAGCTTGCCTCTCATACCAGCATAAGGCATGAAGATACCACGCTCCGCACCTACATCTAAAAAGGCACCATCCTTGGTAACATTGATAACCCGCATCCGAGCAATCTGACCTTCCTTCAATCTAGGTACTCGCATACTGGCAGTCAGACGATGCTTAGGATCTAAATACAGGAACACCTTTACCTGATCCCCAATATGTACCGGTTCCGTCTGCTGAGTCTTGTGCAGCAGAATATCATCATTGGTTCGACCGGTTTCTGCATCCAGAAAGGCACCCATTTCAGATTCTCGCACAACAGTCAGCACTGCCACTGTACTAGGGCCATATTTCATAACAGGCTTTTCTTCTCTAGGAGAACGGCTTTCCCTCTGACGGAAGCCGCCACGACGTGAATTATTCATACCTGCCATCATCAATCCTCATAAGGTGTCAACTCTGCATCACCCCACAGAGTTTCCAAGGCATAGTATTCACGGCTGTCCTGCAGGAAGATGTGGGCTACACAGTCACCATAATCCAACAGCACCCACTCGCCCTCGCGATAGCCTTCCTTGTGCAGGAACTCAATACCTGCCTCCTCCTGAAGCTTTTCCTCAATATTATCAGCAATTGCCCGTACCTGGGTAGTACTGCCCGCAGAGCAAACTACAAAATAATCTGTAGTTGGTGTCAAATCAATCATATTCATCAGCACAATATCTCTAGCCTTTTTGTCAGAGGCAGCCTCGGCTATGAGCTTTGCCAATTCAAGAGATGTTTTTACCATATTATTCCTCCTTTAAAAAATCAAAAAATCCTTTATTTTCTTCCTGCTCCTCCGGCTGTGGGAAAAGCCCATTCATCATATTTTGTACATCCTGAGGATTGGATACCCAGGAACCGTATTGATCCCAGCCTCCCGGCAGCAGCTTCATCTCTGGCTGAACATTAGCCAGTTTGCTAACCAGGCTGGCAAAATGACCTGCATCAAAAACCTCAATGGTGGTATGTACCCGACGCTGCCATACATCTGTCAGCTGAGGCAGCTTGGTTACCATATCCGGTTGCAACATTCGATTGTACACAGCCTTGATAAAGCTCTGCTGTCTCTTGCCTCGACCATAGGCTCCTAAATCATCACTGGCATACCGTAGATATTTCTGAGCCGTATCACCATCCATATGCTGATATCCCTTGGGAATGTGAATGTGAAGATCATCCTCTGGATCATCATAATCCATATTGGTTTCCACATATATGTCTATGCCACCAATAACATCCACCAACTCCCTGAGAGCCTCTGTATCAATCACTACATTGTGATGTACTGTTACGTTCAACAGCTTTTCCACTGACTGCTCCAAAAGATTAATACCTCCATAGGGATAGGCACTATTCAAACGCTGAGTTCCTTGGATACCTGGGATTTCCGTCAAGGTAAAACGAGGTATATTCACAATGCGGACTGCTCCATCCTCATGGCGAAAGCTTAATAAAAACATATTGTCCGCCTGCTGTCCCATACCCTCAGCTCCAGTATCCAATCCCACAAAAAGAATATTGGTATAACCATCAAAACGCGGATCAAAGCTGGCAGCCCTTAGCTCTCGGCGCTGTCTATAGCCATCATAAATCTCTGCGTAAACTGCATAAGTCTTAGCTGCCCAATTGTATGCCTGCTGGCAAACCCAGCCTACAGCGGTCGTAATAAAGCAAAAAATAACCATGACTACCAGCAGGCGAAAGAACTTCACCCTGCGTTTTTTTCGCCGAATTTTTCTTTTGCGTTCTACATTTATTTTTGTCTGGCTTACCATCTACATCAATCCAAATCAGCTTTCTTAGAGTTTTCCAAAAGAATATCATTCCTAGCGGCAATGGTATCAGGATGTAGTAAATGTCCCTTGCTTACCACAAAAATAATGGACTGGTTCAGTCCCTCCAAGACCATTTCATCCAAGGAAGCTTCTCTGGACAGCCGACGCAGCTCCTCTACCTCTGGATAATTTCGATGGGGCTCAATCATATCGGCAAAATAAACAATCTTGTCCAAATCAGTCATATGAGGGCCTCCCACCGTATGACGATAAATGGCCTGGGCTATATCAGGAGAATCTACATCATATTCCTCAGCAATCAACTGAGCACCTACATAGCCATGAAGCAAAAGAGGCATTTCCTTTTCCACTGGCCCAATGGCAATACCTCGGCCCGAAGCCTCCTGAGGCAGCTGCTCATTAGAATACTGACGGGCACAGTCATGAAGCAAGCCTGCAATGCGGGCCTTCTCCACATCAACATGAAATCTCTCAGCCAAAAAGACTGCTGTTTCTGCCACCCCTACTGAATGCTCATACCTTGATGGCTTTAATCTGGATTGCAATTTTGTTTTCATTTCCTCATAGTTCATAGCCACAGCCCTCTTTATTATACCATATCCAAATATAATTTTTCTTTATAAATATATTGTTCCACCGTTTCAGGCACAATATAGCGTATTGTTTTTTTTTTGCCTACTCTATGGCGAATTTCTGTGGAAGAAATTTCCAGCTCCGGAGTTTCTAAACAGTGAATTTTCTCTGCCAAAGGCCCAAAGCGTTGAGCAATTTTCTCCATATCCGGCATACAGCCTGGCCGAGATGCCCCAATAAAATGGCACATGGTCAATAATTCATCAATACGATTCCAAGTATGGAGGTTTTCCACCGAATCTGCCCCTACAATAAAATAAAATTCTGTGTCACTGCCATGCTCCTCTAGCAGCTGAGCCAGAGTATCCCGGCTATAGGATGGTCCCTGCCGGTGCATTTCCATATCAGATACCTGAAAACGGGGATTGGAACAGGTGGCCAGCATGGTCATCATATAACGATGCTTGGCTGGAGAGATTTGCCTGTCCAATTTGTGGGGAGGCACTGCAGCAGGAATAAAAACCACCTTGTCCAAATGAAATTCATCCATAATGGTTTCTGCCACAATAAGATGCCCCATATGAATGGGATCAAAGGTGCCACCAAAGATACCAACTCTTTTTTTTCCCATTGTCAACTCCCCTTTGCCCATATATAACGGCCTGTCCAAGGCTATAGCCTTAGAATAGGTCAGCCTCCAACAACAATATTTCCATCAAAAGCCCAATAGCTTCCACAAAACAAGCACTGTTAGCAATATGCAAAATAAGGCTCTGCCATAATCAAGTATATCGTGACGACCCTTGGCATTGCAAGTATACTGCCTTATAGTTCTGAAATAAGCCCTTAACTTAGCGAATCTGTCCATCGCCTACCACCAGATATTTGGTACTGGTTAAGGCCAGCAAGCCCATAGGCCCTCTAGCGTGAAGCTTCTGAGTGCTAATGCCAATTTCCGCCCCAAAGCCAAATTCACAGCCATCAGAAAATCTGGTAGAAGCATTTACATATACTGCCGCTGCATCTACACAACGCTGGAACAGTCTGGCATTATGAAGGCTTTCCGTAATAATAGCCTCAGAATGACCAGTATTATATTTATTAATATGAGCAATAGCCTCCTGAATATCAGAAACCACCTTGACGGAGAGAATCAAATCGCCATATTCTGTGCTCCAATCCTCTGGCACTGCCTCCACCATATCAGGCAAAATAGCCCGGCATTTTGGACAGCCCCGCAGTTCGCAGTTCTTGGCTGCCATAGCTTCCTGCAATACAGGCAAAAACTCTCCTGCCACCTGCTCGTGAACCAGCAAGCTTTCCATGGCATTGCACACAGAAGGACGGGATGTCTTGGCATTAATGGCTATATTCAAGGCCATAGACAAATCAGCTGTAGCATCTACAAAGGTATGACACACACCGGTGCCGGTTTCAATAACAGGTACAATACTGTTTTCTACTACAGTCTTAATAAGGCCAGCTCCACCACGAGGAATAATTACATCCAAATATTCCTTTAACCGCAGCATAATATTTACCGCTTCCCGGTCTGTGGTATCAATCAGCTGGATAGCTCCCTCTGGAATACCAGCATGATAAGCCGCCTCGGACATAATTGTGGCAATAGCCTTGTTGGACAGCAAGGCTTCAGAGCCTCCCCTAAGGAGAACACTGTTGCCGGATTTCAGGCACAAGCCAATAGCATCTGCTGTTACATTTGGTCTGGCCTCATAAATCATGCCTACCACACCTAAAGGCACCCGTACCCGGCGGATTTCCAGGCCATTGGGACGAATGGTGGAATAATCCCCTTCTCCAATAGGATCTGGCAGGGCTGCAGCCTGTCTGAGGCCATCAGCCATTCCCTTGATTCTGCTTTCATCCAGCATTAATCTATCCAGATAGGAACGCTTAACTCCCTTGTGGCGAGCCTGCTCCAAATCCTGTTGATTGGCCTCCAAAACCGCCTCACAACGCTGCTCCAAGGCGTGAGCCATAGCCAGCAAGGCCTCATTCTTTACCACAGTAGAAAGCATATTCATGGACTGGGCAGCCTCCTTGGCAGCACCAGCCTTGGCTAAAATCATTTCCTGTAAATCCATCTAAAATCCCTCCTACGGCAATCTATCAAATCATTAATACCATATTATCTCTATGAATAACTTCATCATGGATTTCTCCCTGAATCAGCCCTGCAAAATCGGAGGTTTTTCTGCCCTTGATTTTTTCTATAATTTCCGCAGCATAATTAATGGTGCCCCGGGCTATTTCCTGATAATCATTAGTCAACACTCGCACGGTACTGCCAACAGGATAATTGCCCTCAGTAGCCGTAATACCTGCTGCCAACAGGCTGGAACCAGCCTTTAAGGCCTTGACACAGCCTTCATCCACAAAAAGCACACCAGAAATACGGCGACCAAAGGCCAGCCATCCCTTACGAGCCCGCAAATGAGCTGGTCTTGGTGGGAACACTGTACCAATTTCCTCACCCTGCAAAATTGCCCGCAGAATGCCGTTTTCACTGCCAGAAGCAATAAACATGGTTACACCGCTGGCTACAGCAATCTTGGCTGCCTCTATCTTGGTAGCCATGCCGCCAGTTCCTACATTGGAGCCTGCTCCGCCTGCCAGATGTTCCACAGCCTGAGTGATTTCTGGGATCTCATGCAGCAGCTTGGCATCTGGGTGTGTCTGAGGATTGGCATCATATACCCCGTCAATATCTGAAAGAATAATCAATACATCTGCATCCACCATAGCCGCTACAGTGGCTGATAGAGTATCATTATCTCCAATCTTTACCTCGGCAATGGTAACAGCATCATTTTCATTGATAACTGGCAGAACATTATTTTTCAGCATGGTCAAAATAGTGTTACGGCCATTGATATACTGATCGTGGTTAGCAAAATTCTCCTTGGTCAGCAGAACCTGGCCCACAACCTGACCATATTCCGTAAAGAATTTGTCATAAAGATGCATCAGCTGTACCTGGCCTACTGCTGCCAGAGCCTGCTTCTCCTGGGGGCTGTCTGGCCGCTGGGACAAGCCCATCCGCAACATTCCTACCCCAATGGCACCAGAGGTAACTAGTATAACCTCCCGGCCTTGGCTGGCCAAATCTGCCAATTCCCGTGCCAAATGCTCAATACGATAAAGGTTGATTTTGCCATTGGGGTGCAGCAGAGTGCTAGTTCCCACCTTGATAACTATACGTTGGGCATTACCTATCTGCTTTCTAATATCCATGACAAAATCATCCTTTCCAGGGTTGTTTATTTATGTACTAAATTGGATTCTCTATAAACCTTATTTAGGCAATTCAATTTTTGGCTTGTCAAAATTCCGACGAAAAAGCAAGCCGTTACGGCCAATTACCTGTACCAGATTGGCATTGCTGCGATCAGCCAGAGTTTCAATAGCATCTCTAGGTTCCTCAAAACAGTTCTGCAAAACTCTTACCTTAATCAGCTCCCGTTTCTTGATAGCCTCCTGAGCTGCGGTAACCACAGTAGGAGTAACGCCCTCCTTGCCAATATTGACAATGGGATCCATAGTCATGCCCATAGAACGCAGGAAGCTTTTCTGCTTGCCAGTTAATGTATTCTTTATCAAATTCTATCCTCCATAATAATCCGTAAAAACAAAGCTTTACTCTCTGTACTCAAATTCCATATCACCGATGTGAACGGTATCTCCTTCCTTGATACCTTTCTCCTGCAGCTTCTTATCAATGCCCTTGATACGCCAGATATACTGGAAGCGGCGGACAGCCTCATCATTGCCGAAGTTGGTCATAGCCACCAGCTTGTCCAAAGACTTGCCGCTAACCACAAAGTCACCAGACATATCCCGAGTAATATTTACCTTGTCCGGATCTTCCTCCTGAGCCTCATAAACCTTTTCGCCCTCTTCAATCTCTGGTTCCTCAATGTACTCGTCCAGAGCCTTGGCTACAGCATTAATCAGCTCTCTCAGTCCCTGACCAGTAGCTGCGCAAATTGGGAATATCTGAATACCTTCCTTTTCTGCCAGCTCCTTCAAGCGCACCAGATTTTCCTCTGCTCCTGGCAAATCCATTTTGTTAGCAGCCAAAATCTGAGGTCTGCGGGAAATCCTCTCACTGTACAACTTCAATTCCTTGTTAATCTTGTAATAATCCTCTACCGGATCTCTGCCCTCAATACCAGAAGCATCTACGATGTGCACAATAACCTTGGTTCTCTCAACATGGCGGAGGAAATCGTGACCAAGGCCTACCCCCTCAGAGGCACCATCTATAAGACCTGGAATATCTGCCATAACAAAGGTCTTTTCGTCTCCCAGCTCACCTACATTTACCACGCCTAATACAGGAGTAATAGTGGTAAAATGATATTCGGCAATCTCCGGGCGGGCAGCAGAAACCTTGGATACCAGACTGGATTTACCTACACTTGGATAGCCTACCAAGCCTACATCCGCCAGCAGCTTCAACTCCAGCAAAAGGTTTCTAACCTCTCCTGGCTCACCTAATTCAGCAAATGTTGGTGCTCTATTGGCACTATTGGCAAATTTGGCATTGCCCCGGCCACCCCGGCCGCCCTTGGCAATAACAGCCTCCTGGCCCAGCTCTGTCAAATCAGCCAGAGTCTCACCAGTATCTGCATCCTTAACCAAGGTTCCCTGTGGTACCTTGACGATACATGGTGGCGCATTATGGCCATACTGATTCTTGATATCCCCATTTTCGCCATTCTTAGCTACAAACTTGCGATGGAAGCGAAAATCCAACAGAGTATTCATATTGTTATCTACCCGAAAAACAATATCACCGCCACGGCCACCGTCACCACCAGAGGGGCCGCCCTTGGCTACAAATTTTTCTCTGCGGAAGGCGGACTTGCCATGTCCACCAGTACCTGCTGTTACCTTGATGGTAATTCTATCAATAAACTGCATACCTGCCTCCTTATTTTTATTTCTGAATGTCTATCCTGAAAAAAGCAATGTCTATACCTATATAGACCTGCCAGCTCTAATTCAATATCTGAATCCATATGATGTATAAAAAGCTGGTATTGTACCCAATGCCAGCTTTTTATACATCACCATAAAGAAAAAAATACCTGCACCCATTCAGGCGCAGGTATCTCTCTGCAATTACATAGCAGCTTCTTCTACTGCATAAACGCTAACCTGACGGTTGTAACGTCCCTTGCGCTCGAAAGCAACGCGGCCAGCAATCTTGGCATAGATGGTATCATCCTTGCCGATGCCTACACCATTACCAGGATGGAAATGAGTTCCACGCTGACGAACAATGATGCTGCCTGCAGTTACAACTGTACCAGCCTGCTCCTTGACACCAAGGCGCTTTGCCTCAGAATCACGGCCGTTACGGGTGCTGGATACACCTTTCTTATGCGCAAACAGCTGCAAATCAAACTTAAACATCAGGGTTACACCTCCTGTACCACTGAAATACATATTTCCTTTGGATCATACTCTTGGATATCATAAAACCCAATGAGCATTGTCTCTAAAATTGCATCAGTTAATTCATCGGGAACGCCTTTGAGCCTTGCATGCAAGTCACCACTCGCTACTTTATAATCAACTTCGCGATGCAGGTGCTGCCCTACGCCCTTAAGAGCGGTTTGTGCTAATGTGGATATCCCGGCACAAACAATATCACTGCCATATTCGCCGTGATGACCACGGACATCATAGCCAGATATTCTTCCCTGGGAATTGCGATAAACCTTTATCTCAATCATTAAGCTTCGATCTTCTCGATAACAACCTTAGTGAAAGGCTGACGATGACCCTGACGCTTACGATAGTTGGACTTAGCCTTGTACTTGAAGACCAGAATCTTCTTGTCCTTGCCCTGAGCCTCTACCTTAGCGGTAACCTTGGCACCATCAACTACAGGCTTGCCTACTACAACCTCGCTGTCCTTTACTACAGTCAGAACCTGATCAAAAGTAACAACGTCGCCCTCAGCAGCCTCCAGCTTCTCAACAGTAACAACATCGCCCTCAGCTACCTTGTACTGCTTGCCACCAGTCTGAATAATTGCGTACATTCCTCTACACCTCCCTATATTAGTACTCGCCAATTACGGTAGGGAAAATCCCTTTATGAACCTCACTGTGCGGTTGGGGAAAGTACACTTATAGCGTACTCACATTGACATATTTTACCATTTCACCAACACAATGTCAATAAAATTTTATACGAAAATATACTTCAAAACAAAGATTACAGCCAGAATATATACTACTGGACTAATCTGCTTTTTGGACACTGAGCCAGTGCAGATATTGATAATTACATAGGAGATAACACCCATGGAAATACCCTCAGAAATGGAGTACATAAATGGCATCGCAATAGTAGCAATATAAGCAGGCACAGCCTCAGTCAAATCATCAAAATCAATGCGCATCAGGCTGCTTACCATCAGGAAGCCTACCACAATCAAAGCAGGAGCAGTAGCAAAGGCTGGAATAGCTAGGAAGATAGGTGCCAGCAGCAAGCTCAAAGCAAAGAGAATAGCGCTGACAACAGCAGTAAGACCAGTACGACCACCTGCACCTACACCAGCAGAGCTTTCTACAAAGGTAGTTACAGTGGAAGTACCTAGAACAGCACCAGCGGTGGTGGCAATGGAATCAGCCATCAAAGCACCCTTGATATTTGGCAGACGGCCCTGCTTATCCAGCATATCAGCCTTGGAAGCTACACCAATGAGAGTTCCCAGCGTATCAAACAGATCTACAAACATGAAGGTCAGCATAATGGTCAGGAAATTCAGTGTAGCAATAGCACTGAAATCAAGATGCATAAAGGTTGGTGCCAGACTTGGAATAGCAATGCCATGAGAAAAATCTGGCATTACAGAGAACATGCCCTGAGCTGGATCCGGAATATAGATACCAGTCATTTCGCAAATCATGCCAGCAGCCCAGGTAATCAGAATACCCCAGAGAATGCCGCCGGGAACCTTTTTAGCCATGAGAATGGCTGTCAGCAAGGTGCCAATAAGAGCCAGGAAAGCGCCAATACCTACAGTGTAGAAGGAGCCATCCAGCAAAGCTGCTCTAAATGGATAAAGGCCTACCAAGGTAGGGCCATCCACAACGATTTTGGCATTTTGCATACCGATAAAGGCAATGAACAGACCAATACCACTGGTAACACCGTATTTCAAGGCTGGAGGGATACAGTTGAAAATAGCCTCTCTAACCTTGGTAAGGGACAAAATAATGAATATAATACCTTCAACAAATACAGCTGCCAAAGCCACCTGCCAGGAGTACCCCATCTGGCCTACAACTGTAAAAGCAAAAAAGGCATTGAGGCCCATACCTGGAGCCAATACAAATGGATAATTTGCCAAAGCGGCCATAATCAAAGTACCAATGCAGGCGCCAATGGCGGTAGCTGCAAATACAGCACCGGCATCCATACCGGTTGTGCCAAGGATATTAGGGTTGACGGCCAAAATATAGGCCATGGTCATAAATGTGGTGATACCGGCGATAATCTCTGTGCGGACGCTGGTACCATGTTCCTTTAGATGAAAAATTTTCTCTAAAGTCTCATTCATTTTTAGTCCTCCTTTATTGTTAAAAAAGAATACGCCGACTAGGAAAGCCGGCGAAAAATATTACAAAAGTATATTACATTATTTCAAGATAAATTGCAATGAAAATTTTGATTTGCCGAATTGCCTATCTACTCAAATATTGTAACTGAAAGTCGTTATGTCAGTGAATTCTCGAAATACAGCCTGCGGTCATAACGACTTTTGCTCTGTCCGACTTAATGGCCCTATCTGGTGATTTATCCTTACGCAGTAATACCGCTTGTCGCTGAGCCAACTCACAGAGGCCGTAATGATAGAGAGTGCCACCGGGCCACTTTTGCTACGCAAAAGCAAGAGTCTCCCGACGCAAAAGTGTCATGCCCCTCCGGCTGTTGCCGAATCATCAAGGCTTATCGGTATTGCCAATCTTCGATAATTCTGCTACCTTCGTAGAAAATAGGTAATTGCAAACTGTGCCAAGGCGGTAAATTGCAAAATGAATATCTACTGCAATCTCAACAACACCTGCATCAGCTTTAATGGCTCTCGTTCAAATACCTCTGTTTCCTTTACCAATGCTTCCGCAAAGCCATATTCATGGTCCAACATTTTCGAAAAATATCCCAATGCATTGACTATATCATCCTTATTCATAGGTTTATCAGAATCATATACTCTAAAAATCAGTAATTTGCATATTTCATAAGATATTAAATATGCAAAATAATTATGTAACAAACTCCCCTGCATAGAAAATGGAAATACATTATATAACCACTCATGCTGCCAATAACGCTGCAACACAACTCCTAAGCTCTCCTTTATGGCCTGACACTTCTCATTGTACATTTCATCATAATTAAAATTTGAAGCAAGCCATGGTGTAATAGAGTTCAATTTTTTCTTCTGCTTAAGCACCTTGAAAATACCTGCCATAAATTGCTTATGGGCTGCGGGATAATACTGCCAATTATCCCATAAACCTGAAATCCCCTGCTGAAATTCGCTACTGTTATAATAATCTATCAAACCAGCCACGGTTTCTACATCCTGCTGGCAGTCTTCAACCCTGTCTAGGAATAAACCTAACAGCACCAATCGCTGCTCAAAAGTATAAGACACATTCTGCAATATGGATAACCCGCCCATAATAATATGAATAGCCACCATTTCGTCAGCTATATTAACATTTTCCCCTAGATTCGCAACTAATTTCCATGTAGCAGTATCTTTTTCAATATCTACTTGTTGTATATTCATACTATCCGAGGAAAACAATGCCTTTTCTGCTACTACTGGACAGGTCATGCTTAATAATCTGAATTGATATTTTCCAATGTTTTTTACACTTCTAGGATAACACTTACAGGTATTAGACAAAACAGCCTCTCCTAGATTACGTTGAACATAGCACAGATTATCTTCGCATAGCAAAGGGCAGGATTTTCCCTCACCAAAATTTATTTCAAAACCGATTCTGTTTGTTGATGGCTTAATACTTGACAATATCTTTTTTCGCATCACAGGATTCTTGATACGCTGATATTTCTTGTAAGTATCAGCATCAATACCAATACGCCATTTATTCCCACAGCATTTGGCATTACATTTTGAACCATCACATTGAAAATCTGCTACATACTTCGGTTGTAATATTATGGTATTATCATTCATTAGAAAATATCTACCTTTCTTTTTATTTTTTTGCAAAAGAATGGGGCGGGAGTGACAACTCTCCCGCCCCATATGCAATGGTAGTTCTAATAACACACCTTGATCCTTCAGGCTAGCAACAAGAAGGGGTGCGGAATTAGCATATTAATTTATATATTTCAGTGGCAGGTATAACCTTGCCACTGAATATATCATAGTAAATTGACAGCTTATCTAAATAGATTTGCCATCAACCAGCTATCCTAGTGTTCTTACTGGAGCAGGGACAGTACGTTGGAGCTGGACTGATTAGCCTGTGCCAACATGGACTGTGCAGCCTGCAGCAGAACATTGTTCTTGGTGTAGTTGGTCATTTCCTTAGCCATATCAGCATCACGAATAGTGGACTCAGAGGACTGAACATTCTCAGATGCAGTGGTCAGGTTAGTGGAGGTGTACTCCAGACGGGACTCAACGGAACCAATGGTAGTCTGCTGATCAAGAGCCTTCTGAATAGCATTATCCAGAACATTGATAGCAGCATTTGCCTTGGTCTGAGTGGAAATGTTCAGCTTAGTGCCATCTGCACCCTGGAGGCCAAGAGCCTCAGCACGCATATCAGTAAGACCAACCTTAATGGACTGGTTAGCCTTGGCACCAACCTGCAGGCTAATAGCATTATCATCGGACTTGTTCTGAGCACGAATAGTCTCCTCGAAAGCATCCAGAGCTGCATTAGCAGACTTCTTTACATTACCATTTTTATCAGTAATGCTAATATTGAAACCAGAAATCTGTCCACCAATGCCAGAACCATTAGCTGTGATTGTAACAGCATTCTGACCACTCGCAGTCTCAACTACTGAATCTGCAGCAGATACACCAACCTTGGAGCCAGTAAGCAAAGTAGGAGCTGCAGCACTCTTGCTATAAGTAATTTTAGCAGCTTCATAAGTTGATACGGCATCATCGTAGGTTTTTACAGCACCGCCAGTTCTAACATCAATGTCAGCTAAAGTTTTTCCCTGATCGTAGGTAGCTCCATTATAAGCTTTTAATGCATTACTCATAGCAGTTACTGCTGCACCACCTGCAGCATTAGCCTTCAATTTATCAAAGTTAGTAAGACCAGCAGCTGTAGCCAAATAATCCATGCCAGATAATCCAGCCAAAGCATTAGTATCTATTTTCTCGCCAGCCTGTGCAGCAGCATTGTATGTTGATATAGCTGTCTTGAAATCACTAACAGCTGTATCAAAATCTTTCTGTGCAGTATCAAAAGCAGTTACAGCACCTTTATGAGCATTTTTAGCAGCAGTAAAATCATTATTGGCAGTCTGAACCTCTGTCTGCTTAGTTGCTTTTTCTGCATCAGTCAAACCATTAACTTTAGCAATACTATCGTTAGCAGCACTGCCAAAGATGGTATCCTCATCATTGATCATCTCAGCCTGAGTGAAGATATCCTGCAGGGTACGAACGCCATCCTTTTTGCTAGGGTTATTTGTAGGATCAGTTGCATAGCTAACATCAAAAGTAGCAGAATAAGTCTTACCACCTTTAACATAGGAAACTGTAACCTTATCAGTATCCATAATTTCCAAGGAATCACCACTACGTGATTTAAGCTCAGTAAGCTTAGTATCCTTAGTTGTGTCTGTGGACAGATTCTGATTGCTCAGTGCAGTGTAAGTAGCATTACCTACAGTGTTCTTGGAACCGTCAACCAGATACTTGCCGTTGAAGGTTACATTTGCATTATCGTTAATCTGGTCGATGGACTGATCCAGTTCCTTCTGGATGGTCTGACGGTCAGAATCGGTGTTGGAATCGTT
>CAKPYV010000031.1 GCA_934203205.1 uncultured Anaerovibrio sp. | reverse complement strand
ATATTTAGATAGAATCGAAAAATCACGATGATTCGACAACAGCCGGAGGGGCATGACACTTTTGCGTCGGGAGACTCTTGCTTTTGCGTAGCAAAAGTGGCCCCGGTGGCACTCTCTATCATTACGGCCTCTGTGAATTGGCTCAGCGACAAGCGGTATCTGTGCGTTAGAATAAATCATCAGATAGGGCCATTAAGTCGGACAGAGCAAAAGTCGTTATGACCGCAGGCTGTATTTCGAGAATCCACTGACATAACGACTTTCAGTTACAATATTTGAGTAGATAGATAATTCGGCAAATCAGAAATTACCGATGTAGCAAATTCATAATCTGTTGGATGGTTTGAGTGAGATTTTGCCTAGTGGTATGGGCGTCCATAGCTTCCTCAACAGACATGGGAGCATGAAGGATAGGGAAATAGGCATCAATGCCATGTTTATTAACAGCCTCTGCATCGGGAGTGGCACAGCCACAGAGGCCAATAGTACGACATTGAGGATTTGCCTTCTTGGCTAACTGTGCAATGCCTACAGGTGCTTTTCCCATGGCTGTCTGTCCATCCATGCGGCCCTCTCCAGTAATTAAAATATCAGCTGTTGTCAGTGTCTGTTGAATTTTGATTGATTTTAGTACCAGTTCAATGCCAGGAGTTAATGTACCTTGGAGGAAGGTATGGAAGGCAAAGCCAAGGCCACCGGCAGCTCCTGCACCGGGAAGTTCACTTCCTTTTATGCCTGTAGCCTTTTCGGCTAAATCAGCAAAAGTGGCAATATCCTTATCCATTCTCTGGATAATTTCTGGGGTAGCACCTTTTTGAGGGCCGTAGATAGTCGAGCAGCCCTGGGGACCACAGAGAGGATTGGTAACATCACAGGCGATTTCAAATTGACATTCCTTTAGCAGCGGATGGCAGGAGGCGGTGTCAATACGAGTAACATCCTGAAGATTTTTGCCGTATATATCACAGAGACTGCCATTCTTTTGATAAAATTTATAGCCTAAAGCTGTAAGCATACCTAACCCTGCATCATTGGTGGCACTGCCTCCAATGCCAATAATAAAGTGTCGACAGCCCTTGTCAATGGCCGCCAGTATAAGTTCTCCTAGACCATAAGTGGTGGTATAGAGAGGATTGCGTTTCTCTACAGGTACCAGGGTTAGTCCAGAGGCGTCAGCCATTTCAATCACAGCGGTTCCCAAGTCAGGAATATAGCCATAGCGGCTTTCTACAGGAGTTCCCAGAGGTCCTGTAACTTTTACTGGTACAATGGAACCTCCTAGTCCTTGAGTAAGAGCATCTACTGTGCCTTCACCACCATCTGCTAGCGGAAATACCTGTACCTGCTCCTGGGGATAATGGGCTAAAATAGCTTCTCTGACGGTATTGCCAGCCTCAATGGAGGAAATACTGCCTTTGAAGGAATCTATGGCGATAACGATGTTCATAATGTGCCTCCTTTTTTAGAGTATTTTGTTCGATATCCATCCCCTCAAGTATTAATTGAAGGTAGTATGTTAATTACAGCATATAAAATTCCCTCATTAGGTGCAACAAAAATTTTTGCTGTACATTGTATACTCTATAAATATATACCCAATATGGAAATTTTGTGTTATTATTATCTATGTAAATATCGTCATATATTTACATCTAACTATACCATTATATGTATATCATCTAGGGGTGGTATATGCTGTGAAAGGAAGAATAGATTATGAGAATTGGTATTTATGGTTATGGTAATTTGGGCCGTGGCGTAGAGGCTGCTGTACGTCAGAACGATGATATGGAGCTGGTGGCTGTTTTTACCCGCCGCAATCCTGAGACTGTAAAGTTGCAGACTGAAGGGGTTAAGGTATATCCTGCTGCTGAGGCTGCTAATCATGCTGATGAGATTGATGTATTGGTACTTTGTGGTGGAAGTGCTACAGATTTACCAAAGCAGACTCCAGAGCTGGCTAAATACTTTAACGTAATTGATAGTTTTGACACTCATGCCAGAATTCCAGAGCATTTTGCCAATGTAGATAAGGCTGCCCAGGCAAGCGGTCATACTGCTTTGATTTCTTGTGGCTGGGACCCAGGTATGTTCTCTCTGAATCGTCTCTATGCCAATGCTGTTTTGCCACAGGGTAATGATTATACCTTCTGGGGCAAGGGGGTTAGCCAGGGACATTCTGATGCTATTCGCCGGGTTAAGGGCGTTAAAGATGGCAAGCAGTATACTATTCCTGTAGAAGCTGCTCTGGAGGCCGTAAGAAATGGTGAGAATCCAGAGCTGACTACCCGTCAGAAGCATGTGCGAGAGTGCTTTGTAGTAGCTGAGGAAGGTGCAGATTTGGCTCAGATTGAAGCAGATATTAAGAATATGCCAAATTATTTCTCTGACTATGATACTACCGTACATTTTATCAGTGAGGAGGAGCTTAAGGCTAACCATAGCGGTATTCCTCATGGCGGTTTTGTATTCCGTACTGGTGCTACTGGCTTCAATGGCGAGCACAAGCATGTTATTGAATACAGCCTGAAGCTGGATTCCAATCCAGAGTTTACTTCTTCTGTAATTCTGGCTTATGCCCGTGCTGTAAACCGTCTCCACCAGGAAGGCACTAATGGCTGTAAAACCGTATTTGATATTGCCCCAGCCTATCTGTCTCCATTAAGCGGTGAAGAGCTGAGAGCTCATATGCTGTAATAACATAAAAAGTAATTTTAACAGTCTTGTCAGTAGGATTGCTGACAAGGCTGTTTTTTAGCTTTGTAGACTGGGCTTATTAACACGAAAATAATATTCTAAATGTCTTGCGGGTGAAGAATCATTTATGTTAGTATAAAGTACAGGAATAAGAGAGTGTATTTGTAATTAAAAAGGGAGTTGTAGTGTTGCAAATTTACAAAAAAATCAATTTTAAGAGATTTGTCTCACACATTATTCCAGGCATATATATGTTGGCAGATTATATCGGTATTGTCCTTGCTGAGAAGACAGCACTTTTTTTGCAACAACTTTTTCGATTGGCGGACAGCGAGGCAATGATATTGCCTTGGGAATATCAGTACGTGATTGTTCCATGTATGCTTTTGTTATTTATATTTGTCGGTGATGGGTACAAATTTAATCGTCCTACTTTAGAAGTCAATAGGGACTTGTTGAAAGGAAGTTTTTTTTCATTTCTGATATATATGCTGTGCATATTTTTTATGGATAACAGTATGCATATATCACGTTATTATGCGGGTTGTTTTTTTATTTTCATGTTGTTATATATTTTTATAGCTCGCAGTATATGCGGTGCTATAATTCATAGGATGGACATGCTAAAAGAACCTGCACTTCTTTTGGGGGCAGGGAAAACAGCAGAAAGACTTTTGGAATGTATGTCAAGAGATGGCAGCTATCATTATAAGGTAATAGGCATATTGGATGATAATCCAGTCTCAAAGAAATTGCCGAAGCAATATCCAATTTTGGGTGACTTCGACGCGGTTGTTAGCATGATCAAGGATATGAAAATAAAGACTATAATACTTGCGGCACCTGGATTGTCAGAACAACATATGAAGAAGCTTTTGTATAGTATTTCTCCTTTAACTGATACTATATTATTTACACCAAGCCTTGTGGGGGTACCATTAGGAAGTGTAGAAATCAGCACATTGTTTGTAGAGCAACTTACTGTTATCAAAAGCAAGAACAATCTGTCCCGTTGGTATAATAGGGCATTAAAATTTGTTTTTGATATGGTGCTTACAACTATAGGAACGGTGTTGATTTCACCTATATTTTTAGCATTATGCGTTCTTGTGGCCATAGACAATAAGGGAAAAGTATTTTTTGCACATCAGCGCATAGGTAAAGGCGGCAAGCTTTTTCCCTGCTATAAGTTTCAAACGATGCTTCCAAATGCCGAATCTGTTTTGAAGTCATATTTAAGTGAAAATCCGCAAGCTAAAAAGGAATGGGAGACAAATTACAAATTGTCTAATGATCCTAGAGTGACAAAGCTGGGTAAAATATTGCGAAAGACCAGTCTTGATGAATTGCCACAGATATTTAATGTTTTGAAAGGCGAAATGTCTTTAGTAGGTCCTAGACCAGTTGTAGTAGAAGAATTAGAAAAGTATGGTGAAAATAAAAAAGAATATCTTATGGTTAGGCCAGGTATCACAGGTATGTGGCAGGCCAGTGGTAGAAGTGATACAACCTATGAAGAGAGGGTGGCCATGGATACCTGGTATGTACACAATTGGAGTCTTTGGATTGATTTTAAATATCTTTGCCGTACCTTTACTACAGTTATAAAAAGAGAGGGCGCTTACTAATATGTGGTAGTAAACTACATAAAACTTCTCGTTCTATATATGATATGTTCAGAAATGATGTTGTGATGTAATATCTGCAACATCATTTTTTATTGGGAAAAATATAATTGAAAACTTCAACCACTTTTTCAAGCGTATATTTAACCTTGGATTTGGCTAATTTTCCCATATTTATATCTGGACATTAAAAAAACCGCCTTAGTTATGGGTAAATCTCATAAGCAGATTTGTACTTATGAATTAGCACCATAAAGGCGGTTTTGGTATTTACTAATTAATCTTCCAGCAGGGCCTTGCCAGTAAACTGGTCCGTGATTAATACATTGGCATAACGTCCCTTTAAAGCTGCCTTAATGGCGTTGATTTTGCCCTCGCCACCGGAAATCATTATGCTGTATTCCTTGTCCCGCAGCCCGCTCAGGGTAATACCTACGGTACGTTCATCTAAATCCCTATTGCAAACTCTACCTTCTACATCAAAGAAGCGGGAGCAAATATCGCCTACGGAATTTCGCTGGATCTTTTCCTGCTCCTGAATATCGGTATAGCCTAAGCGGAAGAACAAAGCATTAGGGCGAACTGTTCCCACGCTGAACAGGGCAATATTGGCATGACGGCCCAGCTCCAGTATCCGTTTGATATATCTATCCTTGTCCACCTGCTCCTTCGTCGCCTTGTTATCAAAAATAACAGGCAAAGGAAGATACTGAGCTACAGTGTTAAAATTATTCGCAAAATTTTCTAAAATCTCCCGTGAGTAATTGTTCCATTCGGAATTACTTAAGCCACCCTCCAGCTGTACTACCTGAGATCCCTTTATAGAACGAGAAATTAAGGCTTGAGACATGTTGTACAGGGTTGTGCCCCAGCCTACACCGATAATATCCCCATCTTTAATAATGCCATCCAGATACTGGGCAGCAGCAATGGAGATGTATTTTTTGATTTCTTCCTCATCATTGATGGTAGATGAGGCGATTTTTACATCCTTGAGATGGAGTTTGTCCTTGAGGCGCTGCTCCATAATACTCATATCCTCTACAGGATCTACAATCTGGATGCTAACATAGCCTTTGTCCTTGGCATATTGAAGCAGCCGGGAAATAGAAGGTCTTGATACACCTAATTCCTGGGCTATTTTTTGTTGGCTAAAATCTGAGCGGTAATATAATTTGGCCACATTGATGGCTAGTTTGTCCTTATCTCGGTACATATGATGTCCCCCTAGAATACGTTATGGTTTACGTTGACAATATTTGCATATTTATTATGAGAGTAAAATAGAAAAAAAGTCAAGGTATTTGTGAAAATAAATTAATAGGACTGACTAAACTGCAAGAATAATAAAAAAATTTAACGAAATTTCATTTCTATTTTAACATAGGTTTTTAAATATGTAAATAAGAAGAAACAAAATAAAAAAATAGCAATCCTCAGGTGAGGATTGCTATTTTGTATTTAATGAATAGATTTTTTCTTGAAACGGCCACCAACAATATCGTGAACTGGATTGATGGTTACAAAGGCTGTTTCGTCCTTTTCCAGGGCAATTTCCTTTAGTTTTACTACTTCCAATCTGGTAACTACGCAGTAGAGAACCTGCTTGTCGTCTCCTGTATATGCTCCCTGTCCGTGGAGATAGGTGACACCACGGCCCAGACGATGCATAAGGGCATCGGCAATTTCCTCATATTCGTCGGAGACAATCATTACAGCATAGGACTCGTCCAAGCCCTTTAGCACCACATCAATCATTTTGGAAATGATAAAATAAGCTACTAAAGAATACATGGCTTTGTCCCAGCCAAAAACGAAACCGGCAGCACCTAAGATAAATAGGTTGAAGAACATAACAACCTCGCCTACGGAGAAGGAGGTTTTGCGGTCTAGGATAATGGCTGTAATCTCAGTACCATCCAGAGAGCCGCCCTGCCTGATAACCAGTCCTACACCAGCACCGGCAATAATGCCGCCGAAGATGGCTGCCAGGAAATAATCTTGAGTGATTTGGGGCACGGGCTCCAAAAATTCAGAAAAGACAGAAATGGCTATGATAGATACAATGGTAGAAATGGCAAAGGTTTTGCCAATCTGCTTATAGCCAAGATAAAGGAAAGGCAGATTGAGGACAACCATATAGACACCAAAGGGAATGCCTGTTAAATAGCTGGCCATAATGGAAATACCTACCACGCCACCATCAATAATGTTGTTGGGAACCAAAAATATCTCCAGACCGGCACTGTAAATCAGAGAACCGATAATCAGAACCAGATATTTTTTTATCCAGTCCATAGCGGTTTTGCGCCGGCGCAGAAGAGATACCTTGTTGTTATTTTTCATACTATACCACCTTTGGCTAAAAAGTTTCTTCCTATTTATTATAAAAGAAAAACCTTGTTATTGTCCAGTGATATAGAATGTATACAGTATTGCTATGTTTTAAGAATTTTTTTGCCTATAGCTTTTCCTGCTTAAAAAGTGTAATATATATGAAGATAATTTCGGTGAAATGTATGTAATGTAGAGAAGATGGAGTGAATATAATGCGGGTAATAATTATCGGTGCCGGCAAGCTGGGCTATAGCATAGCAGAGCTGCTCTCTCAGGAGGAATACGATATTGTAGTTATCGACAAAGAGGAAGGACAGCTGGAGAACATCAAGGAGAATCTGGATGTTCTGACTATGGCTGCCAACGGTTCCAGCCCTATTACCATGGACAATCCTGATGTACAGGGGGCGGATATTCTCATTGCTGTTACAGGCAGTGATGAGGTAAATATGGTGTGCTGTATTCTGGCCAAGAAGCATGGCATAACCCACACTGTGGCTAGAATCAGGGATATGCAGTTTATGTCTGAGGCCAAGGATTATCTTAAGGCTAATTTTGATATTGATTTGATGCTGAACCCTGAGTATATTACCTCTATGGAGATTAACCGGATTCTCATGGTGCCGGCAGCCCTTAACGTGGAGGATTTTGCTGAGGGTAGGGTGCGGCTTTTTGAGACGAAGGTGCGGCGCAACTCGTCTTTAGCAGGTACCCCTTTGAAGAACCTGGATATTCCAAAATCCATTCTGGCCGCCATGATTTTCCGGGATCACCGCATGATTATTCCTCATGGTGATGATTGCCTGCTGCCTCATGATAATGCCTATTTTGTGGGAGAAGCTGGAGCAATTGCCAACTTCAGCAAGAATTTGGTCAGAAGTGATGCCAGAAAAATCAGTCGGGCGGTGATTATTGGTGCTGGCCGAGCTGGCAGATTTACCGCTAGGATTCTGGATAAGCAAGGGGTTCAGGTCAAAATATTTGATATGAACCGGGAGCGCTGCCGCTTGATAGCTGGCACCCTGTCCAGCCACAGCATGGCTATTCATGGTGATGGCACCAATATTGATTTGTTGCAGTCAGAGGGAATCAGCGATGCCGACATTATGATTTGTATGACGGATGATGATAAGCTGAATTTGTTGTTGGCCTTGATGGGACGGCATCTGGGGGCGGCCAAAACCATAGTTACGGTAAATAGATATGATTATATTGAGCTCATGGAAAAGGTGGGCGTGGATATTGTATTGTCCTCCCGCTTCTTGGCCGCCAGTGAAGTGTTGGCCTTTGTACGGCGAGGGGGCATTGTTTCCGTATCCCTGTTGGAGGGGGCCAAGGCAGAGGCTATCGAGGTTGTGGTTCAGCCGGGAGCCAAGGTAGCTGGCAAAAAGCTGATGGATGCTGCTTTGCCTAGGGAATGCTTGGTATGTGGCTATGTGCGGGATGAGGAAGCCTTTGTGCCAAATGGTAATTCGGTGCTGAATCCTGGGGATAGAGCCATTATTATTGTTCAGATGAAGCATTCGAAAAATGTGTTGAAATATTTTCAAAAGGATTGAGTGACAGAATGAATAAGCTGGTTCTGTTGTTAATGGGCCGAGTAATTCTCCTTTGTGGAGGCTTGCAGCTGATACCCTTTTGCTATAGTCTATATCATGGAATGTGGCAAACTGTAGGGGCTTTTGCGGCATCTATTTTGGCAGCCCTGCTGGCAGGTGTTATTCTGGTGGGACGAGGCCAGGAGCCGGAGGAAAGCCTTAGCGTTTTGGCGGGAGCAGGATTTCTCTTTGTGTGTTGGTGGATAATGTCCATCTTTGGGGGGCTGCCCTATTATTTAGATGGGGATTTAAGCCTGGCAAATAGTATATTTGATAGTATTTCCTGTTTTACCACCACAGGTGTTATGGATTTACCTTATAGGGCTGATGAGGCGGTAATCCTATGGCGCAGTTTGTCCCAGTGGCTGGGAGGCTATATGGTTTTGCTACTGCTGAGTACAGTATTGCCTGGCACCAGCGGCTGTTTTGGCACGGCTTTTATTATGCCGGGAAGTATACGTACTGGACCTATTACTCTGCGGCGGATAAACCGTACCTCGGTAAAAATTCTGCGTATTTATACTATGGTAACTGTTTTAGGCTTTCTTTTGTACATGCTTAGTGGTTTGGAACTTTTTGATGGGGTTAATATGGCTCTGGTGACCATATCCACAGGAGGCTGTTATACACCAGCTGCTGATATTAGCTTTAGTGGCTGGGTGGTGGTTACGGCATTGCTGGGAATCGTGGCTGCTGGCTGTAATGTTTTTATGTACTGGCAGGCCTTGGATTTTAAGGAATGGCGGTTTGTAATCCACACTTGGAAAAATAGCGAAATGCGGCTTTTTGGTCTGATGGTGGCAGCCTTTACAGGGATTATAGCCTTGCATCTATATTTGGCGGGATTTTACAGTTTCCCAGATGCGGTGAGCAATTCCCTATTCCATGTGGTTTCCTTTGGCTGTACCAATGGTATTATGGCAGAGAATATGTATCATTGGGATGATGTAGACAAATTCTTTTTGATGTGTATTGCTCTGATTGGTGGCTGTATGGGCTCTATTTCCGGAGGTTTCAAAATATTCCGTCTGCAGGTGCTGTTGAAAAGCTCTCTGGCAGAAATGAAGCGTACTTTGCATCCTAATATGGTAGTCCATATTGTGATTGATGGGCGGACGGTGCCTCAGAAGATTATTGAGCGTATTCTAGGGTATTTCTTTATGTTTTTCCTGTGTATGCTGTTTTCTTTGCTGGTTTTGTCCTTGACGGGATTGAATATGCAGCAGACTATGGATATGACCATTGCCTGTCTGACCAGCTCTGGGCCGATGATGATGTTTCATCTGGATGCTCAGGAGGTGCGGATGCTGCCGGATTGGGCCAAGCTGTATTGCAGTTTGCTTATGATTATCGGCAAGATAAATATTTTTACCTTCCTGCTTCTGGCTCATGGAGCTTGGACAGGATTGAGAGAAAGGTATTGGTAGGTGGGGTAAATGAATTTAAAGGTTATTGCATATGTGCTAAGCCAGTTGCAATTTGCGGTTACCCTGTCCTTAGGTGTACCCTTTATTATGGCCTTGTATTGGGGGGAAGCCTGTGCTATGGATTTTGCCGGTACCATGCTGATAAGCTTTGGGGTAGGCGTAGCCCTCAGTAATTATGGTGAGTTGGAGCATGATAGCCTGACCATTCGAGAGGGCATTGCGGTTACAGGCATTGCCTGGTTTATTATTCCTTTGCTGTCTTCCCTGCCTTTTTTGGCAGGTCATTATTTGAATCCTATTGACAGTATTTTTGAAGGGGTATCTGGTTTGACCTGTACGGGAGCTTCTGTTATTCAGAATCTGGATGCTGTGCCAAGAAGCATTATTTTGTGGCGCAGTATTACCCATTGGATTGGCGGCTTGGGTATTATAGTTATTTATATTGCTATGTTTCCCCAGGCAGGCAGCGGCGCAGCCAAAATGTTTAATGCGGAGGGGGCAGGGCCTACAGAGATGCGGGTGGTGCCCCGAATGAAATCCACAGCTAATGCTCTTTTGCTTATGTATGTGTTTTTTTCTGTTATCCTAACTACCTTGCTGTTGCTGTGTGGTACAAGCCTTTTTGATGCGGTGAATCTGGCTATGTCGGCTATAGCTACAGGTGGTTTTGCTACCACCAATGGCAGTGCAGCGGATTTTCACAGCCTGCCTGTGGAGCTGGTGCTGATTATCTTTATGCTAATCGGCGGTGGCAATTTTGGCTTGTATTTTTTGGCTTATAAAAAGGGTTATAAGCATATTATTAGAGATACGGAGTTTAGGGTTTATCTGGCTATTTATGGTGTAATCACTTTGCTGGTGGCTCTGAATCTTTATGATGCTATGGGGTGGCAGCCGGGAGAGGCATTGCGGGGAGCGGCCTTTCAAATTTCTTCTATTATGACTACTACTGGTTTGAGTACCTGTAATTTTGATGAGTGGCCAGCTTTTTCCCAGTTCTGTATTATTCTGGTAATGTTAATGGGAGGCTGTGGCGGCTCTACCAGTGGTGGTATGAAGGTTTCTCGTGTGATTATTCTTTGGAAAATGGTGGGGACGATTATTCAAGAGAAGCTTCACCCTAATAGTATTGTTAGGGTTACGATGGAGAGTCAGAGCCAATCTTCCACAGTGGTGTATCGAGTGGCCAGATTCTTCTTTCTGTATGTGATGATAGCTTTGCTGGCGGCCTGTGCCTTTAATTTTGATGGTTTGCCGGTGGTGGATTCTATTTTGCTGGGACTGTCCTGTATGGGCAATGCGGGGGTGGCTTTTGGTGTGGCGTATACCTTTTATGATTTGCCGGATGTAACCAAGCTGGTTTGCTGTCTTTGCATGATCATAGGCAGGTTGGAAATATTTACCTTTTTGGCTATGTTGCAGCCTGGGTTTTGGAAGCGTAATAGTAATTGGTGAAAGGTATAGCAGGGCTGTTTTGATTGACATTAACGGTTTAGATATGCTATGCTATATGAGTCAAACAATGAAGAAATTTGCCAAGTTGGCGGATTTCATTTAGATAACATGAGGGGAGACTGCTGTATGTCAGCTGTTGTAGTTTTAGGCACCCAGTGGGGTGACGAAGGCAAAGGTAAGATTGTAGATTATTTGGCACAGAAGGCTGAGACTGTTGTCCGCTATCAGGGTGGCAGCAATGCTGGCCATACTGTTGCTGTTGATGGTGTAGAATACAAGCTGCGCTTGATGCCATCCGGTATTCTGTACAAGGGAACCCTGTGCGTAGTAGGCAATGGTGTTGCCTTTAACCCAAAGGTTATGCTGCAGGAAATGGACGGCATGATTGCTCAGGGCATTGATGTCAGCGGTATCCGTATCAGCAACCGGGCTCATGTGGTTCTGCCATATCATTGCGAGATGGATGGCTACATTGAGGAGCTGAAGGGCGATAACAAGGTTGGTACTACCAAGAATGGTATCGGCCCATGCTATGCAGATCGTGATAACCGTATTGGTATCCGTGTTTGCGATTTTATTGACAAGGAAGAGTTCGCCAAGCGCCTGAAGGAAAATCTGGAGCTGAAGAACATGGAAATTGTCAAGCTCTATGGCAAGGAGCCTATGGACTATGAGTCCATGCTGAAGGAGTACGAGGGCTATGCAGATCGTCTCCGTCCATATGTATGCGATACTATTGCTTTGCTGCATGATGAGCTGAAGGCTGACCGGAAGATTCTCTTTGAGGGTGCTCAGGCTACCATGCTGGATATTGACTATGGTACCTATCCATATGTTACTGCATCTCATCCTATTTCCGGCGGTATCGGCGTTGGTGCTGGTGTAGCACCTCGTGATATTGACAAGGTTGTAGGCGTAGTAAAGGCATATTGCACCCGTGTAGGTGAAGGCCCATTCCCAACTGAGCAGCTGAATGAGATTGGTGACACTATTCGTGATGCTGGTCATGAATATGGTACTGTAACTGGCCGTCCTCGTCGTACTGGCTGGTTGGATGCCTGCATCGTACGCTATGCTGGACTCCTGTCTGGTATTGATTATATGGCTATTACCCGTCTGGATATTCTGGATTGCATGGATGAAATCAAGATGTGTGTTGCCTATAAGTACAAGGGTGAGATTCTCAACGAGATTCCTGCTTCCTTGAAGGTATTGGCTGAGGTAGAGCCTGTTTATGAGACTTTCGAGGGCTGGAAAACTGATATTAGCGGTATTCGTACCTATGAGGAGCTGCCTGAGAAGGCTCGCATCTATTTGGAGCGTATGGCCGAGGTTACTGGTATTGACCTGGGTATTGTATCTGTAGGTCCAAATCGTGATCAGACCATCGTTTTGGCCAAGGATTTGTTCTAATCTAATTAAATAGATTAATATTGCAGGATTTGTCTAATGCCTGCTAAAGAGGGTTTGCTGGTCTGAATCTAGATTGGCAAACCTTTTTTACAACCTTTTTAGAATTTGTGTAGGAGAGAGTTTTATGTTAGAGCTGCAAAATGTTACTTATACAGTAACCGAGAATAACATAGAGAAAAATATTATTGACCATATGGATTTGGTGATTCCAGATGGCAAATTTGTGGTAATAACCGGTCCAAATGGTGGTGGTAAATCCACTCTGGCCAAGACCATTATGGGTATCAACCATATTAGCTCTGGTCGTCTGCTTTTTGACGGAGAGGATATTACGGCAAAGAATATCACCGAAAGAGCTAAGTTGGGAATTAGCTTTGCTTTTCAGCAGCCAGTACACTTCAAGGGCATTAAGGTTATTGACCTTTTGCGTTTAGCTACTGGTAGGAATATTTCCAAGGATAGTGCCTGCGAATATCTGTCCAAGGTGGGCCTGTGCGCCAAGGAGTATATTAACCGAGAGGTAAATAATTCCTTGTCCGGCGGTGAGTTGAAGCGTATTGAGATTGCTACTGTGCTGGCTAGAGGCACCAAGTTCTCTATCTTTGATGAGCCAGAGGCTGGTATTGATATCTGGAGCTTCCAGAACCTGATTCAGGTATTTGAAAATATTCGTAAGACTGTACAGGGGACAGTTTTGATTATTTCCCATCAGGAAAGAATCCTGAATATTGCCGATGAAATCGTGGTTATTGAAAATGGCAAGGTGGCCAAGCAAGGGGCCAAGGCAGATATTCTGCCAGAGCTATTAGGTACGGCTTCTGCCGTTAATGCGGCTTGCTCCAAACTGGACCCAAAGGGAGGTTTCTAAGATGTTAGACAATATTCAGATGCATATGCTGACAGAGGTGGCTGACCTGCACGGCGTACCAGAGGGAGCCTATAATTTCCGGGTTAATGGTGAAAAGGCTGGGCGGAATACCACAGCTAATATTGATATTGCCACTAAAACTGACGGTAAAAGCGGTATAGATATCCGCATCAAGGATGGCACCAAGAATGAAAGCGTGCATATTCCTGTTGTCCTTAGTGAAAGCGGTATTAAGGAAACTGTCTATAATGATTTCTACGTAGGTGATGACTGCGACGTAGTTATTGTGGCTGGCTGTGGTATTCACAACTGTGGCAATCAGGATTCCCAGCATGATGGCGTTCATCGCTTCTATGTGGGTAAAAATTCCCGGGTTCGCTATGTGGAAAAGCATTACGGCGAAGGGGATGGCAAGGGTAAGCGGATTCTGAACCCTGTAACCGAGGTTTATCAGCAGGCTGATAGTTATGTGGATATGGAAATGGTACAGATAAAGGGTGTAGATTCCACCCATCGCATTACCAAGGCTGAATTGGCTGAGGGAGCAACTATGATTGTCCATGAGCGTTTAATGACTCACGGGGACCAGGTGGCTACCAGTGTGTATGAGGTAAAGCTGCAGGGCAAAGGCTCCAGCACCGATGTTATTTCCCGTTCTGTAGCTAGAGATAATTCTGAGCAGGTTTTTGAGGCAGCTATTATAGGTGAGACAGCCTGCAGCGGTCATGCGGAATGTGATGCCATTATTATGGACAAGGCTCATGTAGTGGCCATACCAAGGCTGGATGCCAAGGATGTGGATGCAGCTTTGATTCATGAGGCGGCCATTGGCAAAATCGCTGGGGACCAGCTGATTAAGCTTATGTCTTTGGGATTGACTGAGGCTGAGGCGGAAGCTCAGATAATCGGTGGCTTCCTACGGTAAAATAAGGAAGTTTTATTTGCAACAAAAAAGGCAACAGATTTTTTTAGAATCTGTTGCCTTTTTTTCGGTATTTATGGCTGGACAGTAGCGGTATAGTATCCCTTCCTAAGTTCCACAATCAGGTCGTCTAGTCTGGTAGAAAATCGCTCCAAGGTGGTCTGGAGCTTTACTAAGAGATAGCAGGACACAGCAATGGGGAAGCCTGTGGTTGAGATAGCTTTGAGAAGTGTATCGTCCATATGACTCCTTTCTGTCAAAAACAATGGGCCGCCGCTTTGGTGTGGTTATCATATCACACTGGCGGCAGCCCATGTTTTGACTGTGCTTTAATACTAAAAATTAAAAATCGACTAAGGTTTTTGCTACTGGGGTAGTAGCATATCAGGTTGATGCAATCAGGTCTTGTAGAAAATCCCATCGCTACTGGGCGGGGGACTTTCCTGCCTGTTTGTATTTGGCCTTTAGGCCTCTGGCAGTTCGGTTACAACAGTGTCCCGGATATAGGCTTTCTTAATGCCATCCAGCTTGCCAGCTTCATCGTCATAGGAGAAAACCTCCTTGGCGATAATATCCTTCATAACACCGTGCACCTCTGGCCCGGTAACATCCTGCCTTGGGTTGGCAAGGGAAAGAGTCTTGGTGGTATTGCCACGGGTAAAGACCATGTTGAGCTTGCGATTGCTAATCATATTGTTCCTCCTTTCCTGTCCCTATCAGGCAGCTTCCAAAGCTACCGTATCTACACGATAAAAAATATCAGGGGCTTTCTTGTAGAGAGGGGAAATCTCCCCGGCTACCGCCTGAAAATCTTCATCGCTGGCCAAGCCGTTCATGTTAGAGATAGTCTTAAAATCAATAACTGGCTGGCCGTTCTTTTCCTCCTCTGTCTCAAAACCAAATTTCAGGGCAGAGGATACAACAGTACGATTTACCATAAACATTCTCCTTTCAAAAAATTAATCTTAGGCAACCTGTTCATCGTTAAGCTCAGTAACGATTACTTCGCTGAGATAAGCGGTCTTGACACCATCTACAACCTGCTTGTTAGCAAGAATAGCCTTGCGGGCTACCATGTTCTCCATAGCCTTCAAAACCTTGGCCTTGGTCAGGTTTGGGTTTGGCTCGGTAATGGTGAGGGTGCGACTGGACTTGTCGCGGGAAAATACCAGATGAAGGTCTGCTGACATGAAAATTCCTCCTTTCGTTAAACAATGGATTGGCTGTGCCTAGTCTGGGACTTAGGCATCCAGCACCGCAGTATCTGTACGAAGAACCTGGCCTAGAGGCATGGTCTGCAGGCTGGCCATAGCGGTGCCTACAGACAACATATCTTCATCAGACAGCTGGGTGTTGATGTTGTTGAAACTGCGGGAAGAATACTTTGGGTTATCCTTGGCATCCTTGCCACTGACCAGCTTCAGCTTCATAGTAGAAGCTGCAATCTCTCTTTCCATTTGACATATCTCCTTTCCTTGTTTTTGTTAGCCCTGCTCTTGGCTACAACCTTATGATACTTCCGTGACATGTCATAGGCAATAGTAATTTGCAAAATGTTTTTATGAGTTTTGGAGAAAATGCCTAAAATTGTTCGAGATATAACAAAAAGCAACGAATAATAGAACGCTCTATAAGGGGAGTTTTTTTGAAAAAATTTGGCAAAAGAAAAGAGGCACTTCTTCCAGAAAGTACCTCTTTGCTATAACACCTAGATTGTTCAAAGAAAATGATTTTTTCATTTTCTTTCAATGGTGTTTCGACGAGGGTGGAGATATTAGTTCCACCCTGTCAGTAGCACAGCTTCCCGCCACCTATAGAGGAGGGTGACATCGGACACCTCGTTATATAGGGTTTTGGTGAAAATCTTTGGAAAAACTTTGTCAGTAAATTAAGCTGGTCTGAAATCTTCCCAGCCCTTTACTGGCTCGGTACGGCGGGGCATAGGTTTATCCAAGCCCATCTTACGCTGCCAGAGAAGCTTCTCACAAGTTTCCAAGGTAATCTTGAGAGAATCAGGCTTGCCTCTCTTGTGAGAAGTCACAACAATCTCTGGTGATTCATTTAAGGCTTTTTCATAGAGGTGGTTAAGAGCTTCCAGCACATTCTTTGCTGTATACTTTCTAACCAGCTCTACCAGCTTCATTTTTTCATCGTAATTTGGTTCTCTGTTGAGGCACACATTGTAGGTATCAAAGCAGAGATGAAATTCTTCTTCTGTAGGAGGTTTGGGTATTCTAGGTTGAGCTTCTTCTTGCTGGTTTGTCTTAGGACTCTGTATACCTTCGTACTGAGGTATACTACCAGAAAGGTTTTTATCTTTTTCTTCTATCTTATTCTTAGGAGCCTGGGAAGCCTTGGGGCACAAGGGCTGAGAGGCTGTAGGTGTTCCGTGATGCGTTCCGTAATGCGTTCCGTGATGTGTTCCGTGATGCGTTCCTTGTGACGGAACACTCTCGGCTGGTAAATCGGCAGGTGTTCCGTGATGCGTTCCGTGATGTGTTCCGCAATGCGTTCCGTGTTGCGTTCCGTCATCAGGAACACCCTCATACTGGGGAATCTCCTCATCAGCATAAATTTCTTCGTTATTTTGGGAGTTATTAGATGTTCCAACATCGTACAATGGTACTAAACGATATTCTGTAAGCCTGTTGCGGAGGCTTCCTGATTGCCGTATCTGAATATATTCCAGCTCAATAAGAATACGGCGGTGGCTGTAGAGAAAGCTGGCAGAATTGTTGCCTATGAGGCAGATCAGTTTTCGCGTAGGGAGTGTAAGCCACTCATATTTCCATTTGGTCTTATTAAATTCCTTGAATAATACAAGATATATCAAAACGGCACTAGGGGGGAGGCAATCAACTTCCCGCCTTTCCAAGAATGCATTCATCTGATTGATATAAGATATCTTGCTCATTATGCAACCTCCTTGCTGATAGCTGTTGTTTCTTTCTTGAATGTAGACAAAGCATTTAGATACCGTCTGCGCTGGCTTGGCCCTTTGGTTTCCAAGACAAGGCATTTGGCTGTCAATCTGTCCATAATGCGTTCAGAGTACATATATTTCAGCTCCTGACAGTTTTTGTTGGTGGTAACAATGGTCGTTTTGTTGTTGGCATGACGACGGAAAACAATCTGCTCCAGCTTGGATTTTACATAATCTGGTCTAGTTCCCTCAGCTCCCAAATCATCTAGTACCAGTACAGATACCTGACAGAGAAGCTGCATACGCTGGGCATAGGCAGATTTGTTTTCCCGCTCCAGTACGGACAACTCATCCAACAGACTCATTACCAGCTCCATACGGCCGTTGATACCAGCCTTGAAGCAGGCAAGGAGGATAGCTGCTCCATAGGAGCTTTTGAGAGTGCCGCAGGGACCGGTAATAATAAGCCCATTGCCATTTGCTATACAGCTATCCAGATTATTGATAAAGGAAGCCACACGATAATGCACATACTCCAGTTGTTCAGGAATCCCCTGCTGACTAATATAATCAATGGTGCAGTTATGGAACATAGGGGGCAGACCAGCTTCTGTAATATTATTTTTATTCTCGTACTGCTGACGGATTTTTTCTCTGGAAATATTCTCCTGTTCCTCAAAAAGCTGTTTTGTATGCTTTAGCCTAGCAAGCTCTACAGCCTTGGCAGGGCTGATTTCGCCCCGAAGCTCATAATCCATTTCTTCCTTATGGGCTTTGGCCTTTTCGTCAGTGTATTTCTGGGACTTGTGCATAATGCTGATGGATATATGGCGGTAGCGTTCTTCCAAATGAAGTAAATTGGCTAGATTGCGCCAATGTATGTTGCTACACATTTCTTTTTCTTCATCGGTAAGGGGCAGAGAAGCAATCTGCTCCTGGGTAAGAGGGGCATCAAGAGGCAGGTCAATTGCCAAATTATATGCTATGGATATACCCTCATAATCAATGTCTGGAAAGTTTGAGATTCTATCTATGGGGGTGTTGGTATAACCCTTCATGTAATATCCTCCTGTAATATACAATATTTCATAAAATTTAACTAATTCAACTATAATGCAAAAAAATTAGGCTATCTGACATTGCTCAGAGGAGATATCCACATCATCGCTACAGCTGTCAAAAAGCTCGTTTGTCCATTCTAACCTCACATTATAATGTGCCTTGCGGTTGGGGTGTGTTACCAGGAGTCGTCCTGCATCTGTCAACTGCTTCCGTAGCTTGCAGAAATAACCATGGGAAATATCCAGATTGTGAAGAAGTTTGTGTTCTGGAATTTCGCCCTGCCCTAATCGGCAGATTTCCCTGAGAAGGTCCATTGTACTTGCTTTTACCATTTCTAAAAAAATCCCTCCTAAAAAATGTTTAGGCAGGAAGTTATATGAAAGGGATTGTAATAAAATTATCCGGATGATATAACAATTTGTATAACTCCTGCCTATGTAATTCATTATACTATGCAACAATAAGAAATGGAAGTAGACAATACTAAATATAATTTTAATTTTTAATATATATTATTAATATTATAAAGACAAAGATATTTATTAAGTCCTTGCAATTCTTTGAGCGGTAAATTAGAATATATATGGTACAAATTTTAGGGGTTGTTGTGTTTTATGTTTCGCTCAATTGATTTATGTGCTGGATGTGGTTTTAGCATTAAATCTGACCTGGGGAGTCCGCCTACCCTGTTAAATGCTGGTAAAACAACAAATTTTATCTATGCTGTGAATGGACTAACTAAGGAGTCTGCCGAGAAGATTAATGGCATAGATACTAGGCAAAAAATCATTGATAGAATAAACAGTATTTGCGCTAATGGTGGAACTTTGGCATATAGTGGCATGCATAACAAGACATTTCGTAACAATCTTGTTATGCTGGATAGTATGTTGCCTCAGATTATGTCAGCAATATTGTTATATTCATATACTACAGGGCAGAAAGATTGCAAGGATATTGTAGCTAGTATAGAAGAACAAGATCCTCTCCAGTATGGAATCAAGGGGATTTACGCATACAAATTTAAAAAGTTTCTTTGTGCTATTGCTTTAGGGATGATGCCAGCTACTTCGTGGAATGGATATGATGAAGCCAATGGTGGATATATCATTGTAAAAAAAGATGGTGATGTGGTAGCATATCATATTTATAACCGAAACAGCTTTGAAGATTATCTGCTTGATAATACATGCTTTGAGCGTGCGTCCACCAAAAAACATGATTATGCACATATTTATGAGAATGACGGAAAGATGTATATAAACCTAAATGCACAGATTAGATTTATTTGATTAATGGATGTATTGACAAGAAAACAACGACATAAATCCATGATAGGCAATAAGGGGAATGATACTAAGCCTGAGATATTGTTGAGGAAGGCATTGTGGCATAGAGGCATACGCTATCGGAAGAATTGGCGCAAATTAACAGGCTGTCCTGATATAGTTCTAACCCGACAGAAAATAGCTATCTTTGTAGATGGGGATTTTTGGCACGCAAGAGGGTATCAGGACAGACCAGGAAGCCAGATAGACACCAACCAATCATATTGGCAGAAGAAGCTGGCTCGCAATGTGGAGCGGGATAGAGAAGTAAACGACCAGCTTACAGAACAGGGATGGCTGGTGTTGCGGTTCTGGGAAAGCGATATAAAGAAAGATTTGGATAGTGTGCTGGCAGAGATATTGAGCTACATATGATAAAGATGACCGGTCTAAGCAATTAGACTGGTTTTTTGTGCATAATCTTGTTAAAATTAGCGAGTGTATCATCAAATCATTTGCGTTTCTAGCAAATTGCAAAAACTAAAAATATTAATGATTTTTCTTGCTGTTCGATTGTATGTTTCCTGTAAATATGATAAAATATACCTGCAAACATAATTTCTAAAAGAGGTGAGAAAATGGTGTACACAAAGGGTTTCAAGTTTAGAATCTATCCAAATGCAGAGCAACAAAAAATAATAAATCATACATTAGGATGTACACGCTTTGTATATAATCATTTTCTTGCTGTCAGACGGGATAGCTGGCAGGAAAAACATGAGTGTGTGACCTATGTAAAGTCCAGCCGTTTGCTGACTGAGCTAAAATGCAATCCAGATTTTGTGTGGTTGAAGTCAATGGATAGTATGGCTTTGCTATAACCAATGGGGAGTGTCAAGAGATATCATTAGGCAATCTAGGACTTCGTAAGTATAAAAATCAAATAAATGAGGATAAAGAAATTGCTCAAGAGTTACAAAACAGAAATTAATCCAACAAATGAACAAAAGCTGATAATTCATAGAACTATTGGCGTATGCAGATATTTATATAATTTCTATCTTGCTCATAACAAAGAAGTTTATGAACAGGAAAAGAAATTTATATCTGGTATGGATTTCTATAAGTGGTTAAATAATGTCTATCTCAAAGAGAATCCTGAATATTTATGGATTAAGGAAGTAAGCTCTAAGGCTACAAAGCAAAGCGTTATGAATGCTGATAAGGCTTTTAGAAGATTTTTTAAAGGCCAAAGCAGATTTCCTAGATTCAAGAAAAAGAATAAATCTGATGTAAAAATGTATTTTGTCAAAACTGATGCAAAAACAATAATTCCATGTGAAAGACACAGAATAAAAATCCCTACACTTGGTTGGATGAGGTTAAAAGAAAAAGGATATATTCCAATAAAATCTTCTACACATACCATAAAAAGCGGAGCTGTGTCATATCACGCAGGACGATATTATGTATCAGTTTTGGTTGAAGAAAAACCTAAAGAAATTGCAAAGCCAGTTAATAAAGGTCTTGGGATTGATTTAGGCATAAAAGATTTCATGATTGCAAGTAATGGTATTACAAAGAAAAATATCAATAAAACAGCAAGCATGAAAAAACTAGAGAAAAAATTAAAAAGAGAACAGCGTTGTCTATCGAGGAAATACGAAGACTTAAAGAAACGCAATAACAAAATAAAAGGAGGAGCCACTAGACAAAATATCCAAAAACAAGTCTTAAAGGTACAAAAACTTCATCAAAGAATAGATAATATACGAACTGATTACATCAATAAATGTGTAAATGAAGTGGCGAAAACCAAGCCATCTTATATTGCCATTGAAGATTTGAATGTAAAAGGTATGATGAAGAATAAGCATCTCTCAAAAGCAGTTGCTTCACAAAAGTTTTATGAATTTAGAACAAAACTTGAAGTAAAATGTAAAGAATTAGGTAGTGAACTGAGAATTGTAGATAGATGGTATCCATCAAGCAAGTTATGTCATAAATGTGGGCGTATCAAGAAGGATTTAAAACTTTCTGATAGAAAATATATTTGTGAATGTGGGTATCATGCTGACAGAGATTTTAATGCAAGTCTTAATTTGAGAGATTCAAAAACTTACAAAATTGCCTAAACAAGCAAATGTAGGTATGTACCGATGGCTTAGTCGGGAATTTACGACTGTGGACTGTACAAGAACTTGTGAGTAGCGTATTACTTGTAATCGCAAAAGCATACAGAATGAAGCAGTAAGAAAAGTTTGCGAAAACTTTCAATATCTCGATATGGATATATTTGTCCATATTTTGAGTGGCAGAGGAATGAGGCTTATGAAATTGGACGATTTGGTGAATAATCATCTGCGGGAGCTGAGTCAGACAGATTTAATCGTCTGGAGGTATATATCCAATCATCGCAAGGAATGTTGCTATGTTTCCATTTATGATTTGGCGGATGCCTGCAATGTTTCTCGGACAACGGTACTGCGCTTTGCCAAAAAGCTGGGGCTGGATGGTTTTAGCGATTTGAAAATGATTTTGAAAATGGAAAATTCCCAAACCCGTGAAAAGCCTACTATGGATATTGCAGATGCAGCTGCTAAAATGTGCCATGAGCTGGGCGAGGAGATTGGCAAGCAGAATTTTCTCTATGCCAATCGTATGCTGTATAAGGCTAAAAGAGTATTTGTCTATAGCTCCGGTCATGTACAGCGGAATATTGCTAATGAGCTGATGCGCTTGTTTGTCTATGGAGATAAATACATTATCAGTATCAAGGGCCGGGATGAAATGCGGAATGTAGTTGCTAAAGCCAAGCCAGATGATTTATTTATTATAATTTCCCTTAGTGGTGAAACGGCATCTGTGGTGGAATATGCCCAACAGCTTCATACTCATCAGATACCGGTAATCTCCATGACACGTCTCAGAAGCAATTCTCTTTCTCGCTTAGCTACAGAGAGTCTGTATGTAACTATTTGCAAAATGCCATGCGCCAATAGGGACGGAGAGGATTATGAATCCATGCTAGGCTTTTTCCTGCTGGTGGAGATATGGTTTCTTAGCTATTCCCAATTCCTTTCCGAGCAGGAGTAATGAGGTAGGTGTCCGATGTCCTTTGACTCTATATGTGAAGGGAATTAATTATGTATAAATTATATTTATGTATATGTGATTTATCACATAGAGTGATACCAATGCACAAGATGTGGTGACAATTCCCTAGATGCCTTGATATTATTGACTTTGATACCGCTTTTTTGTATTATATAGACATCAAGTGAACAACAACTCAAATAAATTTAAATTATGAAAAGGGGTATGTAAAATGAAAAAGTCATCTATTGTTATCGCAGGCGGCGGCAGCACCTTTACACCAGGTATTGTACTTATGCTTTTGGAGCATCAGGATCGTTTCCCTATTCGTCAGATTAAGTTCTACGACAATGATGCAGAGCGTCAGGCCAAGATTGCAGAGGCTTGCAAGATTCTCTTGGCTGAGCGGGCACCAGAGATTGCCTTCTCCTATAGCACTGATCCTAAAGAGGCCTTTACCGATGTAGATTTTGTTATGGCTCATATCCGTGTAGGCAAATATGCTATGCGTGAAAAGGATGAGAAGATTCCTATGCGTCATGGTGTATTTGGTCAGGAAACCTGCGGCCCTGGCGGTATTGCTTATGGTATGCGTTCCATCGGCGGTGTAATCGAAATCTTGGATTATATGGAAAAGTATTCTCCAAACGCCTGGATGCTGAACTACTCCAACCCAGCAGCTATTGTGGCAGAGGCAACCCGTCGTCTCCGTCCTAACTCCAAGATTATCAACATCTGCGATATGCCAGTTGGTATTGAGGAGCGCATGGCAGAAATTGCTGGTCTGAAGGATCGCAAGGAAATGACCTGCCGTTATTATGGCCTGAACCACTTTGGCTGGTGGTGCGATATCCGCGACAAGGAAGGCAATGACCTGATGCCAAAAATCAAGGAGCATGTGGCTCAGCATGGTTACATTGTAAATCCTAATGATCCTAATGTAGAGCCAAGCTGGATGGATACCTTTGGCAAGGCCAAGGATGTTTTCGCTGTAGATCCTTCCACTCTGCCTAACACCTATCTGAAATATTATCTCTATCCTGATTATGTATTCAATCATGACAATCAGCATCCAGACCACACTCGTGCCAACGAGGTTATGGAGCATCGTGAGAAGGAAGTTTTCTCTGCTGCTGCTGATATTGTGGCCAAGGGTACTGCTGAGAATTGCGCTTTCCATAGCGATGACCATGCAAGTTATATCGTTGATTTGGCAGAGGCCATTGCCTTCAACACCAAGGCTCGTATGCTTCTGATTGTTGAAAATGATGGTGCTATCTCCAACTTTGATGCTACCGCTATGGTGGAAATTCCATGTATCATTAGCTCCAATGGCTATGAGAAGATTTCCATCGGCAAGATTCCTCAGTTCCAGAAGGGCTTGATGGAGCAGCAGGTTTCCGTAGAGAAGCTGGTAGTAGATGCCTGGATTAATGGCAGCTATCAGACTCTGTGGCAGGCTCTGACTCTGTCCAAGACTGTGCCAAGTGCTTCTGTAGCCAAGGCTATTTTGGATGACTTGATTGAAGCAAATAAGGATTATTGGCCTGAACTGAAGTAAGATTCAGTTTTGAGTAGACAACTTAAAAGGTCACATTGTTCCGGTGTGGCCTTTTAGTTTACGCAAATTTGGGGTATTTGCGAGAGTTTGTGGTATTTTCCATTAGGAGGGAAAAAGATGTCGCTGTCAAAAGAGGTAATTATGCAGAAGGTGCAGCGCTTTGGTGGAGCCATGTTTACACCAGTGCTCATGTTTGGCGTATTTGGTATATTCGTAGCAATCTCTATTTTGTGCCTAAATCCTATGATTCTTGGTTCCATAGCTGAGCCAGGTACAGGCTGGTCAAATTTTTGGTATATTGTACAGGAAGGTGCCTGGACGGTATTTAGACAGATGCCTTTGCTGTTTGCTATTGCTTTGCCTATTGGCTTGGCAAAAAAAGAAAATGCCCGTGCCTGTGTAGTGACCCCATAAAGTTAGACCTTATAATCCGGGTAGTTATATACTGCCCGGATATTTTTATGCCACGGAAT
>CAKPYV010000030.1 GCA_934203205.1 uncultured Anaerovibrio sp. | reverse complement strand
TCATAACTATATTTTGCCAAAAAAACCGACCTCCAAAAATTAGATTTTAGGTCTAACTTTTTGGGGTCGGTACACACTTCTGCTGTCGTAGATAGGCTTTTTATTTTCTCTTTTACAATTCCCCATCCAAGGCTCGCTGGACGGTTTCATACAAAACCCCAGTCTCCACTGGCTTGGTTAAATGAGCATCCATACCTGCCTCCATAGAACACTGCTCATCTTTTTCATAAGCATTGGCAGTCATGGCTACAATAGGAATCCTCTTGGCATCAGATTTGCCAGAAGCCCGAATCCTGCGGGTAGCTTCCAAGCCATCCATCAACGGCATCCGCACATCCATCAAAATCAAATCATAGGTCCCTGGGGCATTCATCATAAATTTGTTCAATGCTACCCGGCCATTTTCTGCTGTGTCCACCAACAAACCCCTGCGGGAAAGAAGATTTCTGGCAATTTCACTATTAATTTCATCATCCTCAACCAGGAGAACAGTTTTTCCCGCAAAGTTATAGCCTTGATTTTCTGGTATCTGAGCTACTTCTGGCATTTCCTTGTCCAGCTCCAAATCCAAATACAGTTTAAACTCCGTACCCTGACCTTTGTTGCTCTTGAACTCAAGTCGTCCACCAAGATAATCTGTCAGCTTATAGCAAATGGCCAAACCCAGACCTACACCACCATATACGGTCGTGCTGCCCCGATATTCCTTGGTCATAGGCAAAAAGATATGTTCCTGCACCTCTGGGGCAATTCCAATACCGGTATCCCGCACCACAAATTCCATTCTGGCCTTGTTATCATGCTCTGCCAGCTGATGAAGCTGGAAATCTATTTTGCCATAGCGAGGAGTAAATTTTACAGCATTGGATAGGAGATTCTGCAATATCTGTCTAATACGTCCCCGATCAGACTTTACATAAACAGCCACATTATCATCTATCTGAGTATGAAAATGGAGCTTTTTCTCATGAGCCATAGGCCGAATAATACTACCCACAGTCTCAAATAACTCCCTTATATTAATGGTTGTATCCTTAGTTGTCATATTTTCCTTGGCTGGACTAACAGTGTAAAGTATATCGTTAACAAGATTCAGGAGAAAATGAGTGGTATCTCCCACCTTTTCCAGACAATAATCCACATATTCTCTATCATCCAGCTGGGATTTGGCCAGCTCAGTCAACCCCAGCACATTATTCAAGGAGGAGCGCAAATCATGACTTGTATGGGCCAACAGCTTGCGACAATCAAGCTTCTGCCAAGCCTTATCAATATCTTCCTTGGTAACATCCCTGCTATCTATATATTCTTTGCTTTCCATATAATCGCACCGCCTTATTGCCCTTAGTTATCAGCATTAATGGTTGGAAATTCCCCCGGCTGCCGCAGCCAGATACTCCTTTGACGAATGCCTGCCAAAGCCTCCTCCAGCTGCCACCTATGTTCTGGCATTTCCACATCCAGGAAGAATATATACTCTCCCAGACCAGTTCGAGCAGGCCTAGACTCAATTCTAGTCAAATTCACCTGTCTATCTGCCAATTCCGTCAAAATCTCACATAAACATCCAGCATCCTTACCGTCTATCTGACATATGATAAGGGATTTTTCCGGCTGGCCATAATCGGTATTTTCCTTGCTATCCCTGCGAATCAGCTGATAAAATCTAGTTGAATTATTAGGCAAATCCTCTATATTCTCTGCCACCAGCTTCAAACCATTCAGCTCGCCGCCCCTGCGGGTACAAATAGCCGCCCAGCCATCTGTTGGCTCCGCTTCTGCCACCAGCTTAGCCGCCATAGCTGTACTAGCCACAGCCTCCTGCTCTGCCAAAGGATAATTGCAACGGATGAACTCCCGACACTGGGATAAGGGCTGAGAGTGGGAAAGTATCCTTTTGACAGGCACATTCTCCCCTGTGTCTGACCGCATCATAAGATTATTGTGTACATGCCAAATAAGCTCTCGTACCACCTGCAGATTATCACTGCCTGCCAAAGTATCCAGAGTTATATTTATTGAGCCTTCAATGGAGTTTTCCACCGGCACCAGACAGGAATCCAGCCGTCCTTGTTCCACCTGATGAATGGCCTCATATATATTGGCACAGGGCACAAGCTCATATTCCTCTGGCACCATACCCTTTAAATATATCGCTGCTGCTTCACTATGAGTTCCCAAAGGCCCCAAAAATCCCATTTGCTTCATCCCATTATCTGCTCCCGTCCATTATTTCCTTATTTTACAATACATTTTCGTACATTATATTATATATTATTAGTGTCTATTGTACAAGGGAACAAAGTACCTAAGCCAAGGGCTTTTCCCTCTGGGATAAGGGCAATTTGTACATTCTAAGAGAAAAATTAGATTTCTCCTTTATCGATAAGGTCAATTACATAGGCTGTCAGACCTTCGTCGCAGGTAACACCTACTCTATCTGCTGCCTGCTTTGTCTGGGGAAGAGCATTACCAGAGGCTATGCCTACATCCGCCATTTTCAGCATATAATCATCATTGGCATAATCCCCCATAGCAATTACTTTTCGGCCCTGATTCTCTGGCAACGCCTTCAACACCTCCAGCATATGCCCTTTGGAGGCATTAGCAGCCACAAATTCATAAAAATTACTTTCCGAAAAGAAACTGTTGGAAATTTTCATCAGCCCCATTTTCTCTGCTTCCTCTTTGGCCTGGTGCAAAAGCTCCGGCTCTCCTACCAGCATCAGCTTTAACCAATCCAAATGCTGAATATCCTGCCACCTACTAAATTTATAAGGAAAACTCATAGCCTGTAGGACAGGGGCTTCTGGAGGCGTATTGCTAACCACATAGCAGGTATCTACGGCATAAATCTGTACACAAATCTCAGGATACTTCTCCAGTAACAGGTCTACATAATGTTGCCATATCTCTCCCACCAAGGGCTCCTTAGCCATTATCCTTTGTTTCTTGTAGTCATAAAGCATGGCCCCATTAAAAAATATGCCAGAGGTGTTAATATTGACATTGTGAAGAAAAATCGCCGCATTTTCCGCCGTTCTGCCTGTTGCTACACAAAATCTACCCCCCTCTGCGGTAAATCTATCTATAGCAGCTAGATTTTTCTCTGATACCTGACGCTGAGAATTTAAAAGGGTGCCATCCATATCCGTCACCAATAAATAATTATCATATCTACTCATATTTACACCTCTTGTCCACATAATTACTGTCCCTTGACAGTCCTATAATAAGTATGTCCGCCTATAAGATTGCGAGCCTTGTAGCCCTTTTGCCGCAGCATACGCTCCATAAAATAGCCATTAAGGCCAGTTACACAAGCAATAATATAAGTCTTATCCTTATCCAACTGCTGAAGATTTGACCGCAGCTTCTCCGTAGGAATATTAATAGCCCCAGAAATATGCCCTGCCTCATGCATAGCCTTACTGCGAATATCAATAATAACAGCCCCCTGAGCCACTTCCTCTGCCACCTCATGAGGCAGTATTGGATCCGTTAGGCCATTTATAATATCCTCTGCAAAATAACCTGCCATATTGGCTGGAGCCTTGGCTGCTCCAAAAGGCGGCGCATAGGAAAGCTCCAAATCTATCAAATCCTCTACTTTCCCGCCTAAGCGCAGTACAGTTGCCAGGGTATCAATACATTTATCTACACCCTTTTTACCCATAGCCTGAGCACCTAATAATTTCCCATCAGACAAGCGGAAAATCGTCTTGAGGGCAAAAACCTCTGCCCCAGGATAATAGGTTACATGAGAGGCAGGATAGGTAATGGTAAAACGATAATCCCTACCATATAACAGACCTTCCCGATGTAAGGTACGTTCATTTTTACCAGTAGAAGCAGCCACCAAATCAAATACTTTCAGAATAGAGGTGCCTACAACCCCCTGATATTTTTTCTGTCTTCCAACTATATTATCTGCTACCAAACGCCCCTGACGGTTGGCAGGTCCTGCCAAAGCCAAAGCCGCAGCTTTGCCAGTCTGGCTGTCATAGGTCATTACTGCATCCCCTACAGCATAAACATCCTTGGCGTTAGTTTCCATAAATTCATTAACAAGAATATGTCCCCGATCTCCCAGCTTAATATCACTATCTACTAAAAATCCGGTATCTGGTCTCACACCCATAGCCAGTACCACCAGATTTGCCGTTACAGCCTGACCATCAGCCAGCCGCACTTCCTGATGTTTATCATCCAAAGAGACAAATTCCTTTACCCCATTGCCTAATATCAGCTTAATGCCATGCTCTCTAAGTTCCTTTTCAGCCAACACTACCATATCATCATCAAAAGGAGCCAAAATATGAGGTGCTGCTTCCACTAACGCAACCTCCAACCCGCGCTCCCTGAGATTCTCTGCCACCTCAATACCTACAAAACCGCCGCCGATAACCACAGCTTTGCCTTCTGGATAGCGCAGAGATAAATCCCGCAAAGCATCTGCATCCGGCACATTCCTAAGCGTTAAAATATGCTTATTATCAATGCCAGGAATTGGTGGTCTAAGAGCCTTGGCTCCAGGAGACAAAACCAATGCATCATAGCTTTCCTCATATTCCCCCTCGGAATTTCTGATGGAAACCTTTTTATTGGCTGTATCTACCTTGATAACCTCGCTGTGAGTCCGCACATCAACATTAAAAATATTGCGGAATCTCTGAGGCAGCATAAGAAGCAGTTCATCCCGCTCCTTGATTACTCCTCCCACATAATAAGGCAATCCACAATTAGCAAAGGAAATTTCCCCGCCCCTCTCTACAAGAATAATTTCAGCCTGCTCATCCAACCGGCGCAATCTTGCTGCGGCAGTAGCTCCCCCTGCTACGCCTCCTACAATAATATACTTCTTCATAGCAACCCCCACCTTTCTTAATTTTTAAAAAATCTTATATCTATATATTACGTTTTAGTAATAATAATGTCAATATATTTTTTCTAAGGAAAGCAGCTTTTTCTACATAGTCCTCAATTATATGTGCTGTAATACTTGATTTTCTCTCTGCTGCATATATCTTTTGGGAGATTCATGAAGATATTTTTTAAAGGTCTGGCAAAAGCTCTTGTACTCCCCAAAGCCGGTTTGCTCTGCCACCTCATAGACACGATACTCTCCCTCAGCCAGTAATTTTAGCGCCTTCTGCAATCTATATCTAGCCAAAAGCCCACCAAAGGTATGACCCGTAACCTCTTTTAGCTTACGGCTAAGATAGCTGGTGCTAACCTGCAGTTCCCCAGCCAGCTCCTCTATGCTTAGATGCTGATTATATGCTGTCACAATCCGTTCCAAAACCCTGCGGACATGAGGATTCAGCCCCGGCTCCTGCAAAAGATCCAGCCAATCCGTCAGCTCCTTTACCTCACGGTTAGAAACCGAGCCATTTTCCCCTCCAGCCTCCAATTCTACCTGATTAGCCAAATCCTTAGCAATATTCTTCATTACTCTGGCCAACTCTTCCTCCTCCACCGGTTTCAGGAGATAATCTACTGCCTGCAGCCGTAACGCTTCCCTGGCATAATCAAACTCTGCATAACTGGTGAGAAATACCACTCGGGTTCTCTGCCCCATTGCCAATACCTTATCTGCCAATTCCAAGCCACTAAGACGAGGCATACGAATATCTGTCAGCAGTACATCCGGCTGAAGTTTCTTCACCTGCTCCAAAGCCTCCATGCCATCTGCGGCCTCCCCAACCAGCTCCACCTCCATAGCCTGCCAGTCAATGGTTTGCACCAATCCCATACGAATAATATCCTCATCCTCAGCTATGACCAATTTCAACATTCCGCATCTTCACCTCCGCTTTTACCTCAAATCTCCAGTGTTTATAACACCTTTTCATTCCTACAAACAAAGGGTAATTTCAGCTCTACCACAGTACCGCCTGCCTTGGGACTTTCAATGGACAAGCCGTATTTCTTCCCATAGGCCAATCTTAGCCTTCTATGTACATTGTAAATCCCCGTATGGATAGTATTATTATCCTTGCCTTTTAACAGCTTTTGCAAACTGGCCATTTGCTCTTGAGTAATCGGTGGCCCTCCATTGGCTACCTGTATTAACAAGCTATCCTCCTGCGCCTTAACAGTGAGACAGATGTGAATAGTACCGTCTGCCCCTTCCCCATATTTAATGGCGTTTTCCAAAATAGGCTGAAAAATCAGCTTGGGAATTATGACATTATCCATATCTACCCTAATATCAAACTCACACTGTAGTCTTTTGCCAAAACGATACTTCATAATTTCCAAATACCGGGTAGTATACTGCCAATCCTCAGTCAAAGTTACCTGCTGAGCCAAATTGTTAATACCATAGCGAAGTATGGAGGACAAATCCACAATCATTTTCATGGCCGCCTCTGGATTCAGCTTAACCATAAATTTAATATTTTCCAAGGTATTAAAAATAAAATGAGGATGGAACTGTGCCTCCAGCTGCCTTATCTCCGACACTGCATTGGCTTTGGCCCTGGCTTCATTCTGAGCCATCAACCGTTGCAAGCTGTTCACCATATGGTTATAGGCACTAACTACGATGTCAAAATCCTGCCCGTCCAGCTTTAGCTGGCTTTGCAAATCTCCATGCTTCAAAGCCCTAAAGGCCTCTATCAGATCATCAGCTGCCTTAGCCCGAGCCAGACTCTCCTTTCTTACTCTGAATATCAGCACTGGAATCATCAACAGCAATATCCAAAACAAAATGCCTGCCGCCAGCTGATAACGTTCCTCCAAAGCACTAACAGACATAGCACTATAAAGATAAAAATCTCCCTCTGACAATTTGTGACAGGTAATATAAAAATCTCCATTATCAACATTGGCAATTTCCTGATTCTTCCCCAACATCTCCTTGGGCAGGGTTTGAAACTGTTTATCCTGCAAAACAGGATTGGTGGCAATAGAAGCATAACCAAAATTATTTACCATAGCCAAATCCAAATAAGGCGAATTAATGGCATTGGCAATATATTCCCCACTAATAACGAAAAGCCAATAGCCCTTTAGCTGACCATCTCTTAATACTGCTCTAGCCACCAGCAAATCACTATTCTTGTTATCCATACGGGGACTAAATTCCACCAGCACCCTATCTGGCTCAGCCCTCAGTCGCTGCCACAAGCCCCAAGTCATAGGGGTATCCTCCAGATAAACAGGTAGTTTTTTGCGATTGCTAAGGAGAATTTTCCCCTGAGTATCCACCAGATAAAACAGGGTATTATCATGGGTAATATTTACTTCGTGATACAGCCATTCATACACCGCCCGGCGATGCTGAGCATCCTGCTGAGTATTGTGAAAATCCTCATTTTCCACCACATAATTTACCCTGGCCTTGTAGTCCGTCAAAATTTCATTCAGCACATCTGCCGCTGTATCCGAAACCTGAACGCTTCGTTCCTCCACATCATGCTGCCAGCTCCAAACTCCTATTACAGTTCCCAACAAAGCAATTACCAGCACCGGAATCAGGGCATACTGAGTCAAGGTTTTACGTATATCCTGTTGAAAACTGCGCATACCCCTGCCTCCTTTGGTCTTTAGAAATATTATAACTCCTAAACAAATTTAAGAAAATGCTTTTCTAGCTCTAGTCTCAACCAAATTTCACTCCTAATCACTGCAAAAAAAATAACTGCCGCAGTGGATTACGGCAGTTATCTTTCTTTTACCTATTTTGCAATAGCAGTATCAGCTATTATTTGGTGCTAGTGAAAATATCCTTAAACTTATCCAGCCAAGCCTTCTTGTTCTGATTTACTACAGTTTCGTCATCCTCAATAATATTGATGGTGGACTTGTCCTGCAGGCCCTGAGGAGCAGGTACATCATCGCGAACACTGCGACGATGGAGCTTCTGAGTAATCAAAGTCTGAGCTTCCTTGCTGGTAATGAAATCAATAAACTTCTTGGCATTCTCCATATGCTTAGCATTCTTGATGATATAGATACCATCTGGTTTGGAGATAACGCCCTCCTTCATGTAAACCAGCTTGACAGGCGCACCGTCAGCTACATACTTGGCACCGCCCTCCTCAAAGGTCAGACCAACAGCGTATTCACCATCGGCTACACCTTTGTATACAGCAGAGGAGCCAGACAACAGCTTGCCATCCAGATTTTCACAAAGCTTCTGCACATAGTCCCAGCCCTTATCTGGATCACCCTTGCCCATAGCATAAAGCATATTTACCAGATGCTCATAGGAGGAAGATGACTTGGATGGATCTGCTGTAGCAATCTTGCCCTTCAAAGCTGGATTCAGCAAATCCTCATAGCCCTCAACCTTAATGTCCCCAATCAGATTGGTATTTACCATAATAACACTTGGAATATCAGTAAATCGAGTAAGAGGTCCCTCCGTATTCTTAAAGGCTGGCTGTACATGATCCTCATTGGCAGAGGTATAATTCTCAAACAAATCAGCCTTTGGCTTCATGGTATTCAGAGAGCCACCCCAGAAAATATCCCCCAATGGATTGGCCTTTTCGGATTCCACACGTTTCAGAAGCTCACCACTGCCAGCAGCAATAACCTCAACCTTGACACCGCTGCTCTTCTCAAACTCCTCCACCAGAGGGTTAATAAAGGCAATAGGATGAGGACAATATACTACCAGGGTATTGTCATCCCCCTTAGCTTCCTGTTTCTGCTCGCCGCCACAGCCTGCCAGAGCCGCTGTCATCATAACAGTTCCCAGGGCTACAGCTACCCATTTTTTGAGTCTTTTGAAATTCATTTGATACTCCTCCTTTTTTATATAAAATTTATCCACTTACCAATTAATATGCTGCAGGATTTCCCAGATACCATTTACAGGGTAACATCCTTGCGTCCGGATACCTTGAAGAAGATAACCATTGCGGTAATTGTTGTCAATGTCAATATAGTTGAGAGAGCTGCTGCTGTACCATAGCTGGCCCGGATAACCTCAGTATAAATCGCTACAGACATGGTCTTGGTAGCTCCTGTAAAGAGAATAACTGAGGAGCTTAACTCATTGATAGCTGTTATCCAGGACAGAATGGCACCACTCATAACCCCCGGCAACATCATAACTGCCGTAATCTTGAAGAAGGTCTTTAAGGGAGAGGCACCCAGACTAATAGAAGCCTCCTCCATACTAGGACTAATCTGATAGAGAATAGCCGAGCTGGAACGCAGGGTATAAGGCAATCTGCGGATTACCAGGGATATGATAATGATAAAGGCTGTACCTGACAGCAACAGGGGTTCATCATTAAAGGCCAACAGCAGGGTAATACCAAGCACAGAACCCGGTATAATATACGGGAACATGGTCAGGGTATCAATAATCTCTGTCAGCCAGCTCTTGCGGCGAGTGGTAAGATAAGCCACCGTCATACCCAGGAATATAATCATCAGCATAGCACAGGTGCTGAACATATAGGTATTCTGAATAGCAGCGCCCAAAGTGTTGAATATAGTACGATAGCTATCCAAAGAATAACCATCTACGAAAATAGCACCGCTGGTTTTCAGGAAAGATGTGTAGATAACCATAATCTGAGGTATCAGGGACAAAGCCACCAGTAGATAGATACCTGCATGCATAAGCATGTTCTCCACCCCATGCAGCTCACCTACCTGAATTGGTCTAAGAGAGCTCATGGTAAAGGATTTGCGGTTCACCACATATTTCTGCAACAGGAAGATTACCGAGGTAATAAATACCATAATCGCTGCCATAGCTGCAGCAAAATTGGCCTGATCTCCTACCTCGTTGATAAACTCTGAGTAAATCATAACCGGCATAACATTGAAGCCCTCACCTATCAGCATAGGTGTACCAAAGTCAGCCATAGCATTCATAAATACCATAAGGGCACCAGCCAAAATGGTGGGGGTAATCAACGGAACGATTACGGTAAATACCTTTTTGATACCGCTGCAGCCCAAGCTTTCTGCGGCTTCAATCAAGGCCGAATCAATGCTTTTTAAGGCACCAGAGACATAAAGATAAATAAAGGGATATAGCTTCAAGGTCAGCACCAGCAAAATCCCGCTAAAACCATAAATAGATGGCGCCTCGATGCCAAAGCTATTTTGCAGCCATTGGGTCAACACACCGCTGCGGCCGCCAATGAGAATCCAGGAATAAGCCCCGATAAATGGCGGAGACAGCAGAGAGATAATGATGCAAACCTCCACGGCACTCTTGAATTTCACCTTGTACATGGACATAAAATAGGCCAAAATAGTACCGATAATAATGGCCAGCACCGTTACACAGGTAGTAACTGTAAAGCTGTTTATCATAGATTCATAATAGTATTTTCTCTGGAAAAAGTGTGTGAAATGCCCCAAGGTGAAAGCCCCGGTTTCTGGATCCTGAAAGGCGGTAATAAAAAGGGAAAATAGTGGATAAATCAGGAACAGCCCAAAGACCAGAATGGCCAGTAGAGTTACCCCAGTCCAGAAATCCCAACGTATTAGCTTTTTATTCATGGAGCACCACACCCTTCAAAAGGTTTCTACTGCCATCAGCAGTAAATATATTCACCTTGGCCGGATTAGGCCTCAGTACAACCTCCTCGTCAATATCCAGCAGTCTCTCCGCATGGCCCAAATCCTGAGAAAATTCTATTGATGGCTGATCTGGTATCAACATATTCTCTGGGAATTCCAAGAAGTAGGTATTGTATTTACCCAAGAATACCTTGTTCTTGATTTTGCATTTCAAGCCATCCTTTTGAATAGAAAACTCCTCTGGTCGAACAGAAATAATAACCTCCATACCGTCTACAGCATCCTCAGATAAATTATTCATAGGCATGATATAGCCATCGTTGAAAACTACAACCTTGCCATTGGCGTCTCCCTTGATGGTGCCGTGGAACAAATTGGAGTGGCCTATGAAAGTAGAAACAAAAACATTATATGGCCGGGTATAAATAGTATGAGGACGGGCTGTCTGCTGAATCTCACCCTTTTTCATAACAGCAATTCTATCCGAAATGGACAGAGCCTCCTCCTGATCATGGGTAACATAAACCGTGGTAATTCCCACCTGCTTCTGTACCTCCCGAATAGCGGTACGCATTTCCACCCTCAGCTTGGCATCCAGATTGGACAGTGGCTCATCCATTAGCAGTACACTGGGGTGAATAACAATAGCTCTAGCTAGAGCTACTCGCTGCTGCTGGCCACCAGACAGTCTCTCAGGCAATCTATCCTGATACTCTGTAATCTGTACCACATCCAAAATTTTATCTACCTTTTCCTTCATTTCTGCCTTGGGCAGCTTCCGCAGCTTCAAGCCATATTCTACATTTTCCCGCACAGTCAAATGAGGAAAAATTGCATAGCTTTGAAACACCATACCGATATTTCTTTCATAAGCAGGAATATCGTTGATAACCTTGTCATTAAAGGCAATAGTACCGCCCTCAATGCTGTTAAAGCCTGCAATCATACGCAGCAAAGTAGTTTTACCACAGCCAGATGGACCTAGCAGGGTAAAAAATTCTCCATTTTTGATATGCTCATCCAAGCCTGGAATAATGGTCAAATTGCCATATTTTTTCACAGCCTTGTTAATATTAATTTCCACACTCATGTTCATCGCTCCTGTCTGTGGATTATTTCAGATTCTATTCAAAGTATACCTTTTCAATCAGAATAGAACAATCCATATTTCTACTAAATCATACCAAAATCTGAACTAAATACATTTTCTTTCCTATAACAATAGACAATTTAGCTTTATTTCCAAAAACATCCTACAATTTATGGTCATAAAGTACCAATTAGCCTTTTTCTGTCTGGGAAAAGCGATTCAATTAAAAGAAAACGAATTTACTATGCCTTATACAATATATTTTATATTCCTTGAGTAATATAATAAAAAAATACTACACAAGTCCTCTACAAAATGATATAATACCTTTTGTGACGTAAAGGACTAATTGTGTATTGTATTGGAGGGTCAGATATGAATTCTGAGATTACGCTCAAACTGCCACGCTGCAAGGGCTGTGGTATATGTGTAGCCTTTTGTCCCAAGCAGGTTCTCGGTCTTTCCGAGCTGGGCAAAGTGGTTATTCTGAAGGCTGATGACTGCATAGCCTGTGGCCAGTGCGAGCTGCGCTGCCCTGATTATGCAATTTTTGTAGATAAGAAGGTGGCAAAATGAGTAAAGCTAGATTGATGCAGGGTAATGAAGCCTGTGCCGAGGGTGCATTGGCTGCTGGTGTCCGTTTCTTTGGTGGTTACCCTATTACCCCCTCCACAGAAATAGCCGAAGGCATGGCCAAGATGCTGCCTAAGGTTGGTGGCAAGTTCGTACAGATGGAAGATGAAATTGCCTCTATGGGTGTTGTTCTTGGTGCCTCTCTGGCAGGTAAGAAGGCTCTCACCGCCTCCTCCGGCCCAGGTATCTCTCTGAAGCAGGAGCTGATTGGCTACGCTGCTGCAGCTGAGATTCCTGTTGTTATTGTTAATGTACAGCGTGTAGGCCCTTCCACTGGCCAGCCAACTGCCCCATCTCAGGGTGATGTTATGCAGGCTCGCTGGGGTACCCACGGTGATCATCCTATGATTGCCCTATCTCCTTGGAGTGTTCGTGAGGCTTTTGATACTGCTGTTATGGCTGTTAATTATTCCGAGCGTTTCCGTACTCCTGTTATTCTCCTGATGGATGAAATCGTAGGCCATCTCCGGGAGAAGGTTGAGCTGCCAGAGGCCAGCGAGTTGGAAATTTATCCACGCCGTCAGCCTAGTAAGACCAGAGCTGAGGGCTATCAGCCTTATGCCCCTGCTGAGGATTTGGTGCCAAATGTTGCTGATTTCGGCAACGGCTATCATATCCATGTAACTGGTCTGATTCATGACGAAACCGGCTTCCCAGTAGGCAGTCCAAAGGTTACCCGTGAGGCAATTGACCGTCTCCACAAGAAGATTGCTATTGCTCAGGACGAAATCACCCATGTAGAGGAATACTGCATGGAGGATGCTGAATATGCCGTAGTTGCCTTTGGTGGTACTGCCCGTACTGCCTATGAGGCTGTTCTTGCAGCTCGCAAGAAGGGCATCAAAGTCGGCATGGTTCGTCTGATTACCATTTGGCCATTTGCTGACAAGGCTATCAAGGCTTTGGCAGCCAAGGTAAAGGGTATCTTAGTGGCTGAGCTGAACTACGGTCAGATTGTCAACGAGGTTGAGCGGGCAGCTGCTGGCCAGTGTCCAGTAGAGCTGTGTGCTAAATATGATATGACCATCTTCGAGCCTGAAGAAATTCTTGAGGGCATTGAAAACCTTGCAGGAGGTAATAAATAATGGAAAGATCCTTTGAACAGTATTTTCGCCAGAACCGCCTGCCACATCTCTGGTGTCCAGGCTGTGGTAATGGTATCGCAACCAAGGCCATTGTTCAGGCCATTGAGAAAAAAGGGCTGGATAGAGATAAAACCATCATTGTTTCCGGTATCGGCTGCTCCTCCAGAGCTTCCGGCTATATGGATTTTGATACACTGCACACCGCTCACGGTCGTGCCATCCCTTTTGCTACTGGCATCAAGCTGGCCAATCCAGAGCTGAATGTAATAGTTATTACCGGTGATGGTGACTGCACCGCTATTGGTGGCAACCATTTCATTCATGGCTGCCGCAGAAATGTGGATTTGACTGTTGTGCTTTTTAACAACAATATTTACGGCATGACTGGTGGTCAGGCTTCCCCTATGACTCCAACTGGCAAAAAGGCCACTACTGCTCCTTATGGTGCTGTAGATCCTACCTTTGATGCCTGCAAGCTGGCTGAGGCAGCTGGTGCTACCTATGTAGCCCGTTCCACCGCTTACCATGTACAGCATCTTACTGAGATGATTGCCAATGGCTTTGATAACAAGGGCTTTTCCTTTATTGAGGCTATGGTACAGTGTCCTACTGCCTATGGTCGCAAGAACAAGATGGCCGATCCTGCTGAACTGATGAAGTGGATGCGGGATAATGCAGTAATGAAGACTGCTTGGGATAAATTGCCAGAAGATAAAAAGGTTGGAGATAAATTCCCTATTGGCTTGCTTTATCAGGATACTGAGGTAGATTATGCTACTGCCTATGAGCATGTTATTGAGGTTGCAGGAGGTGCTGGAAAATGAGAAAGCAGATTAGATTGTCCGGCTCCGGTGGCCAGGGTGTAATTACCGCCGCTATTATCTATGCAGAGGCTGCTGTAGCTGCAGGTATGGAGGCTGTGCAGTCCCAGTCCTATGGACCAGAGGCTCGTGGCGGTGCTTCCAAATCTGAGGTTATTATTGATGATAGCCATCCTATCTATCATCCCCATGTCAAGACTCCAGATGTGGTACTGGCTATGACGCAGAAGGCTGCTGATAAATACTATGGTGATTTACATAGTGATGGTATCTTAATTCTGGATACTGATTTGGTGCCTGAGCCACCTAAGTTTAGCAATATTATTCAGGTTCCTATTACCAAAATTGCCATTGAGCAGGCTGGCAAAGCCCTATTTGCCAACATTGTGGCTCTGGGTGTACTGACCAAGGTTCTGAATCTGGTAGATTTGGATACTGTCCGTACAGCAGTATCTCACCGTGTACCACCTCATACCATTGAGGCCAATATGAAAGCTTTGCAGCTGGGCTATGATGCTGTAAAATAATCCCATAACGAACCAAAGCCCTGATACGCTCCACGCGTACCAGGGCTTTTTTGCTATTTAAATTTTCTCACTTCTGATAGACCTAATCCAGGATTGCTTGCAAAGTTCCAATTATAACATAGCAATAGCTCTTTTATCATCCCACTTAAAAGTCACCATATCCAGAACCTCTCTTTCGTGTTCTTTAAAATATTCTTTCATTAATTCATTATCTCTACAATATAGAATAGCAGATTTAATAGCCTGAGTTAATTACTATCATTATACAACACATAGAACTTCGGCGCAGGTGTTTTGCTGCATTTTTTTCATGGTAAAATGTTCCCCGCAATGTATTAACTGTAATATCCTTTGGGGAAATATTTTCTCAAACACTCCAAACCATATGCTAATCTCACATCCTCAGCGGCGTTATTTGCCCTATATCTATTTGGCAATTGCAACAGATATTTCCAAGCCTTGGCATCATGATATTTCTTGGCCGATTTGTAGAGCCAAGCTAACGCACGTTTATGATCCTGCTTCAGCACCTGTCCCTGAAAATACATTATCCCAAAACAGTCATAGCCTCAGGATTTTCCTTAGCAGCTGCTTCAATTAATTTTTCCCCCTCTGGCAGGGCATAATGAAGATAAATCGCTTCTTCTTCATCATTCATCCAAGGAGGAGGCGCCAGATGATAACTTCTCTGCTGGGGCAGCAATTCCCCAAATCGCGTATACCAGCCTTTGCCTATGCTATTACCATCAACAGCCATTAATTCTTCATAAGTCATAGTGGAAACATGCTTGATGAGCAGTTCTTTTTCTGGATATTCTTCCTCTAGGGCAGCCACATCCATATCACTAATATAACCTGCATCCACGGACAGTTTTTTCACTTTGGCCCAATAAAGAAAATGCTTGAACAAATCCCCTGTCATATTCTGATTATTATAGGCATAGGCTTGAACCACTTTATTTTTACCAGCAATTTCTATGCAGGCAAGGTATTCTCCCTTTTTCTTCACATAACAGATAATAGAGCGACCTGCCAACACCGCGCCTCTATAGGAATCCACACAGTTGTAAAGCTTTACGCCAATTTCTTGCAGCTCTGCGGTTTCGTGCACTAAATGAAATTCATAATCATCCAGCATACATTCCAGTGGCAATAGTTTTGCCTCATATTCTACGACCTTATTTTCTTTCTTGTAGCCTCGCAATTCATTAGCCATTAAATCATGTACAATATGCGTAGGCCCCTTATCAGCCAATAACTTTAGCATATCCTCGGAAATATCACGCCTATACTCATTAAACATGCTATATACATCAACCACATAGCGATTATATTCCTCTATGGGCATGACAGACAATCTATACAACATGGCCGCCAAATGCTTTTGTGACTTTCGTTCCGCCACAAAATTACAGAAATTTTCAATTTCACACCATCTATTTCCATCACATTGCCTGTCCCTATATATTCTGTGGGACCTAGGATTAAATCTAAATCTATGCAGATAGAACTGCATCACATCTTCCTCAAAGGCAAAAAATCTTCGTATGTAGTTTATATCTCTTAACCCTAGCTGCTGCATAAGCAGATAAATCATGGGTGCATATGGATTCTCGCCATAGGCTTTCCGCAGGCTCTTGGGTGGTTTTCTTATGCCCAAATATTGACACAAAGGCTTATAATTGTCTTTTTGTTCATAGGGGAATCTTGCTTCATATTCCGTCTTACCTAGGATATTCTCCCAGTAAGCAATATTGACATCGTAGGGACGGCTGACAAATTTTTCAATAAAATCCCAGCCATGTGGCCTCATGCTGACAGTTGGCTTCAATTCCAAAACCCTGCCAGCTTCCTCCTGCATAAGCTGACAAATCGCATTGGCAATATTATCTGGTATTGAAATTGCCTCTGATTTCATATTTTTCATTAAGCTATACATATATTGCCGTTTGGCTGGAACATTCTTTCTTTTTCCAATATCCACTGAATATGAGACAAATTCATCCCTAAAGCCTCTCAGTTCATAGGAACAATAGCCATAACCTATCATTTTCGCTTCTATACAGTCCACACCTATCAATATATAGTTTCGATTATTCCCCTGATAAATTCGCCAGCGAAGAGGGAACAAATATACATTATGACACTCTCTATGTTGTAGGCAGGAAACAAGCCCTGAAAAATTATTTAAGTCCCCTAAATTCTTTACTCCTTGCATTGCTGTACCATTAATACACACGTCATATCCTTTACTGAATTTTAATATTAAAGCCCAGGGCAGCTTTTTTATTTCCTCATGGCATAATGTTTCATCAGTACAAAGAGTCCATGTTTCTGTTTGAATATTCCATGTATATGCAATGTCAACCATCACTTATCACCTACCTTATTTATACCATATCAAAGTAGGACAAATCTCAGCACAGTTTCACTGCACGTTAGTAGTAAAATTAGTAGTAAAACCGAAAAGCTGACTACTAAGGATTTTGGCTATTATTAATCTCTTGATATTTCCATTCTATTTTCGCTCAAACTTTATCTCATTTTCTTAACCATTCATTACCGAATTTATCTCTAAATTCTTCAAATACATCCTCGAATCTAGGCAATCCTTCTGCTTTAATCTTTTTGGAAAATGCTATTGCATTATCTGTAGCAAGGGTAGACCAGAAATACTGAACCATCTTTTCTGCAGATAATTTATTCATTCTACCAATAGTAAGATTAACACCACTTTTAATATTTGCTGGTACTTTCTTTGAATTTAGAATTGGATCAAAGACTCGTTGATGCAAAAATTCCATTACTTCTTCTTCCTTAGTCATAACATTTTCTCCTAAATTCTCTTGTACCACAATTCTCTTGTACCACATTATATTTGAGCTATCTTTTCCAATGCACTCTACATTTTTCACAACTTGTGAATTAACATGACCGAAAAAAGTTTTTCCTAATTTGAGTTTAATTCCTTTATTTATTCCCGTATTCCACTCCGCACCAAATAGTGATTTGATATTGAATTTAGTTCCTGCAGGTAACGCATTAACTTTAGCTATTAGCTTTTTATAAAAATCACAAAATATATCGTCTTTCAACACATTTGCTGGTGCTTTCCTTGAATTTTCCTTAGTCATTATATCTCCTCCTCAATTCTCTTATACCACATTATATTTGAGCTATCTTTTCCAATGCACTCTACATTTTTTACAACTTGTGAATTAACACGACCGAAAAAAGTTTTTCCCAATTTGAGTTTAATTCCTTTGTTTATTCCCATATTCCATTCCACACCAAATAGTGATTTGATATTGAATTTAGTTCCTACAGGTAACGCATTAACTTTAGCTATTAGCTTTTTATAAAAACCCCAAAATATATCGTCTTTCAACACAGTACATTTTATAAATAACGGTACTGTTAAGCCTAACTTATCCGCTTCCTTTTGTATTTGAGCATACTCCTCTGTTGTTAATAGAATTTGTACATTAATTTTCTCCATAAAAGCCCTCCTTTCTTCTGAATAACATTATACTTCAGTATAATGTTATTTGTCAATAGTTTTTTACATGCTGTAGTTTACCCATTTTTTTCTCTAACTGCATTTTTCTGCGCCATTATTATGCATCAATCCTATATAGTCAAACAACAATTTTATTATATATGAAAAATCCCGCCATACTAGTTCTGCATTATGCAGTAGTACGGCGAGCTTTGTTCTTCTCAGGTTGTCCTGAACATCTTTGGTGATATTTCTCTCTTGTCATTTTTGTCATCAATCTCTTTCTGAGTCAGTCTGAAGCTCTCCATGCGTTTAAGCTCTTCCTCAGCATCATCAAAGTTCACATGCGTGTATACATTCATAGTGATATTGTCAATATTCCATGAGGCTTATGGTTAGGACGATGGCTTAATCCTATTCGTTCCATTACCCTGTATACAGTGCGCTCACTGGGAATATTAATCCCTTTTTTTTAGACGCCGTATTTCTTTTTCCTGCACCTTAACTTGCTGACGAAGCTGTATCAATTCTTCATTTAGTGTCATTGCTGATTTTGGTGTATGCATACCTTCACCTAAATCAAGTCGCCCTAAGCGAACCATTCTAATCCAGGTATATACAGTACTTCTAGGTATACCTAACTCTGTCGCAGCCTTTGCCTGGCCAATTTCATTAGCGAGTTTTACTGCTTGAATTTTATATTCTAGATCATATACTTTTCCAGCTGACATTTTTTCGTCCTCCTTATGCTCATAAGTATATATTAACTCCTTGAGAGCAAGGTGACAACTTTATTTATACAATATCACATCATAACAATTATTAAATTTGATGGCTAATGCCCAGGGCAGATTTCTGATATCTCCGTGGCGCAACTTCTCATTCCTGCAAAGAGTCCATGTTTTTGTCTGAACATCCCATGTATATACCATATCCACCATTGTCTACCACCTATCTCAATAAAATCATAAATATTCTTGAATCTACTGATTAATCTGTATTACCACACCATGGGGCTTAGCTGGATTCATCATTTCTGCTAAATTATCTAGTCGCACTTTCAAATCAGTATCAGCTACAACTTTGACTGACATCTTGGTTCCTGCTGGAAAAGAAACATTTTTACCTTTCATAAACAATCCGCCTATAAGTGTTACCACTGCTGCCACTGCGATAGCACCATCATCACTGCCAGCTTCTCTTAAATCTGTATACTGCAAGGGTATATCTATCCCATTAACAGACCTAACTGAATTTATCGTAAATTCAAGCTTCCCAGCCCTGCCAAAAAGTCCAGAGCTGGTACATTTAGTTACTTTTCCTTCAACTAATGCTCCTGCTGGAACAACAATCACATCATTAATAATAATATTATCCAATGTCTTTAACTTTACATCATCATCTACGTGATTTTTCTTGGAGCTAAGTTCTTCCACTAATTCCACATCAATAATTGTCCCTTTAGGTATATAGGCATTCCACGCCGGTATATTGCTGACTTCTAATTTGACTGGATTCATTATATTGTCAACACGTGTCTTGATATCTTGTGTGGCAGCAGCCTCCTCTGCAAATGTAACATTAGGCAAACAAGCACTATTAACAGACATAATAATTGCACCTGCAATAGCAATCCCCTTTATATTTTTCTTCATTCTTCTCATAAAAACGCCTCCATCACTCTTAATTTATTATTATATTATACCTTTTTTCATAATTATCATGGTCGCCTGTCAGGCGACATTTTACATAACCCCACAGAGTGGTATAATATAAACAAATATTGTTTGGAGGAATATATATGCGTTTAGAACAAATCATTGCAGAGTTAGAAGCTCCCATAAAGGAAATCAGAGCATATAATGAGGAGCTAAGACGCTCTGGCAATAAGTACTCTAGAAGTCTTTGGAGCGGGCTAGAATATCCCGAAGATGATTCAATCTCAAGTTCTACTTTTTTTCGTATCATATCAACGCTCAAAAGAAGACTTAAACGCGAGCCTGAGCCAGTTCCACCCAAAAGAAGACCTATATACCTTGATGTTCTTTGTGATATGCTAAACCAACGTCATATGACCAATGCAGAATTTTACAAGAAAGCTCATATAGATAGACGCCATTTTTCAAAAATGCTTAACAATTACGACTATTGCCCCAGCCGTAATACTGTTTTTCTCATGTGCCTTGGCCTAGAACTTAATATGCAGCAAATGCGTGACTTTCTACCTCTTTTGGGCTATTCCTATTCAACTGATATAGAAACTGATATTATAGTCGGCTATTTTATAGAAAATAAAATATATGACATAGACCTATGCAATGAAGTCCTAATAAAATTTGGTCTCAAACCTCTGGAAAACCTATCTGATTAGCTTTAAATTAACCAGTTTATTACCCTTCATTAGCGTATTTTAAAAGGCTGCCACCCTTCATAGGGCGACAGCCTTTTTGTTTTGCATATGAATATTTGAGCAGTACACTTTCTGCCCTATATAGTTCCCTTGCCTACACCAATACCACGTTTTCTCCCAGCTGCATCAGCAGGCAGTTCACATCTATGATTTTCATTTTCTTTTTCAAAGCATAAAAAATCACGCTGTCCCAGGGATTTCTGACATACAGCTGCCTTACACCAGCACAGTAGAGTAAGAACCGTGTCTCCTCTACGCTTAACTCCATGGCAATAGCCAAAGCCAAGATCTTTTCCCTGCCCGGACGCTTCCTACCGGAAAAAATATGATAGGCATATACCTTGTCCAGCTTGGAACGCTCTATCACCTCAGCTTTGGTCAGCCCCTTCTGTTCCAATAGATGCCCAAGATATTCCGACAAGCTGAAAGACCGCATGCTTTCCTGATTCATGCACAAATATGACTCAATATCCTGATCGTTGCCAATATTCTCTATTTCATTCTCCAGCTGAGCTGTATCCTTTACTTTTGCAGTATCATTCACATTATTTCCCCCCAGGTAATCGGTTATAACCCCTACATTATTCAAAGAAAATGCCTCTATATTTTCTTCCAATGGGGTGACCACGAGGGTGGAGATATTCGCCCCACCCTGTCATATCATATTATACTAAATTTCAGCCTATTTTGTTTACCCCATAGGACAATAGTTTTTTTCTAAATTATTTGACTCCCATTCCCCTATCTTGGATAATAAACTAAAAGCATTGACAAAGGAAGTTTTACTGCGAAGGATTTCGCTACAGAGTTCATATTGAACAAATATCAAAGGCTCCAACTCCTGCACAACAGCCCCAAGGGCAAGGTGTGGCGGGCTATAGACCAGGATAGCAATCAAAAAGTCATCCTGCGGGAACTGTCACGCTTCAATCCCGTCTATGAGGAGCTAAAAAAGTATAATTTTTCTATATGTCCGGAGATTTATTTTTATACCAAAGGAGAAAGCAACTCCACTGTTATTGAGCAGTACATAGAGGGCAGCACCTTGGCGGATTTGCTTGCCCAAAATCATGAATTTTCTCCCCAGCAAATCCAGCAGATGCTCAGCCGCCCTTGCCATGGGTTGAAAGAACTGCATGAATGTGGCATCATCCATCGGGATATCAAGCCTGCAAATCTGATTCTCCAAAATCCAGAGCTGCCAGAAAGCCTCTATCTGATAGATTTTGATGCCGCTCGCCTGCTATCTGGTCACAAGGCTACTGACACGGCACTGCTGGGCACCCGTGGCTACGCTCCCCCGGAACAGTATGGCTTCAGCCAGACCGATGCCCGCAGTGATATCTATGCCATGGGCTGTACCTTCAAGGAAATATTGGGGCCTCAATACCGTGGCAGGCTCATACCCATTCTAAATAAATGCTGTGCCATTGATCCCCAGGCACGTTATCAGGATGTGGATGAACTGCTAAAGGCATTGAACCGGCCGCCAATTTTCCAATGCCTTGCCCAGCAAAAACGCAATATCCTTACCCTTGGCATGGCTGTAGGAATGACCGCCACCTGCTTTACCGCATATATTAATTACACAAAAACTGAACCTGCCCCTGTCATTCCCCAGCATGAGGCAGCGGAAAGCCAGACAGAAACCACCCTCCCCCCTTCCGATGAAACTGTTCCCCAAGTCAAAGACACCACTGCCCCATCTGCTCCGTCTCCAACGGCTGTCCCTAAGCAAGCTGTGTCAAAACCAGCCCAGAACATTATCTATCCCCAGTATTACGTCAATGGCAATCCCCTCCTTAGCCATGAGGATGATGTATATCTGCCAAGCAGTAGCAGCAGAGTCACCATTTCCAACCAAGAGCTACAGGCATCTGGCGGCCATTTTCCCGGCAATACTCCTATCAGCCTCTCCATCACCAATCCCACCGCCGCCAATCTGGAAAGCCCTGTCCTGTCCATTACCTACAACGATACGGCCGGCATCAGCCACACCAGCCTACAGCTCCCTACCATTGCTCCAGGCGATTCCGCCCAAATTTCCCTGCCTATGGAGGAGTTTGCCTGTCAGGAGCCTATATCCTTGGTCGTCAACATCTCTAGCCCCAGCCCACAACGGATATTCGCTAAGGAAATGCTCATCGTTTTTGACAAGGAATAAATAATCTGTCTTTTGTCCCAACGGGTAAACACAAAATATTCATAAGCTTGTATAATGCAAAGTATCAGCACATTAAGTATTCATATGAAAGATTTTTTAATTCAAGGAGTGAGACTTATGAGTAAGGTTTGTGAAAACTGTGGTGCAGAATTACTAGATGAGGCAACGAGCTGTCATGCCTGTGGCAAGGAGGTCGCCACAGAGCATGCATTGAACCTGGTTCCACAAGAACAATCCCAGGTTCATGCAGAAAGTGGCCAAAGTCCACAAGTTCATACAGAAGGTGGGCAGAGTCCTCAGGTTCATATAGAAGGTGGACAAAGTTCTTCAATTGTAACAACGATGTTTTGTGACCGCATCGAGCACATGAGCATTCTAAAGTCCATGTTATATTTCTGTTGTACGGCGGGTATTTATGGCTTCTTTTGGTGGGCAAAGCTTGTCAATACAGTTCATACCTTGGTTGGTAGAAGGACAACTGCCTCAGGCGGAACAGCTGTCTTTTATATCATGATAACCGGTGGTATTTATGGTATCTATCTGGTATGCAAACTAACCGACGCCTTAAATGAAGCTATGGACCAGCGCGATATTAAAGACAGCCGTGTCTCCACCATCTTAGCTATATTATTCCCTATTTTCGTTTTAATTCCGGCAGTCAATAGAATTATCGACTTTGATTATTCTAAGGGCGTTCGCTATTTGTCATATCGGTAGGAGGTATATTACCATGAAAAAATTATTATTGGTTCCAGCTTTCATGTTGGCATTTTTCTTCTCTACAATATCCAGCGTCAGTGCTGCCGATGTCTGGGTGGCTCATTGGGACTCTGAAAACAAGGATTTATATGTAGTAGAGGATACTATTTCTGGGAACAGCACTGATTTTTCAGTCGTTGTAAAGGAAGTACGAAATGGCAGACTAATAAATCAGCAGTCTTGGTATTTCAATAAATTTAAAACTGACTTTTGGCGTTATCAAACAGACGGAATGCGAATCGCGGCAGCAAGGAAGGGCATCGGAGCGCCGATGACTGTAGTTATGGCACCAAACAGGATATTTGAGTATTGTGCAGACAGCCTGGGAATCTACTACTATATCGACAATGGTTACTATTACTACTAATATCCCACGAGCAAATTTAAACAATAAATAATTTTTCTTTTGTCCCCACGGGTAAACAAAATCCGTGGGGATTGTTCTATAATATCACTATCAAATAATAATTATTTACTCATGTTTTAAGGGGATGATTTTATGGAAACACTCTGGTGGTTAGTCGGCAAGTTTTTTTGGCTGATGGCTGTGTTGATTGGTCTAACAAGCTTTTATTGCCTTATTCGGCTACAACTTGTAACATTTGTTAAGCTTGCTTTTTTTGCTTCATTGGCTCTCGGTATTGGTGGATGTGCTGATGAACAAGCCCAACTGGCAGCTATGACGCCTGAACAGCGGGCCGAATACGAGTTAAAACAAGAACAAAAGAAGCAAGAGGAAAAAGCTGCTAAAGAAGCTAAGAAAGCCCAGGAAGAAGCGGACAAGAAAAATGCTGAAGAAGTTGAGCAGACAAAGGAGGCTGAAGCCCAAAGCATAGCTGAAGGAAAAAAAGCAGAGGCCGAACGACAAGCGGAAATTGAAGCTAAAAACAAGAAAATCGAAGCTCAAAGAAAACAACAAGAACGAGATAATACCATCAGTATAGGTGATTCCAGAGCCAAGGTTGAACGACTTCTTGGCAGGCCTAATGATATTACTAGTATGGAATCGGCTCTGGGTGAAGAAATCCACTACTACTACTATAAAAACGGTATAAATATCCTCGGAGGAATGGACATTTATTACTTCTCCGATGATAAATTAGTATTAGTTCAACATGAATAAGCAAGGAGGACAAACATGATTATCAAAAAATATTTTACAGCCGTATTTATTTGTTTGGGACTGCTCATCGGCAATATGGCCCTGGCTACATCATCTGCCTCAGCTGCTGATGCCTGGGTATATGAAAAAAACGGCATAGATACCTATGTTGTAACCGATAGCGTAAAATACAACGACGGATACAGACCTAAAGCCGAATATGCTATAGTAGACATCAAGCACGTCCATCACAATAGCGGCACCCTTGTTTACCGGCGTACATTTAGTTTCAACCACCTAATAGATGCCGGCATTAATACCATAAGCATCTGGGATGAGATAAATAAATTTTCCTTGGGCACGATTGATGACAATCCAGAAGGTGCCGCTATTTATAGCTGGCTGAAAGCTAACGAATAATTATTACGGGATGGAATTTACTACACCTATAATGACTGATATTCCCCTGACAAAATAGTTAAGAGCCATATCCCCAAACGGGATATGGCTCTTGCTGTATAGTAATATATGGTTATGAAACTTGCAAAACTGCAACAATCTGTCTGCTTATGAAGATAGCAGAATTATTAAGATTGACAGTATAGATAAGCCTCAATGAATCGGCAACAGCCGGAGGGGGATGACACTTTTGCGTCGGAAGACTCCTGCTTTTGCGCAGCAAAAGTGGCCCCGGTAGCACTCTCTACCATTACGGCCTCTGTGAATTGGCTCAGCGACAAGCGGTATCACTGCGTAAGGATAAACCCTCAGGTAGGGCCATTAAGTCGTACAGAGCAAAAGTCGTTATGACCGCAGGCTGTATTTCAATAAACTTTCATACAACAAAAGAGACTATCTATCGATAGTCTCTAGCTAACCGGCAACTTCTTATCCTCCCAGGCCGTCTCCAGCCAAGTACTTTCAGCGTTTATGTGCTTAACTACTGTGTTCGGAATGGGAACAGGTGGAACCACATAGCCAACATCACCGGATTATATAATTGTACTGATGTACAATCAAAACTTCACAGAAACAACCCTGACATTAGGACTTGTAATTAAGCCCTCGACTTATTAGTACTGGTCCGCTTCGAA
>CAKPYV010000029.1 GCA_934203205.1 uncultured Anaerovibrio sp. | reverse complement strand
TCATAACTATATTTTGCCAAAAAAACCGACCTCCAAAAATTAGATTTTAGGTCTAACTTTTTGGGGTCGGTACACACCTGCCATTTCAGGAGCTTTTTTATATATTACCAACAAATTCTGATTTGTCGAGTTGCCTATCTCTACCTAGTATCGTAAATATAATTCGATATGTCAAAATTTCTCGAAATACAGCCTGCGGTCATAACGACTTTTGCTCTGTCCGACTTAATGGCCCTAATTGGTGATTTATCCTTACGCAGTAATACCGCTTGTCGCTGAGCCAATTCACAGAGGCCGTAATGATAGAGAGTGCCACCGGGGCCACTTTTGCTGCGCAAAAGCAGGAGTCTCCCGACGCAAAAGTGTCATGCCCCTCCGGCTGTTGTCGAATCATTCTGCCTTTACTGTACTTAATAGCCACATCAGAGATAGTCTGAACTAAATATCGCTCGTCGCGGAATAAAGTGACACAGCGGTCACTTTATTCCGGGCAATATGTCGCTGGCATATTGCCCACTCCTAGCTAAGCATAACGGATGCTAAATTCCTTCTGCGCCTTACGCCTTGAACTCATTAAGCACCGAGGCTTAGCAAGGGTTTTCTTAGGGTACTATCATCTGCTGTTCCATTCCATTAAATACGTCAAAATTACAAATAGTGCCAAAGCAGGAAGGTGCAATGAATACACAAAGTAGAAGGCATGACATATACCCTTAACAGGTATATCGATGTGCCTCGCTTCTTAACGAATTTAAGCCATGAAAAGGTGAACATCGTGAAGCTTTTCATGTGATTAAATGAGTTTAGCAGCGTGAGGCACATCAATATAGCGCGAGCGTGCCTGTAAGGGTATATGCCATGCCTACGAGAAGTGTATAGATAATTGATGTATTCGGCAAATCAGAATTTAGAATAGAAAAATCGCTATAATGTGCACTACACACATTATAGCGATTTTGTTTAGCTATTTTTATAACCCTGATAGGCTTCTGTATTTAGAATTTGCTGAGCTTTAGCTACTGCCTCTCTAGATGGCTCTGGAATGTCAGGAATCTGATAGGCAATCCCCAAATCCTCATATTTATGCATCGCCATACGATGATAAGGCAATATTTCCAATCTCTGAACATTGCCCAAGGAAGCTACAAACTCACCAGTTTTGCCCAGACTTTCCTCATCATCATTAATGCCTGGCACCAAGACATGACGAATCCACACAGGCTTTTTGATTTCGGCCAAATATTTAGCAAAATCCAAAATATGCTCATTCCCCATGCCAGTAAGCTCCTTGTGCTTGGCACTATCAATATGCTTGATATCCAAAAGCAACAAATCCGTTACCGCCAGCAGCTCATTTGTAACCTGCAATTTTACTGGCTCACGGCTAAACACAGCCCCAGAGGTATCTATACAGGTAGATACGCCCTGAGCCTTAGCCCGCCGAAACAAATCCGTAACAAAATCCATCTGCAAAAGTGGTTCACCGCCAGAAACGGTAATGCCACCGCCACCCTTCCAATAGGGGCGATACCGCAAAGCAGCCTGCAACATTTCCTCAGAAGAACGCTTCTCTCCCTCCTTGCCACCCCAGGTTTCAGGATTGTGACAATAGAGACAGCGGAGAGGACAGCCCTTGAGGAAAATAATATATCTTAACCCTGGCCCATCTACAGAACCAAAGCTTTCCACAGAATCCACCTGTCCGTAGACAGGCAGATTCTGGGCAGCATTATTACATGTGCTCATGGAAAGTTCTGGAAATTACATCCAGCTGCTGCTCACGAGTCAGGTTAATGAACTTTACAGCATAACCAGAAACGCGGATAGTGAAGTTTGCATACTCTTCCTTCTCAGGATGCTCCATAGCATCCAGCAGCTTCTCACGGCCAAATACATTTACATTCAGATGATGTGCACCCTGATCGAAGTAACCATCCATTACGTGTACCAGCTGAGTAGTACGCTCCTCCTCATTGTGGCCCAATGCCTCTGGAGTCATGCTCTGGGTATTGGAAATACCATCCAAAGCCCACTCATATGGCAGCTTAGCAACAGAGTTCAGGGAAGCCAGCAGACCGCTCTTTTCTGCACCGTAGCTTGGATTTGCACCAGGGGACAGAGGAACACCTGCCTCACGGCCATCTGGCATTGCACCAGTAAACTTGCCATATACCACGTTGGAGGTAATGGTAAGAATGGAGGTGGTAGGCTCAGAATTTCTGTAGGTGTGACGGGACTTAATCTTCTCTAGGAAGGACTTCAACAACCACTTGGCAATCTCATCAGCCCGCTCATCATCGTTACCGTAGCGTGGGAAGTCACCCTCAGTCTTGTAGTCGATAACAATGCCAGCCTCATTGCGAATAGCAGTTACCTTGGCATATTTAATAGCGGACAGGGAATCTACTACATGGGAGAAACCTGCAATACCAGTAGCAAAGGTACGGCGTACATCGGTGTCGATGAGAGCCATTTCCTCAGCCTCATAGTAGTACTTGTCATGCATATACTGAATCAGGTTCAGAGTATTTACATAGAGACCTGCCAGCCAATCCATCATGCGGTCAAATTTGGTAACAACATCCTGATACTCCAGAACATCGCCAGCTACACCGCGGTACTCAGGTCCAATCTGATCGCCGCTCTTCTCATCAACGCCACCGTTAATAGCATAGAGCAAGCACTTGGCCAAGTTGGCACGAGCACCGAAGAACTGCATCTCCTTACCAGTCTGAGTTGCAGATACGCAGCAGCAGATAGAGTAATCATCCCCCCACTCTGGCTTCATAGTATCATCGTTCTCATACTGGATGGAACTGGTGCTGATAGAAATCTTGGCTGCATAGCGCTTGAAGTTCTCAGGCAGGGAGGAGGAATACAGAACGGTCAGATTTGGCTCTGGGGATGGGCCCATATTCTCCAAAGTATGGAGGAAGCGGTAATCGTTCTTGGTTACCATATGACGGCCATCAATACCAGTACCACCTACCTCCAAGGTAGCCCATACAGGATCGCCGGAGAACAACTCATTGTAAGAGGTGATACGAGCAAAGCGTACCATGCGGAACTTCATAACCATATGGTCAATCAGCTCCTGAGCCTCTGCCTCAGTCAAAATGCCATTGGCAATATCACGCTCAATATAGATATCCAGGAAAGTGGATACACGGCCAACACTCATGGCAGCACCGTTCTGAGTCTTAATAGCACCCAGATAGCCGAAGTACAGCCACTGTACAGCCTCACGGGCATCCTTGGCAGGAGCGGAAATATCAAAGCCATAGGAGGCTGCCATTTCCTTCAAACCACTGAGAGCACGAATCTGCTCTGCCAGCTCCTCACGGAGACGTACAACATCATCAGTCATAACGCCGTCGCCACCAACATTAGCCAAATCTTCCTTCTTGAAGGCAATCAGCTGGTCAATACCATAGAGGGCAACACGACGATAGTCACCTACAATACGGCCACGGCCGTAGGTGTCAGGCAAACCGGTAATAATATGACTGCGACGAGCCAGACGCATCTCTGGGGTATAAGCATCAAATACAGCCTGATTGTGAGTCTTGTGATACTTGGTAAAAATCTCATGGAGTCTTGCACTTGGCTCATAGCCATAGTTGGTGCAGGACTGCTCAGCCATCTTGATACCGCCATAAGGCATGAAAGCTCTCTTCAGAGGCTTGTCAGTCTGGAGACCAACAACCTTCTCCAAATCCTTCAGGCTCTCGTCTATATAGCCTGGAGCATGGGAGGTAAGGCTGGCTACTACATCAGTATCCATATCCAGAACGCCATTGTTCTGACGCTCCTCCTTCTGCAGCTCCTGAAGCTTGGCCCACAGCTTATTAGTTGCATCAGTAGGATCCGCCAGGAAGCTCTCATCCCCATCAAAAGGCTTATAGTTCTTCTGAATAAAATCACGTACATTAATCTCTTCACGCCAGAGGTTTCCGGCAAATCCATTCCACTGCTGATTGCTTAACATAAAATCCTCCTATTTTTCACTTAGCCCCTCTCTAAAGTGGCTATTTATAATCTAATTCTCTCTATGAAATATTCTATCATAAATAATATTTAAAATCCAATAGTTTATGCATAAATTTAATTAATTATATAATAATTGTTATTATTTTATGCTTTTTAGTTATAATAAATATACTTTTTTAATGAATTTTATCCATTGTATCAAAACATCAGTCACTTCTTGCAAGACAGGAGCAATTTTATGCATTTCAATAGGTGTTTTATGCAAAATACGCATAATTTTTCTTATTTTAGGACAAAAATACCCTTTCAGAGGAAATATATTTTTCCTCTAAAAGGGTATCCTATCATGCCAAGCTTATTTCAAAATAATTGTAGGCGCAATCCATTTAGAAAGTGCCTGCATATCCGGAGTATAAATCCGCATAAACAAATGGAATCTTCCTTTGCTAACTGGCAGCCAGTTGGTAATATTCTCGGGAGCCTGCTGTGCCAGAACAATATCCACAGTACCATCCGCATTGGCCTTTAGGTCAGAACGATCATTGATGCAATAACTATTGAGAGGATTATCTATGAGGAAATCATCCTCACCGTAGGCTGTTATTGACCAAAAACCTCCCTCCAGCACAGGTGGAAAACTGTCAAAATGTAAAATATAACTGTGTTCCCCTGTTAAGAAATTGCCCTGATTATCCACTTCAGTTTTGGGATAAATGGCTACATCTACAGTGTTGGCACCTAAGCCTGCAATAGCCACCAAAGCCCGATAGTTATATTCCTGACCAAAATCTCCAATAGGAGCACCATAATAATCCCACTGGCCTAGTTTTTGAAAATACTTACTAGCCTCCTCATTCAGCTTAGGCCGAATCTGCTGCAGCATATTATTCCACTGGGTTTGAGGATTCTTACCTAGAATATTACTAGAAAATTTTTGACCTGGGCCAACATTAATCTTGGCAATCTTGGCTATGATTTCTTTATCTTCAGCAGCAGGGGGATTATTTTCCATCAGTTCATTGGCCTTATTGAAAAACTCAGCAGGGCTCATGGAAAGCACCTTGTTAATGGGTACATAATTATTGGCCTCATTATAGCTTCCCTTAGCTGGCTGATAGTTGTCGGCAGACATATAGGCAGACAAAGGCATCAGCTTCATTTGCTTCTGAATAGCATGAACATTGGGCAAATCTTCCTGTCCAGAAAGCAGTGTCCTAGTAATTGACCAAGCCATTGAGGTTGGTACATCTACACGGGTAACTCCCTTGGGCAAATCCCCCTGCCAATCAGCCTTGGTGATGGCGTAGGTTCCTGCTTTATCCAAAACAGCTGCTGTATTGGTCCAGGCATCCAATACCTGTACCTTACAAAAGCGGTCTGTCTCAGGCAATTCATAAATCATAGGCTCACTGCTTAGGTCATACCAGACCTGAGAATATATGGTATCTACATTAGGAGTAACTACATTTTTGAATTTGGCATCTACCAATTCCCTTGCATGTATAAATTGATTGACGGGAGCCTTGCCAGCAACAGCTGTTTCCGTGTTGGTGGCGGAAGTCTCAGTGGCATCCATTAACACCAAAGGAAAGGCATAGATATAGGCATCTTCCAGATTCTGTTTCAATTCTTCTGGGACTGTATTTTTTGAGGCAGCTATTCCATGACCGGAACATATGGAAAGCACCAAAGCCATACAGACCGTTAACAAGGTAAGTTTTTTCATAAAATTCTCTCCCTTTTAAACCAATTATATACTGTTAGGCTAAACCGTTATATGTAACACAAGATTATTATATCATTTCATGTCCTGTATTACGAAGAAGTTTTATGAGAAAATTTTGATTTATCGAGTCGTATATCTCTCCCTAGAGTTGTAAATATAATTCGATATGTAAAGGTTTATCGAAATACAGCCTGCGGTCATAACGACTTTTGCTCTGTCCGACTTAATGGCCCTATCTGATGATTTATTCTAACGCACAGATACCGCTTGTCGCTGAGCCATTTCACAGAGGCCGTAATGATAGAGAGTGCCACCGGGGCCACTTTTGCTGCGCAAAAGCAGGAGTCTCCCGACGCAAAAGTGTCATGCCCCTCCGGCTGTTGCCGAATCATCAAGGCTTATCGATATTGTCAATCCCCATAATTCTGCTATCCTCGTAGAAAATAGGTCGTTCCAAATTGTGCCAAAGCAGGAAGGTGCAATGAATACACAAAATAGAAGGCATGACATATACCCTTAACAGGTATATCGATGTGCCTCGCTTCTTAACGAATTTAAGCCATGAAAAGATGAACATCGTGAAGCTTTTCATGCGATTAAATGAGTTTAGCAGCGTGAGGCACATCAATATAGCGCGAGCGTGCCTGTAAGGGTATATGCCATGCCTCAGTAAAGAGTATATGTATGTCATTATGCAAATAAGTCTTTTACTCGACAAATCAGAATTTAGAAAAAAACATCCTTGCTGGCAAAATACCAACAAGGATGTTTTTGATTATATTCTTGGATAGCACTCAAACAACCTATTCCAAGGCATTGTTACCTTGATATGCTTGAAGTCCCAAAGAGCTGGAATATTATACTGTGCAAAAGTCTGCAAACGCAAGGTAGCAGAGCTTTCCACTGCAGGGCGCTTTTCATTCAAAGCCCCACCATTACCCTTACCTGGGAAATTTCCCAAGGCATTAGCCAAATTCTGCCGTACATTGGCCTGATAGCCCCAGTCATCCAAATATCTGGTCAGCAAAAGTCCCTGACGACTCTTTTCATTCATGCGGGAAGCCAGCATACCCTGTCCCAACACAAAACCTGTGCTATTGGTAGGAGTATTCCAACCAGAGTAAGCCTGTATTCTAAACAAGAAATTCCTATCCCTAAGCAGCCCCATCAGAGCATTATCCGCACCGTTGGCATAAGCAATATCCGCAATAGCCACAGGCCTGCCACTGGACAACTCCTCCGATACCATATTGACAAAATACCTATCAGAGAAATCCGTCTTTTCGGTATTGTCTATATCATTAGCCTCATAGGTAGTGCCATTAGGATTGGTATTTACCAACAGCACCAAATCAGCTCTAGCCGGGCTGGTTACATACATACCCCCAGCCATAATCACATGGGAGCGAATGGTTTTGTCGATAGCTTCATCAGAATAGGAAGGCACTACCGTAGGCCCCTGTCCCATATTATAGCGAACATAGACAAAAGGCATTTTCTTTTCCAAATCATTAACAGCTCTAGTAAGCAGCAGCATACCAAATTCATCAATACCTGCCATATTATTAAATCTGGTTTTCCCCAGCCCCTCAGCATATTCATTCAGCCAGCGGCTTTCCCTATGAGTCTGGGAATAAGGAGCATTATCATCCCTTCCCAAACAGAAATAAGAAAAGCTCCCTTCTCTAGCCAAATCAATCATGGCCTTATTTACCGCCAAATTCTTTTTGCGACGGCTCATCCAATCACTAATGGCCTCCTGGGGAATCAGTTCTGTCAGAAAATTCAGTTCTTTTTGCTCCCGCTTTGTTAAAGGCTCTATTTCCTGCTTATCCAGCAGAGATGTATAACGGAAAATATCCGTACCATAGCTAAAATAATAGCTAGGCTCCTCACTACCGGAGGCTTCTCCTGTACGAGGTGTTCTCATAATGGAGGAAAACACATAAACAGGCACCTTGGGATGCTCCTGCTTAAATGCCTTGAACCTATCTACTCTGGACATCAAATCCTTCTGAGGAATATGATGCTTGCGAGAGCCTACCAGACTGCCATAAATCATGGCATCCCCAGACATAACTACCGCCTTGATACCCGGCAACGGCTTATAGGGAGGCTTTTTATCCGGCTTATGTGGCAATGTGGTATTATCCTCCAGCCATTGCCACAACTTATCAGAATCTCCCAGATTACTGTTGCTGCCCAATAGCTCATCTGGAGGCACAATCACCTCATAGCCTAGCTGGCGAATGGTATCTGCTGTTTCCGCATCAGATATAGGCCGATTATCGTGAGGAATAAAAACAATTTTTCCCTTTTCCTGAGACTGCTCCTTTTTCTTGGCCATTGCTGTCCCTGCCAGCAAAGTTAACAGCAGAGAAAAACACAATGACACTGCCAACAAACTCCTAATAAATTTTACCTGCACCAGTAGCCACCTCCTTGCTTTTTCCTTAATCTACTAAGCCCCGTCTAAGAATCATATCCAGCACATCCCGCTGAATATCCTCTGGTATATTCAAGCTGGTTGTAAAGGTTATATACCCATCATGAGGTACGGCACCTTTGATTTCCACCATATCCAATACCCTGTGCTCCTTGATAGTTGCCTTGGCCAGCTCCGACTGATCCAAAGCACTTTTACAATCCACAGTAATGGTATTGCCATGAATATTTGTAGGCAGACTTTCTCCCAAATCTATCTTACCGAAAATCCTCTGAGCCATGGAAAGAGACATACGAGAAAAGAACCAGGAAGCCAATCCATGATCCTTGAGAGCCCGCTCCTTTACCTTATAGGTTACATGGGAATCCTGACTATTATGGACAAAATCCTCAATAGTACCAGAGAACTCTATCCGTCCTGCTTTTTTAGTTTTCGCCAATATCTCCAGACGTCCATTGGCCTTGGATTTCAATTTCACAGACTGCACTGGACCATCCTGGCCTAGATTTTCGGCAATGGCTTGATTAATCACTTCATCTGGCACAGATACCTGTCCCTGGAGGATTTCCTGCAAGGTTTCATGTCCCCAGGTATGACTAATTATCTGCCAGGCAGGTTGATATTTTTCCACAGCTTCATTTACCTGCTGCATATTTATGCCAGGAAAATACTCTGACACAATAGCCGGCATATCCATAAAGGTCACCTTCCCTTATTTTCACTAAAACCAACGACTTAAACCAGATTTTTTCTTGGGCTTAACCGCTGCCTTTTTTACCACAGTATGATGAACTTGCTCCTGAGAGGCATTTTCCTGAGCTGATTCCTCCTGATTCTGCTCTCGTACTGCCTGCCAAAGCCTTCTAGCATCCTTGGCCAGCTTGGCATCCGTAATTGGATTGTTTTTATCTCCCACAATATTGCTGAGATAAAGCACCGCTTTTTTTCGGTCTCCCAATTCTGCATAAAGGGCCCCTATCAAATACGTGACCATGGTATCAGTCAGATTCTCAATAGGGTAATGCTCCGTTTCCAAAGAGCGTATATAAAGGTTCAAAGCCTGCTCTGAAGCTTCTCTTTCCTTTTCCGTCTGGCCATCTATGCGATAAACCCAAGCCAGGCGCATGGCCAGTCCTGCTTGACGAGCCAAAGGAGCCTTCAAGACTTCGGCGCAAAAGATAGCCAGCTTCAAGGAAGCTATACCATCTGGTACACTGCGTTCCTCATTAAATTCAAAATGCACATGGTGCTCTATAAGAGCGTTACCAATCAGCTCCCGCCTAGCAGGAGACAGGGCTGTGAGAAAAACTTTTTCGTCTGCCGCAAAGCCGCAGCCATCACATACCCAGATATGATACAAATAGGGATTAAAATCCCGATAATGACAGCAATAGTCATTATCTACCCCGATAGCTGCCAAACGAGATTTTACCTTAACTACCTTTACACTTTTGCCACAAACTGGGCAGGTTTTGTCTACGACAAACGTAAATTCTGATGACATATTTCAGCCTTTCTATTCATTATCCGAAGGTCTATCCGGCCTGTTGTCAGCCCTATATGCTTCCTGAGCATCTGCCAGCTTTTCCCTGACAGGAGCCTCCAAATCCCCTTGGGTTCGATCCGCCAGCACTAGCTGGTTCCGCAAGGCAAAGTCTATAATCCGGTCATAAAATCTAGCGTCCAAACTTTTTTCTGAAAGATCCCCCAGACTTATCTCTGCCTCTGAACGCTCTACAGCCAGAGTAGTCCAAGTGGAATCCAAATAATTAACCTCATTGACAGATACCTTTTTTTCTGGCAGATTAATTGTTAAATATTCTGATACACCTACGAAATCGTCAAACCCCTGGAGATTTTTGCCGTTCCAACGACGTTTGGACACTACATCATTAATCATAACATCGTCAAAGGTTTTCAACACCGGTACAATCAATGTATCAGTATCTATAGTGCCATCCTCATGGACATCAAAACAAATCTGCTGTCTGTTAAAATAATAATTGGTTCTAGCTGAGGATTGTACCCAGCGAAAAATATTCTCCGGTACCTCTGGTGCCGCCTCCACCGAAGCATGAGAGAAAGAAAAACATAGTATAGCAGCCCCTACTACTGCCAACCCCTTATAATTCATAGAAATTCACCTTGTTCCTCAAATATTATCCTGATATCGACTCAGGCTGTCTAATTCGTATGGAGTCTCCTGATATACATAGTAATTCAACCAATTGGCAAAAAGCAAATTGGCTACAGAACGCCATCTTACCACTGGCAGCTTTGTTGGATCATCATCAGGATAATAATTTTTGGGTACATCTACATTGGACATACCAGCAGCCATATCCCGATCGTATTCCCCCTTCAAAGAGAGAGGATCGTATTCTGCATGTCCTGTAATGAAAAATTGCCTCTCCTCCAAATTGGCAATAGCATATACCCCTGCTTCATCATCAGACTCAGCCAATATGGTCAACTGGTCTACCTTTTTAACATCTTCCTTGCGAATTTCTGTATGACGAGAGTGAGGCACATAAAATTCATCATCAAAGCCTCGGAAAAGAGGCTCATTCTCTACACAAAGATGATGCTTATATACACCAAAAATTTTGGGAGCTACATCATATTTCGGAATACCATAATGATAATAAAGACCTGCCTGGGCTCCCCAGCAAATATGGAAGGTGGAATATACATGAGTCTTACTCCATTCCATAATCTCTGCTACCTCATCCCAATAGGCTACATCCTCAAAGGGCATCTGCTCCACTGGTGCACCGGTAATGATAAATCCATCATAGTTCTTATGACGTACCTCAGCAAAGGTGCCATAAAACTCTGTGAGATAATCCTGGGATGTATGAGTTGGGGTATAGGATTCTGTATAAATAAAATCCACCTCAACCTGCAGCGGGGTATTGCCCAAAAGCCGCAAGAGCTGGGTTTCTGTTACCTGCTTCACTGGCATCAAATTCAGAATTAACAACTTCAAGGGACGGATATTCTGCCCATAGGCTCGATCCGCATCCATGATAAAAATATTTTCCTTTTCCAGTATTGCCGCAGCAGGTAAATCATTTGGTATCTTTATTGGCATATATAATTAGCTCCCTATATCTTTTTGTACTTACTGCTTTTTCATTTTGCCAAAAGCAGCTATTTTATCGAATATGTTTTGCTAGCCCTAGACGTTAGATTGCTTCATGGTCAGACAGGCTATAGCGATGTACCCATTTGCTATGGGTTCTGTCATAGCTGGAAAGCTGTAACAGCTCCTTTTCCTCTGTGCTTCCCCTTTCAATGGCATGATAGGCACCATCTGTTTCAGCTTCAGTGTAGTCCTTCCAGCCCTCACGGCCGTTCCAATGCTGATAACGAATAATTTTGCCAGTGTACTGAGAAAGGTTGACAGCTTTTTTCATAAACCTTATCTGGGTAACACCTCCAGTGGCATTTTTGTACTCCTGCCACTCCCAAAAAATAATATTCTCTCCGTTCACCCGCATAGTGGTGGTATCTGCCATACAAACTACAGAACCTCCGTCAGCTAAAGCCTCCTGCCACAGCAGCAGCCACCTATCCGAAGCACTGCGTCTCTCTACCTCTCCTTGACCAAAAACTGCATCCACAATGAAAGCATAGAAATCCTCATCAAATTCCTGGGAATTCATTTCCTTATACTTCAGGGGCTGATACTGCTTGGTCCACAACTGCTTGCCGTTTTTGTCATAAAAGGTTTCATCCACATAAGCCAACATTCTCGTCTGTGGCACAATCTGAATGTGGGCCAGACTATAGGCCAAATCATTGGGGCGAATATCCTTAATGCCATAGTTATCCAGGGTTTCCTTAGCACCACCGTAACTGTAGCCTGTTTTGGTTACAGCCGTTATGCGGGTAGCAATGCCCCCAAAGGCCTCCTGTACTCGCACCTGAGCCGGATCATAGAACTTGCTGTAATTGTTATCTGAGGAAATCCAATACCACTGCAGCTCTGCTGCCTGAGCTGTGCTATACATGAGAGTATTGCACATGATTGTCAGCAATAACATTACTCCTGAGAAGATAGAAATACAGTATTTCATAACAACACCCTCTTTTCCTTGTCTCTCCTGAAAAAACATACACTGCGTTTATTGTAGCATATTTTTGTAATATTTACCATATATAGATATTTTTACCTAGATTTTGTTTAACTGAAATATCTTTCTCAGCATACCATTGTACCGCTAAGGTCAATATCATGACAGCCTCTAAAGAAAATGTTATAATAAAACCATGAAATTAAGGAGGAAACTATGGAATATATAAATTTTCAGGTAGGCGAAAAATTCCCCCTGCCTATTAAGAATCAGGGGGATGGTGGTCTATTTCAAATTGACGCCAATGGCTGTATGTTTATTTTACAGCTTAGCAAAACCGATGTTATTGCCGTAGAGGCCTTTCGTACTGGCAAGCTGGAGCTAGGTCTCTATGAACAGGATGGTATTTTGTTCCTGCTTTACAAGATTGATGGCATCTTCAAGGATGGCTGGGGAGATTGCCCTCTAGGTGTACAGTTGCTGCCACCTGGGCTAAAGCCTATTTTAGAGGACTTGCAGGAGCCTGTTATGCACCTTTATCTGGTAGATACCCAGTTGCAGGTTCTGCTGGCTCAACGTACCGTAGAGCTTTCTGAGGAGTTCTTTGACCAGCTTCGCCATGCTGTAAAAAATCAATTAGAATCCTCTATGACCTCCGGTGCCTTTGTTACCACTTTGCAAAAAATCTGGGCTCAGCATACCTCCAAGGATATGAGTGAGCACCTCTTAGCCCATCAGGAAATAGAGATGAAAATCCCACCTATGGCACCAAAACATTAAAAGCAAAGCCCCCGCAACTGTCATTTGCGGGGGCTTTGTGCTGTCATAAGACAACAGCCGTCTTAGTGTACGACATTTTCTCTTTTGTCAAGATTATTATACCACACTACAGTCTAATAGGCAATTCCTTCTACCCTAACTTCACCAGATTTCTCTGTCTATGGTCAAAGGTAAGGCCCTGAGTATATCCAAATCCCTTAGCATATTCAATGGCCTTGTCAATATAACTGCCACAGTCCTCTGGCTTATGGGCATCAGAGGAAGTAATTATAGGCAGATCATATTCCTTGGCCAGCTTCATAAACTCTGGATAAGGAGAAATTTCCTCAATAGGATAACGATATAGAGTGCCAGTGTTCACATCCACACCCATATTGGCTTTTTTCAGAGCCTTAACAGCTCGCAGCAGATATGGCTGTACATCAAAATCTGGCAAATATTTATACAAACGTATATTGAAAGGATGTCCCAACACATCATAGCAGCCACCAGCACAGAGATGCTCAATCTCCTGGGTGTACCATTCATAAATATCCTCTAAGGAATGATTCTGCCATTCAGCCTTAATTTCACTGGAATCATAAGCCCAGCCTCGAATGAAGTGTATAGAGCCAATAACATAATCAAAATCATAGTGAGACAAGATTTCCCTTACCTTGGCCTGATTCTGAAAATTGCAAACCTCAATACAGGTTTTTACTTTATAGCCCAAGGACCGCAGCTTGGCCATAAAAGCAAAATAATCCTTCAAGGTATGCTTGAATTTATTCCGCTTTAACCATTTTTGCTGAAAGCTTCCCACAAAGGAATCATCCAAAATCAAATCATCATAATAAAGCTGCTGAAACTCTGGAAAGGTATGACTATGCTCGCTAATACCGATTTCATCCAAGCCTCTTTTTTTTGCCGCCTCAAAGAAACCCTTTACCCACTCCACATCATAATCGCCATATTCAAAATGCATATGATAATCGTATTTCACTAAATCATCCCCTGACGAATAAACTCCTTAATCTGCTCCATTACCCCATGCTCTACATTGCTCTTGCACTGGAATCTAGCCACCTTTTTCAAATCAGGATGGGCATTAGCCATGGCATAGCTATAATATACAGACTGCATCATTTCGTAGTCATTCATATAATCACCAAAGGCAGCACATTCCTCTGGCTTAAAGCCAAATTTTTCCTGCACCTTCTTAACCGCCCAGCCCTTGTTAGCATCTGGATTCAAATAATCCACCCACACATTGCTGCTCAGAGTACGATGGAGATAGGTATCCAAATCAGACATAGGCTCCCAGATATTCTTTACGGAATCCTCATATTCATTGTCTGCCAAGGCCAGCTTGATGAAATCATCATCAATATCCTCAAATCTGTCTACATACTCAGCTCTGGTATAGTATTTGTGCAGTTCTCCAATATATGGCTCCCACTGGCGCAGAACGTAGCTGTTCTTTTTACCACTGACTACGGGATAAATATGAGGTACACTCATGGCCTTATGAAGGACCTTCATATATTCAGCCTTGTCAATGGTGCTGGAAAACATTTCCTTTTCCCGATAGCAGGAATAAGCTCCATTTTCTGCCAGAAAGAGGAAATCATCCTTGTACTTACCCATTTGATACATCAGGGCATAATACTGACGGCCACTGGTAGGCGCAAAAATTACATTTCGCTTTTTCAGCTCTCCCATGACCTCATCAAATTCAGCTGGCAGCTGGCCATTCTCATCCAGCAAGGTTCCATCCATGTCAGAAAAAATTACTTTTATCATATACTTCACCCCGTATCACCAATTGCCAAGAGATTGGCAACCCTACAACATCTCTACAGCCTGCCCCAACCATCCTGATTTTTAGCCTTTGCGGCCATGATAAAGGCACCATGGCTCCTCGGCCATATAGTCACCCTCATGGTAGTAGGCAGCTCTGGCCCGACAGCCACCGCAGGCTCTCTTGTACTGACAGCTGCCGCAGCCACCGGAATACTCCATAGTGCGCAGCTTGTTCAGCACAGGGCTGTTTTTCCAGATTTCATCAAATGGAGTCTGGCGCACATCCCCCAGCTCCATATTCAAATAGGCACAAGGCTGCACCTTGCCCCTAGGGCTAATTATACAATAGGCTGTACCAGCAAGGCAACCTCTGCGGAAGCGGGTTTTCAATCCCATCTGGTCTGCAATCCGCAGGAACTGCGGAGCACAGGTTGGCTTCAATTCAATATCCACCTGCTGCTGTTTCTTCATGATTCTGGTCAGGGTTTCCTCATAGGCCTCTGCCCGCAAGGACTCTGCTTCAATGGTTTTGGCTCGTCCCGTAGGCACCAAGAAGAAGAAATGATGAGCCACAGCCCCCTCGGCTACGGCAAAGTCCGTCAAAGCCTCCAGCTCGTGATTGTTCCACTCCATAACTGTGGTGTGAATCTGAAAAGGCAGACCTACAGCACGACAATTTCGCATCCCCTGTACCGCCCCTTCCCAGGCTCCTGGGAACTTACGGAACTGATTGTGCTTCTCCTTATCCATAGAGTCCAAGGAGATTCCCATGCCCATAGCCCCGGCATCCTTTAGCTTTTGGGCCATTTCCAAGGTAATCAAAGTGCCATTGGTGCCAAATACCGGCCGAAGACCTAGACTGGTGGCATAGGCTACCAGCTCTACAATATCAGGCCGCATCAAAGGCTCGCCCCCAGAAAAAATCATAATTTTGAAATTGGCTCTAGCTATCTGCTCCAAAAGCGTCTTGGCCTCTGCTGTAGACAGCTCCTCCTCAGCCTTACAGCCTGCATCTCGATAACAATGGTCACAGTACATATTGCAGGCATTGGTAGTATTCCAGGAAACTATCATTTGTCAGCACCTCCTGCTATCCCAATTTCCTCATCTGTCAAATAACAGGATGGGTCAGATTCCCAGAAATCCCCTGTAACAGCCTCTGCTCTGGTACGGAAATTGCCATTGCAATTTTCCAGGAAACGACACTGACTACAACGCCCCTTTAATAGTGGCTTTCTATCCTTTAGACCAGCCATAATCGGATTGGAGGTATCCTGCCAAATTTCACTAAACTTCCTATCCCTTACATTGCCAAAGGTGTGATGCTGGGTAAACTGGTCTGGGTGAACATAGCCAAAGGGATCTACCTCCCCAAAGGCTATACCAGAGCGATTGCCTCCGTTCATGGAAATATATTTCTTTATCTGAGCCGCCTGCTGGTCATTGCCCTCAGCAAGAGCCTTGAGATACATATAAACACCATCACAATGGTTATCTACAGTAAGAATCTCCTTTTCCAGACCTCTGTCCTCAAAATCCTTGGTACGGCGAATAATAATATCCATAGCCCGACGGGATTCCTCCGCAGTAACATCCTGATTCTTCATGGCTGTACCCCGACCGGAATAAACCAAGTGATAGAAGCAGACTCTGTTAATATTCTCCCGCTCAATAAAATCAAAAATATTTTCCAGCTCCTGAATATTGTGGTGATTAATGGTAAAGCGCAGGCCCACCCGCTGACCGACAGCCACACAATTCTGAATGCCTTCCATAGCCTTCTGGAAGGCCCCTTCTACTCCTCGGAACTGGTCATTTACATCCTGCAAGCCATCCAGAGAAATCCCTACATAACCCACCCCAATATCCTTGATGCGCTGAGCCACCTCTCTGGTAATCAAGGTGCCATTGGTGGACAGGGTTGGACGCACTCCCTTGGCCTGAGCATATTCTGCCAGTTCAAAGAAATCTGGACGAATCAAAGGCTCACCGCCAGAGAATAGCAATACTGGTACATGAAAATCTGCCAAATCATCAATGAAGCTTTTGGCTTCCTGGGTAGTCAGCTCATTCTGGTACTTCTTATTATCAGAGCTCATATAGCAATGACGACATTTCAGATTGCAGGTTTTGGTGGAATTCCACACCACCACCGGTCCCATGCCCTCACCAGCACCATTTCGCATGGCATGGGCATTCTTGGTATATCTCAGAGAATCACCATAGTATTCTCTGGCAAATAAAAGCTTGGTTACACTAATCATTTTTTACACTCATCCTATTACACAATTTATCTATTTGGTACAGATACCATCAATTATCAGTCTAAGCTTCATGGTAATATTTTCTTCAAAGCTTAAAGGCAGACTGCTAAAGGCTGCTGCCTGAAACAAAGAATGGAACATTTCTGTAATAATTTCTGCAGAAACATCCTGCCGAAATTCCCCACTGGCCTGTCCTTCCTGCACCAGCTGTAGAAACATGGCCATAAAAGCAGGACCATGACCTCTATGCTCATGAGGTTCCAGGTCGCAGTCCTTTTCCTTGCCCTTAGCCTCCTCTGAAGCCTGCTCCGGCCGTGCTCCAGCACTTAAGAACAAAGGCAGGACATATTTATTGCTATCTACCAGCTGTGCCGTCATCAGCACCATCTCTCGCAGGATTTCAGCCTTGCTTTTTTGCTCTGCGGTCAAATGCTGCAGCCTCTGCTGCAACTGTACAGCTAGATTATCTAACAAGTAGTGCAGCAGCTGCTCCTTAGAGTCAAAATAATTATAGAAGGTTCCCAATCCCATATGGGCCGCCTTCATAATATCCGCTATTGAAGTAGCTTGAAATCCCCGCTGGACAAATTGTTCAATGGCTGTTTCCATGATTGTTTGCTTAGCTAGAAGCTTTTTTTGCTCCCTTTTGCTAATTTCAGCCATAAAAAAACACCTCCCAAATAACTCATTGCTATATTATATACGATATTCATGGATTTTTAAAGTAAAAAATGAATTGTGTTCATATTATTTCTGTAGGCATGACACTTTTGCGTCTGGCCCATTAAGTCGGACAGAGCAACAGTCGTTATGACCGCAGGCTGTATATCGAGAATCTATAAAATATTTACGCACAAAAAAACCTCTATCCAAATGGATAAAGGTTTAATCTCAATGGTGACCCAGGAGGGACTCGAACCCCCGACCCTTTGATTCGTAGTCAAATACTCTAATCCAGCTGAGCTACTGAGTCATAATGTCAATCTCACAACCAACATTATTATATTATCACATTACTAATATCGTGTCAACTCTTTTTTCAGTAATTCTTAGATTTCTGCCTTGCTAACACCATCAGGTACCAAGGCAGAACTCATCTGCACCCACACCTTATCCTCCTCGCTGCAGGAGTAAAGCTTCTGATGCTCAGCTGGCACAGGCTGATTTTCCTCTACCTGGCTAATATCCAGCTGAAGGCGATTCCTGGCATCCCTACGGAAAGAATACTCACCTCTAGTAGACAGCCATTCATTCACCATTTCCAGATTCATAAAGGAAGCCGCCTTGTTATAGGCCTTGTATTCCTCGGTAGCCGCCGCAGCAGCCTGCTTTATATCACTATAAGCACCTAGCAGAAAAAAATCCACGCTTTTTTCTGTGATTACTAATTTGGTAACTACATAAGACACAAAAACACCACCAATTTGTTACAGTCCCATAAAGGACTGGACTGATTAATTTACTTCTTCCAGGAGAAGCGAGACTTCTTTACATGGGAATTTTCCCACACCATAATAGCCTCCAGCACAGAGCCGGAAATACAACGGCTCTTAGCGGAGATAGTTGTGCAGTTGGCTGGCTGGGTGCTAGGATCTATTTCCGCAATCTTCAAGCCTGTACGCACTGGACAGCCATCATGCAAAAGGCCTCTCAATACACCCTCCACAGGAGCCTTGATTTCAAAGACATTGCCACCATCCATATTCAGCTTGGCTATAACCTCATCCTTCTTCACAATATAGGACAGAGGATGTCCAGCCTCCAAATAACCATCACAAGGAGCATTAATGGAGTGGGAAGCCCGCATCAAAGCCCGCAGCTCTACAGTTTCCTTCTCTGGCAGAGCCTGGCCTTCATAAATAATCCGGCCCAGATTATGACCTCTGGTAGTTTCAATAACGCAGTTTACATCCCGGCCAGCCACAAAGCCAGGGCCAATAGCCACTGTGAAATCCGCCATATCCATATAGGTTCCCATATTCCGCTTGGCATAAATAGCATCTATCAGGATTCTTGGCTTTAGCTTCTGAAGGCAATCTGCCTCTGGATCCACCATAATCACAATCTGACCGTTTTTCAGCATTTTCTCTGCCTCATGGAGAGAATCCGCCCGGGTACAGATGGTACGCTCCACCTTCTTTTCCCCATCATAAACAGCCTCAGCAAAAACAATATCCCGACGTATGGCAGAGGGAGCAGCCTTCTCCAGCATCAGCACCTGAAAACCAGTATTATGGAGACGATGGGCAATACCTGTGGCCAGCTCGCCACCACCACGAATTACTACAAGCTTTTTCATACAGAAATCACTCCTACAATATTTCCTTCACACATACCGGAGGCTCCGGCTAGCATCATAGCTATATCAGCTATCCTCATATACACGAACTCTCAGCTTTAGGCCCCGTTCATCACATAGCTTCTGACAAAGATCAATCTCCGCCTGATTCTCCACCTTTTCCACCACAGTGAGCACCACATGAGGCACGTATTTCTTGCAATCCACAGCAAATTTCAGCATGGCATCAAAGGAAGGCAGACCATATTGGGCATGAGTCAGCTCCAAATACCGCTGGGCATTGGAGGCGTTCAGGCTAATGGATATAGTATCCAAAAGTCCCTGAAAATCCTTGGCCGTATCCCGGCCATAAAGCAAATCAGACAAACCATTGGTATTTAACCGGGTTGGTATCTCTGGATGAATCTTTTTTACATAGGCCATCAGCTCCAAAAGTACCTCCAGCCGCATGGTAGGCTCACCAAAGCCACAGAAAACAATTTCCTTGACTATATCCCAAGGCAGCTTGTCCAACTCTGTCTTTACTTCCTCAGCTGTTGGCTCCTGCTTCAGCCAAAGACTGCTTTCCTCTGCCATATGCTTCATACTCCGCAGACAGAAGCTGCAGCTGCAATTACAGCGATTGGTAATATTTACATAGATGCCTCTTTTGCCCTGAGGCTGTTCCTTTAGGCTATCCTCTACCCGGACATAGCGTCCGCCCTCATGTACTGCATATACCAACATATCAGCTCAACTCCGTTAAATATTCTTCAAAGGCCAAACCATAATTCCAAGGCAAATCCAACTCCACAGTGTAGCCCAGCACCTTGGTAATAAACTTAGCCGCCTTATTTACTGCCACAGACAGGCTCTCTCCCTTAATCAGGCTGGCTGCCACAATGGCAGCAAAAGCATCTCCTGTACCAGAGCGATCCCCGCCGATTTTAGGCTGGCTGACAATGGACTGACAGCCATTTTTTTCGTAGACAAAATTCAACACCTTGCCCTCAGCATGAAGCCCCGTAATAACCACCTGCTCAGGCCCCTTATCTGCCAGAGCCTTGGCTAACTTAGCCAGCTCCTCCTCCCTAATATCCCCATTTTCTGGATATTCCATATCCAAAAGCTGGCAGGCCTCTGTAAGATTTGGGGTAAGCAAATCCGCGTGAGCCAAAAGCCGCTTCATTTCATGACATATTTCCGGGGTATAGGATGAATACAGCTTGCCATAATCTCCCATTACCGGATCCACCATTACCTTGGTAAAGGGCTTTTTGAACCGCTGAATAAATTCTTCCACAATATTTATCTGGGCTACAGAGCCCAAAAAGCCTGTGCAGATACCATCAAATTCCAGACCATTAACCGCCCAGTTTTCCATATAAGGCACCATACGCTCTGTATAATCATCTATATAATGCTGAGGAAATCCCGTATGCACTGACAAAATAGCTGTAGGCAAGGGACATGCCTGTATCTTCATAGCCGAAATCAAGGGCAGCTCCACCGCAATGGAACAGCGGCCAAAGCCAGTCATATCGTTGATTAGGGCAATTCTTTTCTGTCTTTTCATCGTCTAACTCTCTTTTTATTTAATTCTGGTAAGCTTCGGACGCTGGCCCGGCATCAATCGCATAGGCTTTTGCCGGTTTGCCAAATTGTGCTCCGTCAGCTTTTCCATCTTCCGCTGCTTAATCAAGCTATAACGGTTAATATTCACCAATATTCCCAAAGCCGCCATACTTACCAGCAAGGAACAGCCTCCGTAGCTGATAAAGGGCAGTGGAACACCAATAACAGGCAGGAAGCCTGACACCATAAACATATTAATAACAGCCTGTAGGCAAATCAAAATAACCAAGCCCCCGGCCAAAACCTGACCATAGGCATCATAGGCATTTTTGGCAATTCTTGCACCAAAATATCCCAAAAAACCATATAGAATAATCAAGCCTGCCGCCAGCAAAAAGCCATTCTCCTGACAAAATACGGCAAAGGCAAAGTCAGTATGAGCTTCCGGCAAATAAGCATATTTGGCCAGTCCCTCACCTAGTCCCATGCCCCAGAATCCACCGGAGCCAATGGCCGTAATAGACTGTACCGTCTGATAGCCCATGCCCTGAGCATCTGCCCAAGGATCTAACATAACCTTTATACGCTGCAAACGATAAGGCTGATATATACACAGGGCTGTCGCTGCCGCCACAACAATAAAGATGAGATTTTTAATCTTGCCCACATCCAGACCAGCAACTATCAGCATCAAAAGAGGCACGCCTAAAATAATCATCATGGTGCCCATATCCGGCTCCAGCTCAACCAAGACAGCCAGAATCATCAACATTATATGCTGACTCTGTATCAGCTTAAATGCCTGTCTTTTTTGGATGCAATAGGACAAATAATAGGCCTCAATCATCACACTGCATATTTTGGCAAATTCTGCTGGCTGAACGGAAAAAGAACCTATATATATCCAGCGCTTGGCACCATTTACTGCCGTACCAAAGCCTAATACATACACAAGCATAGCCATAATAACCAATGTAATAGGCACTAGAATATCCCGCCACCTATGATAATCCACCCAATAGCAGAGGAAAAAACACAGGCCCCCCGCTCCCATAATTACCAGGTGCTTCAACAAATAGAAATAAGGAGAGCTGCCCTCATCCTCGGCCATGACAAAGGTAGAGCTAAATATATTCACACTGCCTGCTATCAACAGCATAACCATAATCCAGATAACAGCCTCATGGTCATTACTCCAAATAGCAAGTTTTTTAGGTATTGTTACCTGTTTCAAGCAAACACGACCTCACAGCGATTTATTTTCTCGCCAAATCCACTAAATTTTCGCTCATACTCCGTCATAATATTATCAGGACGGTTCTCACTATGGAGATCAAAGGATACATCCTCCACCTGCAGGCCAGCCTCCTGGAACTGTTCCAAGGAGAAATCAAAAAGTGGCCTGTTATCAGTCTTAAAAATCAACTTACCTGGCTTTTTCAACAGCTTATCATAGCGGTGTAAGAAACCAACATGGGTAAGACGCCTCTTGGCATGTCTTGCCTTAGGCCAAGGATCGCAGAAATTAATATAGAACTGATCTACCTCTGGCTGATCAAAAATCCTTTCTATATTGTTAATATCAAAAACCAGCAGCCTAACATTAGTCAGTCCCAGCTCTCTAATCTTCTTGGCAGCAGAATACAATACATCCTGCTGAGCCTCAATACCAATAAAATTCACCTCTGGATGCCACAGAGCCAGCTGGCTGATAAAGTCCCCCTTGCCAGTGCCCAGCTCTACATACAAAGGAGCCTGACGGCCAAATACCTCATGCCAACGGCCCTTCTGCTCCTCCCCTGCCGGCTTATCCTTTGGAAATACAAAATCATCAAAATCGTGAATTGCTTCATCAACCCAAGGTTTTCTTCTTAAACGCACAATAGCCTCCCAAATTCTCTACTTATCAAAAATCGTTTTATCAAGACCAAACTTCTTTAAATATCTATATAATGTTACCCGGCTTACATTCAGCATATTGGCCAAACGGCTGATATTGCCTCCCGCCACAGACCAAAGCTGGACAAATACCTCCTTGTCCTCTTTCCAAGGACGTCCCTTGCGGGCACTGCAGGTAAAGTCCACATCATCCGGGCTAACCAAGGTACCAGGAGTATTGAAAAATACTGACTCCATAACATTCTGCAGCTGCTTAATATTCCCCGGCCAATCATAGGACAAAAGCTTTGCCACAGCTTCCGGCGTCAGCACCTTCACAGGCACCTGATGCATAGCCGCCAGCTCCTTTAGCATCTGGCTGGCTAAGGCCCCTATATCCTCCTTGCGGTTCCGCAAAGCCGGCAGCCTAATGGTATGGCCGGCAACAATATTCAAAAGCTCCTGAGGGAACTCCCCCCGCTCCACATAGCGTTTCAGCTCTCCATCACAGGCAGCAATAATCCGCACATTAATATGACGGCTGGTACTTTCCCCAACCCGTCTAGATTCCATGGTTATCAGCGTTGCAGCCAGATTGCGGGCCAAATCCATAGGCATCTTCTCAATATCATCAATAAACAAAGTGCCTCCGTCAGCCAGCTCCAGCTTCCCGGGATGGCTTACATCCTTGTTCACGCTGATGCCAAAAAGCTCCTGCTCCATAATATCCGGTGTGCTATCACCGCATTGATAGATAATAAAAGGCCCCTGAGCCTGACGGCTGGCTTGATGAATACCATGAGCCATCCGCTGCTTGCCTGTACCTGCTTCACCTAGCAGCAAGATATGCTTCTTGCTCTTAGCCACCCGCTGAGCCTTGGCCTTCACAGAGGCAAAAGCGCTTTCCTCATCACATACCAGAGAGCTAAGGCTGTACTTGGCGGTAAACCCTGCAGCATGAGCCACCATAGTACGAAGATCTTCTATAGGCATGGAAACCGTCACAACACTCTTTACCTTATCGTGAATATCCCGTTCCACAGGCACCACAGTAGTAATATCCTCATAGGTTTTGTGCTGGGTAATCCAGGTTACCTCCTTGTTGTGGCTGGAAATCCCCTGCAAGCCCTTATAGATAGGTGTATGCTTATAATTAATCACCATATCCGTCAGCTTTATATCCAGATTCCGCAGCTCCTTACGGCCTACACCGATTTTTCGCAGCCGCTGCAACCCCAGCTTATTGGCATAGGATACATTGGAATCCTCCAACACATGATATACCGCAAAGGGCACTACATCCAAGATCATTTCCTGAGCATTCAAACGCTTTTGCTGCTGCAAATACTTCTCCATGCCATATACCAAGGTTTTCATAAAGGCCATAACAGCCTCCTGAGGCATATTTTCGTAATGCATCCCCACCATAGTTATAATATAACACATTTTATTGTCCACAAAAACAGGTGCAGAACAAGCATCGCTATCATGGGATTCCCTTATCCACATTTCTGGGCCAAATACCCAGAAAGGAGTCTGCAGTTCACAGGCCATGCTAACACTGCTGGTGCCTATCTGCTCCAAGCCAACCCGTACCCCTTCAATTTCTCCCGGAGTCATCTGGTAGAAGGGCATGGAATAGCTTTTTAGCACCACACATTCATCGTCTAAAAGTAGCAGACTAATATCATATTCCTTGAAAAAATCCCTTAGACCGGTAGTCAGATGCTTTAGATACATCATAGCATCCCGATGCAGCTTTTGTCTGGCGGCAAAGGTTTCAGGAGACAAGCGACAATCAGTACGAATTCTATCTGTAGGAGGATTCAACTCGCGACTTTTTTGCCAGGAAGCTGCAATTTCCGGATTTACATTAGGATCAATCTGGCCTGTTTTCATATACAAATCATAATAGCCTTGCAGTTTTTCTCTATTTCTTGGGCCTCGTACCATGCAGCATCCTCTCCTTCACACCATTTATTCTATCATTAGCAGTTTTTTACTGCAAATTTATTTTGCCAGAACGCTCTCTTTAAGGCCTACGCCATGACAATATATGTTTTCTCCCAGTCCGATGGAAAATTGCAAATAACAATAGTATATGATACAATAATATAGTGTTTTTAATATGAAAGGGACGGGGGTTCTCAAATGGCAACTCAATATAAGAAAATTCAGAACAAGCTGCATCCAAAGGAAGCGGAGCAAGGTAAGACTGACCTGAAGCCAAAGGCCAGCCGTGATGCACTGCTTTTGGTGCTGATTGCTTTAACACTGGTGATTTTGGCAGTAGGCTGGAATACTATGGATGATATTGGCCGTGCTATGTATGGCTTCATGGTAGCAGGTATGGTAATTGTTTATCTCAATCGCCGCCTTACCAACCTCTCCGAAAATATTCGCAAATGTCTGATTGCTGTCAGCTCAACACTCTTGCTAGGCTCCATTGTTATGCTAGGCTACAGCGTATATTTACAGTTCATAAAATAAAGAATTCTACAAAAATACGATGTTCGAACCGAACATCGTATTTTTTATCCCTTCTATTGCAGTGTTTGCTATGTGATTATTGTATCGCAAATTCTGATTTGTAGGGTTAAGTAATTTTTATAAAATATAGTTTTGACTATAAGAAAAACATTTGTTATAATTTGTATATATTGTGGGATTATGCCCACAGAGCGAACACAGTATGAAAATACTGTTATCAATGATACAAATGATGGTCGCCCTGCAAATAAGTAAATGTTCTGCCTAGCAGTTTTGTTTACAGGGAGATGATAGCATGAAAAATGTTATCTGTAGAGGTTTCGATAATAGTGTTCCCAGAAAAGGGAAGCGCCTGTGACGAGGCACTGGCTGTAGCAATATATGCTCTCATACCATTAGTTACTTTTGTAGCTATCATGGTTATAGTAATGTTGCTACGCTTAACTATCACAGGTGAACTATCGTTGATTTTATTAAGTTAACGCAGGTCACATATCGACCACATCTTGCAGCAAGCACGAAAAAAGCAGTCCTGGCCTGGACTGCTTATTCGTAAGATGTTGTGACCATCAGTGTTGGCGCACTGTTTGACGGTCGGTTATCAAATGACTTAAAAACATGTAGCGGCGACCATCATTGTGGTTCGCTCTTTTTTATGTTTTTATTTTAGCTCACATAAACATCTTAGTCAAGTTTTGATTTGCCGAGTTGACTATCCCCCTAAATATTGGAAATGAAAGTCGTTATGTCAGTGGGTTCTCGAAATACAGCCTGCGGTCATAACGACTTTTGCTCTGTCCGACTTAATGGCCCT
>CAKPYV010000028.1 GCA_934203205.1 uncultured Anaerovibrio sp. | reverse complement strand
TTGCCATACGGAAATTCCTCCCATAAATCATAATTTACCGGTGATATGCTTCCAAAGCCATAATCATATACTATAAATATACTTAGTATATACTTAGATAGCAAAATAAAGGCCAATATGAAAGACTTTTTCTTATTGTATATCAACTTTTCTTATCTAAAACACCTTATATCACCCTTTCTCTAGGCATGGGGAGTGTCAACTATAATGAAAAAATGAGTCACGCGATACCGAAAATTTCACGCCATATGCAGTTAGGAGTTTCTAAAGAAACTCGGTAGGAAAACAAGAATAATTATCCTCAATGCAATTTTTTCTGTTGCTTTTCCCTCACTGAAATGAGATAATTAAAATTATGCGTAAATAATTGCAGGGGGAATTTTTTATGAATATACTTATTGTACATCCATCATTTCCAGGACAATATTTTTATTTGTGTCAGTATTTGGCAGCTAATCCAGAAAACAAGGTAGTTTTTTTGGCTAAAGATAATTCTATAGGCACTATGTTGAACAATGTAGATTTGGCTCTCTACAAGAAGCCTATGGAGGTAGACAAGGAGCATACCCATCCATATTTGTTTTCAGCTACAGAAGCTGTGCTGGAGGGACAGCAGACTCTGAGAGCTTTGGAGTCCCTGCAGAAAAAGGGCTTTACTCCAGATGTAATTATTGGCCATGCTGGCTGGGGCTCTCTGATGTACATCAAAGATGTTTATCCAGATACACCTGTTATGGGGTATTTTGAGTGGTATTACCATTCTTTGAAGTCTGACAGTTATTATTGGCCGGGAGAGATTCCTTCTACAGATACCAAGCTGTCCATCCGCACCAAGAATATGCACCATCTGCTGTCCTTAGAGGCCTGTGATATGGGTATTACCCCAACCAAATGGCAGTATGATCAGTTCCCAAACAAATACAAACCTATGCTGCATATTCAGCATGAGGGCATTGATACAAATTTCTGTCAGCCAGCAGAGGGTATTAAGCCTGCTTGTGAACTGAAAACAGCTAATTTCAGTCTGCCCGCTGGCACAGAGATTATTTCCTATGTATCCAGAGGATTTGAGGCTATGCGTGGTTTTCCTCAGTTTATGGATGCCATCCGCATTGTTCTGCAACACCGTCCAAAATGTCATGTAGTTATTGCTGGCAGTGATAGAATCTGCTATGGTGCTCAGCTGAAAGACACCACTTACAAGGCTATGGAGGAAGAAAAAGGCGGCTATGATAAGGAACGAGTACATTTTGTCGGCAATCTGAACCGAGGCGACTATAGAAGCCTGTTGCAGTCATCTTCCTGCCATATATATTTAACTAGACCTTTTGTTCTTTCTTGGTCTATGCTGGAAGCCATGAGCTTTGGTCTGCCTATGGTTACTTCTGCTACACCGCCATGTATGGAAGTTGTAGAGGATGGTGTCAATGGTCTGCTGGCAGAATTCCGCTCCCCTAAACATATTGCCCGTCGGGTTGAGGAAATTCTTGAGGACAAGGATATGGCAGCCAAATTAGGTCGCAAGGCTAGGGAAACTATTTTGGATCGCTTTGAGCTTAACAAAGCATTGCACAATTATGAGGACCTGATGTACAGTCTGGTGAGGTAAATTATGGATATGGATATGGCCCGTCAGGGACTTAATGATTATTTCAAAGCAGCTATAGCCCAAAAGGTTATGAAGCCTGCCTTTATGAAGGAATTTTTGGAACCTGTTTTTCAAAAGGCTGGTTATCGTGAAGCTGTACAACCTGGCAAACACCCTCAAATTTTGGTGGTGCGGGATGATGCAGCAGGGGATTTTATACTTTTTTCTCCTTTTTTGCGGGAGCTACGGAGAATTTACGAAGGAGCACAAATTACTCTGGTATGTTCCAAACGTAATATTGATTTGGCCCGCTGCTGTCCATATGTAGATAATATTGTTTTGAACGGTAATCTCGATAGCTTTGACAATGCTACAGCAGCCCTGCGGGGAGCTATAGATGTGTCTATAGACTTACTGGAATACAATTTCGATTTAGCGTTTTCCCCTAGATTAGGGATAAATTCCTTCTCCATGCTGCTGACATATCTTAGTGGTGCTACCCAGGTAGTGGCTTTTACCAATGACAGGTATTCTCCTATTATGGGCAAGGTAGTAGAAATGGGCTGGGATTGCTTGATGACTGTTCCCGTACCAGTAGATACTATGCCGAGAACGGATGTTGAACGCAATTTATTTATGCTGGAGCATTTGTTGAAGCTGCCTATTGCCAATCGTCAGCTGGAACTGTGGATGACAAAGGCAGATATGGATAAGGCAGATGTTTTGCTTAAGCCTTTAAACTACTCCTCATTGATTGCTGCTATGCCAGGTTCCTCTCTAGCTATGAAACAGTGGCCTGTAGAACGCTATGTAGTTCTGTTCAAGCAAATTCTTAAAGAAAATCCTAATATTGGTGTTGTAATCATGGGAGGCCCAGAAGACAAGGCTGTTGCAAAAAAAATGAAGAAAGCTCTGGGACGAAGGGCTATTTCCTTGGCAGGCAAGTGCAGCTATAGGGAGTCTGCTGCTGTTATGAGCCGGCTGAATATGTATATTGGTAATGATACAGGCTTGATGCATATTGCAGCTGCCTGCAAGGTACCTATTCTCTCCGTAAATTGCTTTCCTGCTTCTTTGGGGCTGGCCTCTATGTCCATTCCTGTACGCTTTGCCCCTTATATGGTGCCAAGTGTAACCTGTATGCCTTCCCAGGCTGCTGATGACTGTGATAACAAACATGCCTATGGCTGCAAGCAGGAGGACAAGCCACACTGTATTTTGAATGTCAGCGTTGAGCTGGTGATGCAGGGATATAGAGAATTGTTGCGGCGAGTAACCGCAAATAACAAAGAACCAATGTTTTTACGAGCAGAATAAACAGTTACTTCAAAGTTAAAAAAAGGATAGGTTGATTCTTTTGCTTTTTAATTCATATAGTTTTATTTTTTTGTTTTTGCCGCTGGTGTTGGCCGGTTACTACCTTTTAGGCAGATGGGGTGTCAAGGCAGCGGCTGGCTGGCTGACCATAGCCAGCCTTTTTTTCTATAGCTATTGGGACATAAGTTTTCTACCATTGCTATTAGGATCAATAATTTTTAACTATGGTACAGGCTGCCTGATAGATAAGGCGGAGGGAAGGCAGCGAAAACTTTGGCTAGCCTTTGGGGTAGTGGTAAATATTCTACTGCTTGGATATTATAAATATACTGGCTTCCTGCTAAATAATATCAATGAATTTTTGCAGGCAGGGATGACGGTGCCGGCTATTATACTGCCCATAGGTATTTCCTTCTTTACCTTTACCCAAACGGCATATCTGGTGGATTTATATCGCCGTGAAACCAACAATACTTCCTTCGTATATTATGTGGAATTTGTAACTATTTTTCCCCATTTGATTGCGGGGCCAATTATTTCTCATAGGGAAATGCTGCCGCAATTTCTCAATCCAGATAATCTAAAGGTAAATTACCACAATTTAGCCAATGGTTTGCTGTTGTTCAGTCTAGGTTTGGGTAAAAAGGTAATTATTGCGGATAGCTTGGCCATTTGGGCAAACTATGTTTTTGCCCATAGCCAGGACACCAATATTTTAATGGCCTGGATAGGCTCCTTATCCTATACCATACAGCTGTATTTTGATTTTTCTGGTTATTCTGAAATGGCTGTGGGGTTAGGGATGATGCTAAATCTAAAATTCCCTCGTAATTTCAATTCCCCCTATCAGGCCACTAGTTTTATTGATCTTTGGCGCAGATGGCATATGACTTTGAGTCAATGGGTGCGGGATTACATATATATTCCCCTGGGAGGCAATCGCCGGGGAGAATGTCGCAAATATATGAATCTGCTGGCTGCCATGACAATTATTGGCATTTGGCATGGTGCTGGCTGGACTTTTGTTATTTGGGGTATTGTACATGGTGCTTTGCTGTTAATTAATCATGGCTGGCGACATTTAGGTGGAAATATACCAAAGATATTAGCCACACCGATGACATTTATAATAGTAAATTTCTGCTGGACCATTTTTAGAGCAGATTCTTTGTCAGATGCTTGGAATTTAATTCTCAATATGTGGGGACTAGGCAATTTATCTACTAGCTGTGATGGCTTACCTTTAGGCTGGTTCTCTCTAGGAGAAATCATTGGCAGAGCGCCAACAGCAGGCTCTGTAGAACTTATTTGGTGTTGTCTAGGTACATTGGGTGTGCTATTGCTTTTGCTATTTTTTGTGCCCAATCCCCAGACTTTGGTCGAAAAATATAATTTAACAGCGCATTGGCAAATTATGGCTGTTACTATGATTATTTTGACCATTAGTCTAATGTGTATGACCACTTCAGGAGAATTTTTGTACTTCCAATTTTAGGACAAGGTGGGATTTAATGTGACAGATAAAAAATTTTTTTGGGGCATCTGTGGCTGGCTGTTCTGCCTTATGTTGATTTTTATGGTGGCAGTGCGCTGGCTGGATCCTATGACCTATATGGACAATGAATATGTCAGCTGGCGGCAGCAAAAGGATTATATACAAGGCAATGGTCAGCCGTCCAGAGTGTTGTTTTTAGGTGATTCCATTTTTCAGGCAGCTGTAAGGCCTGAAATTTTTGGTGAGGACGTCAGAGTATTAGCTTTAGGCGGAGCCACTTCTATAGAAATGAATTATGCTTTGCAGGAATACTTAAGGCACTACCCAAAACCCGAAAAGATTTTTATGGCGTTTAGCCCTTTGCATTATGCCAATATGGAGTCATATCGAAGCAGGAATTTGTATTTTCATTATCTGCCCTGGAGACAGGTGATAGATTCACAGCTGGAAATCTACAAACGGGATAAACTGCCATGGTTTCAGTATGTACCAGGTATGGCAGAAGATATGGAATATATGCTGCGTCTGCCCACCAAATATTTCCGCACTATTTTGGACAGCCGCCTGTCTCGAGGTGATTTTAATAGGGAACAATATGAAACCATTGGACAGGCTAAGGGACATAGATATTTTGGCCTTTCTCAGGACTGGCATCATAGCTATCAGCCTTATGTAGGATGGTTACAGCCCTTTGAAACTATCGAAAGTATAGACTATTACCTCAGGGACATTATCAGTGTATGTCAGAATAATGGTATTCAGTTGTATATTGTACAGGCACCAATACATAATCTGGACTATGAACTGATTAAGCAAAGCGGATATTTGCATGATTTCCAACAATATATGGAGAAATTAGCACAGGAAACAGGAGTACCTGTGGAAATAACACCACCAGCATATGATGTAAATTTATTTGGAGATAATCTCCATGTAAATCAAATGGGTGCCTTGGCATACTCTCAAAATTTGAAGGCACGTTACAATCCATAGAAAAAAATGGGAGTGAATTTTACAGTGAAAGAGCATCAAAGATTGGCCTATGTGGATGACCTAAAAGGGTTAACCATTATTTTCGTTGTTTTTTATCATGTTATAGCACATTTTTTCTTATTGCAGATATATCCTGAAATGGATTATAGCTTTCGTAAAATAATAGATGTATTTTCCTTAACAGCTATGAATATGTTCGTAGTATTAAGCGGGTTAGTATTTGCGATGGCTTACTGCAATGAAAATCAAGTATTGGAAAAAAATCGCTTCACAAGACAGGTTCTTAACATAATTGGCGTATATGTATTTTTTTCCTTGCTCTGGTGGGGGTTAAAGATGTATTTACCCGGTTATTTTATGCCCTACGACGTGGTATCTATCCAATCTATATATAGTTTTTTGCTGGTGCCTTTGCCGTTATGCCATATGTGGTTTATGCATATGCTATTACTCGTATATCTAGTGGCAGGTATAGATTGCATTAGAAAATTGGCTATAAAGTATGGCTACATTGTACTAATAGGCATGCCTATTATTGTACCTGCTATATTCCAGCATCTTACAGGAGACTCTTGGCTGGCTGTAAGAAATTTAACATTTTTTATTGGTTTCTTTACTACAGGTATGTTCTATTATTATCATCAGGATAAAATTATTTTTTCTCCCGTAGCTGCGGCTATATGTTTTATTCTTAGTACCTTGTTATTTGTCCTTGTAGAAAACAAAACATCCTGGATGAATATGCTGATAGCTGAAGGATGGTCTATTGGAATCTTGGTATTTTTTGCTAAAGGATTTCTGCATTTTTCCTGGCTGGAATATGTAGGCATAAAATGTCTGGATATCTACATTGGACATTTTTTTGTTGTAGCTCTCATATGTGAAGCTTTGTACAGTAAATGGGCAAATTATGGCATATATATCATCATAGTTGCTACTATATTGTGTACTATATTACCATTGTTGTTTTCTTATATTCTTAAAAAAATAGGTTTGTATACCTGGTTATTCAAACCTGGTAATGCCTATCTGGCTAAAAGAAGGTGATTATTTGTGCCCAAACAATATCCTGCTATAGATGTAATGAAATTTTTAGCTGCTATAGGCATAATTGTTCTGCATTGTGAATTGCCTTATATATCGGCTATTACCCGTATTGGACTATACTTTTTTTTCGTAGCTTCAGCTTATTTTGTCTTTAGCAAATATCACCAAGAAACTACGATTCAGAACCCCAAAAAAACTATCACAGGCTTTTTGTGGCATATCGGTAGGCTCTACATTGTATGGTCATTGTTATATTTTCCCCTCAACTTGTATGAAATGCAGCTTCGTGGAGAGGATGTAATGTATGGCCTACTGAATTATATCCGTAATTTCTTTCTGACTGGTTCCTACTGGCAGCTTTGGTTTCTCAATGGTTTATGGGTATCAGTATTTTTAACAGCTGTAGGCATTAGGGCCAAGATATCTTTCAAATGGCTGTTCCTACTAGCATTGTTTCCCTATACCATAGGATTGGGGTATTTTAACTATAACTGGCTTTATCAAATATTTTTAGCTGACAACATGTTGCTGAATACACTGCTCACTGGTTTGAATTTTATCTGGGGCAGTCCTATTAACGGACTATGCCTGGGATTTTTATTTGTTGTCATTGGTGCATATATTGGTCTGAAACAGCCAAAACATTCAGCCAGCACTTTATGGTGGGGTACTATTATATCTATTGCCGGAGTTTTTGGCGAACAGATATTGATAGACTATTTTTATCCAAACGTTGTGCAGGCTGTCTACGTTTTTATGCCTTTGTGTGAATATTTTCTGCTTTTACTGCTTTTGTCATGGGATATAAAATCCCACTGGATTTATGGACATTTGCGTAAGCTAAGTATGTATTTGTTTTACCTCCATACCTGGCTGATATGTATCTACGGGCTATGGTTCAATACTGGAAATAATCTACATAAGTTTACCTTTGTGTTTTTAACTACACTGTTAGCTAGCGAACTGCTAATCTGGTTATCTCAGCGCATAAAAATATTAAAATATCTAACCTAGTTAGCAAGAGCAGCGGATTGTACTAGCTTCCAATTATATGATAAAATAATTTATCAGCAATTTTGTATTTTCTAAGGGGTTTTTTTATGTTGGCGAAAATTTGGCAATATCGACAATTTATCTACAGCAGTGTTAAAAGAGATTTTCAATCCAGATATACCGGCTCAATTCTTGGTGGCAGCTGGATGGTATTTCAGCCCTTGGCAATGATTCTGGTGTATACACTGGTATTTTCCAATGTGATGCATAACAAATTAGCAGGTATGGATACCAATGTCTATGCGTACAGTATTTATCTATGTGCAGGTGCTTTGCCATGGAATATGTTTAATGAAGTCATGATGAGCAGCATTAATGTATTTCAAAATAATGCCAATCTTTTAAAAAAGGTTTCCTTTCCTAGAATATGTCTGCCTGTTATTACTACTATCACAGGAATTTTAAATTTTGCCATAGGCTTTGCCTTATTTTTGATATTTTTGCTTGTATCGGGCAATTTTCCTTTTCATACATTCTGGGCCTTTTTTGTAGTAGTAGCAGTACAACTGATATTTACTCTTTCCATCGGCATTGGCCTAGGTGTCATGAATGTATTTTTTAGAGATGTTGGACAGATGATGGCCATTATTTTGCAGTTTTGGTTTTGGTTTACCCCGATTGTATATCCAGCCAAAATTGTACCGGGAGGTCTATCCAGTCTTTTAAATTTTAATCCAATGTATCATATTGTTAAGGGATATCAGGATATATTCTTATACGATACTATCCCAGCTTTTATGCCCATTGGTATACTATTTGTGATTTCACTGCTTTTAGGTATGTGGTCGCTGCATATATATAGAAAACACGTTGGTGAAATGGTAGATGAATTATGATAAAAAATAGCATCAGCATAAAGAATATCAGCAAACGATATAAAATGTATGATTCCAAGTATACTCGTCTAAAGGAGTGGCTTCTTCCCTGGGCCAAGAATAATTATCACGAAAAATGGGTACTAAAGGATATTAATTTGGAAGTACATGCCGGAGAGGCTGTAGGAATTATTGGCCTTAATGGTGCCGGCAAGTCCACTTTGCTAAAAATTATTACCGGTACTACTGTACCAACCAGTGGCGAAGTAGCCTTTCATGGCTCTGTAGCAGCTCTCCTGGAATTGGGACTGGGTTTTCATCCCGATTTTACTGGACGTCAGAATGTATATATGTCTGGGCAGCTGCTAGGCTATAAAATAGAAGAAATTGATGCCTGCATGGAAAAAATTGAGGCATTTGCAGAAATCGGCGAGGCTATAGATGCTCCTGTACGGACTTATTCCAGTGGTATGCAGGTACGATTGGCTTTTAGCGTAGCTACTATGAAGCGCCCAGATATACTGATTGTTGATGAAGCACTATCTGTAGGTGATTCCTATTTTCAGCATAAGAGCTTTAATCGGATTAAAGAGTTCTGCGATGCCGGCACTACTCTGCTTTTAGTTTCCCATGATGCGGGAGCCATACAGGCCGTTTGTGATCGTGCTGTACTTTTGGATCATGGCCAAATCAAGATGATAGGTGCACCTCAGGAAATTATGGATTACTATAATGCCATGCTGGGAGACATCAAGGCTGTAAATATCCGGCAGGAGCGTTTGGCCAATGGTCAGGTACAGACTATATCAGGCAATGGTCAGGCCCAGATTGACAGCGTAACACTCTATAATAGCAAAAATATACAAGCTGAAATACTAGATGTAGGAGAACCTGTCAAAATAATAGTAAAAGCCTCTGTCAAGGAGGCTTTGGAGGAGCTTACCTGTGGTATTCTGATTAAAAATAGGCTGGGAGAATCTATTTATGGCATTAACACCAACTGTTGTCACAAAGAGTTTCATAATCTGCCCAAGGGAAGCAAGGTGGAGTACAGTTTTGCTATGCCCATGAATATTGGACCGGGTAATTATTCCTTGACGGTGGCCCTCCATGGTGGCAAAGAACATATTGCCAATAATTATGAATGGCGTGATTTGGCAGTGGTTTTTGAAGTTATCAATCAAAGTAAATATGATTTTGCAGGAATGGCATTTCTGGACGCCAAAATAGAATCCACATGCCATAACTGTCCATAAAATGGGGTAGAGTTATGATAAAAACATTGCTAAGTAAAATATTGCCTATGCCTTCCCGTACCTCCCATGAAAAATTTGACCTGATGAATGCTAGATTTGACACTCTTCAGGATAGTGTTAAGGCATTAGAAAAGCATATAGCGGGGAATATAGAGGGACTTAATAACGATGTGGCTCGCAGAATCACTGATGCCAATCGAGATATCAATAAACAGCTGGATGATTCATCCCATTTGCTGCTAACCGAAATCCAGCAATTTCAGGGAATGTGGCAGGAAAATGTGCTATCACAGAAGGAAGCTGCGACTCATTATTATATGTATGATTACATCAAGCGTATGCGTAATTTACTGCAGGTTATGGATGTATGTGATGGGGAATATTGTCGTATTGGCCGGGATTATGATGGTGGCTATACCATGCTGAATGATTTTGCTAAGTGCAGAATTGCTTATAGTATTGGCATATGTGATGATGTATCCTGGGATAAAGACATGGCAAATCTAGGCATGGATGTATATATGTACGATCATACTATTGAAGGACTGCCTGAGTCCAATGATAAATTTCACTGGTTCAAAATTGGCTTAGCTGGTATCTATCGTGAAACTGCTCCTATGCTGAAAACCTTGCCTATGCTGCTGGAAGAAAATGGACACAGCCAAACCAATAATATGATTTTAAAGATGGATATTGAAGGAGCAGAATGGGAAGTCTTGGCCAATATTGATGAGGCAATTCTCAAGCAGTTTTCTCAAATTGCCTTTGAATTTCACGGTCTGAATAATCTTGCTCAGGAGAGTATCGTTACAGCCGCGCTGCAAAAACTCAATTCTGTACATCAGCTGGTTCATGTCCATGGAAATAACTGGGAGGGATATAAAATGGCTGATGGTCTGGTTTTGCCCGATGCCTTGGAATGTACCTACCTGAATAAGGATCAATATAACTTCAAACCGTCTGATAAATTTTTCCCTTTGGCAATAGACCAGATAAACAACCCTTGGAAGCCAGAAATTGTATTGGGCAAATGGAGCTAAGATATGGAAGCTATGAATGACAATGAAAAATATCTTATGAAGCAGATTCTCCTGCTGCGTAAGGAATATGAGCAACTGCAGTTAGAACATGGACGCCAGTCAGAAAAGTTATACGAACTTGAACAGACTGTTGCAGCACTAACCAGAAGCAAGCCCTGGCGGTATTATACGGGGATACGTGTGGGCACCCATATGGTTTTGGCCTGCCACACCAAGGCTGGTTGCAAAAATTTGCTAAAGACCATCCTGCTGCATACAAAGGATTATATCAACAGCAGACCTGCTTTGAAACAAAAGGTAATGTCCTTGCTTAGATACTTCCCTGATGTGATATACAGGTTAAAAAAACTAGGTAGAATAGAAGCAGAAACCGAACATTATAGTCCTGAATTTAACCAAAATGCTCAGATTATTTATAATAGATTAAGAATACATAACGAATAGGAGTTTTTGCATATGAAAGTATTAGTTGATATGCAGGGAGCACAGACGCCATTTTCTAAACATCGTGGGGTAGGCAGATATACCCGGGAACTAGCCAAAGCTATGGCGGAAGTACGAAATGAAAAAGATCAGCTGGTACTGGCCCTGAATGGTTCTTTTCCCGAATCCATTAGTGAAATACGCGGCAATATGGAACATATTATAGGGCAGGAAAATATCTGTGTTTGGCAACAATTTTTTGATACTGTTGCGGTAAATCCTCAAAATGAAGCCCGTGTACAGGCTGGTAAAATACTGCGTGAGGAATTTTTGGCCAGCCAGCAGCCCGATGTGATTTTTTCTACAAATCTGCAGGAGGGAATTTTAGATCCTGCCTCAACCAGCGTAAAAGAATGTATTTCTGATGAAATTTACTGTTCTACCCTCCATGATGTAACGCCATTGATGTTCCCGGAAAAGTATTTGACAGAAAAAATGAATACTGCCTGGTATATGTCCAAAATTGAAGATGCCAAAAAATCTGATTTGATTTTAACAGTATCAGAATTTTCCAAGCAACAGATTCATAAACTTCTGCAGGTACCTCTGGAAAATATTTTTGTTACCTATAATGCCATTGACCGTGATTTTTTCTGCCCTAAAGAAATAAGCTTGGATGCGCATAAGGCCATATCCAGCAAATACGGCATTACAGATAAATTTCTGTTATATACCGGTGGCTGCGATGAACACAAAAATCTTAACAGGCTGTACAAAGCCTTTTCCTTGCTTCCAGAGGAAATACGGAACACCTATCAGCTGGTAATGGTAGGCAAGGAGCTGGGAAGAGAAGCAGCAGCCCACAAAAGACACTTACTCTCTTTAGGCATCGAAAACAGGGTTATCTTTGCTGGATTTGTACCTGATGATGATCTGATTTCCCTATATAATATGTGTGCTCTTTTTGTATTCCCTTCCATTAGTGAGGGATTTGGTATTCCCCCTCTTGAGGCTATCAGCTGCGGTGCCTTGACTTTATCCTCTAATGCCACCAGTCTGCCTGAAGTTGTAGCCGTAAAGGAGGCTCTATTCAATCCCTATGATGAACAGGAAATCGCTGACAAGATATGTATTGTCCTGAATGACAAAAAATTGGCTGAAGATATTCGACAGCAGGAAATGGCCTATGCAGAGCGTTTTTCCTGGAAAAATACCGCCAAGGAATTGTGGCAGGTTCTTCACGCAAAATTTGGTGAAAATTCATTAACCAAACGTGAAGCAACTGACAAAATATCTTCTACTGCTGATCGCATTGTGAACAGCATCAATAATATGTCTCTACGCAAAAAATTAACCCAAGAGGATCTAAAAAATATTGCGTTGTCTATTACGGAGTCTGTTCCTATAAATGAACCCCGCAAACACAAAATTTTACTGGATGCCAGTGCCACTGTATTTTCCGATGATAAATCTGGTATTCAGCGTGTAGCCAGAGCCATTGCTAACGAGTTTTTGACCATGGACCTGGGAAAGGATTTGGAAGCAGATGTAGTTTATACTACACCTGAAAAAAAAGAATTTTATCGTGCTACCAAATTATATAATCATATCAAGGGTATTCCTCTAACAGCTGATGAAGAGGATGAATGGATTGATATTCAGGCTGGGGATATTATTTTATTTATGGATTTGCATCCAGCATTAGCCTTTGCCCATAAACAACATTTGCAATATTTAATGAACAAAGGTGTCCGTGTATATTATATTGTCCATGATATACTGCCTTTATTCTTCCCTCAATACTTCAACGAGGACTTCCAAAAGGAATTTGAGGAATGGATTGCCAGAGTAGTACAATCCAATGGAGCTATTTGCGCTTCTCAGGCAGTTGCTAAAACTGTTAGTGATTATATAGATAAGACTGGCAAATATCGTCCTAATTTTCATCTTGGCTGGGTTCATTGGGGAGCCAATGTAGAAAATTCCTTGCCTAGTAAGGGTATACCTGAAGATGCTGACACAGTTTTTACTGCCATGAAAGAACGTCATTCATTCCTTATGGTGGGCACTGTTGAACCTCGTAAGGGACATTTGCAGATGTTGGATGTATTTGAAGAACTATGGCAGCAGGAAGATTTTGATTGGAATTTAATCATCGTTGGCCGATTAGGCTGGAAAATGGATGAATTTGCTGCCAAGATGCAGCAGCATCCATTATTTAAGAAAAAACTTTTCTGGCTAAATGGTATCAGTGATGAATATTTAACCAAAATCTATAACACCGCTGATTGTCTTTTAGCTGCCAGCGAAGGCGAAGGGTTTGGCTTGCCTCTGATAGAAGCAGCTCAATATAATATTCCAATTCTGGCAAGAGATATTGAAGTATTCCATGAAGTTGCCGGCGATAATGCTATTTTCTTCGACGGAAGCTCTAACGAAGCAGCAATGAATGGCATAAAAAATTGGATAAACTTGTACCATAATGGCACTTGTCCAGATTCCAAAAATATTCCTTATCTGTCCTGGCGTGAAAGTGCAGAGATGCTTTACGATGTTATGATAAAAAATAAGTGGTGGAAAATAAAATAGCAAAATAGGGAAGCAGTTTTTGCCGCTTCCCTATTTTTCTATTTACATTCTTTTATGATACTAAGTATCTCCTGTGTTTTATCCTTAAGCAAGGATTTATTACCACGGCTTTCTACATTTAAGCGAATATATGGTTCTGTATTTGAGCGACGCAGATTCATGCGCCAGTCATTATAGGTGATTCCCAAGCCATCAATTTTTTCAATCTTTCCCTCATCACCGTATAGCTTTTCAATTTTATTTAACACTTTTTCTGCATCCATCACCTGAGAATTTATCTCTCCACTGCATGGATACATATCAATGCGTTCCTGTAAAAGCTCTGACATTTTTTGCTTACGTCTTGACAAAAGTTCTGTTACCAATAGCCATGGAATCATACCACTGTCACAATAGGCAAAATCCCGGAAATAGTGATGGGCACTCATTTCGCCACCATATATTGCATCCTCCTGGCGCATGGCCGCCTTTATAATGGCATGACCGCTTTTGGACATAACAGGTATACCGCCATTGGCATTTACAATATCCACAGTATTCCAATATACCCGTGGATCATGTACAATTTTTTCTCCCTTATTTTTAGCCAGAAATGCTTCCGCCAAAAAACCAACTACATAGTAGCCTTCAATAAAATTTCCCTTTTCGTCAAAAAAGAAACAGCGGTCAAAATCTCCGTCCCAGGCAATTCCCAAATCCGCATTTTCCCTGATAACTGCTTCTGAAGTTGCCGCTCTATTTTCTGGCAATAAAGGATTTGGTACGCCATTAGGAAAATTACCATCTGGCTGATTATTGATTTTTACAATCTCAAAAGGAAGCAGCTTGGATAATTTATCTAATACTGGACCAGCAGCACCATTACCAGCATTGCAAACCAGCTTCATTGGCTTCAAGACAGAAGTATCCACATAAGACAGAAGATGCTGAATATATTCTTCCATAATATTATAGGAAACTATTTTGCCTGGCTTGGCTGCTATGGCAACAGGTTCCTCAGATAACATCAGCTGTTCGATCTCATTCAAACCGCCTTGTCTGGAAATCGGAGCAGCTCCTTTGCCTACGAATTTCATACCATTATATGCTTTAGGATTGTGACTGGCAGTAACCATAATACCGCCATCAGTCTCCATGTGGAAGGTGGCAAAATAAATCATCTCCGTACCGCATTGGCCAATATCCACAACATCGCAACCAGCTTCTGTCAAACCTTTTATTAAAGCTTCCTTCAAGGATGGACCAGACAGTCTGATGTCATTACCTACAACAACCTTGCTGGCCTTCATTACCTTGACAAAGGCTCTGCCTATGGAATAAGCCATTTTTTCATTCAGAGTATCTGGATATACTCCTCTAAGATCATATTCACCAAAAATTTTTTTCTGCATTGCTTTCCTCTCGACTTCTGTATTATGACAAAATATCTCCCTTATATGATTTAGTGCTCTACCATTCCCCTAATAAGATTTAGCAACTCCTTTGCGCTTTTCTCCCAGCTATATTTTTTCACCTGCCTGCAACCGGCAGTAACCAATTTTTTTCTTATATCTTGATTTTGAACTACCAAGGTAATTTTTTCGGCTATATCTTTACTTGATAAAGGATCGAAATACACGGCAGCCTGCCCGCAAACTTCGTGAAAGACTTCTATATCTGATAATACCACTGGACAACCACAGGCCATGGCTTCTAATGGCGGTATGCCAAAGCCTTCATATATAGATGGCAATACAAAGCAAAGAGCATTTTCATAAAGATAAGATAATTCACCATCATCCACATAACCTAAATACGTAATATGACTGGTGACCTGTATATCCGATGTAGCAAAAATTCCTCCATTAGTCATTCCTGCCACCACCAGATGTATATTGGCTGCTGCCAGATACTCCATAGCTGCCGCCAATCTGACAAAATTTTTGTGTCCGCTAAGACTGCCTAATGCCAGAATATATCTTTCTGGCAGCTTGGTTTTGATTTGACTGGCTCTAGGTGCCCAATCAGCAGTACCACCTATCAAAAATCCACTATCAGAGGCAGATGGAGGCAGTATTTTTATTCTCTGCCAACCAATTCCCAGATAATGGCTGATTTCCTTGCGGGAAAATTCTGATACCGTTATAAACTGTTTAGTGCGTTTGGCTAGCAGGTAAAATACTATTAAATGCCACCAACGGAACAAATTAGAATAATTCTGAGGGTAGGATTTTAAGATCATATCATGGATTACCACAATTTGATTTTTTTTGCAGACGGGAGCCATATCACAAAAATTTATGAGCAAATTGTCTTTGATATATAAAGGCAGCTCCAACTGCTCCCAAAGATGCCCTCGTAAGAAAAAATTTTTATTGATATGCACTTTCTTAAAAGAATAATTATATTGCGACAAAATTCTCCCAGGCACTAAAAGTTCCAACTGAACCCCATCACAGTCAGCTTCTGCCAACAAACTGTCCAGATGACGCAGCATCTCAAAGGCATATCTTTGTTCTCCAGTCATCTTTTTAGTCATAAATCGACCATTTATATATACTTTAGTGAAATTATTCATTATATATCCTATGACTTAATACAAGGTGCGTAATTCCGAGGCAAATTCAGTCCATTTTTCTTGACAATATTGACTGAATTGCTTCTTGAAATTTTCGACGGAAAATTTTTCAGCATTGAGTCTGCATCTGTGATAATCAAACGAAGCGCTGCTGTACTCAAATTCCTTAACAGCCTCAATAATAGCCTCCGTAGTCTGCTCCTCAAAAAATACACCAGTAGCCTGTTCTCCATTCTGGACTGTTTCCAAGGCACCACCTTTGCCATAGGCAATAACTGGTGTACCACAGGCCTGTGCCTCTACCGGGGTAATACCAAAATCTTCCTCTGCCGCAAAAATAAAGGCTTTTGCTTTCTGCATCCTGTCCTTGAGAACCTCAAAAGGCTGAAACCCCATTAACTGAATATTAGATTTGGCAATAGCCTGTATATGAGAAAATTCTGGACCATCTCCTATAACGATTAATTTCTTATCTGGCATTTGATTAAAGGCTTCTACTATCAGACGGACTTTTTTATAAGGCACCATGCGGGATGCCGTCAGATAATAATCCTCTTTCTTGTCAGAAAAATTAAAGGCATCTACATCCACTGGAGGATAAATAACATCTGCCTTCCTTCCATAAACCTTTCTGACACGCCTGGCAATAAAACCTGAATTGGCAATAAAATAATCCACTCCATTAGCAGTGCGATAATCCCAAAGCCGGATATAATGCAAGATAAGCCTTGCCAGCCAGCTTTTTGGCCCTCTGACCAGTCCAGATTCCTGTAGATACTGGTGCTGCAGATCCCAAGCATAACGTATGGGCGAATGAATGTAACTTATATGCAGCTGATCTGGTCCAGTCATAATCCCTTTGGCCACAGCATGAGAGCTGGAAATTACCAGATCATAAGCAGATACATCCAGCTGCTCTATTGCTAGCGGCATTAATGGCAGATAAGAACGATAATACTTCCTGGCTGCTGGAATCTTCTGTATAAATGTAGTTTTAGTATTTTTATACTGCAAAAACCCTCGTTCTGCTTCTGGTATAAAATCTACTACACAAAAAAGGTCTGCCCTAGGAAAAACCTCCATCATTTTTTCCAACACCCGTTCAGCCCCTGCATAGGAAACAAGCCAGTCACAAACAATGGCAACCCGAAAGGATGGTGACCATATATTTTGCTTTACAGACATAAACTTCCTCCTTGGATTGCTAGGTATTATTCAGCCGTTATCTTTATGTCATCATCATTTATGTATCTACCATTTTGTACCTCTATAATCACCAGAGGCAGCTTGCCTGGATTGGATAATTCATGCCAGGCAGCAATGGGAATTGTGGTGCTTTCATTTTCCTTTAAAATACAGGTATTCCCCTCCACAGTCATCTTTGCTGTGCCCTGAATAACGGTCCAATGTTCGCTGCGATGATAATGCATATGTTTTTGCAGGCTCTGGCCTGGATTAACCAGCAATTTATTGATTTTGTAGTCATTGCCCCTTGAGAGAACCTCAGAGCTTCCCCAGGAACGATAAGCTACAAGATTTTCCTTAACTTCAGGACGTTCCTGACTCTTCAGCTTGGTTACAACATCCTTAACCTGCTGGCTGCTGCCCTTCTGACAAATAAGCAGGGTATCTGCTGTATCTGCTACAATAAGATCCTGTACACCTACGGTACAAATCAGCCGTTTATCTCCTATAATCATATTATTAGTAGAGTCTACAGTAAGAACATCCCCGATAATTTGATTATCATCTCGTTTAGGTACGGTTTCCTCCAAAGCATCAAAACTTCCTACATCATTCCAGTACACATCTGCCATGAGGTAAACCTGCATATTGGCGGCTTTTTCTGCCACAGCGTAATCTATTGATATATTTGGCATATCCTGAAAATTATCTACCAGTTTTTCATAACCATTTACCATAATATCATAAATATCAGAAGCGTTGCGATTCAGCTCCCGGCAAATAGTTTTAGCAGAAAAAGCAAACATACCTGCATTCCAATAATAATTACCAGAATCCACATAAGATTGAGCTGTCTGCAAACTTGGTTTTTCCTTGAAAGCCTCTACCTTGTAACAAAAATCAGAGCATTTAGGCCCACTGAGAATATAGCCATAGCCAGTTTCTGGACAAGTTGGTTTGATGCCAATAGTTACAATTGCATCTGTGGTTTCACAGGTTTCCTTGACTCTTTTGACCACCTGACGAAAAGCTTCATCTGGATAAACGATATGATCCGAAGGTGTAACGAATATACATTCATTATCTGTAATACCCATTTTTTCTTGACAATAAACTGTAGCCATAGCAATTGCTGGTGCAGTATTCCTTCCTTCTGGCTCACAAATAATATGGCAGCCCTCCAGACCGATTTCCGCCATTTGAGATTTTACATGATAATGGTAATTTTTATTGGTAACAACAACAATGTCACTACTTTTAACAAGTCCTAAAAATCTCTTAGCAGTTTTCTGAAGGTATGAATCCTCGCCATTCAGCTTCAAAAACTGTTTTGGGTAGTCTGCTCTGGATAATGGAAATAATCTTGTGCCACTGCCCCCTGCTAAAATAACAATTTTCATAATCTTTAGTGCACAAAACCCCTATTTTGTGCATACTCCTTTCTTTTCCTGCCCTTTCTGCAAATTCACTATCCCCGCCTTCATCCCCCATCTAAGAACTAGGGTACTTCTAGCAGATTAAGTTAAACAATCATTACCTTCTATCTTATCTTATTGTGAGAATTCATACAAGTTTTGTAGAAAAGTATTTTTCAAAACTTTGCAGTATTGAAACAAATTTTATTTTGCGTTAAAATAAGGCCTAAAGGTGTTTCAATTCTCTTGTTTCAAAACGAGGTAATTTATGATCTATGGATATGCTCGAATTTCTACAAAAAAACAGCTGCTAGGAAATTCTTTGGAGGAACAAAAACACAAACTGCTGGAAGCCGGTGCAGAAATAATTGTAACAGAACAATATAGTGGCAAAACGACAGATCGTCCTCTTTTAACGGAGCTTTTACAGAAGCTGGAAAGCGGCGATACTCTGGTGGCTACCAAGCTGGACCGTCTGGCCCGGTCCGTTGAGGAGGGAACCCGGCTGATGAGGGAGCTGGTACAGCGCAATGTCAAGGTGAATATCCTAAATATCGGTATCATAGATACCAGTCCCATTGGAAATTTTCTGGTAAACACCCTGCTGGCCGTAGCTGAGCTGGAACGCAGCATGATTCTGGAGCGCATGGCTGCCGGCAAGGAAATTGCTCGCACCAGATATGGCTACAGAGAGGGACGCCCCCCTTTGCCTGAAGAAAGAAAAAAATTAGCTATTACCTTGGTAACCGAAAATGGCTATACTCTGCGTAAGGCCGCCAGTGCCACAGGGCTAAGCGCTACCACAATCTGGCGAGCCTTGCACAACCTTCCCAGAGAATAAAATTACATTTAAATAATAAAAATTTACAAAATAATGAAGGAGTTAAAAAAATGAAAACTATAGCTATCGTTAATCAAAAAGGTGGCGTGGCCAAAACCACCACTACATTTAATCTGGCCACTGCCCTAGCTGCAGAAGGGCATAATGTTCTTATGATTGATCTTGACCCACAAGCATCCTTAACCATATCTACAGGCATTTCACCAGAATCATATGGTAATGAAAATGTCTGCCGTCTCTTCCAGCGTAAAACCAAAGCAGCAGATTATGCTATTACGGTAGACTCTACTGCAGCTTTGACTGGTGACAGATTGTATATCATTCCTTCCGACATCAATCTTGCTGCTACAGAAATGGATATATTTGCCAAAACCTCCCGGGAAAAACTGTTAAAAAAGGCCCTAAAACAGATTGAGGCCCATTTTGACTATTGCTTTATCGACTGCCCTCCTAATTTGGGGATGTTGACCATCAATGCCCTTACAGCTGCCGATGAAGTCATTGTGCCTACCAAGCCGGAATATCTTTCCTATCGTGGCCTGGCAGCTCTCTTTGAAACCATTAATGAAATCAAAGAAGATGAGGATTTGAATCCTAAGCTAAAAATACGAGGAGTTATCATTACCCTTTATCAGAAAATCATCAAAGACCAGCGAGCTATGGTTGAACTGCTGAAGGAAAATTATCCCGTCCTTGGCATTATCAAACAATCTGCTGATGCCTATCGCAGTATTGACACTGGCACACCGGTAATCATCAGCCATAAAAATAGCGAAATCAGCCTAGCATATACAAGTATTGCAGAACTCTTGTAACTTGCTTATAGTATATAAATGGTATATACTATTTATATAAGGAGTGATATTATGTCAAAATTATCTGATAACAACAAATTCAAAGAGCTGGATAAAAAGCAGAATACCGATAAGCATACCAAAAGCATTATACGAAAAATCTCCACCTCCAAAAGCCTACTGATTTCAGCCAAGGTAAATCCCAAGCAGTACGAAATGTTCAAAAAAATCAATGCTGAAAAAGGCGTTTCTAATAACAGCATAATTAATCTATTAATTAGTAACTATAACGCCAGAAACAAAAGCTATTTAGATGAGGATTAGTCTTATTTCATTACTGATAGTATTTAATAGGAGGTTTTGTTGATGTTGATTTCGTATACAGATTTTGAAGATCGATGTGTACGCTTCACCATAAAATCTGATGGAAATATGGCTGTACCAAATGAGAATGAACCTGTATATACCATAGCAACCTTTGGAAATATGTCTTATGCGGTTTCCTGTAATATACAGTCGAATACACCTACTCAGGTTCATGTACTAATAGGTAATTACTGTCAAATTGCCCATAATGTTGCCATTGAAATAGGCATGAACCATGTATTTCGTGGTGTAACAGCTTATCCCTTTGGTGATGTTTTAGGATATACCGAAAATGATTATATTCAACGCTGTTTGGTTAATAAGCAGCAGATAATTATTGGTCATGACGTATGGATCGGTGGCAATGCCACCATTATCAAAGGCGTAAAAATAGGTAATGGGGCCATTATTGGCAGTAATGCTGTCGTTACCAAAGATGTACCTCCCTATGCCATTGTAGGTGGCAATCCTGCCAAAATCATCCGCTACCGTTTTTCTCCGGAGATAATCAAGGCTCTGGAGAAAATCAAATGGTGGTACTGGCCTCTGGAAAAGGTAAAGGCCAATCGGCAATATATGGAAAATGTGGAAGAGTTTATCGAAAAATTTGGCGAAAACTCTGCTGTGGATAAACAAAAAAATAACAAAACAAACGTACCCCCCCGTATTCTAAAAAAATTACAGGATTGCCATCAAGCTGGTGGCAAGATATTTTATTTTGTGCCTGATTTGACCGCCACCCAACAAGATGCCAGATGGCCGGCAGTGCTGGGACAGTTTTGCCAAAAATACGGCAACCAGCGTCACTGCCTGCTGCTAGCTCTAAGGCAAGACGCTTCCGACCATCAAGCCCAGATACAAAATCTCCAGCAATTCATGGGACAATTCCCCAACAAGCCGGAGCCTATTTACTTCGGCTCCCCTGATGGCATCGTCCTAGAGCTTTTGGAGCAGGCTGATTATTTCATAACCACTAGAGAATCTATTTCTTCCAAGGGTATAGACTACATTGAAACCTTTGGCGGCCATGTCCTATCTGGTATGGAATGGAACATTTTTCCTTCCCTTTGACAAATCCGCTACCTAAAGACAGGAGGGACGAAAATTGAGATAAAAAAGGAGTAAAACAATATGAATCATAAAATACGTATGACTACTATAAATAAAATCATAGGCCTTTACCTTATTTTCTACTTGTTTGTTACACTATTTTACAATATTTCTAATCATATACCTGCAACATTAGGTGAATGGGATGACTATTGTCTGCCCACGATTTCCATTATCAATGAACAAAATTTTAGTATAAGTTCCTCGGATGTTGCTAAGGCAAAGGAAATCTATGCGGACTGGTCTGAAGCACTAAATGGGTATCAGCTTTCACCATACAAAACCCGCGATGGTGGCGAAATGTCCTGGTATTTTCCAACATACTCAGCAGTCTGCGTGCCATATACACTGCTTCTCTACAAGCTACATTTACCAGCAGTATACGCCTTTCCTTTGACAAATATATCTGTCATAATGCTGATGGCCACTGTTATATGGAAATATATGAACTGCAGCAACAGGAGACGACTTGCACTAATCGTCCTGCTTACAGCCAATCCCATCGCTTTTTATTACAGTTGGCCCTCTGCAGAACCCTTTATCTTTGCCTTGACAGGAATATCCCTTGTATTTTGGTACAATAAATGGTGGAAACGAGCTGCATTTTGCCTATCCATCGCCGGTACTTTGAATCCAACGCTGATGATTATTGGCATAGCCATGGTGATTGACTATTTCACAACTATTCTTCGTAATACAGATAATGGCTCTACAGTTTGGACAAGATTTACCAACACATGGCCTAATTCATTATACTTTTGCTGCTGTTTTATACCATCTATTATTCCTATGATATACAATTACTACAACATAGGTGCTATTAATCTTACAGCAGCTTACTTGGGAGTTTCAGTCCAATCTTACGATACAGTATTTAGCAGATTCACTGCGTATTTATTTGATCTAAACTTTGGTATGCTGCCGTATTATTCCATCATATTTATAATGGTAATTATTCTGATTCCTTTCGCATTTATAAAGAAACAATGGCAATATATCCTGTATATTGTAACTGGTATAGGAATTATCGCCAGTTATTCCCTGATGTTTCATATAAATTGTGGGATTAGTGGTATTTCGCGCTATAATGCCTGGGGAGCCATAATATTTATTTTTGCGGTAATTTCCTATGCCGATAAAATATTTACCAGCAAAAAGAGTAAAAAAACCATTGCTGTTCTTCTAGCCGCGTCCTCAATCGTGGCTTCTATTATTGTGTTTGCTTACGGACCAGTTTATGCTTGTAGAACATCTTTTCTCTCCATGACACCCATTGCTAAATGGGTACTAAATAATGCACCACAATTATACAATCCCTTACATTCCACCTTTGCCAGCCGCATTCAACACATAGATGGTGCTTATGATTATGAAACACCTATTTTCTATGTAAACAAAGAAATATTCATAAAAAAAATGCTTGTATCTCCCAAGGACAAAGATTTTATACTAAACTCCTGTGTTGGGGATAACAAATCTAACCAATGGCTCACAGATAAAATGAACAACCTGTCAGAAGAAACATATCTGTCTATTCCGTCAGATATACATTTGGAACTAAAATCATCACATGACCTTGAAATTGGGAAAACTATTTACTTTTGTGGTAAGGATTACAATGCTAATCTTTTTTTTATCTCTGGCATTTCCTCTAAGGATTCTAATTTCTCTTGGACTGAAGGGCATGAATCCATATGTCGAACTCATATTGCTGGTGCGGCAGGAAGGAAAATTACTGGAACTTTAAATATTCATGGCGTATTCAACTGTAAACAGAGATTGAAAATTCTGGTAAATAATCAGGAGGTTCTTAATACTGAAATATCCAAGGCTGACGCTATAAACTTTACATTTACCCCAGATTCGGATTTTATTGATTTCAGAATGGAACTTCCTGATGCAGTTTCCCCTTACAAACTCAAACAATCCTATGATTATCGACAGCTTGCATTACAGGTTGTAGATTTAACCTTCAATGCAAATAATTAATCTAATTCATAGTAGGAGAATTTTTATGAATATTGTGTTATCTTTTATAAAAGAAATGCGTCCAAAGCAATATACAAAAAACATCTTTGTTTTTGTCGCCCCATTATTTGCTGGCAAACTCCTACAATTTGATATAGCTTCGCAGGCAATTTTAGCTTTTATAGCTTTTTCCTGCACTGCCAGCGTTGTATATATCATCAATGATATTGTTGACAGAGATAAAGATCGACAACATCCTACAAAATGCCATCGCCCCATTGCTTCAGGAGCATTGAGTATACCTTCTGCCTTGTTAGGCAGCTTGATATTGCTTTGCATAGCTGGCTACATCTCTTATCAACTTAATACAAAATTAGGAGGGATATTAATTGGATATCTGATTATGAATCTTGCCTATTCTTTTAAGTTGAAGCATATTGTTATCATAGACGTGCTTATCATAGCTATAGGTTTTGTTCTAAGAGCCTTTGCTGGAGTTGTAGCCACTGGAGTTGGCGCTACCAGCTGGTTTATCTTGTGTATTTTTATGCTTTCCATGTATCTTGCATTAGCAAAACGTAGAGGGGAATTGGAACTTATAAAATATAATAAAGGTAAATCCCGCAAGGTTCTTGAAAATTATTCCATAAATCTTATTGATCAGATTATGGCTGTAGTTAGTGCTATTATGTTGACCAGCTATGCTTTATTTGCTCAGAGTGCCTCCTCTGGAGCAAGTAATTTTGAAGATTCTATCGGTATGCTAATGACAGTTCCCATCGTCATGTATGGTGTATTTAGATATATGTTTTTAGTTCATATGCGAGGATTGGGAGAAAAACCTGAGGAAGTATTGCTGCATGATAAACATATTTTATGTACAGTTATTTTGTATATATTGGTTATTCTTTTTCTCAGGGATGTTCATTGAAAAAGATATGGAGCGAAAGAGGTTAAAATAATGAAATACATTTTGCTGCCCTTTGTTGCCTGGCTTGTTGCTGGCTGTCTAAAATTCTTTGTAAATTACCTAAGACATGGAAGTGAAGCTGGAAAACTTATAGGTTATGGTGGGTTTCCTAGTACTCACACAACGGTACTGTCATCAGTTGTTTTCTTTACTGGTTTTCATGAAGGATTTTATACGCCCATTTTTTCTTTAGGACTGGGAGGATTATTAATTCTGATTATAGATGCTCATGGTCTGCGTAGAAAAGTTGGTCAACAAGCACAAATCATCAATCAACTACAATATAAATTGTACGGCAATAATATCAATAAACTCAGAGAGCGTATGGGACATAGTTGGCTTGAAATACTAGGAGGACTAGCTCTAGGATTTTGTTTAGGTTATGTTTTTAACCTAATTCGCTAAAAATACTTCACCTCTCAGGTAGAGTATGAAAGCAAGTATGAAAAAAATTAATCTATTGAAGGGAATTTGCTTGTTGCTTTACACAAAATTTTTGAAAAAACTTGCCCGAGTTTCTTTAGAAACTCCTAAGTGCACATGGAACAATTTCCCGATTCTCGCCATATATTTTTGGCACCATTATCAGCAGCAAATACGCCAAGTTGAGTAAAGCAATTTACTCTATTTTTTTACTAAATCGTTGATTTCTACTTCACACAATGAAGCCAATCCTTGCAAAGCAGGCAGTAAACCCAATTCCTGTGCGCGCAAGTATTTTTCAGGATTTATTTTTTCTTTACATGCTATAGCCATGCCAAGTTCGCTGCGCAACAAAATAGCTTCATCTTGTTTGGACATACCATCCGCCTCAAAAGAATCTTCATCATTAGTTGCATTGGAATTTTGGAGAGGAATTATCTGTATCTGACTGGGATTGTCATTAAGATATGCTTCTCTGAGACTCATAATATCTATCTTAGATTCTTTAAGCCAGTTTTCTTCCTGCAAAGAAAATATTTTATCTTTTTAGCCAGAAGACTCCCACCTCTTAGGTGGGGGATGAATGGCAGTTCGGCGAATTTGTGTAAGCAATTGATGGCGAACAAATGGCATATATGCTATAATAAAACTGTGGAGGTGATACAGTGAAAACATATAAATTCAAGCTCTATAGGTCAAAAAGAAACCAAAAACTGCACAGACAGATTAATATTGCTGGAAGTATATACAATCACTGTATAGCCTTGCATCGGCGATATTATAGCATTTTCAAGAAAAGCCTGAGAGCCTTTTCACTGTCAAAGCATTTGACAAAGCTGAAGAGAATTACTAGATACAGCCATTGGAAGTTGGTTGGTTCACAGGCTATTCAGGACATAAGTGAGAGAATAAGCAGGGCGTATGCGCTGTTTTTTCGCAATTTGAAACATAATATTAAGACTGCCCCTCCATGTTTCAAAAAAATCAGGAAATACAAATCTTTCACCTTAAAGCAGGCTGGTTACA